>NZ_CP109487.1:8943855-9578283 GCF_036227605.1 Streptomyces sp. NBC_01439 | reverse complement strand
AGGCGTGGGCGGATGTCCACCGCCAGGAGGTCATCCCCGCGATGCGCCGGCTCTACATGACCGCGACACCCCGGATCTGGATGGAACGGCCCCCGCGGTCCCGGGCGCAGGAGCGGGAGCAGGAGGAGGCCCGCCGGCGCGCGTCGGAGGAGGAGCGTCGGGAGCGGGAGGAGGCTGAGGCGGAGGGGCGGGTGTACGTCTCCCGGCCGCGGTGGGACCGGCTGCCGAAGGACCTCGCGTGCTCGATGGACGATCCGACGGTGTTCGGGCCGGTTGTTTATGAGCTTTCGCTTGGTTCGGCTATTTCGCGGGGGCTTTTGGCGAAGTATCAGATTGTGGTGGCGGAACTCACTGACCCTGTTGTTACTCCGCAGCGGCTGAATAGTGAGGAGCGGTATGAGGAGCAGTTGCGGGGGCAGCGGCTGGCGGCGACGCAGACCGCGTTGCTGGAGACGATGGCGGCGTACGGGCTGCAGACGACCATCACGTTCCACCACCGCACGGTGGAGGCGGAGGCCTTCGCCGCAGGTCTGGAGCGGGTCGCCGCGCGGCTGCACGCCGTCGACCCGGGGCGGCATCCGGAGCGGGTGTGGTCGGGGTGGCTGTGCGGGGAACACGAGGGTTCCCACCGGCAGTCCGTGCTCGCGGAATTCGGGCGCAGGGCAGGGCGTGCCGTGCTCAGTAATTGTCGAGTCCTGGGCGAGGGCGTCGATATTCGGGCCACCGACAGCGTGGCCCTGATCGATCCGAAGGGGTCGGCTGTCGATATTGTCCAGGCGATCGGTCGGGCTTTGCGGCAGAAGCCCGGTGAGGGGAAGATGGCCACCCTGATCGTGCCCGTGTTTTTGCGGGAGGGTGAAAAGCCGGAGGACATGCTTTCGTCGGATTCCTACCGCCCGCTGGTGCGAATTTTGGCAGGACTGCGGGCACATGATGAAAAGGCCGTGGAAATGCTCGCTATTCCACAGGAGAATCAGAAAAGGATCGTAGACCCCTCCCAGCCGGTCGGGAAGGCGCCGGAGGACGGCGAGGAGGAGTCGCGACTGCTGTTGCGATTCGCGACCCCGCGGGACCCGGCGTTGATCGCGAAGTGGATCAACTACCAGGTGATCAACACCGAGCGGCAGGACTGGCGTCGGGGCGCCGAGGCGGCGTACCGGTACCGGCAGCGCGAAGGGGACCTGGACGTCCCGTACGAGCACGTCGAGACCGCGGGGACGTTCCCCCTCGGCAGGTGGCTGTCGGACCAGCGGCGCGCGTACCGGGCCGGGACCATGACCGGGGAACGGGCGGCCGAGCTGGAGGAGCTGGGGGTCGTGTGGGACACCGCCGACGCCGGCTTCGAGGCCAACCTCGGGGCGGCGCGGGCCTACTACGACCTCCACGGGAGCCTCGCGGCGCCGCGGGGCGCAGCGATCATGGACGTCCAGGTCGGGCAGTGGCTCACGAACATCCGCCGCCCCGGCGGGCTCGGGAAGGACCCCGTACGCGCGGAGCGTCGGGCGGCGTCGCTGGCCGCGGTCGATCCGGACTGGAACCCGGCCGAACGCGGGTGGACGGTGGACTGGCAGCGGCACTACGCCTACCTGGCGCAGCTCCTCGCCGAGGGCGCCCGCCTGACCGCGGTCGTGCCCGGTGTGACCCGGCACGGAGACGACGTGGGGCGGTGGCTCGCCGCGCAGCGCAGGAACTGGGGCCGGCTGAACGCCGAGCAGCAGCGGCGGCTCGCCGAACTCGGCGTGAAGAAGGCCTCACGGGCCCGTACGGCCGCGCCGAAGACGACCACGAAGTCCGGGCCGCGGGCGGGCGGGGAGGCTTTCCAGAAGGGCCTGCAGGCCCTGGCGCAGTACGTGGCGCGGGAGGGCCGGATGCCGGGGCGCGGCGCGGTCGAGGAGCTCCCCGACGGCCCTCACCGTGTGGGCATCTGGGTCGGGAACCAGAAGGCCCGCCGCGACCGGCTCGACACCGCCCAGCTCGGCGCGCTCGCCGAGCTGGGCGTGGACTGGGCGCGGTAGGCGCCGTCGGGGTGGCTGCCGGTCGGCAGATGCTGTGTACGGTCCCGCTCCGGGCCCCGTACCCGCCCCGCGCGGGGGTGTTACGGGCGGTCGGTCCTCTTCAGCGGGGGGCGCAGCAGGGTGCCCGCGAGGAGGAGCACGCCGAGGATCTGCAGCCAGAGTCCCGCGCCCGCTGCTGCTGCGTTCTGGAACCAGCGGGCGGTCGGGGTGGTGGCCGGTGAGGTGCCGTCGGCCAGCCAGTACCAGAGCTGCCCGGCCACGATCAGCACGACGCCGGCCACCAGGCAGCTCACCTCCCGAGCACTCAGCACCGGCCACCGGCCCCTGGAGGCCTGCCCGGTCGTGTTGTCCACCATCGGCTCTTCCTTCTCCCCTGCGTCGGCCCTGCCCCCGGTACAAGGCCTTGACCGCCTTCGAGGTCACGGCCGGACCCCGGACCCTCCTACCGGGCCGTGACGCTGAGCACGCCGTTGTCGTCCCGCCGACCGGACCGGGATCTGGATCGGGAACATGAAGGCCCGCCGGGACCGGCTCGACCCCGGCGCAGCTCGCCATACTCGCCGACCTCGGCGTCGACTGGGCCTCGTCGTGCTGGGTCGATCGTTTCTGAACGGGCTGTCCACATCTGTCCATTCGGCGATCCGGGACCGTGATGGTGGGTCTATGAACATCATCGACAACGTCGTCTCCGGAATCGTCCTCGCGTTGGTCTTCGGGGCCGCTCGGCAGGCCCGAGTCGTATGGCGCAGGCGCCGTACGGCGCGCGCCGCGGGGGGCGGGTCCCTGGACACGCAGACGGCGGCGCACGAGCCGGTGAACAATGAGTCGGCCGCTTCGGCGGGGAAGGAGTAGGGACCGTGGGACGTGCAGGAGACATCACGCCGCCGGAGCTGCCGCCGGGTGCTCGTCGGGATTTCAACCGGGCCCTGCACCACCTGTACCGCCGGGCGGGGCGGCCCAGCATGAGGACGATCGCTGCGGCGCGGGGCTTCAGCCACGGCGCGGTGCAAAACGCCTTCGGGCTGCCGAAGGTGCCCAGCTACGAGGTCATGGAAGCCGTCACCGGGTACTTGACCGAGCAGGTCAGGGACTGGGGCCGGGACGCGAACCACAAGGACCCGATCGGCAAGGAGCTGCTGCGGCTGGAGAAGCTGTGGCACCAGGCGCAGTACGAAGCCGACCGGGTCGCCGCCCAGGGCGCTCCGCCGGACATGTCCGAGTACACGCGGGACCTGCTGTACGGGCTCAGCCCGGCCTGCTCCATCCCGACGTGCGGCAAGACCCGGGAGCTGGACCGCCCCTACGACATCGTGGCCCTGGAGGACCCCGACGAGGAGAAGTTCTCGCAGTTCCCGGCCATGCGTCCGACCGGGCTGTCCCCGCAGGCCCCGAACCCCTGGCTCCTGCTCCGCCTGTGCCGCAGCTGCCGGCGGCGGCGCGACGCCGGTGAGTTCACCGGTCAGGAACTGCGTGAGGCCCGGTACCGCCTGGACCGGCTTCCCGGAGCCGCACGGCACTACGCCGCCTACCTCGACCACATCCTGCTCGGCGCCGAACCCGCCCTCGACATGAACGTCGCCGGCTCCGCACTCGCGATCATCATGAACGATCCGGAGATGGCGGCCTCCCCTTACGTCCTGGGCCACGGCCTGATCAAAGTGGACCGCGCCAACGGCTCTCTCGATTGGGGACGGCACCCCTGCGAAGACGAACACCCGCAGGCTGAACAGCCGCCCGGGGACGCGCCCCCCGCCCCTCCGCGACGGGAGCGACGGGGCTGAAGCCCGGCGTGGGTCAGGTGCGCGGGTAGTCGTGGCCCGGTGGCGGGTACTGCCGGCCGGGAAGTTCGGCGACTCCGAAGAGGACGATCCGCTCGAACTCCGACAGCTCCCCCGGCAGGCCGGATCCGTCGTCGGCGGCCTCGTCGATCGCCTTCAGCAGGCGCATCGAGCGCTCCTGGTCCGCCTTCGCGCGTGCCGAGGACGGCCGCACCGGCGCGGGGGCGTCCGGGTCGGGTTCGGCGGGCTGCGGGAGGTGCAGGACGCCCGAGCGCCACGCACCGGCCAGCACCACGATCCCGGCCAGCAGGGTCAGGGCCGTGCCCACGACCTCGTACCCGGACCACTGCGCCCACCAGCCGGCCGTGGCCAGCACAAGCCCCGCCAGCGCGCTGCCACCGGCCCGGCGCTGCCTGCCTGACATCACCATCCGTCTCCCCCTCTTCCTCGCGGTTCTTCCCCGGTCAGGTGCCTGGCGCGGTGCCGGCTTCGCGGGCGGCGTGCCGCTGGACTTCCTCCGACGGCGCGACCAGCGGTCCGGCCGGAGGCGGGGCCGACTGCGGCCGGTGGACGGCGCCCCGGTACAGGGTGGCGACGCCCGCCGTGCCGGACAGGACCGACAGGACGAAGTCCGCCTGCGCCATGCCGAGGTGGCCCGCCCTCCAGGCGGCCGCGAACAGCAGGCCGGTCAGCAGAAACCCTTCGACCGCGATCCGGTCCCGGCCCGGCAGCGCCCACCAGGCCGCCCGCGCCCGCTCCGCCCGCAGGCCCCACAGTCCGGGAGTCTTCGCCGTCACCGCGTACGCCCCGCGCCCCTGGCCGGTGCGGCCTGCTGCCGGTGCGCGGGTACCGCGGCCTCCGCCGGGGCCTGCCGGCCGGGGGCCGCGGCGGCGGGGGTGGTGGTGGAGCGGGAGCGGGCGGCGGCCGCGGAGACCCGGGGCCGGGCGGGGGCCGGCGTACCGGGCGGGGTGGTCAGGGAGGTGAGGGTGGCGTCGACGAGGCGGCCGACCAGGGCGCTGCCGGTGGCTTCCTGCCAGGAGGTGCCGCTGGTGAGGCGGTTCAGGTGCTGGGCGACGGTGTCGGTGCCGTGGTGTTCGCCGAGCTGCTGCATGCGGGCGGCGAGCAGCGGCCACGGGCGTGAGCCGATCAGGAGCCCGGCTTCCTGCTCCGGCAGGACCTGCTTGATCATCGCGACCATCTGGGAGTGCGCGGCCGGTTGCACCCTGAGTTGTTTCAGGGCGCGGGGCCGGTTGCCGAGGTCGAGGTCGCGGGGAATGGTCAGGCCCTCGGTCAGCGGGCCCCATACCCGCTTCGCATCCGAACTCGCAGGAGCGGGCGCGGGAACGGGCGCGGGCGCGCCCGCAGGGGTGGGTGCCGGAGCGGGGACCGGGCGGGCGGGCGCGGCCCACGGGTCACCGGCCGCGCCCATGCGTTCGGCCAGCACATCCCTCGCGGCGCCGACCGCCGCCCCGGGAGCAGGAGCGGGCGCTGCGGGGGCGGGGATCGGTCGGGCGGGCGGTGCCCACGGGTCGTCGGCCGGTACCCGGGCGCCGGCCGCGGGTGCGGGAGCCGGAGCGGCGGCCGCCGGGGCCCCGGTAGGGGCGGTCGGGGCCGTGGTGGGGGCGGGGGTGTTGGCGGCGGCCGCAGTGACCGCGGCGACGGCCTGGTCGACGCCGGCCCCGGCGCGGTGGGCGTCGGTGAGGATCCGGGCGACATCGATCCCGGCGGCGTCGAGGCGGCCCATCGCGGCGGCGATGTCGGGCCAGGCCGGGGAGGCGAGGATCGCGTCGCGGACCAGGCCCTCGGGCATCGACGTGCGCAGGAGGTCGGCCCAGCGGTCGGTGCCCTCGGCCTTGATACGGGCGGCGTTCGCCGTGACGGCCTGGTGGACCCCGGCGGTCATCCGCCCCATCTGCGGCAGGAACACCCCGAGGTCGACGCCGGCCTGCTGCAGGCCGACGAGCTGGCGGGCCATCCGCGGCCAGTCGGTGTCCTGCATCAGCACGGCCAGGATGTCGTCGCCGAGGTGGCCGCGCAGCTGGTCGGCCGACCAGCCCGGCGCCATCTTCTCGGCGTCCTCGCCGAGTTCCTCCTCCCGGCCGGTGAGGCGTTTCTGGGCGGCGCGGCGGACCGCGTCGGAGATGGCCAGCACCAGGCGGTAGGCCATCGCCGCGGTGTGCGCGGCCTCCCCGAGGGCTTCGGCAAACGGCTCGGGCAGCGGCGGGTATCCGGACGTCATCGGCAGCTTCCTCGGATCGGGTTCAGCGCGTACGGGACGGGCCCGGCCGACCGGGTTCAGGGCGCGGCCGGACCGGTACACCGGTAACGGGCGTAGCGGCGGGCAGGCCACGGCCCGGCGTGCGCACCACTCGACCGGTGCGCGGCTTCGTCGTCGGGGGCGGGGTACCGGTAAAGCCGGCTGCCTCGCGCAGCAGGACGGCGGCCTCCGCGGCGGCTCTCGCCTGCGCCCGGTGCTCCTGCGCGCGGTGCCAGAAGGCGGCGGCCTCCACCGCCTCCACCAAAGCGATCAGCAGGGTGAGGACGACCGCGGCGCCTCCCCCGCGGCCGGCACGCGGGGCGTGCTCCAACGCCCGCGCGGCCGAGCGCCATCCGGCACGGGCGCGGCCCTCCAGGGAGCGGGCGCCGGGGGCGCGGGCGGCCTGCTCGAAGGCGTCGGCCGCCGCGCGGACACGGTCACGGACCAGGGCCGGAGAGTGCTCGGCGGCCACCGCCAGGAGGTCGCCGAGCGCGGCGACATCCCCGGCACCATCAGCTTGACCGGCGCGGCCCAGGAGCGCGGAGGCCTCCCGGATCCGGTGTTCGGCCAGCGCCCAGTCGGCCGAGGTGACGGCGGGGGTGAAGCGTTCGCGGACGCGGGGCAGGGACAGGTCGTAGGCGAGCGTCGACCCGGAGAACCACACCAGCCGGCTGCCGCGGTCCGCGCGGTCGCCGGGGAGCGCGACCGCGTAGCCGACCAGGGTGCCGTCGTCACCGTGGCGCTCCCGCACGCGCAGGCCCGCGTCGCGGAGCCGGTCGAGGAAGTCGGCGTCGCCCTGCGCGAGCGCGGCCGCGATGCGGACGGTGCGCTGCAGGGATTCGCGGGCGGTCTCGGCCAGGCCGCGGCGGGCGGCTTTCTCGGCCTCGCCGGTGACCGGGCGGCGGCGCGCGGTCCGGTCGAGCGGCGACATCAGCGTGAGGCCCCAGCGGGCTTCGAAGACGCGGGCGGCGGCGTGCATCGCGGGGATGTCGCCGCGTACACGGGGATGCCGGCCGTCCTGGCGGGCGAGGGTCGCCGCGATGTGGATGTGATCGTCCGCGTGCCGTACGGCGACCCACCGGCAGGCGTGTTCGTCGCCGTGCTCGGCGATGCCCGCGGCGTGCACCATGGCGGCGGCGACCTCCGCCCATTCGGCGTCCGACAGGGTGCGGTCGCCGGCGTGGTTGCGGACCGAGACGTGCCAGACGTGCTCGGCCGGGCGTGGGCCGCGCAAAGCTTCGACGGGGGCGTCCAGGAGCAGTGCCAGGCCGGCGAGCGTCATCCGGCCGGGGTCGCGGGCCGGGCAGGGCAGGTCCGGGTCCCAGGCGGCGATCAGGTGGGGGTCGGTGTGCTCGTCGCGCTCCCCGGGACCGAAGAGGTACTCCAGGAGCTCGACCGTCTCCGACCCGCCCGGCGCCTTCTTCGGCATCACGACCGCGAGCGCCTCTCCCGCATCACCGCGACGGTCGCCTCATCCACGCGGGCCACCGCGTCCAGGGCGCGTGCCACGACGTCGGCGGCTGTGGCCGGACCGCCGGCGGCGGGCGGGTCGGCGGCGGCCAGGGCGCGGAGCGCGGTGACGGTCTCCCGCAGATGGACCCGGGCCGCGATCAGCTCCCGCAACACGTCGCTGGCGTCACGGGAGACCGGCACCAGGGTGTGTTGGGCGACCGCCATCACCTGACGTCCCGCCCACGACGCGGGCGACATCCCCTCCCGCCCCGCGGCCAGCCGTAGGACCTCCAGCTCCGCGTCGTTGAACGACAGATTCACCCGCCGGCCACGCGGCTCGGACGTCAGCCGCTCACGTCGGCGGACCCCACCGGACGACCCCTCAACACCCATCGATAACCACTCCCGAAAAGCGCCCGCAAGGGGCGGCGAATACACCGGGCCCTTCGGTGTCAGTCAGCCCGTACTGTTCCAGTACGCACTAACTGGCTGCCTATTTCTAATGCCTGAAAAATGGTGCAGGACCATGCGCCCGCGAGCCGGGAAACCAGGCGCGCCAACACGCGGGCGACACCGTCCACCCCGCAACCCCGCACCCACCCGCGGGCGCCCACCCCGCAACACCGGCAACCCCACACCAACACCGGCAACCACACACCGCCACCCCGGGCGCGCCCCCCACCGCGACCCCGACCCGACACCACCCACACCCCCGACGCCGGCCACCACACCACCCACACCCCCGACCACCCCCACACCCCCGACCACAAAGAAGCGACGACCACCCCCTGGTTGAACCGCTCTCCACGCGGGTCACCTGCCCTGGCTGGACGCGATGGCAGACCTCGCGAACCACTGGTTTGGCGAACCACCCACCGGCGTAGGCCGATGCTTCATAGGGTGGCGAAATGGCGCGCTCCTGGACTCGACTGCACGAACATCTGGGCCGCCCGATGGGCCCCCTTACCCACGGGATGATCATGGACGCCGTGGCCTCGAAGCTCGGTGAAACGGACGACCTCGACTGGAAGAAGCAGCTGCCCACCTTCGTGCCCAAGCCGGGCATCTGGAACGAGTTCGCCAAGGACGTCACCGCGATGGCGAATACCCGCGGCGGCCTGCTCGTGTACGGGGTCACGGACGACATCGAGGCCGTCGGCATCGACCTCGCCGAGGTGAATGAGCAGCAGCTGACGCAGACCCTCCGCAACGGAGTCCAGCCCTACCTGTCCGGCGTCGACATCATCCCTCTGCCCGCACCGGGTGGGGGCGGTCCCGACTTCCTGATCGTCGACGTGACACCGAGCGAACTCGCGCCGCACTTCCAGTACGGATGGGAGCAGAAGGACAAGGACCGGGCGACCTTCAACGCGCCCTACCGTGTCGGGAGCGAGACCTTCTACATGTCCGAGCATCAAGTCGCGCGTGCCTATCAGGAACGCTTCTCGCGGCAGGCGCGGGCCGAGACAGCTCTCGCCGAACTTGTTCAGCAGGCCGCCTCAGTCGTCCTCGGTGAGTCCGTGCCGGGATGTGCGTGGCTGGTCGTTGCGGGGCGTCCCTCACGGCCGGTGCCGCGCCTGGTGCCCGCTCCGAGCCGTGCCGAGGCCAAGGCCGTCCTGCTCGACGGCGTCAAGACCGCCGCACGGCTTCGGGCTCACAGCGATCCGTACGGGGTCCGCGGCGCTCTGTCCGATCGGCTCAGCAACGGCATGCACGTGGGGCTGCGGCGCTGGGTCGACAGCAACATCCTCGTGCCGGAACTGCGAGGCACACAGGCTGGAGCCATGGTCGAGCTCCACCATGACGGAGGGGTCGTCGTGTGTGTCGACCTGAGTCACCCCATGCCCAGTCAGATAGGCGCGGCCTTGGTCGACACCTGGACGCTTCCCACCGCTCTGGGCGAAGCCGTCGCGGTCATCGACGCCCACCGCCGACGCCGCCTGCTCGACTCCACCGTGGACATCACCGCAGCCATCGTGGCCGACGGCAACAACGGACCAGACTTCCGGTTCCTGGCCTGCGGGTACGACATTGGCCAGCCCCGCGCGATCGAGCGGGCACGGCAGCCCCTACGCGTCATTCCGGCCACCACGGAACTGCCACCGATCGCCGACGACGACGTTCTCCAGGCGACCGGGAAGGAACTCGTCGAAGGGCTGCTGCACCAGTTCGGGATCAACGCGCACTGAGGCCAGGGCACACGCAGGAAGGACCACACACCACGATGGATCTGAGATGCCTCCACCCCGGCTGCGGGCAGAGCTTCAACGCCGCAGCCGGCTACGAGATACGGTCCGCTGCCCATCACGCCTTGGTCGCCGGACACCCCTACGCCGCGTTTCGCGGGGGCAGTCACAGCACCCTCGCGCACTCCGCGCAGAGCGCCGCTTCGACCGGCGTCTACGGTCTCCCCGCCCAGACACCGAAGCGACCGGCGGCCGTCACCGTTCCCGGGCCGTCCCCTACGGCCATCGGGTGCGGGCTCATCGTCACCTTCGCCGTGATCATCGCGCTCGCGGGATCCTGCTCAACCACCGGTAGCAGTGGTCCGCAGAACGACCGCCAGAAGTGCGAGGAACAAAGCTCTCAGAGCGACACCATCCGCTTCGGCGACTGCAAGGGGATGTTCCCCGGCCAGCCCGGCCTCAGCGGATGGGATTGATCTGACACACCCTCATCAGATATCGGCCGAGCGTTCCTCTTCTTGATCAGACGGCTGACCTTTGGGTACCCTCCGGCCAATACGGTGTGTGACGCACGGGAGACATCCTGTGTGCAGTCCGACGGCGCATGGGGGTGGGCTGTGCCTGACTCGATAGCCGTGCCGGTGGGTGTCCAGCCGATCAGCTTCGACGTTCACGCGGTCCGCGGGGGAAGTGCCGGCGGGGCGCGCGACGACTTCGAGTCGATGGTCGTTCAGCTCGCCGCCGCGACGACCCCCGGCGTGCTCGTGCGGTCCGTCGCCGCCAACCCGGGCGACTGGGGTATCGACGCCTTCGCCGGAAATCTCGGTGGGGCGATCACGGTGTGGCAGTCCAAGTACTTCATGCCGATCACCACCAAGAAGCACACGCAGCAGGTCCAGGACTCGCTCGACAACGTGCTGAAGGCAGCCGTCAAGAACGGCCACACCATCGCCAGCTGGATTCTGTGCATCCCCTCCAGCATGGACGGCCCCATGACGGCCTGGTGGGACAAGTGGAAGAAGGCCAAGGAGAACGAGCACAACCTCGTGATCCAGCTCTGGGACGAAACCGCCCTCCGCAAGAAGCTGCTCAGCCCCGAGGGCGACGACGTGCGTCGCGGCTTCTACGAGACCTACGCGCAGGCCGCCCCTTCCCCCGTCGAGCAGCTTCGGCTGGTGCTCGAAGTCGAGGACGACAAGGCGGCCGCTCTCGGCTCCGCGTTGTTCATCCGGCAGATGACCGAGGCCGGTCACGAGGAGCTGGACTCGGCCAAGCGCCAGTTCTTCAATGCCGATCTGGTGGCCCGCGAGATCGCGCACAAGGGCGTGGCGGCAGAGGTGGCGGCGCTCAGCTCGGCCGACGCGACCCTGCACGGGTTGTGGGAGATGCAGTTCAACGAATGCGCCGCCGAGAACATGATCCCGTCTCTGCACTCTCGTGTCTGGCGGGACGTCCGCATTGAGCACGACAAACTGCCGAAGGCTCTGCGCCTGGAGCTCGTACACAGCTGGGGGCTGGTGCACCGGCTGGTGGACAACCGAAAGGCCGGCTGGGTCAAACACTGGCGGCAGATCGCCGCCGAGCACACCGACGGCTGACCGCCGTCTCCTGTCCTGTCAGACCTACGAGGGGTTCGTTGTGGAAGCACACCGGCCGGTGATGATGCCGGAAGACCAGGTGACGTTCCGGCTCGCGCAGCTGCTGCTTCTCCTCGACGCCGTCGCCGGGCAGGACGCGAAGGGGGCGAGCCTGGAGCGCCTGGGCTACTACGACTTCCTGTCGGCGAACCCCTTCCTGGTCGTCGCATCCGACGGCCGGGAGGGCAACCTGCTGAGGCTGGCCGGGTTCGATCCGCAGGTTCTCTCGTACGCGTCGTCCTCGCAGCGCTTCACCAGCCGACGGGAGCGCATCCAGCACGACCTCGCGCTGCTCGTCGCCTACGGGTGCTGCGAGGTCCACAACCGCAACGGCTCCTTCGTCTACTCGATCAGCAACCGCGGCCGGGACCTCGGTGCGCGCTTCACCGCCACGTATGCCGCGTCGTTCACCACGGCGGCGTCCATCGTCGTGCGTCACCTCCGCAAGCTCAGCGACAAGGCACTGCGGGAGCAGACCGCACGCTGGCTGCGGCCGGACGGGGAGGGCGGGCCCGGAGCGGCGCTCCTGAGCGTTCTGGGCTCGGGACCGCAGGCACCTGACATGCCCTGGGAGGGGTGACCGCCATGCAGCCTCTGCCTGGAATCCGGATCCGGCGTCTGCGTCTGGCAGGCGTCAGCCGCACCTACGACGTCGACTTCACCCACGAGCAGCGGGTGCGGGGTCTGTCGGTGGTGGCCGGGGCGTTCAGCTCCGGTAAGACCGCGGTGTTGGAGTTCGTTGCCTACGGCCTGGGTGCGAAGCGTCATCCGCGGCATCCGGAGGTGCTGCGGAAGGTCCGCTCCTGCCTTCTGGAGGTGGAGCTGTCCGGCGAACCGTACGTGATCGAGCGGGCTGTCGGGGAACCGTCGAAGGCCGCCTACGTGCGCCAGGGGACGCTGGACCAGCCGGCGCCGGCCAAGCCTGAGAGCAGGCTCATCGAGCCGGCGGGCTCGCCCGAGAGCCTCTCCGCGCTGCTGCTGGGTCACTGCAAACTCGAAGGCGTCCAGCTGCGGGAGGCCCCGACGAACCGTGAGTCCCGCACCGATCCCCTGAGCTTCCGGGACCTCATGGCGCTGGCGTTCCTGCCGAACGAGCGCATCGCCTCCATGAACTTCCTCTCCGAGAACGAGTTCATGAAGAAGCACAAGCTGAAGCAGGTCGTCGACGTCGTCTTCGGCGTCCACGACGACCGTGCCGTCGAGCTTGGCCAACGCATCAAGGAGCTGGGCAGCCGGCTGACCCAGGCGCGTTCTGAACTCGCCGCGGCCCGCGCCTTCGTCGAAGAACAAGACCTTCCCGTGGGCGACGCGCTCACGACCCAGACCTACGAGAACGAACTGCTGGAGCTGAACGCACAACTCCGGTCCCTGGACGAGAACGGGCAAGCCGACGCCGTCTTCCCCAAGCGTTTGCGCCGCGAGCACCAGCAAGCCGCTCAGCGCGCCCGACGTGCTGCTGGCGCCGTACGCGACTGCGAGACACAGCTCGCCCGCATGATGCCGCTGCGGGCGCAGTACGCGGATGACCTCGTCAAGCTCAACATGCTGGCCGAGGCGCAGCGCCTGTTCGACCCCTTGAGCGTCACGACCTGTCCTGCCTGCCTGCACAGGCTTCCTTCTCCCCCCTCGGTGGAGAACGGGGTCTGCGGCCTGTGCAGCCACGAGCTGCCCGGCGACGACGGGCACCTGACGCTCGGTACCTCCGACGCTGAGCGCTCGCAGGATGAGGGGCGGCTGAACGTCGCTTCCGAGATCAGGGCCACCAAAGCCCGTCTGAAGGAGATCACCGACTACGTCGAAGGCCTCGACAGCTCCCTCGCGGCCCTGAAGCTCCGGGCGGAGGACGCCGAACTCGCCGAGGAGCAGGCCGCCGCCGCAGTCGACCAGGCGACGAGGCCCAGGGTCACCCCGTTCCTCGCCGCTCGTGACGACCTCCAGCGCCGGCGCGAGGACCTCCTGCGTCACCTTCAGCACGCCGAGAGCGCAGCCAGGCTCCAGGGCGGGCTGGAGAAGCGGGCCGCGCTGGTGGAACGGCACGAGACGCAGATCGCCCGCCTGCGGGAGGAACTCGACCGGCTGGGTGATGCCGCGCAGGACCGTGACCTGGTTGTCGGCCGCATCAGCGTCCGGTACAGCGAGCTGCTGCGGCAGTGGCGCTATCCGAAGCTCAGCCAGCCCATGATCGACACGAACCTCGTCCCGTACGTGCGCGGCGACTCCTACCGCGAGGCCTCATCCGGCGCCCGGACGCTCCTGACCCTGGCCTGGCAGCTCGCCGTCTTCGAGGTGGCCGTCGAATCCTCGGCCGCCCACCCCGGCTTCCTCATGATCGACAGCCCGCAGAAGAACCTCGGCCACGGCGGCACCCGGGACGCGGCGATCGCCGACGCGATCGCCATCGACGACTTCTACCGCCACCTGACCAGCTGGCTGGCGGAACAGGGCTCCGGGGCGCAGGTGATCATCGTCGACAACAGCCCGCCGCGACTCGTGGAGGACAACGTCGTCGTACGGTACAGCCGCAGCGAGGAACGGCCTCCCTACGGCCTGATCGACGATGAGACCACAACGGACGAGGGCGACGGGGACGAACGACTGGCTCACCCCGGCCAGGCCTGACAGCCACCCCGCGGAGCAGCATCCCGCCACGGACGTGGGGTGCCTCGGCGCTATCTCGGGCCGCGGGTCCGCTGCACGTTCCGGGTGTCGTACTGCGCGACCCACTCGGCGACGTCGTAGCAGTCGGCCGGCGGGAAGGCGACATCGGGCACAAGCCGGAGCGCCTCGGGGATGTCCGCGCCCGGGTGCACCTCGCGGACGTGATCTCGGGCGCGAGCCAGCGCCCGGTCCAGCCGGCCGCAGTCCAGGACCAGCTCACCGAACGCCCCGCACAGGGCGCACCGGACGTACGTCACCTCGACCGCGGTCCGCATCCCGAACGGCAACCGCTCCACCATCTCCATGCCCTGCCCAACGCAGCCGGGTCACGCCGGACACCGGCAACACGGGCGGAAGTAGGGGTGGGGCGGCCCGGGGGTACTGCAGCCCCCAGAGCGCTCTGGGCCCCGGGCCTCACCCGAGCACGCCATATCGGCACGGGCTACCCGGACCCTAGCCTGATCGGCAGCCCCGCTCATGCGGGGCCGCCGATCCGGTCGCCTGACGCGGTTCGGGCAGCCGGGACCCGGGCAGACCCGGGAGATGAAGTTCCCGGGGCGGTGTGCGGCCCTGCTGGACAACAACCACCGGCCGAGCCGGCCGTCATCTCACATATGGCGGTAGCTGTTCAGATACCGGCGTGCGGCGGCCTCGCTCGTGCCGAGCGCGGTCGCGACCGTCTCGATCCGGATCCGGCCGACCTGCACCGCCAACGCCGCGTCCGCACCCACCCCGGCGATCAGGTACCTCAGGTCCGCGAGGGCTTTCAGCGCCACCAGCGGATCCTTCACCGCAGCAGTCTCCAGGTTCTCCATCAGGGCGGTCAGCAGGGCGGTCAGCGGTTCGGGGAGGGGGACGGCGGCGTCGCGGACCACGGTGAGGTGGGCCTGGTAGTCCGCGACCGGCCCAGCCAGATCAACGTCCGCCTCGTACAGGGGCGTCTGGTCGTCCAGCGTCGTCCAGTCGAGCGGGTACTCGGCCGCGCCCCTCCATCCGCACGCGCAGGCACCGCGCAGGAGAGCGGCCTTCGGGCGGCCGAACCGGCCGTCATACGCGTGCCACTCCGTCGACGACGGCACGTACGATCCGCTGCCGACGTCGAAGTACGCCGGCCCCGGCTCGCTGCCGTCCTCCAGCAACACTCCCACCGAGCCGGCGTGCGCCGCACCCAGGTCCCTCAGCGTCTGATCCACCGTGCCCCGCCCCTTCCCCACGCCACGACGGCCTGTGCCCGCCGGATCGGTGTCGGCGCCTGGCCGGTTCCAGCGTGCCGCACCCACCCGGCCGCGCGCCCCGTATCCGCCAAAGCGCCACCCCAAGGGGCTGTGTGGCGCGGGCTGACCGGGCTCGCCGGCGTGGCAGCCGCCAGAGCGGGGATTCCGGGCACGGGCAAGGGTGAGCAGCTGTGGTCGATGCCGGTGCGCGGCCGGGGTCAACGGGCGTAGCGTGGTGGGGTATGAGCGAGGTTGTGGAAGCCAGGGGTCCGAAGGTTCCGCCGAGTTTTCCTCCGAAGTCGCCGCCGCCGCAGAAGAAGCCGGTGGAGCCGCCGCGGCCGCAGCCGGCGACGAAGCCGAAATCGCTCACCGGCGTGCCGCCCCGGCTGGTCGTCACCAGCCGGCGGGCGCGGGTGCTGGCGTTTCGCGCGGACCGGTGGGCGGCGAAGAAGGCCGCCGCACAGGCAGCGCTGGCCGTAGCCGAGTGGGACTACCCGCTGCTGGACGAGCACGACTTCCTCAAGACCGTCCACGGCCTCGTGGACACGGCCGTGACGGCCGGCGGGAAACGCGTCAGCGTCCACCTCGCCGACCAGGACGACAAGATCCTCGTCATGGCCCTCAACCACCAAGCCGCCGGACAGGGGTCGGCGGGAGCCGTGCCCGCGGAGGTGGCGGTACTGCGCACCGTGGAGGCGTGCGGCGCCCATACCGACCACGACGGCCACGCCTGGTGGGCACTCCTCGACGCCCGGCCCCGACCGAAGAAGCGCCTGGCGTAGCAGGGAATCGGAGTGCACCCGGACTCGTGTATGCGGTCGTTGGTCCGGGGCCGGGGTGGATGCTGTCGACCGGGGCGCTGAGCGGCGGCGTGTGACGGCGGCCGGATTCCTGCCCGCGGTCGACAGCGCCACGGGGGCCGGGAGCAGCCCGTCCGAGGACGGCTCCCAGCAGTGGCCATTGCACCCCTCTTCCGGTTCAGGCCCGGCGTTGACGCGCGGAAATGGGTGTGAGCCGCACCCGGACAGGTGCTCGTGGTCTGGGTGCGGCTCGGCCGGGGGGTCAGAAGGAGACGTCGAAGTAGTCGATGTCGGTGAACTCGACCCGGAGTTCGTCGGCGCGGGTGCCGCCGTCCTTGAAGTAGATCTCCTGCAAGCCCTCGGCGACGATCCCGCGTAGGTCACGGTCGTCGGCGCCTCGGGCGCGGGCGTCGAAGAGACGCTGGGCGTAGGCGGGTGGGAGGTGGACGGTGAGGCGGCGTACGCGGCCGTCGTCGGTGGTGCCGATGGGTGCGGTGTAGCCGAAGCGGGCGCGGGTCTCGACGGTGATGCCGGTGCTGGTGGCGGCTTCCTTGCGGCGGCGGCCACGGACCACGGGCTGCCAGCGGGCCCGTACGGCTCCCTCGATGCGGTCCGCCACCGCCTTCGGCGGGGTCTTGCGGTCGCCCTTGCGGTAGCGCTCGACGGACCGCTGGCTGACGCCGAGCTCGGCGGCGACCGCCCTGGTGGACTTGAGCTGCTTGAGCAGGAAGTTGATCCGGCCCTTCAGCGTCTTGGGCGGGTCCTTGGTGAACGCCTCCTGGTCGGCTCGGCCGATGGCGTCCTCGATCTCTCCCACAGCGGTTCAGCTCCTGACAGGTGTCCGGGTCGTACACGGTGAGCGGTCTGTCGGGTGGGCCTCCGGCACGTCGCCGCCGGAGGCCACACCGGGTTCTCGTTGCCTATTCGCCGTCGTCGAGGACGGCGTCGCCGCCCTTGATGTGGCGGGCGGGGTTGAGGCCCTTCTCCATCAGGTCCACCGCCCACCCCATCCCCTGCACCCCTTCCAGCTTGGCCAGACCGGGGGTCGGGCCGAGGCGGAAGCCGCCCATCAGCGGCTTGCCCGACGCCGCGTACGGCAGGAAGTCCAGCGGCGAAGCGCCCGGGGACGGGTAGACGACGCAGTCCGAGAGGACCGCGAGGGGGAACAGGCCGGTCAGCTTCACCATGTTGGTCAGCTTGCGGTGCATGTTGACCCGCGCCTTCGAGATCACGGCCGCCCGGATGTCCGGCCGCCACGTCGGGCGCTGCATCGCGGGCCAGGGCTCGCCGTCCCGGTAGGTGCGGCCCTGAGGGCGTTCGCGGAGCTTGCCGATGCCGCCCTTGACCGTCGCCTTGATCGCCGCGAGGACCGCGGCCATCCCGGGGTCGGCCTGCTTGTGATGCTCCATCGCCGCCAGGAACTCGGCGTCCGTGAGATCCGCCGTGACGCCGAGATCGGCGAGAGTGTCCATGTACGCGGTCTTGAGGCGGTCGTGCCACGGGTCGAGGTACGCCCCGGTCTCCCGGCGCAGGTAGGCCTCGATCGGCTGGACGTCGTGGCCGAGTTCCTGGGCGTAGGCGAGGGTGTGGGTCTGGTACCAGGCAGGCCCCGTCGGCCGGGTGCCGTCCGGGGTGAACGGCGACGGCAGACGCGGGTCGAGGTCGACGTGGGAGAGGTCCGCGAGCCAGGACCCGGGGATCTTCTTGTTGAACACCGGCCCGTGGAAGTGGTCCGGTGCCGACAGGCCCACCGTCAGCCGCGCGGCGGCCGCCAGGAACGCGGTGTTCAGGTCCAAGCCGACCGCGTACGGGAGGAGGCACTCCTCGTCGGAGAGGAGGGCGGGGTCGCGGACCCACTGGTAGGCCTCCTCGTTCAGGAAGCCCGCGTTCCAGCCGGACCGGACGACGACGGGGTGTTCGGCGATCGCCTCCGGGGGCGCCGGGTCCATCGGGTCCGTTCCGAGGCTGCCCGGGTTGTGGCCCGACACCCAAGTCCCGTTCTCCTGCACGGCCCGGGTGGGCGGGCGCAGGGCGGTCATCAGTTCCAGGCCGGAGACGGCGGTGGAGCCGCGGGGGGTGATCACCCGCTGGGCATACACGCCGAGGACGCGGACGATATCGGCCGGGGCCAGCTCGGCGACGCCGGGCCAGGAACGGGTGTCGAGGGCGTCCCAGGACAGGACCGCGAGCTGCACGCACTGCCGTGCGCTGCCCTGGGCCTTGCGGTAGATCCGCGCCCACGGGCCGAAACCGCGCTGCGTGAGCTGCCACTTCGCCTTCCCGATCTGCTTCACCACCGGGTGGTCCTCCGCAAGCCGCAGTGAGCGGCGCTCCTCACCGCCCTCCAGCCGCTCCGGGAGTCCGAGCTTCACGGCGGCGGAGCCGGTGAGCACGATCAGCGGGTCGGAGTCCTTGCCGTTGCGGTTCAGGCGCGCAGCCCCGAGCCCTGACTCCTTCAGCGTCCACTCCACCAACTCCGTGATGGTGGTGGCGGGGCAGTCCAGCACGACCCCGCCTGCGGCGTAGGCGCTGCCGTCGCCATCGAGGACGGCGAGCGGGCCGTGGGGGAAGCGGGGATCGGCCGGGGTAGTGGCGGGCTTGGCGGCCTTCTTCGCGGCGGGACGCCGTGACGTCGCCGCCGGACGGGCCGGGTCCTCGGCAACAGCCGGACCGCTGGGCTCGGCTGACGGGACAGCCAGCGCGGGCGTGCCGGAGAGGGCGGCGGGAATGGGCGTGTTCGGGCGGGTGGGGTGCTGGGTGGCCCAGCCGTCCAGCAGCCGCTGATAGGCCTGACGGCGCGGCGGGCGCGGTTCGGAACGGCCCGCTTCCCAATTCTTCACCGACTGGGTCGTGGTCTGCAGGACCTGGGCAAGACGCGCCTGGGTGATACCGGCCGCCTCGCGCAGCCGGGCCCGCTCGGCCGGCGGCGGCATCTCGGGCTCACCGGTCAGCAGGGCATCCACGGCCGCGAACAGCTCATCCTCGGTTGGCATACACCAACCCTAGCATGCCTTAACCTCAGATTCCGATATTTCTTACCTCTGGATTTAACTTCGGATGATTGCTGACGCGCGAGCGGGTGGTGGGTGACCCGTTGCAGCGAGGGTTGAGCGCTGTCACCGAAGGTTGTGCGACCTGTCCTGCAAGGTGGTCACGAGTGCCGGGAGGCTGCCGGTTGTACGCAAGCCGGCCGCCACGCGCGGTCCTGGGCGAAGGGCGCTGCCCCGTCTGCCACCCCGACTCGTGACCGCCCCCGAACGCAACCTGACCGAACCCTCTATCGAGTGACCCTGACGAGCTCAAGGACTGGCTGGTCACCCGCGGCAGGGACTAACAGACGAGGACTATGAACCGTTCCGGGTTCGGTAGAGAGCTCAGATGTTGGTTGTGACCTGGGGTTTCGTGGTGCTCAGGTAGTGGTTGGTTTCGTATTCGGCGGGCGGGATGTGCCCTATCTCACCGTGGAGCCGGGTGTGGTTGTACCAGTCGGTCCATTCGGCGGTGGCGAGCTCGACCTGGGCGAGGGATCGCCAGGGCCGCTGCGGCTTGATCACCTCGGTTTTGAAGAGGCCGATCGTGGACTCCATCAGCGCATTGTCGTATGCGTTGCCGACCGATCCGATCGAGGCGGCGATGCCGGCCTTCTCCAAGTGTTCGGCCAGCGTGAAGGACGTATATTGCGAGCCCGCGTCCGAGTGATGAACCAACTCGCCTGGCAAGGGCGGGTGTTGGTCGCGGTCGCGTTGCCACAGTCCCATGTCCAGTGCGTCCAGGACGAGCCGGGTCTGCTTCGTGGTCGAGGCGGACCAGCCGACGATGCGGCGGGAGAAGGTGTCCACGACGAAGGCGACGTAGACGACGCCGGAGAACGTGGCGACGTGGGTAAAGTCGGCGACCCAGCAGCGGTTCGGCGCGGACGCGACGAAGTCGCGGTCGACCAGGTCCGGCGCCCTGGGCGCGGAGGGGTCCGGGATCGTGGTGATCACTCTCTTGCCGCGGACGGCGCCGGTGATGCCGAGCTCGCGCATCAGCCGTTCGACGGTGCAGCGGGCCACGGTCTGGCCCTGGCGGTTCAGGTGCCGCCAGATCTTCCTCGCGCCGTAGACACGGTAGTTGGCGTCGTATGCCTCCTTGATCAAGGTCTTCAGCTCGGTGTCGCGAACGGTGCGGGCCGAGGGTGCCTGCCGGCGTTTGTGGTGGGCGTAGTAGGTGGACGGGGCGATCTTGCAGTCGTGCCCGGTCAGAACACGGCAGATCGGCTCGACTCCGCCGAAGCGGTCCCGGTGCTCGTCGATGAACGCTACGAGCGTGTGTGTGGCCGGTCGAGCTCGGCCGCGAAGAAACTCGCCGCGGCCTTGAGGATCTCGTTCGCCCGCTTCAGCTCGGCGTTCTCCTTCTTCAGCCGCTTCAGCTCGGCCGACTCCTCCGTCGTCGTCCCGGGCCGGGTCCCGGCGTCGATCTCGTCCTGACGGACCCACTTGCGCAGCGTCTCGGTCGTGCCGATGCCGAGCTTCGCGGCGACCGCTTTCATCGCGGCCCACTCGGTGTCGTAGTCGGGCCGCACCTCGGCGACCATCCGCACCGCACGACGGCGCAGCTCAAGCGGGTACTGGGAAGGACGTGCCATGACTCGATCCTCTCAAACGATCGAGTCCCTACCGAACCCGGAACGGTTCACTACCCGTTCTGGTTGACCCCGTCGGCGCAGGCTTCGCGTCGCCACCCCCACGACAACAAAGGTGGAGCATGAGCGTCAGCACGGTCAGCGCTGCAGAAGGCGGCTTGAGCGTCACCCTTCCCGCCATCTCGGACAAGGTGAGCACCTTCCGGACGTATCACGCCGTCGCATTCATCGAACAAAGCGGAGTCACCATCTCAGGAGAGAGGCAGGTCACCGGAACCACACTCAGAAACGGTATGAGCCTGCTGGTCCCCGGAGCCTTCAACACAGCCAACGCCGTTTACCTGCAAGTCCACGTCAGCGAGAGCGACTCCGGGGAGGTTCTCTTCCAAGAGCGCAAGCGCGAATGCAAGGTCGGCCCGGCGTCGACCTGAGCAGCAAGGCCCTCGGCGCTCTGGTGGCCGACCGCCACAGGCGTGACTGCCCGCAACGCGCTCGCGGGCAGCGGGCCAGGCTCCGGAGCACTCGATGGGGTGTGCACCTGGCGCACGAGCGGCAACCGCGTCCTCGGCTGGCCGGTTGCCGAGGGCATGAACGACGAGAACGTCATCACCATCGAGATCCGGGGCCACGAGCCGGCCGCTGTCGAAGCGGCGCAGCGGATCTCCGAGCTCTCCCTGTCCAGCGGCCCGTGCCGGCTGCGCCGCACCCCGGGCGAGGCCGAGGTGCAGGTGCTGGTGTACGCGGACGTCCACCGGAGTCCGGACGAGGGCGGCTACGCCGATCCCGGGGAGCGGGAGGAAGACGCAGGCGCGTTTCTTCGGTGAACCCGCTCCCCCACCGGGGTGAGACGGCCCCGACCCGGTTCGGCCCGACGACCGGTGACGCACTATCACCAAGTTCATAATCAAGAACTTGCGCCGGGGCCTCATGGCCGCCGCCCTCGCACCCGCCTCCTCCACACAGGCCGACGAGGTCACGCTCATGGACGGGATCACCGCGCTGCCGGTCGCAAACGAGATCCGCGAGGGCTACAAGCGGGAGCTGTACCCGACGACAAGCACGGCTGCACCGCCCGCAACAACGTCCTCATTGCCGAAGCAATCGAAGCCCCGACCGTCGGGGCCAACTGCGCCCTGACCGGAGGGGTGTGGCACTCCTACTACGACGACGCCCTTGTCCAGGGCGCCTCCAGCGTCGACATCGACCACATGGTCCCGCTCGCCGAAGTCCACGACTCCAAGTAGGCGGAGTTGTATAGGCTGAGCGATTCCGCTCGGCATTCTGAGGGCCCTGACCTGGTCGGCGCGCCAGGCTGCAGCCGCTTTGGGTGCCGCTGGGGTCTTCTGCCTCGGGTGATTCTCCTGCGACGCCACGATGTTGCATTGGATGCAACCCGGGTGCGATGTCGTCGATGTGCCGGACAGCGCCCCGAGGCGCGCCGTTCCTCGGCCGTACGATGATCAGCGACTGCTGTTTAGACGCTTCCGGGGGGCGAGCGCTTGAGCGACATGAGGGTTACTGCAGGCGGGCTTGCCGAGGTGGGTGAGTTCCTGGGGGTGCTCCACGACTACGACTCCTGGCTGGTTCTGCACCGGCACCCCCACCTGTACGAGGCGCTGGAGCGGGAGGATCCCCCGCTGATCGTCAGGCAGGTACTGGGCCACGCGCGGGCCGGACGGACAAGGATCTGCCGGGACCTTCTGAACCGATTCATGGGTGCTTCGGTGCTGGCTGACGAGGCCCCGGAGTTTGCTCCGCCGGTCGACGTCCCAGAGCTCTACCTGCAATTTCTGGTGACCAGGATGTGGCGCCGACAGCTCAGCATGGCGGCCCTTGTCACCGATGCCCGGGCCGAAGCAGCCCGACGCGGCGCACGGCTGCTTCGGACGCACTGCTGGGTCGGCGAGGACAGCCGCTTGGTGCGCGAGTACGAGGAGTTGGGCTTCACCGCGACGCTGGAGTTCGAGGTGCTGCGGTCGGACGGTGCGATCTGGCCGGGCCAGGTACTGCAGACTCGGGTGTGAGCGTTCAACCCTCCACATCAAGTCGGTCTGCGCATCACCCGACACAGCCTCAGGGCTTCAATGACCAGCCTGCGGAACACCTCCGCGTCACCTCGCGGAGTCGATGACGTCAGCTGCGGGCCCTCACGCCCTCAGAGCATCGCTGCCCGGCCCGCTGTCCCACCGATCGAGAGGTCTGTTCGCACTCCACAGCCACCGGGCCCGCCAGGAATACCGCACGGTTCGAATGTCGCTCCCCGCCAGCTGGCGGCCACGGCTGGACCACCGAGCGCCGCCGCCGGTACGCCAACGGCCTCGGCTCCGACGTCACCTCTTCGGCCTGATTCGGATACGCCGCCGACCCAAGCCGGATTGCCCTCGACGACCACACCGAACTCCCCGCGCTTGAGATGAAGGCGACAGAGCGGCGATTGGCGCCTTTGTTCACCATTTGTCCCTGACCAGTGCCTTGCCCATCATGCCGCCGACTCTGACGGACCCGTGGTCTTTTAGTTCGTCCCTGTGCAGGGCGACGAACGCGGCGGCAATCCTCTCCGCCTGCACTTGTTCCTTTTCCACGTCGTTCTCGCGCTTGTCACGGTTGAGACTAGTCAGGATATGAAAATAGGTAGAATCGCCGTCCGGGTTGACTATTACATCGATATGGAGGGCAAGGAGGTCCTTGTTCTTTTTGTCCCGTGCAAGGTATTCGAGGAACGCAACCGTGGTCGGGGTGCCAGTAGGGGACGCGGTGGCCACCGGGTCCTGGTCGTCGCTACCGGTGCAGGCCGCTGTCGCGGGGGCGAGGACGAGCACGGCTGCCACGGCGAAACCGATCAGACGGCGGCCGGTACGAGGTTCCGGCCCCGGCCTGGTCTGGTTGCTGCGGTTCATGCGTTTTGCCCCTCGTCTGGTGTCCTGTGCGAATAGACGTAGTGGACCGCCTACAGGTTCCCCGGCTGGCGGCCGTGACCGGTGCCACGACCGCCGGCCGGGGAGGGGTCAGCCCTTCATACGGCGGTCCCAGTCGATGTACGGCACGCCTGCCGTCCCGTTCATCGAACAGGTCCCCTTCGGTACTCCTTGGTACTCCCACAGCCCGTACGTCACGAAGGTGCTTCCCCCATCAGTTATGCAGGTGACCTTGGCACGGAACTGCCCCACTCCGCCCGCAGGGCAGGTGACGTTGCCCGTCTGGCCAGGCCCGCTAGGGCGCGTATCGGGTTTTGATCAGTCGGCATGTTCACGCCGCGGGTCCGGGTGGAGAGAAGACGAGCACGGCCACTGCCTCTGCTTCTGAAGGGCACGTAGGGTGTCGAGGCATGACGGCATTGCCGAACTTGCCTCAGAACACGTCGCTGGTCGACCTGCTGCGGGCGCAGGGGGTTCCACAGGAGCGCGGTGCCCATTCCTATGAGGGGTGGGAGTTGCATACCCACCCCGATCTGGTCGAAAGACTTGAGGACCTTGTTCCCCGCTGGCCCGTCCTGGCGACTTTCGGGGTGCCGGTGCTTGCTGCCAAGGGCATCGCCGCGGTCGTCGCCTGGAGCATGGACACGCTGCTGGTGCGCCTTCCAGAAGCGCCGACCGAGCTCCTGAAGCCCGCATCGCCCTGCCCGCCCCTGACGGACCCGGGTCAGGGGTGGTACTCAGTCTGCCCCTGGCAGGGCGAGCTTTCCTCGATGGAGTCCAAGCGCCTGCTGTCGCTGCTGGTCCAGCAATCGCTCTCGTATGCGGCAAGCCTGTCGGAGGACGACAGCATCGACTGGCAGGGGCGCCCAGTGCAGGCCCCGGGCACGCGCAGCGGCAAGGTCAAGGGCAGACGAACCAGCAGGGACACGGGCGGACGGCAGGGGGGACGCGGACGACGGCGCTAGGGTGCCGAGCGAGTCGTGATCAACGGGTCGCCCTGGTCAGGTCTTTGATCCAGATCATCGAGGCACGCAGATGGAGGCCAGCGAGGTAGCTCTCGGGGGCCTTGTCGTACCGGATGGCGATGCCCCGCCAGGCCTTCAGCTTGTTGATCAGCCGCTCGACGGTGTTCCTCTCTTTGTACAGGTCGGCGTCGTGACTGACAGGCCGACCGCCCCTTGAGCCCTTCTTCTTCCGGTTGGCGGCCTGGTCGACTTTCTCGGGGATGACCGCCTTGATCTGGCGTTTGCGCAGGTGGGAACGGTTGCCGCGGGACGAGTAGGCCTTGTCCCCGGCGACAGCATCGGGCCGGGTACGGGGGCGGCCGACGGGCCCGCGGACCCGGGTCTTCCCCAGGACGGGGATGAACCGCGGACTGTCGGCTGCCTGGCCCGCGGTCAAGATGAACGCCAGCGGGCGGCACTTGCGGTCGGCGGCGAGGTGAACCTTGCTGGTCTGCCCACCCCGCGAGCGTCCCAGGAGGGCGGCCTTCAGGCGGAGCTTCCGGCAGCGTCGAATACGTCGTCGCTCATCCCACTCGGGATCCGCTTCGGTGTCTCGTCCGCTTTGTTCTTCGCCGTCGCACCTTTTGACCTGGCCTTCTCCTCCTCGACGGCGGCCTTCTCCAGGGAGGTGAGCACGTCCTTGCTCAGGTGTATCCCGGCGGCGTCGTGGTGGGCGCGAGCGGTGGTGGAGTCGATACTGACCAGGGACAGGTCTCGCCCCGCTTCGCTGCTTCCGCGATCAGGCCCTCCAGCAGGGCCTCGAACACGCCAGCGTCACGCCACTGGCGGAAGCGGTTGGAGACGGGCGACCAGGCGCCGAACTCCTTTGGCATCTCACGCCACTGCCCGCCAGTCTTGAACCGCCAGATCACACCCTCGAATTGCTGCCGCAGCCGCCTGGGATACGGCCCGTACTTGCCGATCGGCAGGCACGGGCCGATGAACTCCCACTCCTGGTCCGTCAGTTGTACGCGAGTCACACAAGACGATCTAAGGGATCAGAGCCTCGGAGCGGGGCCGAACCCAAGGATTGGTCACGACTCAATACGCGCCCTAGTTGTAGGGGTTGTCGTCGCCGCAGCCCTGCGCAGTGGGTGCGGTGTAGGCGGTGATGTCCTCGATGATCTGCACCTCGTCGGTCTTGGCGTGGCGGGTCCGGCTGAGGGCGACGGCGGTGGGGCGGGCTTCGAGCAGGGTCGGGGTCATCGGGTGATCTCCTTCGGTTGGCCGTGCTGGCAGTAGTTGACCAGTGGTGCCTTCGCCTCCTGGAAGATGCGCGACATCGGGCGGCACACCCGGCACGAGCCGGAGAATGTGCAGCCTGAGCATCCTCCGGTGCGAAGCATGAGGGAATCGGCGATGGCGCCGAGTCGGGCCAGACCTTCGACGCCTTCGGCGTCCAGGTCCACGTACGGATCGCGGCCTACCTTGCAGATGGAGGCGCGGCCGTGGGGGTCCGCGTGGGAGAAGGTGTGACCGGCCCGGCACCCGGTGAATGGGGCCCGCTGGGTGAGGTGTTCGTGAGACTGCGTGAGCAGCGTTTCGGCGCCGTCGTGGATGGTCGGCGACATTGTTGGCGTACTCGCGCCAGGGCAGGCCGAGCCGGTCGGCCCATGCCCGCATGGCGTGCTGCTCGTGGGCGTTGCGGCGGGTGATGATCAGGCTGAGTTCCCGGTTCAGCCCGGCCGCTACGGCGTTGTCGAGGCCGCGGGTGAACTTCCTGAAGCCGCCGCGGCGGCGGGTGAAGCCGTCGTACGTCTCGGCGCTGGCACCGTACACGGACAGGGTGAGCTTCGCCGGGAGGTAGGTGGTGAGGAGGTTCATGGTGGGCTCGCGCCACAGCCGGGAGCCGTTGGAGAGGAGTTCCACGACCATGCCGAGCCGGTGTGCGTAGCGGTAGGCGGCCACCAGGGTGAACCGCGGGTTCGCCGCGATCGGCACGACCGGCACGACCGGCACCTACTGTCTTTACGCGGTCGATGTCCTGACCGGCAAAGCAACCGACAAGGGCGCCTTCCCGACCCGGTACCAGGTCACCGACCTGGCCCTGCCCATCAACCAGAAGTAGCGCCCAGCCTCCTGCCGGGCCCGGCAGGAGGACATCACCGGTCGGTGGTGTAGCCGGACAGGCCGGTGGCCTGGCCCACTCAGGGGGGGCGGGGCCACCGGCCATTTCCCGTCGCTGCTCGCGCCCAAGGTGCCTCGGCCACGCGGAGACCCCACACGGCCGGCGCGGGAACAGGACCTTCCGGCATCCCCGCACACGCCCTCTTCGCCGCAGTCCGCCCACCAGCTTGGCCACCACAGCCCGATTCCCCCGAACGAGGCAATGAGCCGCCGTACGGCTTGGCGAAGCGCCTCCCACTCCGCCGACCTGACCGCCGCGGCTACGCGGGAGTAACGCTGCTGCCGCACGGAAGAGCACAAGGGCCCCGACCGGCCGGGGGAAAGGCCGGGTCGGGGCCGCGCCCAGACCGGAGGGGGTGGCGGGCAAGGCGGTCAAAGCGTAAGGAGGAAAGGGCGGTCGCCTCACGGCGGCTTGGTCGGCCGCGTCCCGGCTAGATGCTGCCGACCGGGGACGGGAACCAGCGACGTGTGACGGCAGCCGGGTCCTGCCCGCAGCCGGCAGCGCAACGGGGCGAAGATCAGCCCGCCCGAAGGCCGCTCCCCGCAGGAACTATTGCACTCCAGGTCCGAGCAGCGCCTGGCACTGACACACTCAAACCCGGCGGCGCCCACCCCCCACAGCCCACCTGAGCCGAACCTCAGTAGCTGTCACCGGCAGAGCCGGATGACGTGGCGAAATGGGACCGAACGAAGCAGCATGGTTGTCACCGACGAGGCAGGCGGCTTGTCACAACTGCTCATTCAGCAGCCTTCCTGTCACCGGCGGCTGGAGGGGTGCGCGGCCGTGGACGTTCTCCTTGGGGCCCGAACATGACCAGATACTCGACCGGTCCGGCGGATCCGGCGTTCGCAACTCCATGGGGCGTGTGGGTGTCGATCTCGACGATGTCCCCGGCAGTCAGGACGAGGTCCTGGTTGCCGAGTGCGAGCCGCAACCGCAGGTGAAGCGCCGGACACGAAGCTGCAGCATCACCCGCCGCCCTGTCACGGGGAGGTCAGCAGGAAACCGCAGGTAGGAGCCGTGCACTCGCCCTGACCAGCTTCCGTAGCCTGGGCACGGCGGTGATCTTGCGGCGGTGTAACCCGGGTGAGTGAGTCCGGGGCGGTACGGCTGCGGTGTATGAAGCCCCGGGAGGACGATCGACGACTGTGGCCCGTACTCCGTTGGATGTGAATGAGCTCGTCGCACACTGGACGCTGCTGACGGACGAGCAGGTACCCGTGTCCGGCAAAACGTGGGCGATCCTGCGCCGCTTCACCCGTAACGCATCCCACCCCAGCTACGCGGCGATGCTGGAGGTAGGCCACGCCCAGAGGAAGGACCATCCTCGTGGCCCGCTACCTCCGGCTGCGGGACCTGAAGCGGGAGATCGAGGAGGGCCTGAACATGATGCAGTCCTCTCACGACGCGATGATCAGGAGATGTTCGTGCTGTGCCCGCGGATCCTGCAATCCGCCTTGGTCTACGTGAATACTGGCGGTCAGCTGCTCGACGATCTCGACCAGGAGGGCGGCCAGCGGCTGGAGAGCGGCGCGGCCTGGTCGCGGACGAGGGACAGGTGGGCGTTCCAGTCCACGAGCGGTCCGGTCAGGTCGACATCCGCCTCGTACAGAGGCCGGTCGCCGACCGTCGCCCAGTCCAGCGCATATTCTGCGGCGCCTCGCCATCCGCATGCGCACCCCGCCCGGAGCGCCTCGGCGCGCGGGCGGCCGACCTGGCCGTCGTAGGCCGACCAGTGCGTCGTGGAGGGCACGTCCGAGCCGCTCCCGACATCGAAGTACGCCGGCCCCGGCTCGTCGCCACCGACGAGGACACCGACCGCGCCCGCGTGCGCGTCCCCGAACTCCACCGTCCACCGGTCCCACTCCACCAGCACACCACCCTCCGACACGTTCCCGCCCGCCACCCTGCCCCGCCCGAGCCAACGCCCACACCCGAGCCGGCCCAACAGCGCACCCCGTTGGGCCCACCCGGCCACCCGGCGACCGCGAACGGCTGCGGGCACGGCGAAGGGCCGCCACCTGTCGAGGTGGCGGCCCTGACCTTCGGGGGTGCTACGGGGCGGGGGTGAACTCCACGTCCGTGCCACCGCAGCCGGCCGCGATGTCGAGCAGCCGGTCACGCTCGGCCTCGTCGACCGCGAGGCCCCAACGGAGTTTCGTTGCCGTCCACTCGGCGCCGTACCGGCACAGCGCGTCCGCGGACGGCGGCAGCCACTCCGCCGGATCCTGGTCCGCCTTCGACCGGTTCGAGCAGGCCGTCACCGCGACCCGGGAAGCCGGCTGTCCCTGGTCGTTCGCGTACGCCTCCCGCCGCGCCGCCGTCCACGCCGAAGCCCCAGCCGGCAGGGCGCGTCATTCCAAATGAGCGGTATTGCAGATGCCTCAGCGGCAACAGCGCTGGCGGTCAGGATCGGGGGGCCCAGCGCTTGCTGTCGAGCGTGTCAGTGCTGCGCGGCATAGTGCCGGGCATGATCAACGACTTGGAGAGCATCGACTGGGCGTCCCTGGGGCACGCCTACGGGCCGGCCAGTGATGTTCCGCAATGGCTGCGCGACATGGCTTCGTCCTGCGACGAGGTCCGGGAGAAGGCGTTCAGGAGCTTCTACGGCGCGGCCCACCATCAGGGGGACGTGTATCCGTGCACGGTGGCCAGTCTGCCGTTTTTGTTCGACATGGCCGACAGCCCTTCCACGCCTGATCGGGCGTCGGTGGTCGCGCTGATCGTGAGCATCGGCCGTGAGGCCGTCGATCGGGACGAGGTCGGCGGTGTATGGATCGGCATCGACGGTGAGGAAAGCACGGCCTACCAGGACGCCGCAGCCCTGATACGTGGGCGCGGCGAGGTGTTCGTCGGCTACGCCTGCGATACGGACGCGCGGGTGCGTTCGGCCGCGATCGTGGGGCTGGGGCTGTTCCTGAACGACGCCGAGCGGGCGGTAGGAGTCCTTCGGGCTCGGCTCGACGCCGAGGACGGCGTCATGGAGCGGCTGCTGGTGATCCGGACGATGGGCGATCTGGCGCTGCGGCTCCCGGCGGCTCAGAAACCAGCGCGGGCATGGTTCGATCTCCTCGCCGACGGCTTGACGGTGGATGCCGATGTCCGTCTTGCGGCGCTCGTCCAGCGGGCCCGCTGCATCCCCGAGTCCATCGATGCCACCACGGTGCCCACCGCGATCGCGCTCCTCCGCCGGATCGCGCCGATATCCCTGCCCGAGGAGAGCAAGGAGCCAGACGAGAGCCCGGGGCCGACGGGGCCGTGCACGTGTGCTCTTGAGACCGAGCCCGACCCTGGTGTTCCTGGGCACGTTGCTGCCGCCTTCGCCGACCTGGACCGCCACGGCCGGGTCCATGCGCCCACGACGTCCCTGCTGGTGTCCTTCCACGAGGTCCTCGACGGGCGTGTCGAGGACCGGACCGCGTTGCTCTGCGAGCAGCTGCGCAGCCTGGATGCGGCCACCCGGTACGACGCGATCGACATGGCACGCACACTGATCATCTCCTGGCGAGGAGACCATGTTCCCCTGGTACGACTCCTCGCCGCGTGCCTGCTGCCGCGCGACTCCTACACGTCAGCAGCTGCGGCCGAGGTGCTCGGGGCCTTGGGCCAGCTTGCCGAACCGGCCCGGGAAGCCCTCGCCGCCTACGTCGCCACCCACCGCACCACACATAGACCCGATGCCTGGGCGAGCCCACACGCCGAACTGCGCCGCGCCCACCAGCAGGCGACCCTGGCACTCGCCGAGCTCGGAGACGAGCGAGCCCTGCCCGGGCTGCTGACCGCGCTCGACACCGGTATCGACGCCTGGCGGGCCGTGAACGCGGCCGGCCGGCTGCCCCAGGCCGCCGCGGAACTCACGCCCCGGCTCATCCGCCTCCTCGCCGACATCGACCACTCCCGTGAATGGCCCGATGTCAGTCCCACCTCGCTCGCGTCGGCGCTTGCCGCACTCGGCGACCCGGCCGCCGTGCCCGCGCTCACCGACGCCCTCAAGGCCGCCGTCCAGCGAGGGCAGTGGCACACGGCCGCGCCCATCCTGAAGGCGCTCGCATCGTTCGGCACCCGCGCCATCACCGCCCTCGAGATCGTCCGCCCCCTGACCGAGGCGGAAGACCAGAGAACCCGCACGGCCGCAACCAACACCATCTGGGAACTTGAACGCCGACCCGAGCAGGTCGTTCCGCTGCTGCAATGCCTCCTCAACGACGAGCGGAACTTCGACGCGGTCAACCTTGCTGGACGGATCGGCCCTCCCGCCGCGGCCGTACTGCCCCGCCTGCGCCAGATACTGAACGACCAACTCGAACAGAACGCACGCAACGAGCAGGCCGGTTCCGCCGTGCTGAACGACTCCTGGACCCTGGTCCATATGGCGTCAGCCCTCTGGGACATCGGCGGGGACGACGAAGCCCCCGCCGTCGTGCCGGCGCTGCTGGCCGCTTGGAAGGACAACGACTTCACCGCACGCCATGCCGTCGCCTGCCTCAACCGCATGGGCCAGGCAGCACACCCCGCCCTCCCCCAGGTCCAATCCGCACTCGCACAGCCCCGCCGCGGAGGAGACCCCTGGGGATGGAGCATCGCCGTCGACCTGGAAATCCAGCGCACCTGCCGGTCCATCCTGACGCGTACGCAGGCCTCCCAAGCCACCTCCTGACCGTAGTGGGGCCGCCACCGCGAAGCCACGCCTGACGTGGTAGCGGCCCCTCCTGCACCGGCCCTCGACCCACGGGGCGGGGGTGAACTCCACATCCGTGCCGCCGCAGCAGGCCGCGATGTCCAGCAGCCGGTCCCGCTCGGCCTCGTCGACCGCGAGGCCCCAGCAGAGCTTGATCGCGATCCACTCCGCGCCGTACCGACACAGCGCATCCGGCGCCGGCGGCAGCCACTCCGCCAAGTCTCGGTCCGCCTCCAACCGGTTCGAACGAGCCGTCACCGCGACCAGCGAGGAGAGCTGACCTTGGTCATTCGCGTATGCCTCACGCCGCGCCGCACGACGCGCCGCCGTCCACCCGAACGCCCCAGCTGGCGGAGAGCGTCATTCGAACCATGCGGCATTCCACGCGCCTCGACCGGAGAGAGGCCCCAGCCTCGCCTCTCTGCCGCACAGACCAGCTCACGATCGACCTCGGCGCCCACCCCTGCACCCCGGCTCAAAACCGTCATGTCGGCGGTGGTTTCTAAGCTGTCCCCGTGAACGTTGAAGATCTTCAGTGGCAAGCAGACAACTGGGGTGGAGTCCCACCACAAGTGGTGGACCTCCTCGTGGAAGGTGGGCACCTGGATCTCGTGGTGGAGGCCGCCGACAGGCGCGGGGACTGGTTCTGCGCACGAGGCGCGGCACGTGAGCTCTGTACCACAGAAGAATTCGAACGGGCCTGGGCCGTGATGAAGCCGTTCGCGGATTCCGGCTGGCTGCCTGCTCTTTCAGCGGGTGCCGACATCTTGGTCCGGTGGGGCCGGATCGATGAGGCACTGGCCTTGGTGCGCCCGGACGAAACGGCGTGGCAGGCAGTCGAGGCGTGCCGTGCCTACGCCGAAGTCCTGGTGAAGACCGGGTGTGTGGACGAGGCGATCACGGTCCTCGAACCTCACCTGTCGGACGGTCGGATACCACGGTCTCTCGTAGAGATGACCGAAGGGCAGGGTAGGGACGACCGAGTCCTGGCGCTGCTTGTCCCGCTCGCGCAGGAGGCCAGACGCGTGCAAACCCAAGGCGGATCGCACAGGCACTGGGAAACCTTGGACTTGCAGGCCGAGGTCTTGGAGAGATCAGGGCGGGTCGACGAGGCGATCAGCGTCCTCGGCACCGACGTGGCCGCCCGCCGGTACGGACCCCAGAACACGGTCGAGACCTACGTGGGGCTCCTCGCCCGGCACGGACGGATAGAGGAGCTGCACCGAGCAGTCACCACTGGTGGCCATGCACGCGAGGCACTGCGTCCCCTGGTGGGGGCGCTCCAGGACGCAGGACGGACGGGCGAGGCCGAGACCTTGTTGCGCGAACTCATCGCCGCCACCGACTACCCGGGTAGCTGCCAGTCCCTCCTCATGGATCTGCTAGCCGGACAGGACCGAATTGACGAGGCCGTCGAGGTAGTACGCCCCACCTTCGAGGACCCTTGGGAGGGCCTCCTGTATGTCGCGGTGCGCATGCTCGCCGAGAACGGCCTCCAGGAACGGGCATTGCGACTCCTGGATGAGTGCAGCCAGGACTTCCTCGAAGAGACGTACTGGGTGCCGTCCACTCGATGGTGGTTGATGGGAGAAACCGGGCGATGCCGCGAAGCCATCGCGGAGGTCGCAGCGGATCCCGACCTGTATGCCGACGAGCGGGACATCACCATCGCCTCGCTGCTGGCACAGGACGGCAGATCAGACGAAGCAATGGAGCTGCTCCGCACCCATCCAGGACTCACGGCAGCCACAGACCTCGCCAAGCTGCTGATCAGGCAGAACCGCCCCATCGATGCCATCGCTGCCATCCCCAGTGCCGCCGCCCAGCGGGAGCACGCTCGACGGCGCTGGAGCACTCCCAACAGTACGGAGGCCGATTCCATCGACGGGCCGCAGCTTTAGGGCCCGTCGGCAACGCCGCACGCAAAGCTGGCGGGGAGCGTCATTCGAACCGTGCGGTATTCCCGGCTCTGGATCAGCTGACAGGCACAGGCGGGGATGTCCAGCGGTCGTCGCGACGCCATTCGTAACGCCACACCGCTTCGAGGTAGCCCTCTTCTTCCAGGGAACCGCGCTGCGGCGGGCCGAGAAGGCGTGCTGCTTCCACACACCGTTCATCGTCGTGGAGGGCAAGCCCGTAGACGGCGGCCAGCCGGACCAGACGGTTCGTGTCGTCCAGCACAGCAGCCATGGCGTCCGCGAAGTTGGGATCGTGGTCCCTGCCCTCGGCAACCACGCAGCATGCGGTCTTCCGTACCACCGCGTCCGGATCGGTCATCAGCCGCAGCAACGCCGTGCGAGCATCGCCGGAAAAAGCCGGCGGCGAGGACCACTCGCTGAACCCCTGCGCGACCGCACGCCGCACCCCGGCATCAGAATGGCCGGCGTGAGGCAAAAGGGCCACCTCCGCGCGGGGGTCGATGTGCTCCCCAAGAGCGACCAGCACCTCGGTGAGCACGGCGAGGTCCGTCTCCTCGGCCGACCATTCGGTAAACATGTTCAGAGCGGGACCAGCGAACGCGTCCTCGTCGCTGGGGTCGAGCAGATGGGTAACCCGGAGCACCTCGGCACCGAACAACCGGCGGGACGGGTCCGGGTTCGTGCGCAGCGCTGCGGCAGCTGTCCAGGTCGCCTGGTCGCGTCGGCCGGCCAGCAGGAGGGTGACCCCGCCCCATGTCGGGTGGTTCTGGTCGGCGATGGTCAACGCGCGATCCATCAGATCCTCGAACGACGTCCGGACCCCGAGCAGGTCCTCGACGTACGTGAGGATCGCCCCGTGGCCGTCCCGCACGGTCGTGCCACCAAGGGTGCACTCGTCGACCCTGTTGTACTCGTCGTCTTGCACCTGCCTACGGACGACGGTATCCCGGGAACCGGTGCGGCGCCTCAGTTCGGCCTCGACCCCCGTCTCGTGCCAGCGGCGGGCGAGGTCCCGCGCCTCCAGGAGTTCAGATTCGGGATACCTGCCCCGGATCCTGTGGTCCAGGAGCGCCTCGAACAGAGCGGGCGAACCCGAGTCGACCGCCTCACGCAAAGGGATCAGATCCTCGGGCCCGCTCCGGCCCGAATCCGCACCGTACTGGAGCAGCAGTTGGGCGATGTGCCCGGCGTGCATCCGGACCGCCAAGCAGAACGCGGCGTCCACGCAGTCGGAGTCGCTGTTCTCATGGAGAAGGATCCTCACCAGGTCCGTGTCCCCGGCCTGGACCGCGGAGATCAGGGCGGACTCGCCGTCCACAGCATTGCTCGTACCCACACCCGTACTCACGCCCATGGTCCTGTTCCCCCTCAGCGTTCTCGCAGCTCAGTGTAGATCTGCCGAATCGGCCCGACGGGGCGGATAATAGCCGGCACGGCCTGGCGGACTTGCCTGACGACTGAATCAGGGCCCGGGGTGTGGAGGCCCGTCGGTAAGGGCGCGCCGGCGTCTGGTGCGCGAAGGTTCGGCGTGGAACATGGCGTTCTGGGATGGCGAACAGGTCACCAGGCCCAAGGCCGATGTGCTGCCGATCAGACCTCCAGCAGCTGCCGCAACCGGCAGGCGTACCACGCGGTCGCCGCGCACACCGCCACGTAGATGACGACACCCTGGAGAGCGAAGTTGACGTAGTGGAACTCCCACTGCGCCGCCCCCGGCTCGCTGCCGTACAGGGGGTTCTCCCAAATGTACGGAAGGAACTGGGCAACGAGCCCGCCCAGGAGCTGGGCGGCGATGTAGAGGACGGTCAACTCCCCCAGGCGCCGCAGCCAGGCCCGTCGGTCAGTACGGATCAGGGACCGGACTCCGGCGAGCGCGGTCCCGGGCTGCCACCGCGGGCCTGCCGGGGCGACCCGGGCGCAGACCACTGGCACCAGGACCACGGCTGCGATGACGAGCCCGACGAGGAGTGCGTTCAGCAGTCCCGCCGTGCTTTCCGAGCTGACCCGGCTGCGGCCCTGGGGCGCAAGGAGCACCGCCAGGATCGGCAGGTGGGTGATGAGGGCGGCGAGGTACACGCGGCCGAGCAGCGCGGCCGAGGGCGGACCGAGGCGATGCGGGCGCGAGCGGGTCGGTACCAGGGGGGTGGTCATGCGGCTGATCCCATCACATCCTTTCACTTTGGTGAAGTAGTTTTTTTCACCAAAGTGAAAGACTTGTACGCTGGCCGGCATGAGTACCGAACGGGACGGCGCCGCGCTGGGCCACGAGCTCAGCCTGTGGGTGGTGCTCTACCACGAGCAGCTCGCGGCCCGCCTGCACGTCAACGCCACCGAGCACAAGGTGCTCGGCATCATCGCCCGCACTCCCGGCACCACTCCCGGTCGGCTCGTGGGTGAAACCGGCCTCAGCAACGCTGCCATCACCAAGATCATCGACCGGCTGGCCGCGCTCGGATACGTCGAACGCGCCAGGGATCCCGGCGACCGCCGCCGGTTCACCCTGACCGCCACAGCCGCGCACCGCCGCGTCCTGGGTGCGGCCATGGCCCCGATGACGGCGGGGATGGCCGAAGTGGTGCAAGGCCTCGACGAGTCCGAACTGGCCGCTGTCGGCCGCTGGCTCACGGGAACAGTTGCCGTCATGCGCGAGGCCGCCCTCGCCTTGGCCGAGGAGAATCGCAGCGGTGATCCGAAGGAAGCGGCTAGCCCCTGACGGGGTGCACAGTGACGCGGGATCTGGAATGCCGCACGTCTCGAATGGCGCTCCCCGCCAAGTGGCGGGTACGGCTGGACCACCGAACGCCGGCGCCGCTACGCCAACGACTTGGGCTCGGACGTCACCCTCGTCGGCGTCACCGTCCGCTCCAATCGTCAGAAGTCCGACCAGGCCCCGGCCACCTGGACGCCGATGCCCGCGGTCCACTGCCGCTACCTCGGCGAATGGGTCACCACCAAGCACCGCTGGGGCCTCGCCGTCGACCCCGCCGAACGCGAGGCGCTCCTGCGGTACGCGGCCGGCTGCCCCAACGCCCGGATCACCTTCGAACCCGCCGTCTGACCCACAGGGCCGGCCGCACCGACGGCCACCGCCGGCGTGTTGATCTTCCGGTTGCTCGCGTCCGCAATATCGGTGGGAACCCTGGAGCACCGCCTATCGGTCGGAGTCGTTCGACCGGGAGCGGTGCGACAGATCGTCGATGTTGGGATTCACCTGCCGGGGGCACGTGGGTACTGGTGGGTGTGGAGCCGTTGGGGGCCGGGGTCTTCCTGCTCGGTGCCGCCGTCGGCCTACCCGGCAGAGCGGTCGCCGTACCGACCGTGTTGCCTGGGCCAGCCGGTTCGTGAGCGCGACGGTAGGTGGCTGGGCCAGCCTCCGGAGACGCGGACCAGGGCGCCATTACGGAGGGCGTCGCGCCCCGTACGACCCCAGCGTCGACTTCGTCCGTGTCGACGACCAGACCGCACCCGCCGCGCAGGACGCGCCACCCCACTCCCGTGCTGGGCGGAGCGGGGTCCTGCGATCACCTCTGGGTCCGGCACCGCTATGCACGCCATGCGCCTAGGCGCAGGCGTGACGCACTCCTGCCCCTGGCCATAACTGCAGCTGCAGGCGCGCTGCCCCCGCAACAGAACCCGAGCTCTTCGTGTCAGGTTCGGCCCTGCTGCTCCACGACGAGCTCGCCGCCGGGAGCCAAGCGCGAGAGAACCTTGGCATACACCGTGGTCGCCGCGGCGAGCACTGTCGATACGACCGCCAGCGCGAGGATGCCCAGAAGCGCTGGCCACTGGCGCAGCTCGGCGTCGCGGCAGGTCATGCTGCCAGGCCACGGCTCGACCAACGGGCCGCGGCACAAACTGCTGCTCCCCCGGTGCGACGGTGTCTCCGGACCGTAGTCGGCGACCATGAGGAAGACGAAGAATCCCCAGACCGCCATGGCCAGGAGCATCCACGCGATGGACCACCGTTCGATCCGGCGGGCGTCCCGGCGGGCCTTCTCCGCCCGCCCCGATGCGCCATCTACGGGAACGGACCCCTCCAGGGCCGTCTCTTCGGCTGCCACGTCTTCCCCCTCCGACCTTCGATAAACGAAACGTCAGTTCATCACACCCCGCCTGCACGCCCCGACCGCCCGCCCATTGAGGTTCCATCACCAGACCGGCGTTCCGCCATGCAAGGTTGACATCCGCTTCGTACAGAGGCTGGTCGCCGATCGTCGCCCAGTCGAGCGGGTATTCGGCGGCGCCGCGCCAGCCGTGCCGCAGGCGCAGGTCGCGCGGAGGGCTTCGGGCGCGGGGGCGGGGGCGGGGGCGGCGCAAGCGGCCGTCGTAGGCCGTCCAATGCGTCGTCGACGGCACGTTCGGACTGCTCCCGACATCGACAGTACAGAGGTCCTGGCTCTTCACCGCCGATCAGGGGCCGCCATGGCGCATCCACAGCCGTAGCGTGGGGGAAGTGAGCCGGTGGATCTCAGGGCTCCGGAAGTGCGGGCCACGGCCCGCGACGGGAACTACGGTCGCGTCATCGAACTGGCCAGGACGTCGGCGCAGCTGACGCAGCGGCAGGTCTGCGGGCTGTCGCAGCCGGCGGTGTCCCGTCTGGAGCAACACGGAACGAGCGCCTACCGCATGGACGTCCTCGCCCGGGTGGCCGCCCGTCTACAGATCCCGCCGCCGCTGGTCGGACTCGCCGACCAGCACGCGTTACAGGACGGATCCCAGGACGTGGAACGCCGCAACCTGCTCGGGTTCGCCGTCGCGGCGGCGGCCACTACTCCCCCGTCGGCACCGGCCGATGCCGACGGCGGTCAGAGCGCCGCCCTGCGCCTGAACACCACCGCGTTGCGTCGGCTGGACGGCTCGGCCCCGTCGCGGGAGCTCTCCGAGAGCATGCACGCCCATCTGAGGCTGATCCAGTCCGTGAGCCGTGATGCCCGCTCGGACGCCCACCGGGCACGGCTGGCCGCGGCCGGCTGTGAAACCGCGAGCCTGGCCGGGTGGCTGGCGTGGGACATGGGCGACCACGGGTCCGCCCGCACCTGGTACGGCTCCGCCATCCGCGCCGCCCGTACGGCGGGCGACCCGCCCCTGGCCGCCTACCAGATCGGCAGCCTCGCGCAGTTCGAGGCCCACACCGGAAACGGCCCCAGGCCCTCAGCCTCGCCGCGCGGGCGCGCGAGGTCCTCGGACCGCAGCGCCCGCCGGTCACGGACGCGTGGCTGTCATCCGTGGAAGCCCTCTCGCACGCCGCCGGCGGCGACGGGTCCGCTGGGGACCGGGCGTTGACCCGATGCCGATCGGCGGCCGAGGCTCTCCCGGCCGACCCGCCTCCGTGGCCGTGGGTGTTCCGCTTCGGGCCCGAGAAGGTGGCCGCGGCCCGGGTCGCCTGCGGGCCAAGCTGGAGCGGCCGGACTGGGTGCTGTCCGCCGAGACCGAGGCGCTCGCGGGCGGTACCGATAGACAGGGCGCCCTGATCGTCCTGGACCTGGCTGCCGGACACCTCGCGGCCGGCCGGATCGAGGCCGCATTCGACCGGTCGGGGCGGCCCGCTGCCGTCACGCTCTCCTCCCCACCAAAGGTGGTGCGACAGTTCGACGAGTGCCTGCACGACGTCTACATGTAGCGAACGAAAGAAGGGGGTTGGGTATGGGGGTGGGGATCGCCGGGCAACGGGGCCTGAAAGCCGAGGTCGACGCACAGGTGCAACGCTCCTGGAACAGGACGTCCGCGAGTTCCCCGCGGGAGAGCTCATTGCGGTGTCCTGCACCGCGGACGGCCCCGATGCGTGGTGGGCGGAAACCATCCTCGCGCACGGCGGCCGCCTCGAAGCCGTGGTCCCGGCACACGAGTACCGGCAGAACCTGCCCGAAGCCCACTGGCCCGTCTACGACCGCCTCCACCACGCGACCATCGAGGTCCACCACACCGGCATGACCACCCCCGACTCCACAGCACACATGGCAGGCAGCGAAGTTCTCGTCGGCCTCTCCGACCTCTTCCTCGCTGTCTGGAACGGCAAGCCGGCCTGGGGCTACGGCGGAACCGCCGACGTCGTCGCCTGCGCCGAACGCACCGGCACCCCGTACGCGTGCTCTGGCCGACCGGAGCAACGTGGTCGGAGCCGGGGTGGGCTCCTTGCGCGTTCGGGGCGTGCCGGACGCGTGCCCCCGTCAGGATGGTCGGAGCCCTCTCTCGGGACCTGTGACGCACAGGAGGAGCGCCTTGACCGCGAGGGGGGCGATCTTCCGAATGCACGAAGGGGGCGTCGTGGGAGCTGGTTGGACTGGGCTACTGATCGCCATGGTTGGCGTGGTGGGCACACTGGGGGCCGCGCTGCTGACGCAGAACCGGGCGGACCGAACCAAGCGAATGGAGCTGCAGGCCGCCGCTGAACAACAGCGTGAAGAGCGTGGTCATGCCGAGGAGCTGCTCCGCGCCGAGCAGGCCAGACAATGGCAGAGCGAGAGCCTCGAACGACGCCGCGCCTGCTACGTCGCGCTGAACACCGCTTCGCGCCAGTACCTGACTGCGATGACCCGCTATGCCCACGCACTTCGATGCGGCGCGGACGTCGACACGACCCGGGGGAACTTGGAGACGGCCAGGCTCTCCTACCGGGACATCTACGCAGAGTCTCAGATGATCGTTCCGGGTGCAGTGTTGCAAGCATCGAACACAGCCAAGAGCCACATGAACGCTGCGTACGGCAAGCTCAAGCGGTACGGTGCGGAACCCTCCGCGTACCTGGAAGAACTCGGCTCCCTGGAAGATGAACTCCACCAGGAGGTCTGGATCCACCTGGGATCGCTGAAAGTGGCCATGCGCTCTGACCTAGGGATCGACGACTAGGTTTATTGCCCAGTGAGGCTGGGGACGCGGCTGGCGGGTGGTTTGCCTGCGAGCGCGGTGTGTCCGCGGTGGCGATTGTAGGAGTGCAGCCACTGGGGAACGCTTTACGTCGTTCCTGCGCTGATCGGTAGGGGCGGGCGTAGGCCCATTCGTCGAGCAGGGTGCGGTTGAGGCGCTCGACCTTGCCGTTGGTCTGGGGGCGGTAGGGCCGGGTTCGCTTGTGGGTGATCCCGGCCGCTGCCAGGGCATCGCGCCAGGTGTGGGATTTGCAGCAGGAACCGTTGTCGGTCAGGACGCGTTCGACGGTGATCCCGACGCTGGCGTAGTAGGCATGGGCCCTGCTCCAGAACGCGGTGGCGGTTTCCTTCTTCTCGTCGGCGTGGATCTCGCTGTAGGCGGGGCGGGGGTGGTCGTCGACCGCGGTGTGGATGTACTGGTAGCCGACGCCGGACTTGGTCTTGCGGCCCGCCGGTCGGCCCAGCACCCTGTGGCCCCCGCCATCGGGGATGTTCGCGAGCTTTTTGATGTCGACGTGGACCAGCTCGCCTGGGCGTTCGCGTTGGTAGCGGCGTATGACGCGGCTGGTGGTCCTGTCCAGATGTGTCAGGCGGGCGATCCGGTAGCGGACCAGGACACGGTGAAGGGTGGAGGCGGGCACGTTCAGCAATCCGGCGATGCGGGCCGGTCCTCACCAGCGGGTGAGACGGACGTTGATGATCCGCCGTTCGGTGCGGGTCGCCGTCCGGCGAGGGCTGTGGTGCGGGCGGGAGGAAGGCCTGTCCCCGCTCAAGCACCGTAACCTGCACCTGCTCGGCCGCTACTGCGTAACCGCCTCCACCCCGGCCGACGGCGCCCGGCGGCCGTTGCGAGACCCGGACGCGCCCGAACTGGACGAGGGCGACAACGGGCAGGAGTGAGCATCAGGAGCCGATCGGATCAATCCGTGATCGGCAGACACTCGGCGAGCAGGGCGACGATGTCACGCCAGGCTCGCTGTGCGTGCCGTGGGTGGTAGCCGACGCCGGGAGGCACGGTGTGGTCGACCGGTGGGTGGTGGAAGGCGTGAAGGGCTCCCCCGTAGACCGTGAGGCGCCAGTCGATGCCCGCGGCCTGCATCTCTTCGGTGAACGCGACCCGTTGCGCGGGCGGCATGATCAGGTCTTCCGAACCGACCCCGGCCCACACCGGGCAGCGAATGCGTGCCGCCTCGCCCGGTCGGCCCGTCGTCAGTGCGTTGACCGTCCCAATCGCACGCAGGTCGACGCCATCGCGACCGAGCTCGAGTGCGACTGCGCCCCCGGTGCCGTAGCCGACGGCGGCGGTCCGGTCGAGGTCGGCCCGTGGTTCGGCGCGCAACACGTCGAGCGCTGCGTGACCGATGTCTCGCATCCGGTCAGGGTCGGCGAGCAGCGGCATGCACCGGGCCAACATTTCCTCTGGGTCTTCCAAGTAGCGTCCGCCGTGGAGGTCGAAGGCCAGCGCCACGTACCCCAGCTCGGCCAGAGCCTCGGCCCGGCGGCGCTCGACGTCGCTGAGCCCCACCCCCTCGGGTCCGATCAGGACGGCGGGCCGAGGCTCGGCGCCGGCCGGGAGCGCGAGGTATCCGATCATCGTCAGGTTGTCGGCCGGATACTCGACCGTACGGGTGGTGACCGTCGTCATGGGACTGAACGGTAATGACTGTTGCGCCCCCATCGGGACGGTGTTCACCGATGGCAGATAGCAGATAGCAGATAGCAGTCTGTGCCGACTACGTCACCCGGACGCGTCGGCGGCCTGTTGGCCGACAATGGCAGGCTCAAGCGGTCAGCGCATCACCGCTGTTCAGGAACCTCCGCCCGGGTCCGCGGCTACGTCGCCGACATCACCACGACCATCGCCCCCTGGCGGCCGGGAGAAGCCCGTCGCCGAGTTTCTCCACCGGGCCCGTACGGAGCTGGTCCTGGTCTCGTGAAGCGCAGCAGACATCGCCGGCGTGATGCCACTCGCCGACCGCGCCGGGCACAGCCGCGGCAGCGGCAGCGGCACCCCCAAGGCCTCCGTCAGTCAATCCGCCGCCACCCCGCACCCATCGGGCCCCGCAACGCCGCCCGCACCTGCTCCGGGTCCGGAGCCTCCGCCAATGCACGCGACCACCGACCCCGCCCGACATCACCGGGAGGGACCGGACCTGAACCGGTCGCCCACCGCCACGCCGCGTCCGTACCCGCTGCCGAAGCCCTGGCTGCGCAGCTCGGCCACGCATGAACAGGGCTCCGTGTGGCTCATGGTGGCCCTCACGCAACGTCGCCTCTGAGCGGGAGCCCCGTGGGCCCGTCCCCGAATCCTCCGATACCGGGCCCGTAGGCGCATGGCGTCCGAGCGCAGGATGGCGAAGATCTCGAGGAAGAAATCTCGGGCTATGCCGGAGGGCACCGGGGCGACAGTCGGCGGTGCCCGGGTTGCTTCCCAGGGGATATCAACTGTTCATCCCCCCTGAGACGTCGGGGCGGGCGCGAGAGAGAGTCCGTTCAGTTCGGTCTCGCCCTCGGAGGACCACCACAGTTCGCCGTCAGTGGTCAGGAACGGTGCCCACGGGCCGACCGTGCCCCCGTGGTCGAGTACGTCCGCTACATCGTTCAGGTAGGCGGAAAGCGACGGCCATCCGTCGGCGAAAGACGCCGTTTCATCATGAGCCGCGCTTCCTACCCGGCCTTGCTGTGGGCCCTCGCGCATGTCGATCACCTGCGAGTCCCCGTCACTCTGGGCCCACGGGATCCACTGCGGATGCCACCAAGGCTCGCCGCCCTCCTCGTGCGGTTCGCAGAGGTCCGGGTCGTCCCCTGCGATCTCCACGGACATGCGCCAAAAGGAGACGATCTCGGCGAGAGGTATCGGGGGCTGCTCCGGAAGGATGTTGGCCCAGCTGACGAGCCCGTCATGACACCCCAGCGATTCCAGCAGGTCTTCGGGGAAGCGAACGGCCATCTCGACTTGCACCCTCTCGACCTCGTCGGGATTGGCAGGAGGAGCGAGAAGCCGGGCGGAGGCCGGAGCGTGTGTGCGAAGCCAAGCATCAATCCGGGCCCATGACGCCCGAACTGTGGAAGAGGTGAGGGACATGGGCAAAGTCTGGAGCATCGCTCTGACAATGAGTCGGTGAGGCCTGGCCATGTCCTCATCGGCGGCGGTGAACCGGGCCCGGTGTACTTCGAGGTCGGGAACGGCCCGAACGTGCCCACCGCGACGCACTGGTCGACCTACGACGGCCGCCACCGCCGGCCAGGCGCCGACGCACTCCGGGCAGCGTGCGCCTGCGGATGGCGCGGTGTCGCCGAGTACCCGCTGGACTGGGATGCGAGCGCGCCCTCCCGGACCGACCCCTCGTCGGCGCCGTGTCTCCGACGGTGCGGCCCTGCACCCAGCACACCGCCCTCGGCCGCCGCCCGCGCCAATCCGGCTCCCGCTTCCCTGCGCCGTGGGCGCGGTTCGATACCTGGAGACGAAGAGCCTCAGTCGGGCAGCGCCACGGTGAGGTCCACTTCAATGAGCTGCCCCGTGAAGCCTAGTTGTGCAACACCCAACAGTGTGCTGGCGGTGGTGAACGCCGGCCCCAGAGCTGAGTCGGTGAGCCGACTCCAAGCGGAGCCCAGAACGCCCCTGTCGTCGCTCCGCACATAGATCACCGAGCGCACCACATGTTTCGGCTCGGAATCGACGGCAGCCAAGGCAGCGAGTGCGTTTGCGACAACCTGGTCGACTTGCGCCTCGAGCGATCCGGAACCGACGAGGGAACCACTCCGATCGAGAGGGCACTGCCCCGCGAGGTAGGCCGTACGACCGGTCTCGACCACGGTGATGTGGTGATAGCCGGGCGTCTCATGCAGCTGCGCAGGGTTGATACGAGTGATCTTCGCAGTCATGCTCACGAGTTTGACCGGCTTGCTGCCGGTGCGCATCGCGATTTTGTTCCACCGGGCAACACTCGCGGCGACCAGAAAGTTGAAGAACGAGCTCAGCGGGTCAGGGACACGTCCTCCTTCTGCTTCAGCAGCGTGGCATGGGCAAAGGGAATCTGGTGGTCGGGGCGGTTGTCGTGGTCGTTGTCGCCATAGAGGAGAACGTCCTGGAACGGGTGGTCAGGGACTGCTGGAGTACGCAGACGTCGGCGGCCGCCCACGCCAGGGCCGTTTCGAGGTCGCCGGTGAGATCGTCCAGGGCTGTGCCGTCGTCGGGGGCGCTGAAGTCGTCCTCCTCGGCCGGCCGGCGGCCTCGTAGGCGAGGGCGGCGTAGGTGTCCAGTTCACGGGGGTGCAGACGGCGGCCGCCGATCGTGGCGCTGGCCGCCTTGCACTCGTCGGCGTGCGCGTCGTCGGAGTCCGCGTCCGACGCCCAGACCCGCTCCAGCTTCCACTCCCGGCGCGGCGGGAGCGCGGCTATTTGCTGCTCCAGTGGGGACAGGACCTCGTCGGCAAACTGGGCGTAGTAGGCGGCGGAGTCGAACCGGTGGACCTCAAAGTCGGGTGCCCAGGCCAGCAGTGGCCGGTCCAGCTTCCGCAAGGCCTGCAGAGTGAGTTCCCGGTCGGTGGGAACCACGGCATCACGCCCTGAGTCGTGGCCTGCGCTTTCTGCGTCTCCAGTCCCATCCGCATGACTGCCGATCTCACCGCCCACCCGCCTACCGAATGGCACAGTGCCTGAACTTCACCGGAACCAGAACGGCCGGGCACCGGTCCTGGTAGGGGCCGCGACCGTGGCCTCGGCTCAGAGATGGGGCGATCGCGTCGGCCGGACAGACGGTGGGCGTCCCTCAGGGGTGACGATGGCTGTTCGCGTACCGGCGGGTGGCGGTCTCGCTCGCACAGAGCGCGGTCGCGACCGTCTCCATCGGGATCCGGCCGGCCTGCACCGCCGATGCCGCGTCCGCACCCACTCCGGCGATCAGGTACCTCAGGTCCGCGAGGGCCTTCAGTGTCACGAGCAGATCCGTCACCGCCGCGGTCTCCAGGTTCTGTGTCAGGGCGGTCAGCAGGGTGGTGACAGGTTCGGGGAGGGGAACGGCGGCGTCGCGTACCACGGTGAGGTGGGCCTTGAAGTCCGTGATCGGCCCGGCCAGGTCGACGTCGGCCTCGTACAGGGGCGTCTGGTCGTCGAGCACGGTCCAGTCGAGCGAACATTCAGCGGCGCCGCGCCATCTGCACACGCAGGCACCGCGCAGGAGGGCGGCCTTCGGGCGGCCGAACCAGCCGTCGTACGCGTGCCACGCCGTCTGAGACGGCATGTGCGCGCCGCTGCCGACGTCGAAGTGCGCCGGCCCCGGCTCGCTGCCGTCCTCCAGCAGAACCCCGACCGAGCCTGTGTGCGCCGTTCCCTGGTCCTCAGCGGCTGATCCACGCCTTGCACAAGCCCGGCTTCGACCGGGTACGCGTCATGGACCGCATCGGGCTCGCCGCCGCGCTCTTCGACGAGGGCGAGGCCGAACGCGGAGCCCACCCCGCCCAGCAGGCGCTCGACGACGCGGCCAGAATCGACTCCACCCTGGTGACCTCTCGGCTCAACACACTGCTGCACGCGGCCCGCCCGTACAAGACCACCGCGGTCAACGACCTGCGGAACCGGGCGAGGGATCTCACCGCCGCGCGTCCGACCACGGTCGCGGCCTGAGACCATCGAGCACATGGCCAAGCACCGCCGCCCGCCGCTGGACATCCACCGGCGCCACCGGCCCGTGCAGGGCGGCGCCGGCCACCCCTGCCCCGACGAGCCGCGCGTCCTGGAGGAATGGGACGGCTTCGATCACGAACCCGTCGGCCAGCCCCGAATCTCGCGGCGGCTCGGGAGTGGGTGAACGAACTCCACGTCGGCAACGGCCCGGCCACGTGATCACCTTTTCGGCGGTGCTCACGACTCCGTATGCCGGGCCGGTCCCAGTGGTAGAGACAGTGCGCAGCGTTGCCGTCATCTGTCCTGCGCGGTCAGAAGCATGACGAGGGTTTTGGGGCGGGTGGTGCCCAGCGCGACGGCCACCGCTTCAGTGGACATGCCGTCGTCGCGGACAGCGGCGGCGGCCTCCCGCCCGACCCGGGCGGCGATCCGCTCCACCACTCCCACGGCGCGCAGCGCGGCCAGCGGTTCGGGCAGCGGCACCGCCTTGTCGCGAACGAGACACAGACGGGCGGTCCAGTCCGAGAGTGGTCCGGTGAGGTCGAGGTCCGCCTCGTACAAGGGGCGGTCGCCGACCGTCGCCCAGTCCAGCGGGTACTCGGCGGCCCCGCGCCAGCCGCACGCGCACACCGCACGGAAGGCCTCGGCGCGCGGTCGACGCGAGCGGCCGTCGTAGGCCGTCCAGTGCATCGTCGACGGCACGTCCGGGCCGCTCCCGATGTCGAAGTACACCGGACCCGGCTCAACACCGCCGATCAGGACGCCCGCCGCGCCCGCGTGCACGTCTCCGAACTCCACCGTCCACCAGTCCCACTCCACCAGCACACCACCCTTCGACGCGTTCCTGCCGGCCACTCTGCCCCGCCCGCACTCCCGCCCACCCGCCGGGGAATCCAACAACGCATTCAGTAGACCCGCCCGCCCGCTGTGGTCAGCAGCAGCCCAAGGGATTTCGACGCGCCCAGAAGGGCCTCGGACACGAACGGACTCAACGCAACCCCCGCACCGGAGCATTTACCCCAGCGACAAGAAGGTCTTCGACAAGCCGATGCCCAACAGCAATCCGGAACTGCGGGCCGTCTTCGTCAAGCTCAAGGCCAAGTTCGCCACCGTGCTGGTGATCGTGGACCGCCCGCATCGGTCAGAGCTCTGCCGTTGCCCGTCGCCCGGAACGCGGGCTGCGAAGTCGCCTACCTGCCCGGACTAGCGATGCGGCGGATCGCCGATCTCTATCCGGGCGAGGCGCAAACCAATGCGAAGGACGCCCGGTCATCGCGGACGCCGCCCGCACCATGCCGCACGTCCCTGCGCTCGCTGGAGCTGACCGACGAGATCACCGCCGAGATCACGGTGCTGACCCGGCTTCGACCAGGGCCTCGCCGCCAAGGCCACCCGCGCCAGCAACCGAATATGCGGCCTGCTCGCCCAGTTCCACCCCAGCCTCGAGTGCGCGCTCGGCCCGCGACTGGACCACCCCGCCGTCACCTGGCTCCTCGAACCCCGGGCACGCGGGGAACCGGGTCGCCGCAATCCCCACACGGCTTCGCGAAGCGGGCAATTCGATGCACAAACACTGCAAGTTGTCGTGTAGGCCGGTGGTGGTCAAGCTGATTACCTCGGAGCTGGACCTTGACCTCCGCTTGGAGGGCTCATGCTCCGACGCCACGAGTTGCCCGTGCGTCTTCAGCTTCCTGATGGCCCTGTGTCACGACCTGCGGAGAGGCAGCGGTCTCCCGTCCTCGGATCGACGCCTCACACTCAGGGCCCATTCGACTCCTGGAGCGCCAAGATGATCACTTGTGAGTCCGAGGCACGGCTGTTGCTGGTCGGCGCGACCGGAGAGGTGGGCCGCCTGGCGGCATGGGAGCTGCTCGGCCGTGGCGCCCGCCTCGCGCTCGCCGGGCGAAATGAGCGGGGCCTTTCGGAGCTGGCCGCACTGACGGGCTGCCCCACCCACGTGCTGGACGCCTACGACCTCGATGCCTGCGCCGAAGCGGGTCCTTGGGCGCTGTCCGCGCTCGGCCGCCTCGACGGTGTCCTCGTGACCGTCGGGGTCGCGGGCTTCGGGCCGGCCGCCGAGGTTCCGAACGCCGCCGCCGAGCATCTGATGACCGTCAATGCCCTGTGCCCGATGGCCGTCCTGAGAGGTGCCGTATCCGCGGTCCGTGATGGCGGCTTCCTGTCGCGGCTTCGAAGTCGGCCTTGGCATGCTGGCTCGGCGTCCTGGCACGAGAGGTTCGCAAGCGGCGCGTCGCCGTAGTGGACGCTCGGCTTCGGCATCTGGATACCAGCTTCGCTTCTCGCGCCATAGTGGGCAGCCCGCCACCCCTTCAGCAGGGCGCCGACCCCGCCCTCGAGGTGCACGCGCTTGTCGACGATCTTCTCGGGCGCCTTGAGGATCCCTCGACACCTCGGATCTCGGCCGCTCCACAGCGGGTGGGATCGGCGACACCGTCCGCTCGACCCAACTGAACTGACAGCCACGGGAGGAATCATGTCCATACCGAAGGTACCGCCGGAAGAGACACCGGAGGTGGAGGGCTCGATAGCCTCTGCTCACCAGGAGCGTCCGGACGGAGGGCTGTGGGAGCATCCCTGGGCCTTTCTGGGCCTCATCGCCTTCGGGGCGGTGATGGTGGCCGCCTTCTTCGTCGTCCGCATCGTCGGCTGGTGAACGAAGACCCATCGCAACGGTCTACCGGCTGCCCACTGTGATGCCCCCGGAGGGCGATCGCAGATGCACTCCACACGGTACGAGGGGCCCCGGGCGCGGGGCGATCGCCGCCCGAGGGAGATCCCGTCGCTGAAGACCTGGTCGGCGGAACGGGACTCCAGTTCCCCGGTCGTGGCGGCGACCGGGGCGACTTCGGCATGGCTCCCCTGAGAGGAGCAGGACGACGGCAAGGGCGAGAACGGACGCGGCGGCGCGCTCGGCTGCCTGCCGGACGGGGTTCGGGACTCATGGAGAGCCTCCAGTGCTGTGCGGGGGATGGGGGGAGGGGGAAGACGAACGGGGACTACCGTGACCGTAGTGCGCGGCGGTGGCGGACATGGATGCGGCAGACCTCCGCGATCCATCCCGTGCTCGTGGGTGTTCGCGACCTGGCATCGGCTACCGGCCGGCACCGATCAGCCCTCGCCGGCGGGTGACACCTCGTGGACGCGCAGGGCGAGCTGGATCTCCAGGGAACGAGCTGGGTCCTGCCAGTCCCGGCCGAGCAGCCGGCCGATCCGGTCGAGGCGCTGGACCACTGTGTTGACGTGGAGGTGGAGTGCTTCGGAGGCCCTCGCCTGGCTCATGCCCGCGGCAAAGTAGACGCGCAGGGTGTGCAGCAGTTCGGTGCCGCGGCGGGCGTCGTAGGCCAGGACCGGGCCGAGGATGTGGTCCACGTATCCGGTCAGGTCGGTCCGGTCGCCGAGCAGGACCCCGACGAAGCCGAGGTCCGTCAGGGCTGCCCCTTGCCCCTGGTGGCCCAGCGCGCGCAGCGCGACGAGGCACCGCGCGGCCTCGTCGTGGGCGGCGGAGAGCTCCTGCGGCCCGGCGGCCGGGCCTGCAGCTCCGACCGTGATCGGGGTGGCCAGGGACTGGCTGAGCTGTTGGGCCAGGCTCTTGGCGAACGTGCTCGGCCCGTCACCGGGACACATGAGGACCACGTGATCCTGGTGGAGTCCGGCCAGTCCGCTGTGCGCGGCTGCGGTTCGGGCCGTAGCCGCGAGCAGTTGCTGCCGGGACGCCTGGTCCCCCTGGAGGACGAGCACGCTGTGGGGGCGGCCGAGGTCGACTCCAAGCCGGCGGGCCCTGGCCGTCAAGGTCGGGCCGCTGACGCCCGGAGTGAGGAGGTCGCCCAGGAGTTCGCCCCGTACCCGGTCCTCGGTCTCCGCCACTGAGCGGCGCAGCATCAGCAGGAGCGCGGTGACCACGGCCGCGCGTTCGAACAGTCTGCGGTCGGCCTCCTCCAGATCGGCCCGGCCGGTGAGGGAGATGCTGCCGAGGAGTTCAGGGCCCGCCAGGACCGCGCACACCCACACGCCGTCGTGCGGGACTGCCCGGCCGTCCGCCCGGGACGCAACGACCGCGTCCGTGTCGGTGTGCTGGGGGTCGGCTCCGGCGCGGGCGAGTTCGGAGCCCTCGGCGTCGTGGATGACCGTTCCGCCGCGCAGCACCGTCCCGATCGCGGCGGCCACCTCGGCCAGGTCCCCGCCGCGCAGTACCAGGTCGGTGAGCCGGTCGTGGGCCTCTTCGGCCCGGCGCATCGCCTGGTGGTGGGCCTCGATGGTCCGGGAGGCCGTGTTGAGTTCGTCGAGCGCGTTGCGAGTCTCCTCCAGCATGCGAGCGCTGTCGATGGCGATGGCCGCGTGGTCGGCCAGTGAGGAGAGCAGCGCCACTTCGTCGGGGGTGAAGGTACGTGGCGTGCGGTCCGCGGCGTACAGCACGCCGATGACTTCCGCGCCCAGGCGTAGCGGTACGCCGAGGATGGCCCGTAGCCCCTCGTCGAGCACAGCGCTGTCGATGGCGGTCGTGTGCACGAACTGCTGGTCGTCCTGGTAGTCGTTGGTGGTGTAGGGGCGGGCGCATTCGGCAACCAGCCCGCCCAGGCCCTCGCCCAGACCCAGACGGACCCGTTGGAAGGCGGCCGAGACCGAGCCGTCGGTCACCCGTATGTAGGTGTCGCCGGCCTGCTCGTCGTTGAGCGAGAGGTAAGTGACGTCGGTGCCGAGCAGGAGTTTGGCGCGGTGCACGATGGCGCGCAGGACCGCGTCGAGGTCGCGCAGCGCGGCCAGGTCGCCGGCGGTGTCGAACAGGGCGGCCAGTTCGGCCTCCCGTCGCCGGTGTTGACCGAGGGTCCGGCGGACACGGAGGGCCACGTTCACGGCGTCCTCGATCGCGGCGTGCTCCCCGGCCGGCAGGTTCGCGGCGCGGGCGCCGGCGGCCAGTGCGCGGATGTCCTCGGCCGGAGCACCGCGGTCCAGCAGGTCGAGAAGGCCTCGCAAGGAGGTCCAGGCGGGCCCGGTTCCCTGCGGTTCGGTGGAATGAGGCATCGGGCGATCGTCTCCGTGGTGCTGAATGGGGTGACGCGGCGGGCGGGCCGGTGATCGCGTGCCCGGGTGGAGCTGCCCGCCGTACCGCGCCATCGGCAGGACGGTGGTGGGGCGGCGGCGGTGGGGCGGGCAGCGGGTCGGAAGTCGTGGGGTGTCAGCCGATGGTCTGGATCGGGTCCCCGCTGACGCGCTCCTGAGCGGGGAGCGTACCGGCCGGGTTGTCCTCTTGGGCCAGGCTACGGCCGCTCGTCTCCTTGGCGATCACCACGGTGACCGCGGTGATCAGGACCGCCGCGCCCAGGTAGAGCGACACCGGCATAGCGGAGCCGTAGTCATGGAGCAGCGCCACCGCGATGATCGGGGCGAGGGCACCTCCGATGATCGAGGCGAGCTGGGAGCCCATGGCGGCGCCGGAGTAACGGACCTTGGTGTCGAACATCTCGGAGATGAAGGCGGCCTGCGGCCCGTACATCGCGCCGTGCAGGAGCAGACCGATGGTGACCGCGAGAGTGATCACGCCGGCGGACTTGGTGTCCAGCAGGGCGAAGAAGGCGAACGCCCAACCGGCCATGCCGAGCGCTCCGATCAGGGTGACCGATCGACGGCCGATCCGGTCGGAAAGGGCCCCCCAGGCCGGGATGGTGACGAAGTGGACCGCGGAGCCGATCAGCACGGCGTTCAGGGCGATGCTCTTGGAGAGTCCGAGGTGAGTGGTGACGTACACGAGGAGGAAGGCGGTGAGAATGTAGTAGGCGATGTTCTCACCGAGCCGGGTGCCGATGGCGGTGAGCACTCCGCGCCAGTTCGTGCGGAAGACCTCGGCAACCGGCGCCTTCTCCTTGACGCCCACGGCGGCCTGGGCTTCGGCCTTGGCCCGGGCTTCGAGGAAGACCGGGGATTCGGAGACCGACACGCGGATCCACAGGCCGATGACGACGAGCAGCCCGGAGAGCAGGAAGGGGATGCGCCAGCCCCAGGCGAGGAATGCCTCGTCCGACTGGAAGGCGGCCAACAGGGCGAGGACTCCCGTGGCGAGCAGGTTGCCGCCCGGTGCGCCGGCCTGCGGCCAGGAGGCCCAGAAGCCGCGGTTCTTGTCGTCGCCGTGCTCGGAGACGATCAGGACCGCGCCGCCCCATTCTCCGCCAAGCGCGAAGCCCTGGATCAGACGGAGGAGCGTGAGGAGGATCGGAGCGCCGACGCCGATGGAGGCGTGGGTGGGCAGCAGGCCCATCGCGAAGGTGGCGCCGCCCATCAACAACAGACTGAGGACCAGCAGCTTCTTACGGCCGATCTTGTCGCCGTAGTGCCCGAAGACGACTCCGCCCAGGGGACGCGCGCCAAAGCCGATCGCGTAGGTGAGGAACGCGAGGAGGGTACCCACCATGGGGTCGGTGGTGGGGAAGAAGAGCTGGTTGAAAACGAGGGCCGCGGCGGATCCGTAGAGGAAGAAGTCGTACCACTCGATGGTGGTGCCGATCAGGCTCGCTGCGACGACTCGGCGGATTCCGGTTGACGATGGTGCGGTTGTTGCGGGGGAGGTCATGTGCACCACTTCCGGGGTCTGCGGGGACGTTTGGTGTGGCCATACCGTAGAAGCCCGCAGGTCGGCAGCGTATGTGGCGGGACATCACATTCAGGCGCCACCTTGTGTCCCCAACCACCACATCGCCGCCTTGGACACCTCGAAGGATTCCGGAACCCCCGGTCGACGCCTGCCACAAACGCGTGGATCAGCCCGTTTTGCACCCTCCGTGGTGGCTCCCGTGCTGGTTCGGTGCTGACCCGAAAGCCCTTGTCAGCACCCCTGGCAACCTCTCCCGTGCTGGTTCGGTGCTGACTACGCAGCGTTGAACTCGGTCATTCATGGGCGGATCGGATCGGCGCATCGCGATGGCGCCACCGGGCGTCAGGCCGCTTGGACCACGGCCTCGAACTCGAGCGGCAGGCTCAGCTCGGTCTCGCGTGTGAAGACCGAATCCATCAGGGCCCTCAGCCGTCCCGGGGCGTCCGGCATCACGTGCGCGTACGTCTCGTGGGTGATGCGTGGATCCCGGTGCCCGAGCCACTCGGCCATGTCCGTCACCGGTACGCCCTTGGACAGTCCCGCCGAGGCGAAGAAGTGGCGCAGCCAGTGCGGGGTGATCTTCCTTGTGATGCCTGCGCTCTGCTTGGCTTTCCGCCACAGACGGTCGACGAGCGAGACAGTTCATCGCCCGCCACGCGCCACACCGACCCGTACCGAGCCGGGCGTTCACTCTGTGCTCTCCACACGCCGTCGTGCTGAACTATCCCCGGTTGAACTGGCTGCCCCCACGCCCCGAAGGCCCGGACTACGTATTCACCGGACACCTCACCCCCACCGGCACACTCGACCCGGGCCCCTTCTGGAACTCCGAAGTGAGCCGCCTGCGCCAGGCCGGCCGGCGTCTGGTGCTGGTCGCACTGGGGACGTTCCTCTCGGCCCGGCGGGACGTGCTGGAGTCGGTGACACGCGGCATTCTCGCCGAGCGCCCCGACACTTCGGTGATCGTCGCAGCCGGGGACCAGGCCGAGGCACTGGCGGGTCTGGCAGGCCCCCGGGTCGCGTTGGCCGCGACCGTACCGCAGCAGGCACTGCTCCGGCAGGTGGACGCCATGGTCCACCACGGAGGCAACAACTCCTTCACCGAATGCCTGGCGGCCGGTGTGCCCGCCCTCGTGCTGCCCTTCTCCAGCGATCAGTTCTCCGTCGCCCACGACGCCGAAAGGTCCGGAGCGGGCCTGTGCCTCGACCCGCACCGGCTGGACCCCGAGAGAGCAGGCCAGGCGGTCTCCGCACTTCTGGACGCCCCCGGGCGCGGCGTCGAAGAACTGCGGCGGCACGTACGCCTGCACGGCCCCCGACGAGCCGCTCAGCAACTGACCGCCCTGATGGCCTGACCCGAGGTCGAGAAGATGGCGGGTGAGCCGGCGGGGCAGCCGTGGCACAGGACGGCTTCCGTTGCCAACCACGCGAAGCTCTGATCTCGCGGGGAGGGATTCAAGGTGCACGAACGGTGCGAGGTGCGGTCGGATGGTCGGGGGGTCGGCGCCGGACGGTTGAGGAGAAGGTACGACCTCGTCTGGCGGCGGAGCTACGAGAACCCCTCCCCCGGATTCGCCGCCATCGCCGGGTTCCTTGCCTTCTACCCGTCCCGAGTGGATCACTGCCGAGTCGGGGACGAGGAGGTGGTCGCGCAGCCGGGAGACTTCTACGGGGGCTGGATCACTTCCGAGATCAACGGGCCTTTCAAAGGCCCGCCGGGTACACGGGGGTGGTGATGCCCGACCGCACCGCTGTCGGACGGTCCCGGCTGGCGCATCCGGCAGCGGCGCGGCAGGAGAAGAGGAGGCAGGCAGCAACGAAGCTGTGTCCGCGCGGAAGAGCTGCCGGCCCGCGGCGGACGCAGGTCTCGCTGCACGTCGGAAGTCATCGAGTACACCGGGAGACAGCCGTGGCACACTCCGCGACACCAGCACCGATGCCTGCCCCGGCCCGCCCGCACGGATCGAGGCAGTGGTGGGCCCTCGCGGGCTTCCTCGCCGTGAGTTACGGCGTCGCGGCACTGGGAGCACTTGCCTCCGCCGATGCGGGTGAGGTCTATGCGGCGCTGGTCCGGCCCGGCTGGGCCCCGCCGGCCTGGCTGTTCGGGCCCGTCTGGACCGTGCTGTACGGGATGATGGCGGTTGCGGCCTGGCTGGTCGGGCGCCAACCGGATCGTCTGCGCGTGCGCCGGGCCCACATGTGGTGGTCGGTGCAGCTCACCCTCAATCTGGCCTGGACCCCGCTGTTCTTCGCGGCCCGGCAGTTCGGGCTCGCCCTTCTGGACATCGTCCTGCTGCTGGCCGCGCTCGCCACCACGGTTGTCCTGTTCCGGCGGCTGAGCCGGACCGCTGCGCTCCTGCTCGTCCCCTACCTGTTGTGGGTGGCCTTCGCAACCGTCCTCAACGCGTCCATCTGGCAGCTGAACCCGTGAAAGTCGAAGAGCAGCCCCTGACACCGCCTGTGGTCGGCATGAGTACGGGAGCCGTGGCGCAGCGTCTCGGAGTGGCAGCGGGACGCTGCGTTCGTGGGAGCGGCGTTATGCGATCGGGCCCGCTGTCCGCGTCGCGGGCAAGCATCGGCGCTGGCTCCCGGAGAACATCGCCCGTCTGGAGGAGATGTGCCATCTGACCGGGCAGGGGGTACCCCCCGCGGAGGCCGCGCGAGCTGCCCGGGTGAAGGCCGCAGGAGCGTTCCGGTTCGAGGACGATGCACCCGCGACCGGGGAGGCGGGCTCCTGGAGGACCCGCGACGCTGCCACTGGGGCCGGTCCGTTATCCCTTACCGCAAGGTGTACGCCCACCCCAGCGGCCACGCCGCCTACTACCCCGGCACCGCAGCACTGTTCATGAAGGTCCTCTTCGACCCCGCCGAAGGCAGGCTGCTCGGCGCGCAGGTGCTGGGCCGGGACGGAGTCGACAAACGCATCGACGTCCTCGCGGTCGCGCAGCGCGCCGGGATGAGCGTCTACGACCTCGAACACCTCGAACTCTCCTACAGATCGGCGAAGGACCCGGTCAACATGGTCGGCTTCCTCGTCGCGAACCTGCTGCGCGGCGACATCCACCTCTGGTACCCGGAGGAGTTCCCCGAGTGCGCCGAACGGGCCCTGATCCTCGACACCCGTACCCAGGCCGAGTTTTTCGTCCTCATCCCGTACACCGAGCTGCGCGAGCGGCTGTCCGAGATCCCCCGCGACCGCCGTGTCTACATGTACTGTCGCTCCGGCTTCCGCAGCTACACCGCCTACTGCGTGCTGCGCCAGGGCGGCTGGGAGACGGCGTTCCTGTCCGGCGGGACGATGACCTACCACGGCTTCCACAAGACACCGCCGGCGACCGGCGCGGCCGGCATGCCCGTCGTCACCCATGCCGAAGACGTACTGGCCCAGCTCCCCGGCTCCCTGACAGCCGTCTGACGGGGTCGGTGGCCGCGCCACGACGGGCAATGGCGTTGACGTGCCCCTGGCCGCCGCGGGGCGTGGGCGGGCGGCGCGGTCCCAAGCGGGACCGGGCACCGAGCGACGTGCACGACCTCGACGCTTTCCCGGCCGGCTCGCCCAAGGCCCCGGAAGCGTCGGCCGGTGATGGTCGGACAGTTCCGCCGCTCCACACGTTCCCAGAAGATCGCCCTCATCGATCCCCCTCGGTCGGACCGCCCGAGAACCGAGCAGCATCACCGGTGCGACTCCGACGCTTGACGAGCAACGTCGATCGGCAGCCTTGGAAGTGAGGAGTACAGGGCCATTCGGTCCCACCGTGGAGGCCCGCTCGGCCCTCGCCGGGGTCCTGTAACCCGACCTAGGATGAACGATACGGAGCCAGTGGGAAGGAGCCGGACAATGAGCGTGTCCGCATCCATGTCCGCGCCCGCAGTGTCCGTCAACGCCACGACGACCATCGGCGAGGCGGCCCGCCGCATGGACGTCTATGGCGTCGGCTGTCTGGTTGTGACGGAGGGTGAAGGACTTCACGGCATCGTCACCGATCGTGACATCGCGGTGCGCGCGGTGGCCGCGGGGCTCGATCTCGACGAACCGGTAAGGAAGATCATGACCACCCCGGTTGTGACCGTCGCCCTTGCCAGCGACATCCACACCGCCTACGAGACGTTCCGCAACAGCAGCGTCCGGCGCCTTCCCGTCCTCGACGGACAACGTGTCGTGGGCATGCTGACAGTGGACGATCTGCTGATGGACGTCTTCCGGAGGGTGGCGGATCTGCTCGGCCCGGTCGCCTGGAGCGTCCTTGAGGAGCCTCCTGGCCCCCGGGACGAAATCGGCCCGCACGCACCGGTCGACGGAAACGGCCCGACCCGTTCTCGTGGGTCCTGATCGTGCGGTGCACGGCTGTCAGCCGCTGTGGACCGAGGCGGTGGAAACGCGCGGCGGACCACCGAAGCCGAGTATCACCATGGCGCACGCGGCCCACGCCTTGGTCATTCAGGTATGAGGGCGTCGGTGGCGAGTACGGCCTCCTGGAGGAGGTCGAGGGCCTGGGGTGCCTGCCCCCCGGCCGTTCACAGCAATGTCGTCCACGTACTGTCCGTAGCGCATTTGGTCGAACCAGCGTTCGCACCCGTCCGCCGAGTCGCCGGAGAGGATCCCGTCGGCGCCTCCGCGCTGGGGGTGGCCGCAGCCGCCGCAGCGATGCTCACCCCCAGCACCGAGGCGTTTGACCCTGCCCGCGATGCGGCGATTCGACGGCGAGATCGCAACACACCGGGAGATGCCAACGCAGCCACCTGCGCCTGAGGCCGAAGGCGAGTCGGCGAATGGGAAGCCCGACCCCGTGCCCGGCCCGTCCTCGCCATGCCGAACGAGGCCCCGCATTCACCGCGCACACCTCCCCGGCAATTCGTAGGGGGCGGGCGGGCGGCTCGTCCCGAAGAGACAGGTCGCCCGTGGGTGGCGAGACTGGAGAGAACACCCGACGGCAGGAGGGCTCTCGTGGTGAGGTTCTGGGACTTCCTGGCACGATTCCGCCCCTGGGGCACCCCGGGCCCGGCCGATACGGGCGTCCCCGCCGACCGTGAGGCGGAACTCTCAGCCGAGCTGGATCCGCTGCTGGCCGGGCTTGCGGAAGTTCAGGCGGAGGCGGCGGAGATCCGCGCCGAGGCGGTCCGGGAGGCCGAGGGCATCCGTCACCGGGCCGCGGTCCGGGCGGCGGAGATCGTGGCTGCGGCCGAGGCCGGGGCACGGCAGGCGCGGGAGCTGGCCGAGGCGCCCGCTCGACGGGCAGCGCGGGCGGAAGCGGCGCAGATCATGGCCTCCGGGGTACACGCCGCCGAAGCGTTGCGCCGCAGGGCGGATGCCCGGCTGCCCGTTCTGGCCGACCGCGTGGTCGACGACGCCTTCAGTGAACTGTCCGATGTGGGGAGGGCCCGGTGGGCGCCGGGTGGGTCGCGGGAGTGATCCGGGCGAGGGCTCTGGTCTCCCTGTGCGCCGGTGCCTACGCCGGCCGGGAGCCGGCGGCGTGCGCCACACTGGGCGAGGCGCTGCGATCCCTGGCCACGACGCCGTACGGCAGACGCCTGCATGCCGAGTCGGAGCTCGCCGATGTTCAGCGGGCGGTGTCCGCGACCCTGCTGTGGCAGCTGAGAGTGCTGGCCGGCTGGCTGCCGCGCTCGGGAGCGGATCTGCTCCGGCCGCTGGCAGCCGGGTTCGAGATCGCGAACGTCGAGGCCCGCCTGCGCTCGTTCTCCGGGGCGCCGGAGCCGGCGCCCTACCGGCTCGGCACGCTGGGCACGGCATGGCGTCGTCTCCAACACGCCGGGACCCCGGCGGAACTCCGCTCGGCCCTCGCCTCCTCGCCCTGGGGCGACCCTGGCGCGGACACCCCCCGGGCAGTGCTCACCACCCTGCGGATGGCGGCCGCCGACCAGGTCTGCAGGACCGTGGGGCCCGCGCGGCGCTGGGCCGTCGGCCGGGCGGCCCTGCTGACGGCGCGCGAGCACTACGTGTGCGGGCGCCCGCTCCCCGGACCGGCGCGGACGCACGCGGTACGGCTGCTGGGCTCCCGGGCCGTGGACGCGACTGACTTCGGTGACTTCCGGCGTCGTCTGCCGGCGACCGCACGCTGGGCCGTGGACGGCATCGCCGACCCGCACGAGCTGTGGCAGGCGGAGGCACGCTGGTGGCAGGTGCTGGCGGACGACGGTGCCGGCCTGCTGCGCATCCCGCGTCACGGCCCCGCCCCCGTGGTGGGGGCTGTGGCCGTACTGTCCGCGGATGCCTGGCGCGTACGGGCCGGGCTGGAGCTGGCAGCACGCGGCGGAGGGTCGCTGGAGGTGCTCGATGCCATCGTCTGAGGCCCTCACACCGGTGCGTATGCGACGGGTGGCGGTCGTCGCGCCGTACGCGGCTCTGCGGGAGACCCTGGTACGGGTCGCCGACGCGGGCTGCGTCGAGCTGGAACGCCTCGAAGAAATGGGGCCCGGCCCGGCGGGCAGACGGCTTCAGCGGATACGGACACCGGGGAGGGAGCCCGTGCTGGCGGCCGCGGCGCCCGACCTCGATGCGCTGGAACGCGAAGGCCGGGTGGAGTTGCTGGCGGGCGAGGCACAGCTGGAGGAGCGGCTGTACAGCGCGGTGCGACGCGGGGAGGTCGCCGCGCTGGCCGGATGGTGTCCGGCGGCGGAGGTGTCGCGGCTCGGACAGCGGCTGGCTCCCATCGGCGGCGCGCTGGTACCCCTGGGTGCGCCGAGGGGCGTCGATCCACCCACCCTCCTGCGTGGCGCGCAGCGGCCGGCCGGCGGGTTCACTCCGCTCGTGACGACGTTCGGCACGGTGCCGTACAAGGACTTCGACCCTTCCTGGCCGGCCGGAATCGTCTACGTCGCGATGTTCGGCCTGATGTTCGGCGATGTCGGGCACGGTGGACTGCTGCTGCTCGCCGCGCTGACGCTGCGGCTCGGCCGCCCGCGGAAACTCGCGCGATGGCGGCGGCTGTGGCCCTTCCTCGCCGGGGCGGGGGCAGCCGGAATGCTGGCGGGCTTCGCCTACGGCGAATTCTTCGGCCCCACCGGGCTGCTGCCCGTCCTGTGGCTGAACCCGCTGGACGAGCCGGAGCGGCTGCTGGCTGTCTCGATCGGCATCGGCGCGGTGCTGCTGACGCTCGCCCTGGCCGCGGGTACCGTCAACCGCTGGCGTGAGGACGGACCGGGCCGCGCCCTGTACGCGGCCTCGGGCTCCGCGGGGCTCGCGCTGTTGCTCGGCCTCGGCCTGGGCTGCTGGGGGCTGTATCTGCACCACTGCCCGGTTGTCGTCGCCGGGGCCGTGCTCGCGGCTGCCGGGCTGGCGCTGGCGGGCGTGGGGCTGTTCCAGGGCACGGCCGGCGGGGCGGCCGGGGCGGCCGAGACCGGCGTCCGGCTCTTCGACGTCGTGGTGCGGACCGGGACGAACACCCTGTCGTTCGCCCGGCTCGCCGCGTTCGGTCTCACCCATGCCGCGCTGGCGGACCTGGTGTGGCGGGGCACCGCGGGGCTCGCGGACCGCGGTCCGGGGTACCTGCTCGCCGCGGTCGTGGTGTTCGTGGCAGGAACCGCCGCTGCCGTCGCGCTGGAGGCCCTGGTCGCCGCGGTACAGGCACTGCGGCTGGAGTTCTACGAGATCTTCTCACGGGTTTTCGAGACCGAGGGGCGACCGTTCCGTCCCTGGCACGTTCGCACGGCCGCCGACGCGGAGGTGACCTCGTGATCGCATGGCTGATCGTCCTTCCCCTGCTGGCATTCGCTCTCTGGGCCGTTCGTCTGCTGGCCCGGCGGCGGCCGAAATCAGCCGTGCGATGGCTGCTCGCCTCGAACCTGCTGCTCCTGGCAGGCGCCGTCGCGCTGCTGGTCACCGGGCTCAACGGCGCCGCGCAGGGTGCTCCCGTACAGCAGAGCGGCGAGCCGGCCGGGCCGAACTCGGCCGCGCTGTACTCGGCCGCCATCGCGGTGGCCGGTGCGTCGATCGGGTCGGCCCTCGCCGTCGCCTACACCGGGGCGGCCGCGCTCGCCGCGCTGGGTGAGCGGCCCGAACTCTTCGGCCGGGCCATCGTTATCGTCGGGCTGGCCGAGGGCATCGCGGTGTACGGCCTGGTGGTCGCGATCCTGCTGATCGGACAGGCCTGACCATGGGTACGGTGGCCGCCATCGGCGAACAGGTCAAAGTGGCCGGCCTTGCCCTCGCCGGGGTGGACGTACATCCGGCTGAACGGCCGGAGGACATCCGCAGGGCCTGGAGGGAGCTCTCCGGGGACGTCGCGCTGGTCATCGTCACTCCCGCCGCGGCGGCAGCGCTGGGGCCCGGGATCGACAGCACCGAGCCGCTGGTGGCGGTGATGCCTTCATGACCGCCACGGGCACGGAGTGGGCCGACACGCTGGAACCGGCACGGGCCGAGCTCCTGCGTGTGGCACACGAGGCGGCCGACTCCCTGCTCGCCGAGGCTGCCGAGGACGCCCGTCGTACCCTCGCGTCCGGCAGCGACAAGGCCGCGGCGACCCTGGAGCGGGCCCGCCGCCAGGGCCGGGCGGACGGTGCCGCCTTCGCGGCAGGCGAAGTCGTACGGGCCCGCCGGCGCGCGTACGCACTCGAACTCCAGGCCCGGAAAGAGGTGTACGAGGACCTCCGCCGGCGTGTCATCGACGGCGTCCTGCACGCCCCCACCGACCACGCGGCACTGCGGGCCCGCCTGGAGGCGCGGGCACGAGACCTGCTCGGACCCGGAGCGTCGGTCACGGCCGTCGCGGACGGCGGAGTGCTGGCCGAGGCCCCGGGCCGCCGGGTCGATCTCACCCTGACCTCCCTGGCCGAGCGTGCGCTGGAGCGCGCGGGCCCGGAGGCGGAGACCCTGTGGGCGCCGTGAAGGCGCCGCACGACGCCGTGGAAGCGCCGCGGATCCTGCGCGTCGCCGGACCGCTCGTCGAACTGACCTACACCGGCGGCACGGCCATGCACGACGTCGTGCTGCTCGGGGAGGCCGCCGTCCCCGCGGAGGTCGTGTCCATCAGAGGGGACGTGGTCACCGCCCAGGCCTACGAGTACACGGGTGGTCTGGCCCCGGGCGGCCCGGCACGTCCGCAGGGCGGGCCGCTCTCGGTGCGGCTGGGGCCCGGGCTTCTCGGCGGGGTCTTCGACGGTCTGCTCAGGCCGTTGGCGCACGCCGGCGACCGGCTGACGGCGGGGCACACGGGCATGCCGGAGGAGCGCACCTGGTCGTTCACGCCGTCCGTGCCCGAGGGCGGGCAGGCCGCTGAGGGCGAAGTACTCGGCGAGATCGGCCTGCCGGTCCCGTTGGGCGTGCTGGTACCACCCGGCTGCTCCGGTCCGGTGACGCGGATCGCCCCGGCGGGCTCGTACGACGAGGGCACGGTCGTGGCGGTCGTCGCGGGCAAGGAGATCCGGATGTCCGCCCGGTGGCCGGTGCGCAAGCCTCGGCCGGTGCGCGAGCGGCTCGGCGCGGTGGAACCGCTGACCACCGGGCAGCGGGCGATCGACCTGCTGTTCCCCATGGCGCTGGGCAGCACCGTCGCCGTGCCCGGCAGCTTCGGCACGGGCAAGACCGTGCTCCTTCAGCAGATCGCCAAATGGTGCGACGCCGATGTGATCGTCTACGTCGGCTGCGGGGAGCGCGGCAACGAGATGGCCGATGTGATCGCGGAGCTGTCCGAGCTGGAGGATCCGCGCACCGGCGGGCGGCTGCACGACCGTACGGTGGTCATCGCCAACACCTCCAACATGCCGATGATGGCCCGCGAGGCGAGCATCCACACCGCCGCCACGGTCGCCGAGTACTTCCGGGACATGGGCCTCGACGTGGTGCTGATCGCCGACTCGACGTCCCGGTGGGCGGAGGCCCTGCGGGAATTCGCCTCCCGGATGGGCGAATTGCCGGCCGAGGAGGGCTACCCCGCCCGTCTCGCCTCCGAGTTGGCCGCCTTCTACGAGCGGGCCGCCGCTGTACGCACCCTCGGCGGCCGCACGGGATCGGTCACGGTGATCGGCGCCGTGTCCCCGCCCGGCGGTGATGTCACCGAACCGGTCACCGCACATACGGAGCGCTTCGTCCGGTGTCTGTGGTCCCTCGACCGCGACCTCGCCTACGCCCGCCACTATCCGGCGCTCTCGTGGTCCGCTTCCTTCTCCCGGGATGTCGCCGCACTCGCCGCTGCCCGCGAGAGGGCCGGCGACCGGGACTGGCCGCAGCGGCGTACCCGGGTGGCCGCCCTCCTGACCGAGGCGGACCGGCTGGCCGACCTGGTCGAGCTGGTCGGCGTCGCCGCGCTGCCCCCGCAGGAGCGCGTCAGCGTGCTCGCCGGCCGCCTGCTGCGCGAGGGCGTCCTGCAGCAGAATGCGCTGTCGCCGCTGGACTCCTACTGCTCGCCCGCGAAGACGGCCGCCCTGGCCGAAGCCGTCCTGACGGTGGTCGCACGCTGCGGCGAACTGGCCGACTCGGGTGCACGGGCGGACGCCGTCGAAGCCGTCGATTTCACGCCGCTGCTGCGCGCCCGTGAGGAAGCCGGCCCCGAGGACACGACGGCGGTGGAAGCCGCCCGGGACACGGTTCTGGCACGGCTCGGGGAGGCGCTGTGACGGCCGGGTACGAGGTGGAGTACACGGACGTCCGCGAGGTGCGCGGCCCGCTCCTCGTCGTCGGCGGCGTGAGCGGCGTCGGGTGGGACGAGTTCGTCCGGATCACCCTCGGCTCCGGCGAGCGGCGGCACGGGCTGGTGCTGGAAGTGGACCACGACCTCGCCGTGGTGCAGGTCCTGGAGGACACGGCCGGCATGGATCCGTCCGGCACCCGCATCGCCTTCGCGGGAACGCCGCTGCGCATTCCGGTCGGTACCGGCTGGCTGGGCAGGATCTGCAACGGCCGTGGTGAGCCGGCCGACGGTGGTCCCCCGGTCCTGGGCGCCACCTACGCGGCGGTCGGCGGGACGCCGATCAACCCGGTGCGCAGGGAACCACCTTCCGAGCCGGTGCTGACCGGGGTGGGCGCCATCGACGTGCTCACCACCCTGGTACGGGGCCAGAAGCTGCCGGTCTTCTCGGCCGCGGGGCTGCCGCACCTCGAACTGGCCGTCCAGATCGCGGCACAGTCCAGTTGCGCGGGCGAGGCGTTCAGCGTGGTGTTCGCCGGGATGGGACTCACCCACCCCGACGCCTCTTTCGTCCGTGAGGGTCTGGCGGAGCGCTCCGCCTCCGGGGAACTGGTCCTGCTGCTCAACACCGCCGACGAACCGGTGATCGAACGGCTGCTCACTCCGCGGCTGGCGCTCACGATCGCGGAACACCTCGCCTTCGACGAAGCCCGGCACGTCCTGGTGGTGATGACCGACATGACGGCCTACGCGGAGGCGCTGCGCGAGGTGTCCGCCGCCCGCGGCGAGATCCCGGCGCGGCGGGCGTATCCCGGCTACCTCTACAGCGATCTCGCTTCGCTGTACGAACGCTGCGGAAGGATCCGGGGCCGGCCGGGGTCGGTCACCGTGCTGCCGCTGCTCACCATGCCGGCCGGGGACATCACCCATCCCGTGCCGGATCTCACCGGGTACATCACGGAGGGCCAGATCGTACTGTCCGGCGAGGCCCACGCCCTCGGTGTCTATCCGCCCCTGGACGCGCTCGGCTCGCTGTCGCGGCTCATGCGGAAGGGGGCCGGACCGGGCCGGACCCGGGAGGACCATCTGGACGTGGCCGCGCAACTCGTCGCCGCCCTCGCGCGGGCCCGGCAGGTGCGGGAGCTGGCCGATCTGATCGGGCGGCCCGCGCTGAGCCCGGCGGACCTGCGGTACCTGGACCTCGAACATGCCTGGCTGACGAGGTTCCTCGCCCAGCGGCCCGACGAGCACAGGCCGCTCGACCAAGCCCTCGACCGCGCCTGGGAGGTGCTGCACGCCTTGCCGCGTAGCCGGCTCACCATGATCCCCGCGGCTCTGTACGACGCCCATCACGACGACGGGGGGCCGCACCCATGACCGGGCAGCACCGGGTACCGCCAGGGCGAGCGGGCCGTCTCAGGTTGCGGCGCAGCCTGGACACCGCGCTGCGCGGAGCCGACCTGCTGGAGCGCAAACTGCACATCCTCCTGGTCCATGAACAGGAGCTGCGGCGGGCGGAGGAGGAGGCAGACCGTGGGTGGCGGCAGCACCTGGGAGAAGCGGAGACGTGGCTGCTGCGCGGACTGCTGCTCGGCGGGGAACAGGCGCTGGCATCAGCAGTGGTGGCGGACCGGGCGGAGGCCACAGTGGAGTGGACCGCGACGATGGGGGTACGCCACCCGTCCGGTGTCTCCTGGACACCCGCCGCGCGCGCCGCGGCCGAGCCCACCCCGGGCAACACCGCCCTCGTCGTGGCCGAGGGCGCCTACCGCGAGGCGGTGCGGGCCGCCGCGGAGTTCGCGGCGGCCCGCACCGCCGCCCGCCTGCTCGCCGAGGAGACCCACCGGACGCGGCTGCGGGTGCGCGTGCTGCGCCGGCATTGGATCCCCCGGATGCATCGGGAGCTGGCCGCGGCAGATCTGGCCCTGGAACAAGCGGAGCACGAGGACGCGGTGCGACGGCACTGGGCGGCCGGCCTGCGCGCGCGGCGTGAAGCGGTGTCCGCGAGGTCGGCCGGCGGGACGAAGTCCGGAGAGGAGGCACCGTGATCCACAGCGCCGGAACCCTTGCGAGCGTGCTCGGCCTGCTGGAAGACGAAGTCGGTCGCCGCCTCGTACGACAGCTACCGGTGCCGGGGTGATGGTGATGTCGCCCTCGTCACCGCGAGCACCACGGGCCCGCATCGGCGAGGTACCCCCGACACGATCAGGCTGCCGTGCCTCGAGAGGACCGGGACAATGGAAGAGCCACGCTCTGCGTCGTAACCCGAGGCGAGGGCGTGTGACCGACGTGCCCGGCGCGCACACCCAGGCCGGTCGTATGCGGACGGCGTCGGCGTCGAGAGGAAGGCGGTCGCCATGACCAGCATCACTCAACGCATCGCCGGCTTGTTCCGGGTCAAGGCGAGCAAGGCACTGGACGAAGCCGAGGACCCGCGCGAGGTGCTGGACTACTCCTACGAGCAGCAGCGGGAGATGCTCCAGCGGGTCCGGCGCGGCGTGGCCGATGTGGCGACCAGCCGCAAGCGGGTCGAGCTGCAGGCCGGCCAGTTGCGTCAGTCCGCGGAGAAGCTGCAGGGCCAGGCGGAGCAGGCGCTCGCCGCAGGGCGTGAGGACCTGGCCCGCGAGGCGCTCACCCGGTGCACGGCCGTGGCCGCGCAGATCACCGACCTGGAGGGCCGGCAGGCGTCGCTGAAGGACCAGGAGGAGAAGCTGACCCTGGCGGCCCAGCGCCTGGCGGCGAAGGTGGACGCGTTCCGTACCCGCAAAGAGACGATCAAGGCCTCCTACACCGCCGCCGAGGCCCAGACCAGCATCACCGAGGCCGTCACCGGCATCGGCGAGGAAATGGGCGATGTGGGCCTGGCCATGCAGCGCGCCCAGGACAAGACCGAACAGCTCCAGGCGCGCGCGGGTGCGCTGGACGAACTGATCGCTTCCGGCGTCCTGGAGGACGCCACCTTGTCGACCGGGCGGGACGACATCCGGACCGAGCTCGAGCGTGTGACCGCGGGCCAGGACGTGGAGATCGAGCTGGCCCGGATGAAGGCCCAGCTCCCGGCGGCCCCCGCTCCGGCAGCAGTCGAGAGCCCGAATTCCCCGAAGGGCCCGTCGGACCAGGAGGCGAAATCATGATCATGCGGATTCTGGGCGAGGGCCAGTACGAGATCGCCGAAGAGCACCTGGCCCGGCTGGGCGAACTGGACTCCGCCCTTCAGGCGGCGGCCGACGTGGGGGACGACGCGGCCTTCACCACCGCCCTGTCAGCGCTGCTGGACGCGGTACGCACCCTCGGCGCTCCGCTGTCGGACGAGACGATCACACCGTCCGAGCTGGTGCTGCCCGACGAGGGCACCAGCCTCGGGCAGGTACGGGAGCTGTTGTCCGACGAGGGCCTGATCCCGGGGTGATGGCGATGCGCAGCCGTTTCGAGCCCGACCGGCAGCTGACCGCCCGCATGGTGGTCACCATGTTCCTGCTCGGGCTGGTGTACGTGGCGTTCATCGCCGCGCTGATCGTCCTGCTCAAGTCGGTCGTCCTGGTGGTCGTCATCGCCGCGGGGCTGCTCGCCGCGCAGTACTGGTACTCCGACCGGATCGCCCTGTACGCCATGCACGGCCGCCTCGTCACGCCCGAGGAGCAGCCCCTGCTGCACGGTGTCATCGACCGGCTCTGCGCCACCGCGGACATGCCCAAGCCCCGGGTGGCCGTCTCCGACATGGACCTGCCCAACGCCTTCGCCACCGGCCGCAACGCGGAGAACGCCGTGGTCTGCGTGACCACCGGACTACTGCGCCGCCTGGAAACGGAGGAGCTCGAAGGCGTCCTCGCACACGAGCTCTCGCACGTCGCGCACCGCGATGTCGCGGTGATCACCATCGCCTCGTTCCTGGGCGTGGTCGCCGGGCTCGTCGTCCGCTTCGCGTTCTACTCCCAGCTGTTCGGCGGACGCGACCAGCGCGACCAGAACACCGCCGTCGTCTTCATGTCCGTGATGGCGGTCTCCGCCCTCGTCTACGCGGTCAGCTACCTGCTCATCCGGGCCCTGTCCCGCTACCGCGAGCTGGCCGCCGACCGGGCCGCCGCCATGCTCACCGGGAAACCTTCCGCCCTCGCCTCGGCGCTGACCAAGGTCAGCGGAGACATCGCTCGGATCCCGACGCGGGACCTGCGCACCGCCCAGGCGTTCAACGCGTTCTTCTTCACCCCCGCCCTCGGTCCCGGCACCGCAGTGGCGAACCTGTTCTCCACCCACCCCAGCCTGGAACGCCGCTTGGCCGCGCTCGAAGAGATCGCCGCCGAGCTGAGCGGACCCGGCGAACAGACACCCTGAGAAGGAGCTGATCCGCCGTGGGCTTCTGGGATGCCCTGTTCGGCCGCAGCAGGCTGGTCAAGCCCGACCTGGACCAGCTCTTCGGCCTGCCGTCGGCAGCCATCACCCTCCAGGCCGCCATCGGCTTCACTCCGACCGGCCTGGGCTCGGTGTGCTTCGCCGCCATCGAGGGCGGCGCCTTCGCCCGAATCCGACAGGAAGTACACGCCCTCCTCGACGCGGACGCCGAACGAGCGGGCCCTCCGGTGGAGTTCCGCACGGATGAGTACGGGTACGCGTGGCTGCTGTCCCGCCGTGACCCTGCCGAGCTACCCGCCCTGGTCAACGACCTGCACGCGGTCAACACCGCCTTGGAGGAGGGCGGCTTCGGCCCGCAGCTCCTGTGCTCCCTGGTCACCTTCCACGACGCAGAACTGCGCCCGCTCGCCCTCGTCTACCTCTACAAGCGGGGCGCCTTCTACCCTTTCGCCCCGCTGCCCGGCCAGAAACGTGACAACCCGCTGGAACTCCAGGTCAAGGCCGCGGTGAAGGACGACCTGCGCATCGAGGAGGACCTGGGCCGTTGGTTCCCGCTCTGGGGCGCCCCCGGCCTGTGACGACGTGTCTAGGCACCCCGGTACAGTCGTTCAAGATCGATGAGCATGACCTCGTCGCGCGCCTGCGCCGCATGCAGTTCCGGGCTGAACCCCGATGCCCCGTAGAGAGCCAGGCGCACCCGGCTCACATCCTCCTCTTCCCGGGATGCGAGTGTGTCGACGATGCTGCGCAACCGTTGCATGTGGTGGATGTCCATGCCGGTCTGCCATCGCGCGAGCCCCACCGACAGGAGGGCGCCGGTCCTGTGGCCGTCCTGCTCGCGGACCACGACCTCGGCCTGCAACGCGGTCGCCGGGGCAGCGGCACCGAGTGAGCCGTGGGCGGCGGCCACGTGGTCGGCGCCGAAGGTGTCGGGAGCGGCGAAGCGGACTGCCCAGTCCCGGCACGTCTGGGCGAACTGGGGTCCGGCTACGCGGGAGTGGAAATCGGTGCGCGCGTCTTCCCACACGGCTTCGGCGGCGCCCTGCTCAAGCAGAGTCCGACACGGCCGGGCGACCGCATGCTCGAATGCCAGGAGCTGGTCAGCGGGCCGGTGACGCACAAGGGCCGGCCGCAGTCCGTCCGGTTCCGACCGGAGCAGTCCGTGCTCCCGCAGGACGGTGAGCGCCTGAGAGGCATCGGTGAGCTGCTGCCCGAGGAAAGAGGCGATCTCACCCTGCCGCGTGCATCCCGCGGCCAGGGCGGACAGAACGGAATGGCTAGCCCCGGGACTGAGATGTCCGGTCTCCTCGTCCACGAGGTGGCGGGCTTCACGGAACAGCGGCGTGCACGGATTCAGGACGGTCCGGCAGACCCAGGCGTCGAAGTCGTTCCGGTCTGCGGGAGCGTCGCCGCCCACGTAGTCGTGCCGGTAGGCCGGGGTTCCGCCGACGACGGCGTACACGAGGAAGGCCAGCTCCGGGTCGTCGATGCCCCACAGCCGTGCCGCCTTGCGGAAGTCGAACGGCTGGAGGTCGACCTTGAGAGCGGCTGCGGCCGCCAGCGCGGCGGCGGGCGCGAACAACCGGTTCATCACCGGCCCCGTATCGCCTGCGAGGATCAGGCGGGCACGGTTCTCCTGGGGCGAGCGCTCCAGGCGGCGGACCGCCCCGTGAACAGCGGATGCCAGAGCCGGGCTCGCCGCGACGAGGGCGGGAAAGGAGTCGATGATGACGGGCAGCGGACTTGAATCACCCAGCGCGAGCAAGGCGTCCACTGCCTCCTTCCAGTCACTCCAGTGGCTGGGCTCCGAGACCTGCCGGTAGCGCGCGTACTCCGCACCCAGTCTGCGCAGTGACTCGGCTTCGGTAGCCTCCTGTCCACCGAAATAGAACCCGCCGGTGGCCCGCGCCATCGATTCCAGCAACAGCGTCTTCCCTTGGCGGGGCCGGCCCAGGACCGCACCCAGACCCGTCCTGGCATGCGGATCCTTCGAAAAGGCGAGCAGCGCCGACCATTCGTCCTCCCGGTCGAAGAGCCGAGCAGGCTTGCCCGAGAGATCGGGGCCCCCGGCCGAGGTGTGCTGTCGCTGTCCCTGTACGGCATCCACGCCATGCACCTCCGGAACAAGCTGGGGATCCCTCCATTCTCAGGCCCGTGGCCGTCCGGCGCGCGCCGCGCCGCCCTTCCCGGCGCCGGCGGAGCAGCGCGTCGTGGCCGTCAGGGGAAGGCCGACGGCAAGTGCACGAACAGTCGGCGAACGGCACGCACGCCCGGACATCGGCAGGGCGGGTCCGCCCCGTCGCGGCGGCTCGGCACGTGGGCCGGTCGGTCCCCGAACCGGTCCTGCCGGGCCCCTCCCGGTCTCGTGCCACGACTGGGGTGGTGAAAAGCCGGGTGGTGCTGTACGTCACCGCGAGCCCCGTCGGCAGGCCTGCGCGTTCCCCCGCCCGGTCCGTCCCGGCCGGTGCGAGGACATCCGGCCTCCCGGCCGGGCCGTTCGGCCCTGCGAGCCGAATCCCGGATTCCTGCCGCTCCGCAGGAGGGAGCCGCGCGTCTCACGGCACACCGCCGAAGTGCGGGGGCCCTTTGGCGGTCATCAGCCAGGACACGGTACGGCTGATGTCCGAGTACGCGACGATGCCGACGAGGCTGCCGCTCTCGTCCACTACGAGAGCCCGCTGCCCACCTCCCGCCGGCATCCGAGCCAGCAACTCGGCCAGCTGGGCGTCCGGGCCGACGACGGTGACGTCCGAGAGCGGGACCATCACCTCCTGGACCGTCACCGACCCGCGTTGCCGCTCGGCGACCCGCCCTGCCGCGCCGAGCGTCAGCAGCCCCACCGGGGAATGCCCGTCGTCACCGATGACGGGAAAGACAGAGTGGTGGTAGCGGTAGCGGGGATCGCCCAGGAGCGTCGCGATGGACAACCCGGCGGGAACGGTGCCCGGGGAGGTCGTCATGGCATCCCGTACCGGCACACCGGCCAGGACCGCACGCAACTGCGCCTGCTGCCCCTCCGCGGTCGCGGCAGCGATCAGGAACCAGGCGATCATGACGATCCACAGCCCGCCGACCACGTCACCGCGGGCGAACAACAACAGACCGACCAGGAGGAGGAACCAGCCGAACCCGCGCCCCGCCGCTGCCGCACCTGCCGCAGCCCTCACCCGGTCACCCGTCCGCCACCACAGGAAGGCGCGCAGCAGTCGGCCTCCGTCCAGCGGAGCGGCCGGCACCGAGTTGAACAGGGCCAGCAAGAGATTGATCACCGCGAGCCATACCAGCGCCTCACTCACCGGCCCGGGCCCCGCGGCAGCGTCGACCAGCCACGCAACGAGCGCGAAGCCCCCGCCCAGACCCAGGCTCACCAGCGGGCCGACGCCGGCGATCCGTAGCTCGGCGGCGGGCGTCGACGCTTCCGATCTGAGCCTGGCCACACCCCCCAGAAGCCACAGCACGATGTCGTCGACGTCCACATTGTTCCGCCGGGCCACCACGGCATGGGCCAGTTCGTGAGCGAGCAGAGACGCGAAGAACACCGCTGCGGTGACCAACCCCACCAGCCAGTAGATCCACCCGGAACGCCCCGGGTAGGCATCCGGCAACCGCCCTTCGGCCAGCCCGAGTGCGATGAGCATGAAGATGAGCAGGATGCTCCAGTGCACACCGATCCGAACCCCCGCGATCCGACCCAGCGCGAATGTCGGCTTCACAGCTCCTCCAGCGTCGTATCCCTCAGCGGGCACGTATGTCACCCCACGGGACCTGCGAGGTGAGATCCCTCGCCCGGGCGCCTCCGCACCCGGGTCGTCACCCCCGGCGGTACCGGACGCGGCCTCTCCGGCCGGCGGGCCTGTCCGCGGGTGCCGGCGACGGGCGATCAACCGAACAGGTCGCGGACGCGGATGGTGTCCACGGACCGCCCCTGTGGTGTGGCTCTGCGGCGCGTCGGCGGCAGACCGACGGACCTCTCACGTGCGGGCAGCGGCCCGCTCGGTCCATCGTGGGCACCCGGCTCCCGCCACCGCTCCGGGCCCGTCCTGCGTGCGGCCGCGCGGTCGTTCGTCCTGGCCATCTCATCCTCATCCTGTGACGCCGCTCATGGAACGGGGTTCACCCGGTCGTCACGGCGGGGCCCGAGTCCCGGGGTCATCGAGAACGGTCCGATCGCTCCCCCCTCCGCGGCCCGGGGCCCAGGGGCCGGGTTCCGTACGAGGGCGGCGACGATGTCGGAAGCTGTCAGCAGTCCGACCAGCCCGCCGCCGCTGCCGAGCACCGGCAGGGCATCGCAACCGTTCTCCGTCATGGCGAACGCTGCCTTGCGTACGCTTTCCTGCGCCCGGACCGCCACCCGCCGGCGCCCCGACACCAAGGTGCCGACGTCCAGTGCCGAGAGCACGACGGCGGGCGCGGAGCACGCGACCGCGATGTCGCAGCGGTCGAGGAGTCCGGAGCACCGGCCGTCCGGCAACAGGACGGGAAGGTGCGCGGCACCGGTCCTCTCCAGCAGCTCCCAGGCCATGAGCACGGTCTCGTCGGCGGCGATGGCCACCACGTCCCTTCGCATGACCTCCCCGACGGTCCAGGTCGTCACGGGCGTGTCCGGCCCGGTCGGTGGGGGCCGTGCCTGCGGTTGTGTCGCCGATCCCATGCCAGCCCCTCCTCTCCGCGTCGTGAGGTCTTGTCCCGGACATCAGCATGGCCCTGAACGGAGCCCCGGGCAGGTGCCGGTCGGGCCCCTCAAGGGGACCGGGAGGCCCATGGCCCTCCGGCGCCCGACGCACGAAGGTGGAGGAGGCAGTCGCACCCTGTTCCCGGGAGGCCGAGCCGTGCAGACACCAGAATCCGAAGGAAACGGGCCCAGCCTGCGCGTCGACACCGGCGCTACGAGAGCCTGCCGGGCGGCGCCGCGAACCACCAGCGCCGGACGCAGGCATTAGGTCCGCGTGCTCCGTCAGGATCCGGGCGAGAGCGGCCAGTCCTTCATCGAGTGGCCGGTCGGGGTGCTCGACGAGGCCGTCGGTGTAGAAGACGAGGGCCGCGTTCGGGGGCAGGGAACAGCGGTGGTCCCGGCGGGGATGCCCCGTATCCACGCCGAGGTGCAGATCCGGGTCGCCGTGGAGGTACCGGGCGGCCTCTCCCGGGATGACGAGCGCTGGAGGCAGGTGCCCCGCAGTGCTCCAGTGCGCCTCCCAGGCGCGGCCCGCCGGCTCGACCAGGGCCAGGCACACCGTGGTGACCGGGTTGTCGGTGATCGCCTCCAGCGTGCGGTCCAACTGGGCGAGCACGGCGCTGGGCGGGGTGCGGCGTTCGTAGAGCAGGGCACGCAGCATGTTGCGTATCTGGGCCATCGACGCCGCCGCCTGCATGTCGTGCCCGACGACGTCCCCGATGACCACCGCGCAGGCTCCCCCGGGCACGAGCACCGCGTCGTACCAGTCGCCGCCCAGTCTGGCTCCCTCGGCCGGGCGGTAGTGCGCTGCGGCCGTGAAGGGAGCCAGGTCCGGCAGCGTGGGCAGCAGGAGGCGCTGAAACCGTTCGGCGCCGGCCCGGATCTGGGTGATCAGACGTGCCTTTTCGATGGCCACCCCCGCTGCGCCCGCCAAGGCGAGGACCACGGCCTGGTCATCGGCGTCGAAGGGCCTGCCGTCGCGACGGTCGGCGAGGTACAGATCCCCGTACACCTCGCCCTGGACCCTGATCGCCGTTCCCAGCAGCGTGCGCATCGGCGGGTGTCCGGGCGGGAAGCCGGAGGACTCCGGGTGGGCGCCGATGTCATCGACCCGCAGGGGTTCGGGGTGGCGGATCACATGGCCCAGCAGGCCCCTGCCCTGCGGCTTCTCGATGCCCGCAAGGCGGCGCTTCTCCTGCTTGGTCAGTCCCAGCGTGATGAAGTCCTGAAGTCCCTCGCGCCGGTCGTCGAGGATGCCGATGGCTCCGTAACGGGCGTCGACGAGGGCCATCGCGCTGGAGACGATCCTGCGCAGCACACCCGGCAGCTCCTTCTCCCCGCTGACGGCGAGCACCGCGTCGAGCAGCCCCCGAAGCCTTTCCTCGGTCTCGGCGAGAGCCCTGGCCCGGTCCGCGATGCGGTCAAGAGCGATATCCATATCGAACGGATGACCGCCGGAAGACCGAGGGAAGTCCCTCGCATCCATCGCCACCGCCCCTCTCACCGGCCCCCGTCACCACGGGCTCCGCTCTTCCCAGTCTGCAGGCCCGGACGAGAGTCGGACACCCGGGGATCCGTGCCCCGCCTGCCCCCCCGCCTGCCCGGCGCACTCGCGACGACGCCGCATGCGGATGCGGACCTCAGGCGCCGGTACGACCCTGGAATCGGGGGTTCTGTGCCGCGCCGGCCCTTCGGCCTCCGATGCGGCGGTGGCCGGGGGCCCTTGGCCCGGCCCCCGGCCACGCGGCCTGCCGAACACCGCAACCGTCGGGTTCCAGCCACCCCGTCCTTCCGGCCCGCCTCTTCGGCGGCGGAAGCCGACGGGGCGAGGCCGGCGACAAGGAGGCGCAGCATGTTCTTCGCCGATCGAACGGCGGCCGGAAGACAGCTGGCCGGTGAGGTGTCCCGGCTCGGCCTGGCCGAGCCGGTGGTACTCGGGCTCCCCCGCGGTGGGGTGCCCGTGGCCGCGGAGGTGGCACGTGTCCTGGGCGCGCCGCTGGACGTGATCGTGGTCCGCAAACTCGGCGTGCCCTTCCAGCCCGAGGTGGCGTTCGGCGCCATCGGTGAGGGCGGCGTACGACTGATCAGTGGTGCGACGGTCCGTGCCGCCGGCCTGGGGGAACGGGACTGCGCTCGGGTGGAGGAAGCCGAACGGGCTGAACTTCAGCGGCGTCTGACGCGCTACCGGCACGGTCGGGAGCGCATTGCGCTCACCGGACGCACGGTGGTCATCGTGGACGACGGAATCGCCACCGGATCGACCGCGTCCGTGGCGTGCGAGGTGGCGCGGGAGCACGGAGCCGCGCAGGTGGTCCTGGCCGTCCCCGTGGCGGCTCCCCAGGCGCTGGAGCGGCTTCGGGCCGAGGCCGACGAGGTGGTGTGCCTCTCGGTACCCCGTCATTTCTACGCGGTGGGCCAGTGGTACGAGGACTTCTCGCAGGTGGAAGACGAGGAAGTTGCCGCGCTGTTGGCCACGGCGGCGCGGGCCCGCCCGGCACCGCCTGCACAGGCTTCGGGTCAAGGCCCGGCACAGACGGGTGAAGTGGCGGTGGACGCGGGAGGCACGGGGTTGCCCGGGCTGTTGACCGTACCCGAGGGCGCGGCGGGCGTCGTCGTCTTCGCGCACGGCAGCGGCAGCAGTCGCCTCAGCCCCCGCAACCGCCACGTGGCCGAGGTCCTCAACCGTGCGGGGCTGGCGACGCTGCTCTTCGACCTCCTCACCCCGTCCGAGGCGCGGGACCGGGCGAAGGTCTTCGACATTCCGCTCCTGGCTCTGCGCCTGACGCAGGCCACGAGCTGGCTCCGGACGCGGGTCCCCCTACGCATCTGCTACTTCGGCGCCAGCACGGGCGCCGCGGCCGCGCTCATGGCCGCCGCCGAACCCCGCTCCGACATCACCGCGATCGTCTCCCGGGGCGGACGTCCCGACCTGGCGGTCTCCCGCCTCGCAGCCGTACGTGCCCCAACCCTGCTGATCGTCGGTGGAGCCGATGATCAGGTACTGGATCTCAACCGCCAAGCCGCCGCCCGGCTGCGCTGCGAGCACCAGGTCGGCGTGGTTCCCGGTGCGACCCACCTCTTCGAGGAACCCGGCGCCCTGGACGCCGTGGCCGACGCCGCGCTGGACTGGTTCGTCCGCCACCTTCCCCACCTCGGCGCCGTTCCCCGCGGGTCCGACGAACACCGAGAGACGTGATGGCCGCCGGTCCTGGGGCGCCGGCCCGGGCGCCCGTCCGGGACCGCTGACGGGCCCCGGAGGCCGTTCCCAGAATCACGGTCGCCGGTGCTCCGCCCATCTGCGCGAGGACGTATCCAGGCACCCTGCGCCAAGGGAACGCTCCACGTGTCGCGAGCGCCACCGAAACGGCCGGGTTGCGATGGGCCCGGAGGTCTCACCGAGGGTGCAGATCAAGGCCTCGCGACAGCGGCTCTCCGCGCCGAGGCGGCGACAGCGCACGGCTACAACTCCGGCACCCCGTCGCCGCCTTCGGTCACGCGGGACTTCGCCGTGGTGCTACAGGCCCTGGGCCAGGAGAAGTTCATGAGCGAGCCGTGCACCGCGCGCCGCCTGGGCCGACGCGTCCGTGTCCTGTGAGGGGTTGGCCTCCAGACCTTCGGCCAGTGCCCGGACTGCCTGGGCAAGTGTCTGCACCTGTGCTTCGACGAGGGTCAGACGGTCGTGCTCAGAGGGGGTGCTCTGGGTCATGACAAGCCTCCGTGATCAAGACGTGGGTGTACGGGCGTCACGTGCCACTCTGTGCCATGGCAGGGTGCGGGACCACCGGACGCATCCGACGGGTGCCGCCTTTCGGCGGTCGAGTTGCAGACTGGCTGAGCAGGCCGCCCCCTCAGGGGCGACGGAAGGCAGGGGTTTGGACAGAGCCGTACGGACGTACGGCCGGCCGGGCGTCACACGGCGTCACGTTGCTCCACAGCGACCGCCTCCGCAAGGAGCCGGCAGGCATCCCGGCGGAGGAATCCGCAGCCGCCGACCATGGCGAAGGCCGCCTGCGCACGCCCGAGTGGACCAACAAGTCCTGCGCGGCCCTGCTCGACCGCGCATCCGCCCTACGAGACCCGTGCCGGTCCGGAGGACGGACGCGTCGGCTTCGTGCACCGGCAACCTCGGCTCCTCGCGGTGGGTCGGCTCAGTCATGGGGGACCACGGCGACGGGGCAGCGCGCGTGATGAACAGCGGCGATGGCCACGGGCCCCGGACGAGGTGCCAGGGCAGGACGATGCTTGCGTCGGCCGACGACAAGCAGCCCGGCCCCCTCAGCGGCACGGGCCACGGCCTTGGCAGGGCTTTCGAGACCGAGGCTGTCGGCCACCTCCACACCTGGAAACCGCTCGCGCCAGGGGCCGAGGGCCTGGCAGGAGCTTCTGTGCCTCCTCCGCGATCTTCTCGGTCACGTCGTGGTCCGCGCCCCAGGGAGCGTGCGCGTGCACCGGCAGGGTTCGGCCGTGGACGGCCCGCAGGGGCATGCCCCATGCCGCGGCGGTGGCGAAGGAGAATGCGAGCAGGTCGTCACACGAGCCGTGCAGCTTCAGTGCCCGGAGAAGCCGGGGTGTGGCGCGGGCACCGCCGGCGGGTGCGGTTCGAGGCGATGAGAGCTGAGGTGGACGGCCTCGAAAACCGTCCGCCCCGGACGCGTATGTGGTGTCCGTATGTCAGCTCGCGGTGATCTCGATGTGTCTCGGCTTGCCGGCCTCGGCCTTGGGAACCGTCACGGTCAGCACTCCGTCGGCCATGGCCGCCGTGACGTCCTCGGCCTTGACGTCAGAGGGCAGCAGCACCCGGTACTCGAAGCGTCCCGTGCGGCGGGTGGAACGCCGTAGCACGCCCTCACGCTCGCGTTCCTTGTACTCCCCGGTGATGCACAGCTCCCGATCGCCGATCTCGACGTCGATGTCTTCGTTATTGACCCCGGGGATTTCCGCCTCGACCACGTAGGCGTCGTCCGTCTCGTGCATGTCTGCCAGAGGAGCCCAGGTTCCGGCGGGCGCGGCGGAAGCGAGCAGCTGGTTCATCCGCCCGAAGAGTTCGTCGAGCTCGCCGGCCATCGGCTCGCCCCAGCCCAACGCGGGAAACGCCCGTTCCAGAAGCTGTCCTGGCCTGTGGCGTACAGGCAGGGTCATAACGGTTCACCTCCATGAAGCACCGGATACGAGGTCAGTTCCCATCCTCCGCTTCCGTGGCCCGGAAGGCGAGTCGTGCACCGGCACCCTTCAGCACCCGCGCCGGCCGTGCGCCCGTGGGCGCCCCGCTGCACAGCGTGTGCAGTACCGCGAGCCGGTAGTAATCGCTGAACTGCGCAGGTGGGCGTTGTCACGTGGAGGCGGAAGGCGACTGGTCGAGGGTGAACAGGCCGCCGTCCGGGTCACTCACCGTCACCCTCAGTTCTCCCTCACCCCACGGCTCCGCGTCGGGAACGATGCTGCCACCGTTCTCCACTACTGCCGCCTGCGCCGCCGTCAGGTCCGGGACCTTGAAGTGGACCAGCCAGCGGGGCCGCATCTGCGGCCTGGCGGCGGCCGCCTCGACCGGCCCGCTGTTCAGGCGCGCTACAGGCCGGCCCTCGCGCCGCAGGACGACCTGGTCCTCCTCGTAGGAGACGTCGCAGCACCCGCTGCCCTCCTCCGCCGCCCGCGCCCACTCCAGGACCTCACCGTAGAAGACGGCCGCGTCGAAGGCGTTCTTGGTGTGCAGCTCCAGCCACATCGGCGCCTCGCTGTCCCCGACACTCCACTCGGACAGGACACGCCCCTCCCAGATACCGAAACCCGCCCCCTCGGGATCGGTCGCGAGAGCTGCCCGGCCGCGCGGCGGATAGGAGACCGGGCCCACCCCGACCGTGCCCCCACGTTCCCGGATCCTGGCCACGGTGACATCGGCGTCGTCCACCGAGAAGTAGACCGTCCACGCCACGGGCACTGCCAGCGCACCAGCCATCGCCCCGATCCCCGCCACCGGCACACCGTCCTGCTCCGCCACCGAGAAGGCACGCCCGAAACCACCCGTCCGGAATGTCCAACCCAGTACCGCCCCGTAGAAACGCTCCGCGGCCTGACGGTCACGTGCCATCAGACTCAGCCAGCACGGGGAACCCACCACATCCGCTGCTACGAGCACCACGATGCCGCCTCTCTTCGTCATCCGGACCGCCGCCCCCGAACGGGCACAGGATCACTCGTTCCTGCCAGTCAGGCGGGCAGGTTCCCGAGTCGGCCGCGGCGGCACGAGGCGGTCATTGCTCTGGCTCCTCCACCGTAGCCCGGCGCCTCCCACGAGGCGCAGAACGGAGAGCGCGTCGGCGCCGTCGACCAGGCGGTCTGATGAGCTTGGCCCAGGGGACCACGGATCAGCAGCGAAGAGGGCCATACGGATTGGTCGCACGGCCTCGGCGACTCAGGAGCGGCTCTCGAAGCGTACTCTCGAATTGGTGGGAGGGTCGGCGAGCAACAGGCGGAGGGAGCACCCCGTGCGCGCACACGTCGGAGACTGGATCGTGGTGGAGTCCGTGCATCTGGGCGGGCAGCGCCGCCGGGGTCAGATCGTGCGTCTTGAGCATCCGGACGGCACACCGCCATATGTCGTGCGCTGGACGGAGGATGACCGGGAGACCGTCTTCTTCCCCGGACCTGAAGCCCACATTGAATCCGCGGACGAGCACATGGCACGTAGGTCGGCTTCTCCCTACGGATGACGGAGTCCGGACCCGACGCCCTGGATGTCTCCTCGGATCCGCGGGATCGTCGAGCGCGGTGGGGCAAGGGCGCGGAAGAGCGAGGGCGCTTGGCGGCCTGGATCTTGGGAACGGTCACTGCCGACGGCCTCGACGGGCCGCCGCATTCGGCACTCGAAACGGCCGGTGCGGCGCATACCCCGACGCAGGACACCGACCGCGCGCCATCGGTCGGCAGGACCCTCAGCCCCGGGAAAAGGTCCGTTCGGCCCCCTGCGCGTCTCGGGTGGCCGAGGAAGACTGGGTGGTGGCGAGTAGGAAAGGAGCGGACGGATCGGAGCCGCTCCCGGACCGTAGTGACGTCGATGCGCTGCGGACCGCCACACGACGGAGCGTCGCCGGCCGCCCTGCACATGCGCGAAGTGGCACACAGTGGCCGCGCCGCCTTCCCATGGCGTGTCTGTCGATGGCGTGATCCATGGGTCCGAGGTCGCCCATGAGTGAGCACACATCGGACACCGAGCGGCCCGAGGACCGGATGAGCGTCCGCGAAGCACACGCCCAGACCCCGGCACGGGCCGTGCGAGTCCCCCGCCGAGGGGCTTGGAGAATCCGGAGGAACAGGAACTCGACGCGCCCCAGCGAGCGGCGCGAAGCCCGAACCGCGGGACCACATATGGAGCGAGCGCCATGAACGAGAGTGAGAAGTACTCAGCGGGCGCCGAGGCCCGCCGAGGCGTGCCGGGGCGCGCCTACATGCCTGACGAGCCGCTGCGGCAGGACGCCCTCATGCGGTACCTCGGCGCGATCGCGGCCGTGTCCGCCGCGAAGGCGGCCCGGCCTGCCGCCCGGGCCCCCCGCACAGACCTCGTCGTGAGCGACCTGATGGCCGTGCCCCATCCGTCGGTCACCGCCGACACCGCCCTCCCCGACATCGCCCGAGCCCTCTCCGAGCACGGCATCGGGTCACTGCCCGTCGTCGACACCGACGACCGGGTTCTGGGCGTGGTCTCGGAAGCCGATCTCCTCGCCGTGGTCGCCGCGCAGGCGCACCGCCCCAGCACCGTACGCCGGCTGCGGGACACCCGGCCGGCGGTCGAGCCAGGCAAGGAGACGGCCGAGGCCCTGATGACCAGCCCAGCCATTACCGTCCTGGCGGACACGACGGTCCCCGAGGCGGCATGGCTGGTGGCTCTCACCCGCCTCAAGCGCCTTCCGGTCACCGAGGCGGACGGGCGGCTCGTGGGTACCGTCGAGCGGCACACCCTGCTGGACGCCCTGCTCCAGGACGACGCGGCCGTCCGTGAGGGCGTGGAGGGCCGCGTCCGGGAGATGTTCCCCGAGGCCGCCGACACGGTGGAGGTCACCGTCCATGAGGGAGTGGTCCGTCTCCGGGGCCCCGTGGCGGGTGACGACGCCGCGCGGCTGCTCGCCGAGGTGAAAGGGCTCGATGTGGTGACCGCCGTGATCGACGAACTGACCGTGCGGGACGGATGAGAGGGCGGCGGTGGCCCCGATGGAACTCCCCCTGACCGTCGGCGTCGACGGCTCCGACTACGGCTTCGAGGCACTGGACTGGGCCGTGGACGAGGCCGCCTTGCACAAGCGCTCCCTGCGGATCGTGTACGCCTCCCGGTGGGAGCGGTACGAGCCCCCGGCGCCCGGCCAGGACCGGTCGGCCGGACAGGTGGTCGGCCATGACGTCGTGGGAGTCGCCGCCGGCCGCGCCGAGCGGCGGAACCCGGACCTCGAGGTGGACACCGAGGTACTCGCCGACGACCCGGTGCACGCGCTGCTTCGGGAGAGCCGTACCTCATGGCTCCTGGTCACCGGTTCACGGGGGCGTGGCGAGATCGCAAACCTCCTGCTGGGCTCGGTCAGCCTGCCGGTCGCCGCCCGCGCCGCGTGCCCGGTCGTCGTCGTCCGCGGCGACGAGGCCGGCCTCCACGGCACGCACGACCGCATCCTGCTCGGCGTCGCCGACACCCCCGGAGGCCCGGAGGCCGTACGGTTCGCCCTGCGCGAGGCCACGACGCGCGACTGCGAGCTCCACGCGGTCCGTGCCTGGCGGTGCCCCGCACCCGAGGCCGTCGACCACCCTGCCCTCCCCGACGGCACGTGCGTCTACCACCGGGCACGTGCCGACACCGTGCTCGACGAGGCCCTCACCGGGCCGCTGCGCGAACACCCGCCGGTCCGGCTGCACAGGGCTCTGGTGGAGGGGCCCGCGCACAAGATCCTCGTCGAACGCACCGCGGCGGCCGACCTCGTGGTCGTCGGCGCACAACGCCACGAGCGCCACCTGGGCCTGCAACTCGGCCACGTCGCGCACGCCCTGCTGCACCACGCCCTCTGCCCGGTGGCGGTCGTGCCGAAGATCGAGGGGAGCATCCGAGCATGACCTCCCCGGCCGCACGGTGCCTCATCAGGACAGATGTTGCGCCACGGCGACCTGCTCGGGCGGCCCAGGCCGTCGGCGGGGTCCTGCCCAGCTCGGCGTGGTCCGTGATCGCGGTGGCGGAGCGACTCGTACGGGCGGTGAAGGCTCGGTGAACGTCCACTGCCGACTCTCGGAGCCCGAAGCCTCATGAGGGAAGGCCCGACGCAGAGGAGGAAAGCATGTCCAGGGTGACGACCACGGACATCTACGAGGTCACCATGGCCCTGTCGTACCTCCGCGAGGGGATGCAGGAGCCGGCCACGTTCAGTCTCTTCGTACGGGATCTGCCCGAAGGCCGCGGATTCCTGGTGGCGGCCGGGCTGGAGCCCGCGCTCGACTTCCTCTCCGGCTTCACGGTCGGCCCGGCCGATGTGCGGGACTTCGCGGAGGCACTGCACCGGCGGCCGGATGAGCTCCGGCAACTCCTCGGACTGCGGTTCGACGGGGAGGTACGCGCGGTACCGGAGGGACGACTCGTCCTGGCCGGGGAGCCGCTGCTGGAGGTGACCGCCCCGTTGCCACAGGCGCAGCTGGTGGAGACGTACCTGCTCACCCTGGTCTGCCACCAGACCGCGGTCGCGTCGAAGGCGGTCCGGTGCGTCCTTGCCGCCGCCGAACACCCCGTGATCGACTTCTCGCTGCGCCGCAGCCACGGCCCCGAGGCAGGCAGGGCGTCGGCCCGGCTCAGCGCGATGGTGGGGTTCGCCGGAACGAGCAACGTGGCCGCCGCCGTGCAGTACGGCCTTCCCGCCTCCGGCACGATGGCGCACTCGTACGTCGAATCCTTCCCCACCGAGCACGACGCGTTCCGGGCCTTCGTCCGGGCCCACCCCGGCCCTGTCACCCTGCTCGTCGACACCTACGACACCGAGCACGGCGTCGAGGCCGCCGCGCAGGTCTTCCACGAACTGGGCGACCCGGCCGGCTGCGCGGTCAGGCTCGACAGCGGGGATCTCGACGCCCTCGCCCGGCGCGCCCGTGCCCTGCTCGACGCCGCGGGGCTGCCGGGCGTGCGGATCATCGCGAGCGGCGGCCTGGACGAGTACGCGATCGACGTTCTCGTGCGGGCCGGGGCGCCGATCGACGTGTACGCGGTCGGTACGAAGATGGGCGTGTCCGCCGACGCCCCGTACCTCGACGCGGCGTACAAACTCGTCGCTTACGACGGCCGCCCGGTGATGAAGCTCTCCTCCGCCAAGGCGACCGAACCCGCCCCCAAGCAGGTTTTCCGCCGTCATGGCCTCCAGGACACGGTCGGCCTGCGCGACGAGGACGTCCCCGAGGGGGCGGAGCCGCTGCTGCGGACCGTGATGCGGGGCGGGCGCAGGATCGGTCCGCACTCCTCCCTGGCGTCGGCGCGCGCCCGGTGCGAGACGGATCTCGCACAGGCGCCGGAGGCGGCACGCCGGATCGACAGCCCCCGGGCGCCGGTGGCCGCCGTGTCGCCCCGCCTGGCCGCCCTGACGGACGAGGTGAGGCGGCACATCACCGCCTCGATCGGGACTGACCTGCCGTGCGGAACCACAGCGTCGCCGAGCTGATCACCGACCGCGGTCCTCCGCATCCACACCCCTTCGGCGTGCGCGGCCCCGCTTGAACGGGTGGGGAAGGGGATCTGGGTGGCCGGGCGGGCACAGGTCTTCGCGATCATGGAACTGCGACGCTCTGTGACCGCCGGGGAGACCGTGTCCGTCCGGCTCGGCGTCTCCTCCCGGCTCGAGCAGATCGCACTCCACTCCTACCGATCGCGGATCGAGGTCCCCGATCCACGCTCGGAAGACGTCCCGTTCGGGCGGCGAAGAGGGGGCGTGCGGTGGCGCCGCCGACACTCGAGAGAAGCCGGATTTTCCCGATATGCCCTGTTAGCCTCGGTCTGGTGACGTAACCGCTCACCGCACAGGGAAGGGGGCTCGTGTCCAGGGTCGCGGGAGTCGAACCGGGTCAGCGCCATCTGAACGGTCCGCAGACCACGGGCCGCGAGTACCGCAACCTGTCGGAACCGGAACACGGCATGCGGCGTGATCGGAACGTCACCGTCGGGATGCGCGACGGCATCGAGTTGCTGGCCGATGTGTATCGACCGGATGGCGACGGCCGGTTTCCCGCACTGATCGCGGCGTCACCGTACCCGCGCCAGATCCAGGACCTGGGCGCCCCGATGGGCTTCATCGAGGCCGGCGCATCCGACTTCTGGGTGCCGCGCGGCTACGTACACGTGATCGCCAACCTCCGGGGGACGGGGGGCTCCGGGGGGACGTTCGGGTTCTTCGACGCTCAGGAACGTCGTGACCTGCACGACCTGGTCGAGTGGGCAGCGAGCCAGCCGTGGTGCGACGGCAACGTCGGGATGATCGGCATCAGCTATTTCGCCATGGCGCAGCTGGAGGCAGCTGTCGAGCGCCCGGCGCACCTGCGGGCGATCTTCCCCGTGGCTGTCACCACCGACCTGTACGAAGCGGCGATGCACCACGGGCTGTTCAGCTCCGGCTTCGTGACGCCCTTTCTCGCCATGGTGGGGCTCACTTCGGCCCGCAGCGATCGGTTCTGGCGCGGCCCGCTGGTCGACGCGGTCCGGGACGTTCTGCGTACGGCGCCACTTCACCGGAAGTTCGCCACCATGAACGGCGAGTCGTCGATCGCTCTCCTCCATGCTGCGCTCAAGCTCCACCACGATCCACACCCGTGGGACGACCTGTGGCGCGCAATGGCGGTCGAGCACCCGCTGCGTGACGAGTGGTGGGACGAACGGAACCTCCTGCCGCTGCTCGACCGCGTCGAGGTCCCCACCTATCTCGGCTGTGATTGGCAGAACGTTCCACTTCACCTCCCCTCCACGTTCCCCGCCTTGCGGGCGCTGACCAACGCTCCAGTCGTCCGGGTCGCGATGCTCGGCGAGTTCGGGCTGACGTGGCCGTGGGAGAGCCTCCATGTAGAGGCGCTCGCCTGGTTCGACCACTGGTTGAAGCATCAGGACACCGGCATCCTTGACGGCCCCGCGATCCGGTACTGGATGCCCGGCGCCGACGAGTGGCGCACGAGCGACGTGTGGCCCCCGCAGGGCAGTAGGCAACTCGAATGGAGCCTCCGGGCCGATGGCGCGCTCGGTGACGACCAGGGGGCCCCGGGAGAGCGGTCGCTCATGGTGCTCGGCCAGGGACTCGGACGATCACGGCCGAGCGACGCCGACCCTCCCACCCAACTGGCGTGGACCAGCGAACCGCTGACCGAGGCGCTCGACGTCGCCGGCGACATCGAGGCCGAGCTCCATGCCAGCGCCACCGCCACCGATACCGCATGGATCGTCACTCTCCAGGACGTGGCGCCCGACGACACCGCCGTCGACGTCACCGCCGGATGGCTGCGGGCCGGCCTGCGCCGGATCGATCCTGACGCCGACTCGGCCGGGCCGCCCCAACTCCCCTGTCGCGAACCCGAGAGCGTCGTCCCGGGTCTGGTCACCACTTATCGGATCCCACTTGTCACCAACGCCCGAAGGTTCGCCACCGGGCATCGCATCCGGCTCGTGGTCACCAGCGACGACCAGGACCACAGCACCCCCGCCATCATGGGGTTCCGCCACGCGCCCGTCGGCACGAGCAGCCGGAACACCGTCCATTCGTCGTCGAGGCTCGTGCTGTCCGTCTCCGGGCAGCCCGACCGGCACACCCCGGAAGCGGGCGTGAGCACGTGAGAGATGCACCCGATGCGAATGCCGGATCCGGCGGTCCGGCCGGCCTCGACCTTGAGCAAACCCTGACCATGCTCGCCTGGAGCGATCCCGCACTGGCCGAGGACCCCGGCGCGGCGTTGACCCGGCTCGGCATCGACGTACCGCCCGCCATGCGGTTCGACGTGAGACTCCAGCGTCCGGACACGCTGTACCTCGTCATCCCGCCCGTGCCCTCCGAAGAGAACGGCGGCGAGAACGTCGTGAACCAGATGGACTTGTGGCGCAGCGGCGACCAGTTCGTCTGGATCCTGCCGCAGGACGCAAAGACGGCGCTGCTGGAGATGCGAGAGCAGTACCGGAATCATGGCGGCGAGGACGGCCGATGAGCGGTGCCGATCGTTTCACCGAGCACTACCGGCTGCTCAGCACCGACCCGGCGATGAGGGCAGCGCTGCTGGCCGACCCCAAGGCGGCGCTCGCCGCCTACTTCGGCTCCGTCGTCGACGGCGCGTACCGCATCGAGGTCATCGAGCAACGGGCGGACACCATCACCGCGGTGATCCCGGCTCCCCCCGAGCCGGGCGTCGACCCGGCCGCCCGACTGGCCGACGTGTCCGGACGGATCTACGACATGTTGCACAGCAGCGGCATCGGCGGCTACCTGATCCCCAACGAGGCACTTACCTGGGTGCTGCGGGACATGCGAGCGCTGTGGGCGAGAGGAGACGCCGTCGATGACGCCGACAGTTCCACCACAGGTCGCTGATCGTGCCGACCGCGCACCGTGCTCCGTACTGTGGGAGAGGAAAGTGGCGTGAACGTACGCGACGCGTTCTTCGAGGTGCTCCGGAGTCACGGCATCACCACCATCTTCGGCAATCCCGGCTCGAACGAGCTGCCGCTGCTGCGTGACTTCCCCGAGGACTTCCGCTACATCCTCGCACTCCACGAGGGCGCGGCTCTCGGGATGGCGGACGGCTACGCCCTGGCGACCGGCCGACCCTCATTGGTCAACCTGCACGCCGCGGCCGGCACCGGCAACGCGATGGGGAACCTGACCAACACCCAATCCGGCCATGTGCCCGTGGTCGTCACCTCCGGACAGCAGGCCCGACGCTACACCGCCCTGAATGCGCTGCTCACCAACGTCGACGCCACGGCACTGGCCGACCCGCTGGTGAAATGGAGCAGCGAACCGCTGCGCCCCGAGGACGTGCCCCAGGCGCTCTCGCAGGGCATCCTGCTGGCAGGATCCGCCCCCGCCGGCCCGGTCTACATCTCGCTGCCCCTGGACGACTGGGACCACCAGGCGGATCCCGGCGCGCTGAAGCACCTCAAGGCCCGCGCCGTACAGGGTGACCCGGTCGTCTCCGAAGCGACCCTCGACCTCCTGCGCCACCGGCTCACCGACGCGGCCAACCCGGTCATGGTCGTCGGGCCCGGCATCGACGACGCCACCGGATGGGACGGGGCGTCCCGGCTCGCCGACCGGCTCGCCCTTCCGGTGTTCGTGGCGCCGAGCCCGTCCCGCTGTCCGTTTCCCACCCGGCACCCCGGCTTTCGAGGGGTCCTGCCGTCGGACATCCCCGGGGTCGCACATCGCTTCGACGGACACGATCTCGTGGTGGCGTTCGGAGCGGCGATCTTCCGCTATCACGAATTCGAGGAAGGCGACTACCTGCCTCCGGGCACCGAGTTCTGGGCCGTGACCTCGGATCCCGATGAAGCAGCCCGGGCCCCGTTCGGCCGGATCCTGGTCGGCAACCCCTCCGACGCCCTGGCCCGGCTCGCCGACACCGTGCCCGCCCGCCACCGGCCGCCGCCACCACCACTCGAACGAACCAGCCGCCTGGGCGAAGCCGGACCGGCATTCAGCGCGGAGGCGATCGTCGACGCCCTCGACGCAGCGAAGGACGAGAGCACCGTTCTCGCCCACGAATGGACATCGGTCGACACCACCTGGGACCGCTTCGACATCTCACGACCGGGAAGTTTGTACTTTCCGGCGTCCGGGGGCCTCGGCTGGGGCCTGCCGGCAGCCATCGGCCTGCAACTGGGCGATCCGTCGCGCCGCGTGCTGGCCATGCTCGGTGACGGGGCCCTGCACTACACGGTCAGTGCGCTGTGGACGGCAGCGCGGTACCGGGTCCCGGTGGTGTTCGTCGTCGCCCGCAACGGCGAGTACGGGGCACTCAAGAAATTCACTCAGGTCATGCGGGCGCCAGGCGTACCCGGCCTCGAGATCCCCGGCATCGACGTCACCGGCATCGCCTCGGCATACGGGATTCCTACCACCCGGATCGACACCCTCGCCGGGCTGACGGCGACGGTGAAAGCCGCGCTGGCCACGGAAGAGCCGCACCTGATCGTGGTACCCCAGCAGCCCTTGGACGCCGGCTGACCGGCGCCCGCCCAGGCAGGACGGAGCGGTGGTCGACGGAATCGCTCCGGTTCAACTGGAGATCCTCTCCCAGCGGTGGGCGGCCCAGGCCCGGCGGATCACCCTGCGAACGGTGGTGATCGTGTCGGCGAGATCGAAGAAGGCCCTGGTGACGGTCGTGCGGCTTTCGCGGCAGCGGCCGAGTCGGCGGTCAGCGGCGCTCGCCGGGCCGCCGCACCACTGCGACCGGGCAATGTGCGTGGTGCAACATGGCTTGGCTCACCGATCCCAGCAGCAGGCCCACGAAGCCACCGCGCCCCCGAGCGCCGACGACCAGGAGCTGTGCGGTGCTGCTTGCCTCGATCAGAGCCTCACGGGTGCCGCCGCGCGTCACACGGTGCTCGACCGATACCTCCGGGTACCTCTCCCGGCGGCCCGCGAGTGCCTCGGCCAGCACGGCCTCCTCGGCCTGGGCAAGCATGCCCGGTCGGCTCGCATACGGCTCGGTAGGATCCTGCGGTGGAGGTACTGGCGCGTTCCACGGGGTCCAGGCGTGCAGGGCGAGGATCCCGACACCGCGCAGCGCGGCCTCCGCAAAGGCGAAATCGACCGCCGCCGCCCCGGCCCGGGAGCCGTCCACTCCCAGCACGATCGGCCCCGCAGGATCCGGCTGCTCCCGCACCACAAGTACCGGACACTGGCCGTGAGCTGCGATCCTCACCGTCGTGGAGCCCACCAGCAGCCCGACGAAGCCTCCCATGCCCCGGGATCCGACGACCACCAGCTCTGCGCCACGCGACTGCGCCTCCAGCACGGTCAACGGCTCCCCCGTCACCACGGCATGGGTGACGTCCACCTCGGGCGCCACCGCCCTGGCACGCTCCACCGCCTCGGCGACCAGCTTCTCGACCATGACCCGGAACTCGCGCTCTGCCGGGTCCTGCGGTACGGGCCCCAACGGCACTGGCATGACCGGCCAGTGGAAGGCGTGCACCACCCGCAAACCCGCCCCACGCCGTCGGGCCTCCCGGGCCGCCGTCTCCACGGCGGCCAGACTCGATGGCGAGCCATCCACTCCCACGATCACCAGACCACTCACAGCGCTCCCTCACTCGGTCCCTCATGTCAAGCTTCTCCCCGGCGATGCGCCGCGGCCACACGGGTGGCAGGCGGCCGGTGAGGCGCCTCACCGGCATGAGGTTCTGTGCCGATGAGGACCCCGCCTACGGCAGGAGAACCGGGTGGTTCAGGAGGGTTTGCCGTAGCCGCCTCCGCCCGGTGTCTCGATGACCAGCAGGTCGCCGGGCTGCACGGCGACGGAGTCGCACCCGGCCATGGGCGTGGTGGTGCCATCGGCCCCCTCCACATGGTTGGTGCCCAGCGCGCCGGGGTCACCGCCGGCCATGCCGTACGGCGGGATCCGGCGGTGGCCGGACAGGATGCTGACCGTCATGGGTTCGCGGAAGCGGATCTTGCGTACGGTGCCGTCGCCGCCCCGCTGGCGTCCCGCGCCGCCACTGCCGGTACGAACGGAGAATTCCTGCACGAGGACGGGGAGGCGCAGTTCAAGGATTTCGGGGTCGGTGAGGCGGGAGTTGGTCATGTGGGTCTGCACGGCTGACGCGCCGTCGAATCCCGGTCCGGCGCCGGAGCCGGAGGCAACGGTTTCGTAGTACTGGTGCCGGTCGTTGCCGAAGGTCACGTTGTTCATGGTGCCGCTCCCCTCGGCCTGCGAGCCCAAGGCGGCGTAGAGGGCCCCGGTGATCGCCTGGGACGTCTCGACGTTCCCGGCCACTACGGCAGCGGGATAGACCGGCGCGAGCATGGACCCGGGCGGGACGATCATCCGCAAGGGCCTGAGGCAGCCGTCGTTGAGCGGGATGTCCTCGGCGAGCAGGGTGCGGAAGACGTACAGCACGGCCGCGTTCACCACGGATGTGGGCGCATTGAAGTTGGTGCTCAACTGGGGCGATGTACCGGTGAAGTCGATCGTCGCCGACCGTTCCTGCCGGTCCACGGTCACCCGTACGGAGATGACCGCCCCGGAGTCCATCTCGTAGTGGCATTCGCCGTCGGTGAGGGTCACGACCGCTCTGCGGACGGCCTCCTCCGCGTTGTCCTGGACATGACGCATGTACGCCCGCACCACGTCCAGCCCGAAGTGGTCGATCATCTTGCCGACTTCCTCGACGCCCTTGCGATTGGCGGCGATCTGGGCCCGCAGGTCCGCGAGGTTGGTCGCCGGGGCGCGCGACGGGTACCTCGCCCGGGCCAGGAGCGCGAGGGTCTCGGCCTCCCGCAGCCTGCCGCCTTCGACGAGCAGCCAGTTGTCGAAGAGGACGCCCTCCTCGTCGATCTCCCGGCTGTCGGCTGGCATGGACCCCGGCGTCAGGCCGCCGATCTCGGCGTGGTGGCCCCGTGAGGCGACGAAGAACAGGATCTCCGCACCGGGCACTTCGCCCCGCTCGTCGAAGACCGGGGTCACCACGGTGATGTCGGGCAGGTGGGTGCCACCGTGGTACGGATCGTTGACCGCGTAGGCCTCGCCGGGCCGCATCGTCCCGGACCGGCGACGGACGACCTCCCTGACGGCGGTGCCCATGGAGCCCAGGTGCACCGGGATGTGGGGTGCGTTGGCGACCAGGTTGCCGTCGGGGTCGAACAGCGCGCAGGAGAAGTCCAGCCGTTCCTTGATGTTGACGGACTGCGCCGTCGAAGCCAGCCGTGCTCCCATTTGCTCGGCGATCGACACGAAGAGGCTGTTGAAGATCTCCAGCATGACGGGGTCGGCCGCGGTCTCCACGTCGGCCCCGGCCGGCACGGTGACGCGTTCGACGACCAGATGCCCGGTGCCGTTCACGGTGGCCCGCCAGCCGGAGTCCACGACCGTGGTCGCGTTGGTTTCGGTGATCACGGCGGGGCCGGTCACGACGGCGCCCGGGCGCAGGAGTTCCCGCTGCCGCAGGGACACCTCGCGCCACGCGCCGTCCGTGTAGAGGGGGACTGTCTCCGGGGGAGCGTCGTCGGCCGGGCCGCTCTCGGCGAGGTGGCTCAGGTCGGGTTGCGGAGTGAGACCCGTTGCTTCGGCCGAGAGGGCTTCGACGATGACGGGGCGGTCCATGAGGAACGAGTACATCGCCCGGTGGCTCACCTCGAATGCCTCGATCATCGCCGGAGCGTCGGCCAGTGCCACCGTGACCGCCGTGTCGGTGCCGTCGTACCGCAGCCGTGCGGTCTGCGTGACCAGGATGCGTTCGGCAGGGACGTCCTCCGCTTGCAGCACGGCGCGTGCCGCGGTCTCCAGTTCGTCGGCGACGACGTGGATGCGCTGCATGCTCGCCTCTTCCAGGGGCAGTTCGACCGACCGCTCGCGCACGGTGACGGTGTCGGCGAGACCGATGCCCAACGCGGACAGCACCCCGGCCATGGGGGGTACGAGGACGGTGCGGATCCCCAGGGCATCGGCGACGGCGCACGCGTGCTGGCCGCCGGCCCCGCCGAAGGAGGTCAGTGCGTACCGCGTGACGTCGTGCCCCCGCTGCACGGAGATCCGCTTGACGGCGGCCGCCATGTTCGCCACCGCCACCTGTAGAAAGCCTTCGGCCACCTGCTCGGGCGATCGCCGGTCGCCGGTGCGCGAGCGGATCTGCCCGGCGAGTTCGGCGAACCCCCGCCGTACGACGTGGCGGTCGATGGGCTGATGTCCGTCCGGTCCGAAAACGCTGGGGAACTGGGCCGGCTGGATGCGGCCGAGCATCACATTGGCGTCGGTCACCGTCAGTGGACCCTGCGCGCGGTAGCACGCAGGTCCGGGGTCCGCCCCGGCGGAGTCGGGGCCGACGCGGTAGCGGCTGCCGTCGAAGTGCAGGATGGACCCGCCTCCAGCCGCGACGGTGTGGATGTCGAGCATGGGCGCCTGGAGACGGACTCCCGCCACCTGGGCGGTCGACACCCGCTCATAGGTTCCCGCGAAGTGGGACACGTCGGTGGAGGTACCGCCCATGTCGAAGCCGATGACCTTGTCGAATCCGGCCAACTGCGACAGGCGTGCCATCCCGACGATGCCGCCGGCCGGACCGGACAGGATGGCGTCCTTGCCCCGGAAGTGCCCCGCCTCGGCCAGACCGCCGTTGGACTGCATGAACATCAGCCGCACGCCTCCCGTCCGGTCCGCGACCTGCCGGACGTAGCGGCGCAGGACGGGGGAAAGGTAGGCGTCGACGACCGCGGTGTCTCCCCGGGGCACCAGTTTCACCAGGGGGCTCACTTCGCTGGACAGCGAGATCTGGGGAAACCCGATGCGCTCGGCCAGTTCGCCGATCGCCCGCTCGTGCCCCGGATGCAGCGCGCTGTGCAGGCACACCACCGCGACGGCGCGGATGCCGTCGTCGTACGCGCGTCTCAGCTCGACGGCGAGGCCGTCCAGATCGGGCGGGCTCAGCACCGTACCGTCAGCGGTGATGCGTTCGGTGACCTCGATGACCCTCTCGTGGAGGGCTTCAGGGAGGAGGATCTGCCGGTCGAAGAGGCGGGGGCGGTTCTGGTAGCCGATGCGCAGAGCGTCGCGGAAGCCACGCGTGATGATCAGGGCGGTGCGCTCGCCGGTGCGTTCCAGCAGGGCGTTGGTGGCCACAGTGGTACCCATCCGCACGGCGTCGATCGCGGCACGGGGCATCTCTCCGCCCTGCTTCAGCCCCAGCAGCATGCGGATGCCCGCAAGGGCCGCGTCGCGATAGCGGGCCGGGTTTTCGGACAGGAGTTTGTGGGACAGGAGGCGACCGTCCGGGGTCAGGGCGACGATGTCGGTGAAGGTGCCACCCCGGTCGATCCAGAACTGCCAGCCGTGACCGGTGCCGGAAGACATCGCGCGCTGTCCCTTCGTGCCTGAGCCGAGCCGCAGGCATCCCAGCATGACCCTGTGCGCCCATCCGCTGACGGTGCGACTCGCGGTGCATGAGATTCATACTGGGAGTGGAAGGCCTTCGGGCGGAGGTGAGTCAGTGGTGATTCCTCTGACGGTGGGCATCTGCCGGGAGGCAGCGCCGGGCGAGAAGAGGGTCGCCCTAGTGCCCGATCTCGTCGGCGCGGCACGGACGCTGGGGATCGATGTGCTGTTGGAGTCCGACGCCGGCGCATCGGCGGGGATGCCTGACCGCCTCTACCGGGAGGCAGGTGCCGACGTCACCACGCGCGAGGAACTCTTTGCCCGGTGCGACATCCTCGTGGGCGTACGGCCGCCCGTCCTCCCGGCAGGCTGCCGGTTCCGGCGGGGGCAGGTACTGATCGCGCTCCTGGACCCGCTGAGCATCCCCTTCCAGGTCCGGCGGTGGGCTGATGAGGGGCTCACCACGATCGGTCTGGATCTCGCGCCGACCGCGCTGGTGGCGGCAGACCCGAGGGATGCTGCCGCCTCCCAGGACCGGCTCGCCGGCTGCGAAGCGGCGCTCCTCGCGGCCGACCGCTTCGGGCGTCCCCTGGCGGGTACGCCCGGTCCTGGCTCCCCGGGGGTGGCGCGGGCCTGCGTCATCGGCTCCGGTGCCGCGGCACGGCAGGCGGCCGAAACCCTCCGCCGACTCGGGGCCCAGGTGCGCGTCGTCGACGACGCAGCGGGCGGACAGGTGCCACCGTTCCTGCTCAGGGACGTCGACATCGTCGTTGCCGCCGTCCCGCCCCGCCCCGGGGGAAGACCGCCGGTCCTGGTGACCGCCCGAGCCATGGTCGGCATGCGTCCCGGTTCCGTGGTCGTCGATACGGTCGCTGGGCCGGACGGAGGAAATGTCGAGGGCGCGCGACGCGAGAGCACGTCGACCACGGGACTCGGAGTCACCGTCATCGGCGCGGGCCGACTCCCCGCGCACTTCCCCCGAGCAGCCTCCACGGCATACGCACGGAACGTCGCCGCGGTGCTCCAGCGCATCGTGCGAGACGGCGAACTGCAGATCGACCCTGCCGACCCGGTCCTGGCCGGCATGGTCGTCACCCACGGCGGCCTCGTCCTCCACAGAGCCGTGTGGCAACTGATCCTCGACCAAACCGCCCTGGCAGGCCTGCCCTGACACCCTCTCGCGTGCTCGTCACCGCCCAGACGTGGTCTCCCTGAGCAGGGCCGCGTGGCGGGCCACGGCGACGGCCCGATACGCGCACTCCTCGTAGCAGCGGCCGATCACCGCCGCGTCGACGGCGTCGGTCACTGCGATCGCCTGCTCCCTCTCCAGCAGCAGGCGGCCCAGAGCCTGCTGGCGACGGCTGACGTCCGCCAGTTCCCTGCCGACGACCGTATGGGGCGCGGAGAGTGCGACGACGTCGCTCGTCCGACCGATCAACGTGAGACAGACCTCGCCGATCTCTCGAACGGGGAGCCGCAACTCCTCCGGGAGCGGCCGCACCGACCGCCGCTCCCAGGCAATATCACCCAACTGCCGGGTCAGCAGGTCGATACGGCCCACATCCTGACCGACATACAAGCCGGTGAGGACGGACCGCAGATCCGCGACCTCATTGGTCGCGGCGAGGTCGTCCGCACCGCTGCCCAGTTCGGTCAAGGCTCTCCCGAGCGCAGTCATCTCCCGCTCCGCGCCAGGCCCGCTCGCCACGAGAACGGCCGTGGCCAAGCGCAACGCGTCGTGAGCCAGCCGAAGCACGTGCGCCACGCCCCGGACGGTGCGGTCCGTCTCCACCCGGCCTCTTTCACCCACGTCGAGCTCCTGCTTCCCCAGCCGAACGCCCGCCCCCGCTTCCTCTCTACGGCAGCAGGAGGCACCACGGCGGCCTTCGCAACCGCAGAAGCATGGCAGAGGACCCATGACCGTGAGGAGCGGCACGCCGCGTACCGAAGCAGTCTGGCGCCGGCCGCCGGGCGGGAAGGCAGCGTGTCCACGAGCCCGACCCCTCCCTCCGGATCGGCAATCAGCCCTCCCGCATCGCCGGAGCGCTCGCGGCCACCGAACGCACCGCCGTCCACAGCGCCCACATCGAGCCCGCCTCCTCGCCCGCCCAGCGTGCCGTCCCGGACACCGCTCACCTCGCCTGGGCAGGAGGGGCGTGGCGCGTGTACCACCGGCACTCGAAGAATCTGCTCGTCTCGTACTTGCCGAAGAAGCTCGGCTTCTTCCAGGAGCACGAAAAACGGCGCCTGACCTGGGCTTTTACCCGTCAGGCGCCGTCGGCTCGACGCGGACGGCGTCCGAGTCGTCCTGGCTATCGCCCGCATGAAGACCTGGAAGATCCTCCGCGACTGTCGCCTCAAAGGCGACGGCGTCCACCACGCCATGCTCGGCATCGCGCGCCTGCACAACCTCACTCGCCGGATAGACCGACCGGCGGGGTACACGGTGGGCAAGCATGTCCGAGCGACCCGAAGATCGTTTACGAGACAACCCTAGAGCACGGCTCTGCCCCCGCCGCGGGATCAGAGCCGGTGGCCGAGCAATCCGAGCAGTCGGTCGTGGCGTCGGCGGCGAGGAGGCCGAGGGCGAGAACGGCGGTGGCGACGGGCCGGAGGCGGGGTGGCGGGCTCGTACGGAGTGCGGCCACGCGACGGGTGACGGGTGACGGCACGGTCGGCCCGATGGTCGCCCCGTTCTTCCTCGCCCGCGGTCTGCTGCGCGGCGCCGAAGACATCGTCATCGTCGTGGAGACCGGACTGATCGCCTCCGGACTCCTGCTCACCATGACCGGCGGCTGACTCCCCCAAGGGACACCCCACCCGGTCTCGATGCCCATCACGAGGGCGCGGCGAACCCCCGCTGGCCCCAGGCACTCGCCCGGTCGTTCCGCGCGTCGGCCACGCAATGTCACGCCTCTGTGGCCACCCGGGTGCGCAGGTTGTGGAACTGGCGGGTCTGCATGACGAAGTGGGCGGGTTCGCCCAGCAGCAGGTCGAACGGCCGGGTGAACGGGCGCGGACGGCTCATGCCGCGGGTACGGACGACCAGCCGGGTTCCGCCGCCTGGGGCGGGCCGCAGATGGAAGCCCCAGGCGCCGTTCATGTGCGCCCAGGGCGGGGGGCCGGTCCGTTTGTCGTAGGAGCGGCCGGAGGGCAGCGTCAGATCTGCGCGCAGTACGAGTGTCCGGTTGGGCTCCAGGACGGCCACGGTGAACCAGGACCGGCCGTCGGGGGCCGTGATCAGGTGCTGCCCCAGTTCCAGATCCTGCCACTCCGGCACGATCCGGTCCGCGCTCGGCTGGCCGCAGTGATCCAGCCTGTCCCAGCTGTACCAGCCGCCGCGGTCGCCTCCCATCTGCGCCAGCCAGGCCCAAACCTTCTCGGGTGGTGCCGGGAGGGTCGCGGCCATGGTCGACGAACCGTCCGCGTCAGGCACGAGATCGTCGCCAGGGTAGACACTGGTGATCTCGTCCCCGGTCGCGCCCCACGTCAGCATCCGGGGGCGGATCCACAGCGCGTAGAGGGCCGGTACGGCGCAGGCCACCGTGAAAGGAAGCAGACGGGTGGCCGGTCGGTGTCCACTCATGGCCTCAGCGTCGCACCACCGCTCATACCTCACCACCGGGACCCGGCCCCCATGACTGACCATCCAAGAGCCCAGAGCACCGTCGGCGACTACGAAGAGGACGGGCGCCGGCCGGCGGAAGACCACACTGCACTCGCGCTGATTCCGGTCCCGGCGCACGCTGAAGGTGAAGGTGTGCGGGCCTTCGGGTGCCGAGTGGGGCCAGCCGGGGTCCCCAGCGGTCCGCGGCCTCAATGAGCGGAGGAGCACAGCTCATGGCCACCCCCACCGCCTACCGTCCGGTACGGCTGACGGCGGTCCTGGAAGCGCCGCTGTCGCGCTGGTTGTGGCTGGTGAAGTGGATTCTGGTGATCCCACACGTCGTGGTGCTGCTTTTCCTGTGGATCGCCTTCGTCCTGGTGAGCGTGGTCGCGTTCTTCGCGATCTTCATCAACGAGCGTTATCCGCGCGTCCTATTCGACTTCAACCTCGGTGTTCTGCGTTGGAGCTGGCGTGTCTCGTACTACGCCTACGGCGCGCTGGGCACCGACCGGTACCCGCCGTTCAGCCTGGGTCAGGAGCCGGACTACCCGGCGCGGCTCGACGTCGCCTACCCGGAGCGGCTGTCCCGCAGGCTCGTGCTCGTGAAGTGGTGGCTCCTGGCCATCCCGCACTACCTGCTGGTCGGCGTCTTCACCGGCGGGTGGCACGAGGGCTGGAGCCAGACGGGACTCATTGGCCTGCTGGTGCTGATCTCCGCGGTCGCCCTGGCGTTCACCGCGGCCTATCCCCGCGACCTGTTCGACCTGGTCATCGGCCTCAACCGCTGGGTGTTCCGCGTCGCCGCCTACGCGGCGCTGATGACCGACGAGTACCCGCCCTTCCGTCTCGACATGGGCGGAAGCGACCCGAGTGATGTCCTGCGGTGATCACCGTCGTGTGCAATTGACTTCGCATGTTCGTCAGGGCGGGCCGACCGGCCACCGCGATGCCGCCCGCCTGCTCGCCACACCGCCTGATCGCCTGGTCGCCGCCCTCGCCACCGGGGCCGGCCGACGTCTTCGACGCCCTCGACGAACAGACCGTCGTGGTCCCGGGAACCTGCACCCTCGACATCGTGATCCCGTCCCTCGCCGCCTCCCTCGTCGCGGTGCATGACCAGCGCCGGGCACTGGAAGCCCAGATCAGCACCCTGCTGGAGGCCCACCCTCTTCACCCGGTCCTGACCTCGATGCCCGGAGTCGGAGTCAGGACCGCCGCCGTCCTCCTGGTTGCCGTCGGCGACGGCACCGGCTTCCCCAGCGCCGCCCACCTCGCCTCCTACGCCGGACTCGCCCCCACCACGAGATCCTCGGGGACCTCGATCCACGGCGAACACGCACCCAGGGGCGGAAACCGGCAGCTCAAACGCGCGATGTTCCTCTCCGCCTTCGCCTGCATGAACGCCGACCCCGCCTCCCGCACCTACTACGACCGGCAACGCGCCCGCGGCAGAACCCACACCCAGGCCCTCCTGAGACTCGCCCGCCAACGCATCAGCGTCCTGTTCGCCATGCTCCGCGACGGCACCTTCTACGAATCCAGAACCCCCGACATCACCCTCGCAGCCTGACCACCCCAACACCCGCATACCAGGCACCACGTCCTTGACGAAGGGCATAGAGACACCCCCCGGCCGCAGGCTGGTGACCTCGGCCCCGACGGCGACCACGGTGCCGGCCACGTCGACGCCGCGGACCGCAGCGGCGCGGTTGAGACGCTCGGCGTTGTGGATATCGCCGTTGAAGAATCCCAGTTGGGCGAGCTCGTGCAGGGCGCGGCTATGTGCGGCCGCCGCTGCTGCGCGGGCCAGGTCCGCGGCGTCCTGATGGTGACCTCGCCCTTCGCTGTGCCATCACATCCACTTGAGACCCTTCGGGTGCTTCGCAGCGGCGGCCACGCTGTGGAAACACGTGGCAGTGGCGTGGTCACGGTGGTCTGATCTTTCGCACGCGAAGGCCACCAAGGGCATCAGCCTCGGCGTTGGATCGAGGCATGCTCCGTGGAGACCTGTCGGCCCGCCCCTCGTTTGTGTGCCGGCTCGCCGCCGCCACGGGCCATCGGTCAGGGACCCACTCCGTGCCGACCAAGATCCGGGCCATACACGGACCGGCCGCCTGCAGCTTGGCCGAATCTTGGCCGTTTCCGCTGGTCAGCGGCCATGCGAGGCGCGTACCACCAGCACACGAAGAACCTGCTGGTCGTCTGCAGGACTGGTCCGAGGCGCCGCCTTGGCGTGCTGACAAGGGAAAGCCGCCGGTCACTGCCCGCCAGGCCATGGTGGTCGCGTGTAGTCGCAGGCTGAGGGTGCCCGCCAGCTCCATCTCATGGAGGTACAGCAGCGCGCACATCGCCAACTGCGAAGGTGCAAGAGTTTTTGAATCGCAAGAGGCAGCAGTGTTGTGCGGCCTACCATGAGTCGCTGGCGATGAGACGGTCCCAAGTTCTGACCGCCCGCGTTGTGCCGCGAGTCCCGGTGACTGCTTGGTTCAGGCGAGACAACAGACCACGGCCTGGGCCGGTGACCCGCTCCACGTTTACGTTGCCCAGGAGGACAAACTGCGCTTCATCGTGCTCGATCGAGACGGTCCCACGGACGACGGTCCTCGCGCCTGCTTGCTGGCGCCACGTGGCGATCCAGGGCCTGACAGCTATGCAGCGGACGATGAGTACATGACCCTCTACCAACTGTGGTTCCGTAACCACGGATCGCTCATCGAGTTGGGTGCGGTAAAGATCGGGTATGCCGACCTCATTCGGGGCGAGAGACCTCTCGAGGCAGGATCGTTCTCCACGCTCACAGGACTTGATCAGCGCCTGTATTGGTTTTCCGTGGGGCAGAGCGACCTTCCTCCGGAACCGGATCGGAGTGCCTCCGTCACCCCTCCCCGCCTGCCAGGTGATGGCCCGTGGTTGCAGTCGTGGCAGCGGCCCCCATACGCCAGCCCCATGTCATTCCGTTCGGCCCGAGGCGCGGCTTATCCGATGGTGCGCGTGCGCCGGATTGCTCAACCGGACGCGCATGGCTTCTGGTTGCACTGTGCTGAAGGCACCGACCCGTCACCGGCCTGGCCAAGGCCGCTGGTCCGGCGTCGCGACGCGGGCAGGTCGCGAGCACGAGGCAGGACCGCTTCCCCGGTCGGGCGGCCCGGCGAGTCCCGGCGGGCCCCTCCGTGCCGTCGCCCAGGAGTCGGAACTCCCAGCACAGCCCCCTCCACCGCGGCGGAGGGGGCTGGGTGACGGTCCGCCGTCCCGCGGACAGCGGCCTGGCGTCGGCCTCGTGCAGCCTCACGTACTCGTTGCAGGCGAAGCGCAGCAGCCCGTCCTCCACGTACAGGCTGCCATCGGCTGGGGCCAGTCTGCTCCCGTTCACCGGCCAGGCCCATGCTGCCGCCATCGGGCGAACGGGCTCTGAACGCGCCACACAGGGATCAGTCAGGCGAGGAGCCTGCGCTTCCGCTCCTCGAACTCGGCGTCGGTAAGTACTCCCGCGCCTTGGGTTCCCCGAGCTGCTTGAGCGGGTCGAGTTTGTTGTCCATACCGCCGGCCGGCTGCGCGTCGGGGACGGCCTGCGGTTCGGGTTCCTGAGCCAGCTGGGCGTCCCAGCGACCCCGCTGGCGGCGCGACACGCGATTTGACACGGCAGTCGCCGTGCGGGCCACTCCACCGAGAAGACCTGGCATCGCGATTTCCTTCTCATCCGAAATCGCTGCCCGACTTCTGGAGTCGGCGGCTCAAATTCAGAAATACTGCGATCCAGATTGTTCCACCACTGCGCTTCCACTGCACCTCGACGGAGCATGACCCGAAGGCCTTCCCCTTCGAACTGCCGACCGGCGGCGCCTATGAAAGGCTGGAAGTGCGTATCCCGCCAGCTGAATCCATCGCGGCGGGACCCGGAGGGCAGGAGGGTTCTCAATGGCCACACAGAGCGTAGGAAGGCAGCAAACCGTCGCCGGCGATGAAGTCGCCATATCCGGATGGGTTGTTTTCGCCGCGATCATGATGATCTTCGGCGGCATCATGACGATATTCGAAGGAATAGCCGCCATCGCCAAGGACGACGTGTTCGTCGCGACCCGGAATTTCACTTTTCAGTGGAGCCTCACCGGCTGGGGCTGGCTGCACCTCATCCTCGGCATCCTCGTGACGCTGGCGGGCTTCGCCCTGTTCAAAGGGACTAGGTGGGCCCGCGTCGTCGGCATTACCGTGGCGGGTCTGTCGATGCTCGCCAACTTCGCATGGCTGCCCTGGTATCCGTTCTGGGCCATCACGGTGATCGTCGTGGACGCCGTCATCATTGCGGCCCTGTGCGTCGGCCCGGGCAGGGACGCCGCAGCCTGAATCGGCCGCCAGCCGCTGGGCCGATCGGCGTGGCGAGTGGTGTCGGGGCCGCGCCCGGCCGATCAGGGCGCGGCCTCGGCAGCGCCAAGCGAGACAGCGGCGAACGCCGCGGCTCACACGTTCTCGTAGATCAGCAGACCGGCGGAGTTGCCCAGCTCCACGGCGGCGGCTTCCTTGTGGTCGTCCTGCCCCAGCAACCCGGAGTGAACGCCTTCGAAGACGGCGAGGTCGAAATTGCCGTCACCGGTGAGATCGGCGATATCCAGAGCCGCGACCGAGCTGTCCTCGTCCTTCCGGATGATCTCGTCGAATTGCTGACGCGCCTCAGTGGTGGAAGGCGGCGCGGTCCGCGTCGTGCGGGTGGCCTTCGTCGAGGCGCTTGATCGCTCTGCGCATATCGTCGGCGAGGAGTTCGATTTCGTCGCGGTCGACGCCGTGCCGGACCAGGACGCGCTGGATGACCGTCTCCTGGCGGTCCGGCGGCAGCGGGTAGGAGGGCACCTGCCAGCCGCGCATCCGCAGCAGGTCGGACAGGTCGTAGAGGCTCCAGCTGGTCGAAGCCGGGTCGGTCAGCGTGTACGAGACGGCCGGCAGCGCGCCCGCGCCGTCGTAGAGCAGCGTGAAGGGGCCCATCTCGGCGACCTGCCGGGCCAGGTGCTGCGCGGTGTCGGCGCAGGCCTGGTAGACCTGCCGGTATCCCTCGCGGCCGAGGCGCAGGAACGTGAAGTACTGGCTGACGACCTGCCCGCCGGGGCGGGAGAAGTTCAGCGCCAGGGTCGGCATGTCGCCGCCCAGGTAGTCGACGTGGAAGACCAGGTCCTCCGGCAGGGCGGACTTGTCGCGCCACAGGGCCCAGCCCACGCCGAGCGGCGCCATACCGTACTTGTGGCCGGAGGCATTGATGGAGGCGACTCGGGACAGCCGGAAGTCCCAGGCCAGATCGGGGTGGAGGAAGGGCGCGATGAATCCGCCGGAAGCCGCGTCGACGTGCAGCGGGACGTCGAGGCCCTTCTCCCCTTGCAGGCGGTCGAGCTCGGCCGCGAACTCCGCGACCGGCTCGTAGGTGCACGTGTAGGTGACGCCGAGGATCGCGACGACGCCGATGGTGTTCTCGTCGACGTACTCGCTCAGCTGGTGCGGCTGCAGGCCGGTCGCTCCCGCCTCCACCGGGACCTGCCGCAGCTCCACGTCGAAGTACCGGGCGAACTTCTCCCAGCACACCTGCACCGGCCCGCACACCAGGTTGGGGCGGTCGGTGGACAGGCCGGCGGCTCGCCGCCGGTCGCGCCAGCGCCACTTCAGGGCGAGGCCGCAGAGCATGGCGGCCTCGCTGGATCCGGTGGTCGAGCAGCCCACCGCATTGGCCTCACCGCCCGCGCCGGCCGGCGCGTGCCACAGGTCGGCCAGGATGCTGACGCAGCGCGACTCGATCTCCGCGGTCTGCGGGTACTCGTCCTTGTCGACGATGTTCTTGTCCAGGCACATGTCCATCAGGCGGCGGACCTCGTCGTCCGTCCAGGTGGTGCAGAAGGTGGCCAGGTTCTGCGCGGCGTTGCCGTCCAGGAGCAGCTCGTTGCGCAGCAGCTGGAAGACCACGGTCGGCGGCGCGGAGAACTCCGGCATCGACCGCTTTGGCAGGGGCCGCTCGCTGAGGGGAGAGGCGAAGATGTCCGCGGCCGGGTCGGCCGCCTGCTTCTGGGCTTTGTGCAGGGCCACCGGTCACCTCACGTGTCGGTCATCAGATCCGCATCAGACACTACGGACACGGCCCAGGGGTCGGCATGAGAACGTACGCCATCTCGGGCACGACCGGACGAGTGAGCCTGACACTGAATCCGTTGTCATCGGTCACAGTGTCCAGGGCGCCGACAGCCTGTTCGCCGCGACGATGTGCAGTCCCGCGACCGCCGGCAGCGGCGTAGCGGCCACACGTGCCGTCAGGCGACCAGCTCGTAAATGCCCTCCGCTGTCAGCCACAGGCCGACGAACAAGGAGAGCGTGACGATCAGCTGGTTCTGGTGCTGCTCGACCCACATCCGCAGGGCGTTCAACCTGGCATCCGCGGCCGCCGCTGCCCAGACCGTGTACATCTCCATGACGATGAGGCTGAGCGTGGCCAGCAGGCAGTAGCCGATCAGGGCGAGCCAGTCGTCGACGGAGGAGAGGTCCGCGGCGACGACCGTGGCGGCGCCTGCTCCGACCAGCGCCCAGGGCTGGAACAGCCAGGCCAGCCCGGCCGCCGTGACCAGTGAGGCACCGTCCACCCTGGCGGTCCAGCGCGGCGGGCCGTGCGGGCGCGGCGGCCGACGGCGCCGGTGCGCGCCGTACAGCACCAGCCCCACGCCGATGGTGAGTTTCACACACGCCACGGCCATCGACGGCGGGCTGTGGCGGGCCGGGGGCTCACCCCCGGTCAGCAGCAGCACGCATGCGATCACCACGACCAGGTTCGCGAGCCACGACAACAAGAACGCCATGCCCTTGCGAACACCACGCCGCGAGGCGAGCAGAAGGATGAAGGCACTGTTGTGCAGAGGTCCCAGGGTGATGGCCGTACCGATCACGATCAGGTCGAGCACCATCAGCGCGGTCCCTCCCAGAGGTCGAGGGCATCTGCCGCCGTTGGACGGGAGAAGCGGGTGAACAGGGTCGAGCGGCGCTGTCGCGGCACCGCATCCCGACTCTGCGGGCGGCGGCCCGACCGGTCAAGCAGGCCACGCGCACGTCCCCGAACGCCGCGCGCCGGGTTCGGGAGGAGCTTGGCCGACCGAATGGCACCGCGCGCCCACCGACGAGGAACACCGCGCTATCCTCCACGACGCCACTCTGGTAGATCCGAGCACCGCGGGCGCCCCTCCTTGTGTCGGCGACGGCTGAACTCGGACCCTCTGACGGCGTATCAAAAGTGACCCACTTGGTGATCTTCATCTGACTCTGACCTTGGTGATCAAGGTCAGGAGGGAAGGGTGATCCTCGTGGAGGACTGGGCAGAGATCCGCCGGCTGCATCGGGCCGAGCGGATGCCGATCCGGGCAATCGCCCGGCATCTGGGGATCTCGAGGAACACGGTCAAGCGGGCTCTGGCCACGGACCGGCCACCGAAGTACGAGCGTGCGGTGAAGGGCTCGGCGGTCGACGCGGTCGAGGTGCAGATCCGTGAGCTTCTGCGGGAGACCCCGACGATGCCGGCGACGGTGATCGCGGAGCGGATCGGCTGGGACCGCGGGATGACGATCCTCAAAGACCGGGTGCGCGAGCTCCGGCCGGCCTATGTTCCGGTCGACCCGGTCTCGCGGACGGTTTATCGGCCCGGCGAGCTGGCCCAGTGCGACCTGTGGTTTCCCGAGGCGGACATTCCGCTGGGCTATGGGCAGTGCGGGCGGATGCCGGTGCTGGTGATGGTCTCCGGCTACTCGCGGGTGATCACCGCGAGGATGCTGCCCTCGAGGCGGACCGGGGACCTGATCGACGGGCACTGGCGGCTGCTGACCGAGTGGGGTGCGGTGCCCAAGACGCTGGTCTGGGACAACGAGGCCGGCGTCGGCCGCGGCCGCCCGACCTCCGAGTTCGCCGCGTTCGCGGGCCTGCTCGCCACGAAGATCTACTTGTGCCGACCTCGCGATCCAGAAGCGAAGGGCCTGGTCGAGAGGGCGAACGGCTACCTGGAGACCTCGTTCCTGCCCGGCCGCCACTTCAGCGGCCCGGACGATTTCAACAGCCAGCTGACGGCCTGGCTGAAGGTCGCCAACCGCAGGATCCACCGCACCCTCGGCGCCCGCCCGGCCGACCGATGGGAAGCCGACCGGGCCCAGATGCTGACCCTCCCGGCCGCCGACCCGCCGACCTGGTGGCGGTTCCAGGTCCGCCTCGGCCGCGACCACTACGTCCGCGTCGACACCTGCGACTACTCCGTCGACCCGGCCGCGATCGGCCACCAGGTCACCGTCCTGTCCGACAACGAAAAGGTGATCGTCCTGGCCGCGGGCGGGGAGATCGTCGCAGAACACACCCGCTGCTGGGCCCGCCACCAGACCATCACCGACCCCCAGCACGCCGAAACCGGCCGGATCATGCGCCGAGAACACCACCACCAGCGGCCCACCGGTCACATCCGGTCCGTCGATTCCGGCCCGCTGGTCGAAGTCGAACAACGCGAGCTTGGCACCTACGACCGTCTGTTCACCGTGATCGACGGTGGAAGAGAGGTGATCTGACATGCCCCGCACCACCATCGCCGACACCACCGAGGACACCACCGCCGCTTCGGCTGGAGTGAACCGGCGGACCGGGCAGCAGACCGCCTCCGACCTGGCCTTCCTCGCCCGCGCGATGAAAGCCCCCGCACTCTTGGATGCCGCGGGCCGACTGGAGGAACGGGCCCGCAAGGAATCCTGGACCCACACCGAATACCTCGTCGCCTGCCTCCAGCGGGAGGTATCCGCCCGGGAATCCCACGGCGGCGAAGCGAGAGTACGGGCGGCGCGTTTCCCCGCGGTCAAGACCCTGGAGGAACTCGATGTCACCCACCTGCGCGGCCTGACGCGCCAGCAGCTGGCGCATCTGGGCACGCTGGACTTCATCGCGGGCAAGGAGAACGTCGTCTTCCTCGGCCCGCCCGGCACCGGCAAGACCCACCTGGCCACCGGACTTGCGGTCCGGGCCTGCCAGGCCGGTCACCGCGTCGCGTTCGCCACCGCGGCCGAGTGGGTCGACCGCCTGGCCGATGCCCACCACACCGGCCGCCTGGCCGACGAACTCACCCGACTCGGACGCTATCCGCTGATCGTGGTGGACGAGGTGGGATACATCCCCTTCGAGGCCGAAGCCGCGAATCTGTTCTTCCAGCTCGTCTCGAACAGATACGAACGCGCGTCCGTGATCGTCACCAGCAACAAGCCCTTCGGACGCTGGGGAGAAGTCTTCGGCGACGAGACTGTCGCCGCCGCCATGATCGACCGCCTCGTCCACCACGCCGAGGTCCACTCCCTCAAGGGAGACTCCTACCGCATGAAAGGACGAGAACTCGGCCGCGTTCCCACCGTCAACGACAACGACTGAACCGACACCAGCGGGTCACTTTTCAACCGGCCAAACTGGTCCACTTTTCAGCCGACGCCGACACCTTGACTGACGGCGCCCGGCAAGGCGTGACACCACCACCTTGTAGCCGATGTCGGAGGTGCTCACCCTCCACCTGCCCGGCGCGAGACCGCTTCGGTCTTGCACTTCTCACTACCGTGGGCAGGGCCTCGCGGCGGCTCGACGTCGCTGTCCCCCAGAACTGCCCGCCCCCGTCAGGGTGGGGCGTCGTAATCCGCGAGCGCGTTCTCGCGCAGGTTCGGTTCCACGCGGAGTTTCCTGGTGAACCATGCGCCGTAGCGGTTGCCCAGGGAGGGAGCTGATGCTCCGTGGAGGATGATGCTCAGGCCCACGGTCACGGCGATGACCTCGCTCAGCAGGGTTCCCCCGGGCAGGACGGCGTGCAGGTTGCTCCGAGATCTCCCGGTTGAAGCAGACGGCATCTACCACGTCCAGGTGGGGACTTCGGCCAGGATGCGGGCCCTCAGCCACCGTGCGAGGCTGACATGCAGACGGGCACGATCACCTCATCTCCCGGGCGTCCTCATCGCCCTCGCCGGTGGCGCTTCATATCAGCGGCGCGGTATCACGCTCGCGGGGTAGGCCATGAACGCTAACTTCTTCTGGCCGCCGCTCGGCCCTTCCCGGCCACCGTGCCCATCGCCATCAACGTCTTCATCATGTGGGCGCTCTCGGGTGCTCATCGAGAGGACGGAAGCGCAGACATGCCGCTCATCGAGAGAACGGAAGCGCAGACATGACATCGACTGACACAGAAGAACTGGGTCCTGTCGACTACCTCGTCGTCGAGTTCCCGCCGGCCACCTCGAACTTCACCGGCGAGATGGCCGCAGAGCTCGACAAGCTCGTCACCTCGGAGACCATCCGGGTCTTGGACTTGATCATCCTCACGAAGGGGGCAGACGGCGAGCTCGACGTACTGGAGGTCGAAGACCTTGAGGACGCCGGTGAACTGCGCGCCGCAGAGGCCAAGCTGGCCGGCCTTCTCGCCGAAGAGGACGTCGTCAACCTGGCCGCCGCTATGAAGCCCGGCACGACGGCCGGGGTGCTGGTCTGGGAGAACGTGTGGGCGGGGCCCTTCGCCTCCGCCGCACGCCGCTCGGGAGGCCAGCTCATCGCCAACGGACGTATTCCGATCCAGGCCATCCTGGCCTCGATCGAAGCCGACAAAGAAGGAGAATGAGATGCCCCTCGGACCCATGCGCAGAGGACGACGCGGAGTCATCGGCGCCCCCGTCGCCCGCACCGCGGCCGTCGCAGGCACGGCAGCTGTCGTCGCCCACGGAGTCGGCCGCCGCCATGACCGGCGCGAGGACCGTCGGGACGACCGTGAAGACCGCCGGGACGACCGCCGCGACCGGCGCTGACCCGAGCCTCACCGCCGGTCCAGGACGGCGCGCTCTTCCCGGTCGTCCAGGCGGCGGCCGGGAAGCAATCAGTGGCAGGCCTCCACAACCACGACGGGTGCCGGTAGCGGGTCCCGTCAAGGGTTCCTCTCAACTCAGGCGTGGCTTCGAAACATGTCTTTGATGCTCTTCACCAGAGTCTCTACGGCGTGGGCGATCGTCGTCGCCCCCAGAGCCAGATGGCCACGAAGACGATCCACCCGCCCAGTCCGGGCTGCGCCCTGTCGTGGGCCGCCGGCTTGGTCCCCGGCTCAGATGCGTTCGGTGGCTCACCACCCATCATCTCTCTGACGATCTCCACGAAGCCGATGGCGGCGGGAGCGTTCCTTCACGCCATCGCGGGCGTCGGATATGGGGCATTCGGTCCGCCTCCTTCGCCTTGGCCACCTGCGCCTCCGGCAGATTCAGCCGAATGGCGCCTCCTCTCTCGACGATGGCTGGTTTCGGCCAGGCGCGCATCTCGCGCAGCACCCGGCGCGGGTCATCCTCAGCCGATCGCTACGGGATCGTGGGAGGCATCCGCACCGCCGTCCGCTCCCTAAACAAGGGGATGGGAGATCCGACTTTCCGAGGCCGGAGCTACACAGCGAAAGCCGATGTTGCCGGTTGAGGAGTCCGGCGTGTTGGGCATCCGGGCGGAGACCCGATAGCGGCGGCAGTACGAGGCGTGGCAGAGGTAGGAGCCCCCGCGAAGGGCGCGCGCGGTGCCGGTCGGTGGGCCGGTCGGGTCCTCGCAGGGGCCGGTGGCATGCCAGACGGGGTGGAACCAGTCGACCGTCCACTCCCAGACGTTGCCGGTCATGTTGTGGAGGCCGTAGCCGTTCGGGGGAAAGGCGTCCACGGGGCAGGTGCCGAGGTAGCCGTCCTCAAGAGTGTTGTGCTCGGGAAACGACCCGTTCCACACGTTCATCCGATGCCCGCCGCCGGGGCGGAGTTCGTCGCCCCACGGAAAGGGCTGCTGTTCGAGCCCGCCTCGGGCGGCGTACTCCCATTCGGCCTCGGTGGGCAGCCTTCGGCCTGCCCAGGTGCAGTACGCGAGCGCGTCGTTCCAGGAGACATGCACCACCGGGTGCTCCGCGCGTCCGTCGAGGTCGGAGTCGGGGCCTTGCGGGTGCCGCCAGTCGGCTCCGAGCACTTCGCGCCACCACGGAGCGGCGGCGACCGCCCGCGTGGGCGGGAAGTCGTCGGGCAGCAGGCCACCGAAGACGAACGAGGCCCCGTAGCGCTCGGCATCGGTGACATGGCCGGTTTCGGCAAAGCGAGAGCGTTGCCCCGGCAACGTTGCGGATGATCACGGCCAGGCTGTCGCCAAACGGACGCAGCTTGCCGTCCGGATGGGCGGTGGCCGACAACGTACCCAGCAGCTGCGCGGCCTCCCAGGTTTCCTTGTTGCGGTACTCCGGAGAGCGGAGGACGGCTTCGACCACCTGCACCCATTGGGGAGTGCGTTCAGCCATGGCCACATCGCGCGCCCAGTAGCCGATATACAGCAGGGTGTGGCGGTCCTGGGTCGACTTCGTGATCTTCATCAGGACTGGGCGGGCAGCCATGCCGGCTTCGCTGACCATGCCCACAACGGTGCTGAGAGCGCCTGGCCCGCACTTGGCGATGTCCTCCAAGTGCGCGTCCACCCACGAGCACACGAGATCGGGGCTCTGCTGCAGGAGGTGCTGGAGGTAGGGGCGGGCTGGCCACCGCGCGGCCTCTGGGAGCAACCGCTCCAGCGGGAGCAGGCCGAGCCACTGCGCGCTCGTAGCGGCACGGAAGAAGTAGGCGCCAGCCCGCGGGTCGGTCATTAGCGCGACTTCGTCGGCGTCGGCTGGGGAGGGGAAGTCGAATCCCGCGAGCTCACGCAGGCGGTCAGCGCGCTCCGGGAGCCCGAGGAACAGTTGCTCGAATGCGGAGAGCACCCCGGTGAACCGCTCGCGGGTCTCCTCAGGCCCGGCACCTGAACCGTGCAGCACGCCGGAGGTGTCGCGGTAGAACCTGGTCCATGAGTTTCGCACCGCCTCTACCTCGGCGACCCCTAGCTCCTGGCGTGTCTGCTGCTGGACGAGGAACCCGATCTGCCGGATACGCTGGCCGCCAGGGTTCTGCTCCTCGGCGCGCAGCGCATCAACGGAATCGGCAAGACGATCAAGCGCCACAGCCGGAAAGAGCGCGCCCCCATGCCACGCCTTGGCCACAATCTTCGCAGCGTCGGTCACCGCCCGCCGAGCGCCCTCGATGCCGGGCAGGTTTTTGGGCGCCAGCTTCAAAACACTGTCGATCGCGCTGCGGCAGCATGACTGTGCTATCTCGTATGGGGCCTGCCAACGTGAGGGGTCTGCCAGGATGGCCGCGCCGTCACGCAGCAGGTTCAGGGCCCGCTCGCCATCGGGTCCCTGCGAGCGCAGAGCATCGGCAAGCTCCGAGGACACGGCGGAGCTGAACTGCTCGGCGTCTACGCCGCTAAGGGGATCCACTCGATTCACCTGGCAACGGTAGCCCGCCCCTCAAGATCCGCGTCCCGCACATCCGCGATCTCAACCGGACCGCGTCCTGTGGCAACGCAGCGCAGCCGGCACGACGGCACCCATGTTGGCAAGTGCTGAGGAGACGTCATCGCAGGCGACGGACCCGGCCGACGACCGGGTCCAGCGCCTGGAGACTGTCCCCCACCACGCTCGAACCCGCTAGGCCCTCGAGTCATCCGACCCGTGCCCACTACCCGGCTGCTTACCGCGTCCCGATTGCCCGGCCACGGCTGCCGGGCTGCAGCGGTGTGTTCATCGCATCCTCATGTCCTGCGGTACAACGGTCACATTCGCAACAAGAGGCCGGGGGAACACTATGGTTCGCAGGACAGTTGGCAGCGTCCGCTACAGGAAGGGGGGCGCCAATAGGGTCCTGCGGCTAGCGTTGTGGGAAGCCTGGGGTTCGAAGTGCTACTGGTGCAGCAAGCCGGTGGAGCTCAACGTGACCCAGATCGACCACATCATCCCCCAGGACGTCAGCGAGATCCGCCTGCAGGAACTCAGGAGCTCGTACAGTCTGCCGATCGACTTCGACATCCACGACCCCCACAACCTCGCCCCGATCTGTATCCCGTGCAACGGGGTGGAAGGCAAGGGCAACGCCACGTTCGAAGCGCCCATCGTGATGACCCGGCTGAAGACCGCCGAGATGCGCCGCTCCGCCGTCATCGGGCGCGTGCGGAAGTTCGGCCAGTCCGGCAAGGTGGCTGAGCATCTGTTGCAGGTCGCCATGGCGGATTTCAGCGATCCTGACCTCCGGCAGGAGTTCAGGGATCACGCTCCCGCAGTCGTCCAGATTCTGGCGATGACGGACCAGGGGTTGGGGGACTACCACTCCTTTCGCCTGGTGGAGGTCGCTGTCTGGGAGGAGGTGGGTAACTACCAACGCGTCGACGTGGCTCTGGACGGTCGAGGGCGAACCGCGGTGGCGTTGCTGGAGGAGGTGTGCGAGTCCACTCTCGACGACGTGCTCCACGACCCCGTCGTACAGCTGGTCGATGAGATTCGCGACCGGGTGACGGCAGCGTTCGAGGCCCTGGAGTCGGACGATCCGATCACCGCGGGGGACGCCACCAGTGACTTCGTCACGATCAACGTTGACTCGCTCGACTTCCGTCGCTTCGCCGGCGCGGTCGAGTTCAGCTTCGGCGGCGACTTTGAGGCCAGCCTTTCGGCCTCCTTGGTCCGCAGTGCCCCCGACGGCGACGGGGCGGACGAGTTCCAAGGCGATGCTGTGGTCAGCGGCACCTTCTCCATTGTGGCTGTCTGGGAACTCGCGGCTGACCCAACCGGTGTGGCTGCGGGCGACTGCATCATCGACGTGTGGACCCAGGACCTCCACACAGCGCGGTAGCGGGGACCCGGCATCCGAACCGACGCCAACGTGCTACTCAGCATCCAGTGCTCGCTTCGAGTTGGCCGTCGCTGCTGCACTGAGCTGTTCTCGGACAGCCGTCTGTTCGTCCGAGGGCAGCAACCCAGCTGGGAACGACCTGCCGCTTCGGGGTCGGCATTTGCCCACAGGCCCGCTTCGCTCTTGCCGACTACGGAGCGGCACAGAGCTCTGGCCAAGGACGGAAACCTTCGCCGGCTGCCAACTAATCTGCGTTACCACACGTCCGGATCCAGCCTGCAGTCAGCCACATCGGCCTGCACCCTCTGACGGCGCCCCTGATGGCTGCGCTCTTCCATGGTTCCGCACTCGCCCTGCGCAGGGTGCGGGAGTCACCGATAACGTCGAAGCGCCAATCTGAGCAGTGGACCATGCCGACGACGGTGGTGGGTTCCGGCTAGGCAAGGCCGCGACCAGCCGGCAGGTGACGGTACCAGTAGCATCCGGAGCCGTCGTCGGTGTGGTCGCGGCCGTACTTCTACTCGTCACTGCCGGCACCTTCTGATGGGTGCGCCGCAGCCGTAGCCAGGCGTGAACAACGCGATTCGGGGCCGGCTCACGCCGTACGCGGGCCCCGACCACGAGTCGGTACAGCGTGGTGTGGGGGTCAGTCCCCGCAGCAGCCACAGCCTCCCGGCTGCGTACCGGTCTGTGGGCGCTGTTCACCCTGCACCGGGGGCTTGTCCGAGGACACCACTGTCGGCGTGGTCAACAGCAGAGCATGGGGCTATCGACCTTCGGACGATGAACGCGCAACGGCGTTGCTAGTCCGCTGTGGAGTGGAGATCCCGGCAAGCAGGTTCCTCCTCCCTTCGGCCAGGACCGGACCAGGCCCCTCGGCCGACTCCCCGCAGCAGCCGTCGGTGCATCCGTCGGAGGCCGGCAGGGACGTCGCCGTGGGCGGCTCCGACTTGGAGGCGGCCGCGCGGGCCGGGGCAGACTCGCGCACCGGTGTGTGGTGCGGGAGCCGGGTCTTGCGACCGGCGCGGATGCCGTTTGCGATGACCAGGACCTCGGCCAGTTCGTGTGTGGCGACCACTGTCGCCAGACCCAGCGCGCCGATGGCGGCCAGCGGTACGAGGGTGACCAGGATGGCGCCGGAGAGCAGCAGGTTCTGGGTGAAGATGCCCCGGGCGGCGCGGGCGTGGGCGATGGCGTCGGGCAGGCGGCGCAGGTCCTCGCCCATGAGGGCGACGTCGGCTGCTTCGATGGCGACGTCGCTGCCCATGGCGCCCATGGCGATTCCGGCCTGTGCGGTGGCCAGGGCGGGGGCGTCGTTGATGCCGTCGCCGACCATGGCTACCGGGCCGCGGGCCTGGAGCTCGGTGACGATACGGGCCTTGTCCTCTGGGAGGAGTTCGGCGCGTACCTCGGTGATGCCGGCGGTGGCCGCGATGGCTTCGGCGGTGCGGGTGTTGTCGCCGGTGAGCATGATCACCTCGATGCCCTGTTGCTTGAGGCGAGTGATCGCCTCCGCGGCCTCGGGGCGGATTTCGTCACGTACCGCGACGGCGCCGAGCAGAGCTCCGGCGTGCTCGACGACGACCACGGTGGCACCGTCGCTCTGCAGCCGGGTGACCTCGGCCGCGAGGGAGGCGGGGTCGACGAAGCCGGGCTTGCCGAGCCGTGCCGGGGCTCCTGCGACCGTGCCGGTCAGGCCGTTGCCGGGTACGGCTTCCACGTCCTCGGCCGGAAGACTCGGGAGCGCATCGGCGGCGGTCAGGATGGCTGCGGCCAGGGGGTGTTCGCTGCGCGCTTCGAGGGCGGCGGCGATGCTCAGGACGCGGGTGCGGTCCACTCCGTCGGCGGTGACGACGTCGATGACGACCGGTTCGTTGCGGGTGAGGGTACCGGTCTTGTCGATGGCGACCACGCGAACGCTGCCGAGTGCCTCGACGGCTGCGCCGCCCTTGATCAGTACGCCGGCCTTGGAGGCGGCGCCGACGGCGGCGACCACGGCGATGGGCACGGACAGCGCGAAGGCGCAGGGTGCGGCGGCCACCAGGACGACCAAGGCGCGTTCAATCCACACACCAGGGTCCCCGAGCAGGCCGCCCAGGACGGCTATCAGCGCGGCCAGGACGAGGACGCCGGGAACCAGAGGGCGGGCGAATCGGGCGGCGAGGCGCTGGCTTGCGCCCTTGCGTTCCTGGGCGTCCTGGACGATGTGCACCAGGCGGGCTAGGGAGTTGTCCTCAGCGGTGGCGGTGACGGTCAGGAAGATCCCCCGTCCCAGCTGGACACCTTGTTCGGCTACGGTGCGCCGAGATCCTGAGCGCAGGCACAGGCATGGGCGGCAGGCTGCCGCGAAGGAGCAGGCAATGAACGCGGTAGGGGCCCCGGCCGGTGATGGCGAGCTGAAGCGGCGCCTTGGAGTCGGTGACGCGGTACTGATCGGTCTCGGGTCGATGATCGGAGCGGGGATCTTCGCCGCGCTCGCTCCGGCGGCCGGGGCGGCCGGGTCCGGGCTGCTGCTGGGGCTGGCTCTCGCGGGCGTGGTCGCGTACTGCAACGCGACGTCCTCGGCGCGACTGGCCGCCCGTTACCCGGCCTCGGGGGGAACGTACGTCTACGGACGTGAACGGCTCGGGGAGTTCTGGGGCTACCTGGCCGGCTGGGCGTTCGTGGTCGGCAAGACCGCCTCCTGCGCGGCCATGGCGCTGACCGTGGGCACCTATGTCTGGCCCGGTCAGGCGCACGCGGTTGCGGTGGCCGCTGTGGTGGCACTGACCGCGCTCAACTACACCGGGGTACAGAAGAGCGCCCGGCTGACCCGTGTCATCGTGGCCATCGTCCTGGCGGTCCTCGCCGCAGTGGTCACTGCTTGCCTGACCGGCGGGACCGCTGAGGCCGCGCGGCTGGACATCGGCGCGGACGCCACGGCGACCGGCGTCCTGCAGGCCGCCGGGCTGCTGTTCTTCGCCTTCGCCGGCTACGCCCGTATCGCTACGCTCGGCGAAGAGGTCCGGGATCCCGCCCGCACCATCCCGCGCGCGATCCCCCTTGCCCTGGCCATCACCCTCGTCGTCTACGCCTGCGTGGCCGTCGCGGTGCTGTCGGTCCTGGGGCCCGACCGGCTCGCCCAGGCCACCGAACCGCTGACGGAGGCCGTACGGGCAGCCGGCGTCCCGGCCCTGGTCCCCGTCGTGCGTATCGGAGCGGCCGTCGCCGCGCTCGGGTCCCTGCTCGCGCTGATCCTCGGGGTCTCCCGCACCACCCTGGCCATGGCCCGCGACCACCATCTGCCCCACACCCTGGCCGCCGTCCACCCACGCTTCGGCGTTCCTCACCACGCCGAGCTCGCCGTCGGAGCCGTCGTCGCCATCGCCGCCGCGACCGCCGACCTGCGTGGGGCGATCGGCTTCTCCTCCTTCGGAGTCCTGGCCTACTACGCCGTCGCCAACGCAGCCGCCTACACCCTCACCCCTGCCGAGGGACGCCCGCCTCGAGCCGTTCCCGTAATCGGTCTGGTCGGCTGCATGGTCCTCGCCTTCGCCCTGCCGCTGACCTCTGTCATCTCCGGCGCCGCCGTCCTGGCCGTCGGCGCCGCGGTCTACGGCGTCCGAAAGGCCCGCGTACACAGCTGACCGGCGCCCGCTTGCCTTGGGGCGTGCGCCCCGGATCGAGGGATGGTCCGCACCACGGCACCCGGGCCGGATCGTGCGAAGGAAGACGCAGCCGCCAGGAGTGAATGTCAGGAGTTGCGCGGGGTTACCAGGCCGGCTTCGTAGGCGAGGACTACGAGCTGAGCGCGGTCACGGGCATGGAGCTTGGCCATGGCCCGGTTGATGTGGGTCTTCGCGGTCATCGGGCTGATGACCATGCGGTCAGCGATCTCGTCGTTGGACAGGCCCTGCGCGACCAGGACGACGGCCTCGCGCTCGCGGTTGGTCAGCTCCTCCAGCCCAGTGCGGGTGCCGGTGTCGAGCGGCTGGGCGACGTACCTGTTGATGAGCTTGCGGGTGATCGAGGGTGCGAGCAGGGCGTCACCGCGCGCGGCGACGCGTACCGCGTGGAGAAAGTCCTCCGGCACGATGTCCTTGACGAGGAATCCGGCGGCGCCGGCCCGCAGCGCGTTGAAGACGTACTCGTCCAAGCCGTAGTTGGTCAGGATGACGACGTGCACGTTGGCCAGGGCCGGGTCTGCCGCGATGAGCTGGGTCGCCTCGATGCCGTCCATAACCGGCATCTGGATGTCGATGAGCGCGACGTCGGGCAGGTGCTGCCTGGCCTGAGCCAGGCCTTCCTTCCCGTCGCCGGCCTCGGCCACCACATCGATGTCTTCCTCGGCGTCGAGCAGCGAGCGGAATCCGCTGCGGAGGAGGGGCTGGTCGTCGACCAGCAGGACACGGATCACGACGCCCGCTCCACGGGGAGTTCGGCCTGGACGGTGAAGCCGCCCTCACTCCGCGGTTCGGCGCGCAGCCGACCGCCGAGAGCCGTCACGCGTTCGCGCATCCCGAGCAGCCCGACTCCGGGCGTCGAGGCCGCGTTCGACGTGGCTTTGCCATCGTCATCGACGCGGACGGTCAGGGCGTCCGGGCGGTAGTCGATGTGGACCGATGCGGTAGTGGCTGCGGCGTGCCGGGAGATGTTGGTGAGGGACTCCTGAACGATCCGGTAGACGGTCCGTTCGACCGCGGCCGGCACGTCGGGGCGTCGTCCGTCGACCGCCAGCCTCGCGTCCAGGCCGGTCCTCCGGGCACCCTCCACCAGTTCCGGGACATCGTCGAGCCCACGCGGCGGAGACGTGTCGTCGTCGCGAAGCGCTTCCAGCGTCGCTCGCAGCTCCCGGGTCGCCTCACGACCGGCCTGCTGGATCGCCAGCAGGGCCTCAGGTACCTGTTCGCCACGCTTGCGGGCCAGGTGTACGGCAACTTCGGACTGCACCTTGATGATCGAGATCTGGTGGACGAGCGAATCGTGCAACTCCCGCGCGATGTGGAGTCGTTCCTCGTCGGCGCGACGCCGCGCGGTCTCCTCCCGGGTGCGCTCGGCCTCGTCCGCCCGGCGCTCGGCCTGCCGCAGTGCCTCGCCCGCGGCGCCGGCGGCGATCAGCCAGGCGATCTCCAGGGCGCCCCGGGACCGCGCGAGCGCCTCACCCATGTCGTGCATGCCCGAGACCAGGGCGGCGACGGGGAGTGCGGCGAGCATGGCGAAACTGGCCGCGATCGTGAGAGTACGGTGGCCGGCCCGTACGGCCGCGTACACGGCGAACAGGTACGCGACGGCGGGTACATCGAAACCGGCCGCCTGGTAGCCCACCGCGCACACCCCGGTGACGGCGAGCACGGGAACCGGAGCCCGACGGCCGCCGGCCAGTGCCAGGCCGCCGGCTACCAGCAGCGCGTAGCCGAGCAGGTCGAGGCGGCCCGTGGCGGAGCGCTGCCCCGACAGCCCGGTGACCAGCAGCGCCGCCGCCACGCAGACGGCTGTCGCCCAGTCCCTGACCGCGGCCCGAACCACGAACCTTCCTCTGCCCATGCGCGCACCCTAGCCGGATGCCCGCCCGAGCGGATCATGCTCCCGGACGAGCGGCGGGCTACCGCGTACGCGGTACTTCCGCAGCGCCTGCGGTGTCCGCGGTAGCCGGGTGAGGCAGCGGCGGCAGCGAGAAGTGTCTGCGCCTGCTGGACGACCGGCGGCGGGTCCGACGGACACGCTCAAGCCATACAGAGTCGTAGTGAAGGAGCACCTCATGTCAGTCCGAGACATGCTTTCCGCACCCGAAGCCGCGCACATCGCGCTCCAGCCGGTCGCCGCCAGTGTCTTCAGTATGAGTACCGGGCGACTCGGTGCCATCGTGGCCGCACTGGTGGGACTGACCGGCGTGGTCATCGGCGGGCTGGCCCTAGCTCGTCCCACCGGTCGATTCGGGACCCGCTCCGGGCGAGCGGGCGCCGTCGTGGCGGGGCTGATCGCCATGGCTCTTGGTGGGCTGGTCGTGGCCACCTCCGACAGCGGGATCGGCACCGGCAACGGGAGGGGCGGGGCTTTCGTGGCGCTGCTGTTGGGGCTGATCGCCGTGGTCGTCGGTGCGCTCACTCTGGCCCGCTCCCGCCGCACCGGCTGACCTAAGCGAGCACGACCGCGCGCTCGGGTTGCCTGACTGCCTTTGTCTGCGCCGTTTCATGACGCCCGGCCGGTCCGCCGCCCCTGCTCCTCGTCGCCGCTTCGATACCTGCGTCCATCACCACGAGATCTTCTGCTGCTTGGCCCAGGACTCGACCTCGGACACCTTGAACTGGATCTTGGCGTTGCGTCCGGCTCCAAAACGATAGGGGGCGAGCCCGGCCCGAGGCGCTTCTCGGTACACCCACTGCACCGACATGTTGAGGTACTCCGCGGTCTCTCTCACGTCCATGAACTGAGTGGCCATCGGTACTCCCTGGAGCGTTGAGGATCGGCATCCTCGCATTGGTCTTGCTCCATACATCCCACGCCAGAACAAATTTGGCGCTGCCGGTTCCCCTCGCTATGATCCGCCCGCCGCGCGCCCTCGGCGGGCAGTTCAGAAAACACGAGAATTGATCCGTCGCTCGGGAATACTTGCCGCCTCTGCGTGATTGTTGGCTCCCTGGATCTGACACAGGAGAACAGGGGCATGCCGGTGAGTGATCTCAGAGCCTTTCGGGTCTGTGGCGGGGCCGCAACGGAGATGCGGGGGTCCGCCGTTGCTCTGGAGAGGCAGCTGCAGACTCTGATCGAGGCGAACATGGAGACGATGCTGGGCATCCGATTCCTGGCCAGCAAGTACCCCACTGGACGTCATCGGGGCCGGATCGATTCACTTGGTCTGGACGAGAACGGGACGCCCGTGATCATCGAGTACAAGCGGAGCCGGGACAAGGAGCTGCTGCCGCAGGCCCTGTCGTATCTGGCGTGGCTGGAGGACAACCACCACGAGTTCGAGCGCCTCGTCGCGGACCGGCTCGGCTCCGAAGCTGCCGGGTCGGTTGATCGGAGCAATCCCCGAGTGGTCTGTGTCGCCGGGGACTCCCTGATGGAGTTCAGATCTTCCTGAGCGCTCTCCTGCTCTGCAACGGCTTCAGCGAGTCCAAGCTCCATATCCTCCCGGCTGGTTGTGTTGCTGTCGCGCAGGAACGCCAGGATTGCCTCTAGATCTGCGTGGCGCAGAGGGCTGGGAGTACGGCGCGCGGCCGTGACCGGACCCCCGTTCCGGTCACGGCCGCTCCGGCCTTGGTGTTGGACACCGTGGTCAGCAGCCGCCGGAGGAGGCGGGGGCGCCGATGGTGAGGGTGGCCGGGGCGGCGCAGCAGCCGCCGCCGGTCTCTTCGGCGGCCTCGGGCTGGTCGAACAGGCCCGCGCCGCCGCACACTCCGGTCTCGGGAAGGGTGAGTTCGACGCGCTCGGCGGCCTCGCGGTCGCCGGCAAGGGCTGCGGCGACGGAGCGGACCTGTTCGTAGCCGGTCATGGCCAGGAACGTCGGGGCCCGACCGTAGGACTTCATGCCCACCAGGTAGACGTCCTTCTCCGGGTGAGAGAGCTCGCCCGCCCCGTGCGGGTAGACGGTGCCGCAGGAGTGCTGGTTGGGGTCGATCAGCGGCGCGAGCTCGACCGGGGCCTGGAGGCGCTCGTCGAGACCGAGACGGAGCTCGTCGAGGAACGTGAGGTCGGGGCGGAAGCCGGTGAGGACGATGACCTCGTCGACCGGGTCCAGGCGGCGGCCATCCTCACCGACCAGGACCAGGCGGCCCTCCCCGGTCTTCTCGATGGCGTCGGTGCGGAAACCGGTGACCGCGTCGGCGTAGCCGCCGTCGACGGCGGCCTTGGCGGCGAGGCCGAGGGCGCCGCGGGCGGGCAGTTGGTCGGCGGTGCCGCCGCCGAAGGTGGAGCCGCTGATCCCACGTCGGAGGATCCAGGTGGCGTGCGTCCCGGCGCCGTCCTCCGCCTTGGCGAGGTCGGCGAGGTAGGCCAGGGCAGTGAAGGCGGAGGCGCCCGAGCCGATGACGGCGGTGCGCTTGCCGGCGTAGCGGGTGCGGACGGCGGGGTCCTTCAGGTCGGGGACGCGGTACGTGACGTGGTCGACCGCGCTCTTCTCGCCGAGTGCGTGCAGGCCGCTACCGCCGGCCGGGCTGGGCGTGGACCAGGTGCCGGAGGCGTCGATGACGGCGCGGGCGAAGATCCGCTCCTCACGGCCCTCGGCGCTGGTGATGTGAACGGCGAATGGCTGATTCTCTCGGTCGGCGTCGACGATGCGGTCACGGCCGGTGCGCGAGACACCGGTGACGGTGGCGTTGTAGCGGACGCGGTCGCCGAGGACGTCGGCCAGGGGCTGAAGGTAGAGCTCGGCCCAGTCGCCACCGGAGGGGTACGTGGCACCGTCCGGCTTCACCCAGCCAGTGGGGGCTAGGAGCTTCTCGGCCTCGGGGTCGACGACCTCGGACCAGGTGGAGAAGAGGCGTACGTGAGACCAGTCGCGCACGGCGGACGCGGCGACCGGACCGGCCTCCAGGACCAGGGGCTCGATGTCCCGCTCGATGAGGCGGGCGGCCGCGGCGAGTCCGATCGGGCCGGCGCCGATCACGACGACAGGCAGGGCTTCGGTGGTCGCGTTCACGGCAGGCTCCCCGGTTGATTTGACGTTTGTCGATGTCCTGACGCCTCTAGAGTGGACCTTGAATCGACGTTCGTCAACATAGACATCTATCGAAATTTCTCGGATGATGGAGGCATGACTACGAAGGTGTTGCCGCTGCTGGAGCCGGAGGCCGTGGCAGCGTGCTGCCCGCCCCTGTCGGAGCGCCCGCTGACGGCCGAAGAGGCCGAGCGGACCGCCGTCATGTTCAAGGCCCTGGGCGACCCGGTCCGCCTGAGGCTGTTCTCGCTGGTCGCCTCCCACGAGGGCGGCGAGGCCTGCGTGTGCGACATCTCTGATGTCGGCGTCTCCCAGCCGACGGTCTCCCACCACCTGAAGAAGCTCCGGGAAGCCGGGCTGCTGTCCTCCGAGCGGCGCGGCACGTGGGTGTACTACCGGGTAGAGCCTGCGGTGCTCGCCGCCATGGGGCAGCTCCTGACCCGCGCGGCCGCCGCATGAGCATCACCATCGCCCCGCTGGCCGAAGCGCACGCGGATGAGGTCCTGGCGATCTACCAGGCGGGGATCGACGAGGGCAACGCCACCTTCGAGACCACCGCCCCGCCGTGGGAGGCGTTCGCGGCGGGCAAGCTGCCGGAGCACCGCTTCGCCGCTGTCGGCGAGGACGGCAAGGTACTGGGCTGGGTCGCGGCGAGCGCGGTCTCGGACCGGTGCGCGTACGCGGGTGTGGTCGAGCACTCCGTCTACGTCCACCCGGCCGCCCGTGGCCGAGGCGTCGCCATGCAGCTCCTTACCGCACTGATCGGCTCGACGGAGACCGCGGGGATCTGGACGATCCAGTCGGGCATCTTCCCCGAGAACCGCGCGAGCCTCGCCCTCCACCAGCGGGCCGGCTTCCGGGTCATCGGCACCCGCGAGCGCATCGGCCGCCAACACGGCGTGTGGCGTGACGTGGTGCTGTTGGAGCGCCGCAGCCCGCGGATCAGCTGACCTCAGGCTTCCCGCTGCGCCCGTCGCTGCTGTTCAGCGTGAGCTGTCGGTGGTGGAAGTCGAAGTGCTGCGTCGGGTAGCGGTAGACGTCCGCGAGTGTCATGAAGTCCTTGAAGAACGGGTCCCACCGCACGGGGTAGTGCATACCGCGGGCCAGGTCGGCATCGGACTCGGCGGCCAGCCGACGCTGGAGGGAGTCGAGGACACGGTCGAAGGCGGTGCCCATCCGGCGCGGTCCGTAGACCTTCACCGCCCCTCGTGGACCCTCGTAGTTGACCCAGTCGAACGGCACGGTTCCCGCGTCCAGAAGGCGAGCGAACGCCTTGCCGGCGCCGCGTGGAAGCCGCCCGAAGACATGGACCAGCACCAGCAGAGCCCGGACGGCCATGTAGCCGAAGAGCATGTGCCACAACAGCTGCTCGTTGGTCCACTTGGTACCGCGGCTGGGTCGTGCAAGGTCCGCCTCGGAGGCGGATTCCAGCAGCTGATGGAAGCCGCGGCGGGCCCGTTCGTAGTCCTCGTACACAGCCTGCCGGTCCATCGCGATCGCCTCCATCATGGCCTGCCAACTCTGGGTCGGTACTCGGGGACCGGCCGGAGGTTGCGATGATTCCCGCTCCTGAGCGGGAGTAACAGAAGCAGCGAGCTGTCAGTCCTCCTCGAGGAGCGGGCCGAAGGTCTGGTGCCCGATCTCAATGGCGCGGGCCTGGCTGACGATCTCCCCACGCACTTCGGGGTTCGCCGACTTCCATTGCTCGGCCGGGGTGAGGCCGGAGAAGAAGTTCAGGGCGTCGCAGCACACCGCGGCAGCTGGGCCCTCGCTCTCACGGCGCCCGACAAAGACGACCGCACCGGCAGGCTCCCATCGCGCCGCACCGTTGACGAAAGAGACGGTCACCGGCTGTCCGTCGATGGGGTCGCTGGAGGAGACCGTCACGTCCTGGCCGAGCATTGCGGAAATGCCGAGCGCGTCGATCGCACACATCGACCAGACCCGCACCTCGTTGGCCAGCTGTACCTGGTGCCGCGTCTCCACTGCCGAGAACGGGTACGCGGCCGCGATCCGTCCAGATGTGGCGAGGGTCAGAAAATCCTCGCGGTCCAGCTCGGCCAGAACCTCTCCGGCTGTCCGTCCGGCTTCGGCCGCCACGGGTTCGAGCAGGGTGGCCTCCGGCGCGCGCCCCGTAGTGGCGAAGTGCCGCAGGATCGCGTGCTGGACCAGCCGCAGGCCGCGCTCCGCAGGCGCCCGCCTCCCCCGCCCTGCCCGGCCGATCGGATCCAGGGGGTCGGTCTCGCAGCAGTCCTGCTCTTCGGCCGCCTGGGGCCTGCGTACTCCCGAAAACGCCTCCCGGAGAGCCTGGACGCTCGGTGCACCGTCGGTGCGGCCGCCAGCGTCACGGTAGAGGCGGCACGACACCGACGGCGGAGCACCAGGGATGGGGAACGGGTCGGTGCCGTTGAGGAGCACCGTGGGCGAACCAGTCATGCCCCACCGGGCCGCCTCGCCCTCTTCGAACACCTCGACCAGGTCGATCACGGCAGCACGGCCGTCGAGTGCCTCCGTGATCCGCTCCTGCACGACCGGCACGTTCGGGCACTCCGGCACCGTGAGGATCGTGATCCGCATCCCGCTGTCCTTCCCGGTCGGTGAGCTTGCGAACCGAACATAGACCTTCCAGTGCACTGGAAGGTCAAGGCCGTAGCGTGGAGGCATGCGTATCGGTGACCTCGCGGCGGCCGGCCAGGTGACGGCCAAGACCATCCGCTTCTACGAGCAGGCCGGACTGCTGCCCGCCCCGCCGCGCACGGCAGGTGGGTACCGCGACTACGCACCGGAGTTCGTGAACCGGCTGGCGTTCATCCGAGACGCTCAAGCGGCCGGCCTGAGCCTCGCCGAGATCCGGTCGGTCCTGGACCTGCGTGACAGCGGGCAGGCTCCGTGCGGCCAAGTCACCACACTGATCGGCGAGCACCTCGCTGAGATCGAACGCCGCCTGGTCGAACTCAGGCAGACCCGTACACTGCGCGACCTCGCCCGACGGGCCGCCTCGATGGATCCCGACACCTGCTCGGAAGGCGACATCTGCACCATCCTCACGCAGCCGCGATCGACACACTGAGGACGCGTTCTCACCCGCCGAGGAGTACGGCGATTTCGCGGGCGGCGTCCCTGGCGGGGCGGCCGACACCGATGAGGGTGGCGGAGGCCGGGCCCGTCCAGTCCCCGTAGCCGAGCAGGTGCAGGCGCGGCTCGTCCACGGCGCGGGTGCCTTCGGTGGCGATGTGGCCGCGGGTGCCGCGCAGGCGCAGGGAGCGAAGTGGGCGAGGGCGGGGCGGAAGCCGGTGCACCAGATGATCGCGTCGACCTCGGCCTGGGTGCCGTCGGCCCATTCGACACCCTTGGTGGTGAGGCGTGTGAACATCGGCTTCGCGGTGAGGAGTCCGGCGTCCCGGGCGGCGCGTACAGGCGGGACGGCGACGATGTCGCCGAGGGAGGCCACGCCCCCGGTGTCGGTGCGTCCGGCGTCCAGCGCTTGGCGGCGGGCGGTGGCGGCGTCGAAGAGGGCCCTGCCGTCGATGTCGTCGGCCAGGTAGCGGGGCGGACGCTGGGTGACCCAGGTCAGCTCGGCCACAGACACGAGGTCGGCGGCGATCTGCGCACCGGAGTTGCCACCGCCAACCACGATCATCCGCTGACCGGCGAACTCGGCCGGGCTCTTGTACTGCACCGTGTGGAGCTGGCGACCGGAGAACTCCCGGCGACCGGGGACGGTGGGGATGAACGGGCGGGTCCAGGTGCCGGTCGCGCTGATGACCGCGTGGGCCCGCCAGTCGCCCGAGTCGCTCTCCACCCGCAGACAGACGCCGTCGCGATGGACCGCATCGACCCATACGCCGCGCTGGACCGGCAGCTCGTATCGCTTCTCGTAGTCGGCGAGGTACTCCACGACATGCTGCGCGTCCGGGTACGTCTGGCCGGGCTGGGCGGGCATCAGCCGCCCGGGCAGCGAGGAGTACTGGGCCGGGGAGAACAGATGGAGGGAATCCCAGGTGTGCTGCCACGCCCCGCCGGGCGCGGCCTGGGCATCGAGGATGACGTGCTCGATGCCCAGGCGGCGCAGGTGGTAGCCGGCGGCGAGCCCTGCTTGGCCGCCGCCGATCACCACCACATCCGTGCTGCGCGTCATGCTGCGGGCTGCTCCGTGTCGCTCTTGCCGCGCATGAAGATGACCGCCACGAGTGCCAGACCCACGACCGCGCCGACCACCTGCATGGCGATGAAGCCGGGCACCGAGGCGGGGGCGATGCCCGCGAAGGTATCGGTGAAGGCGCGGCCGATGGTGACGGCCGGGTTGGCGAAAGAGGTGGAGGAGGTGAACCAGTACGCGGCGCCGATGTACGAGGCGACCGCGACAGGAGCGAAGCGGAGGCGGTCGGTGCGGGCGAGGCCAAAGATCAGCAGGATCAGGCCCGCGGTCGCCACGACCTCGCCGAGGAGGAGGTTCCCGGCGGAGCGGTCGTGCGTGGACCACTTCACCAGCGGTTCGCCGAACATCGCGTCCGCCAGGACCGCGCCCGCGATCGCACCTGCGATCTGCGAGGGGACGTAGACGGCGAGCTCGCGGGCGGTGACTCCGGCGCCGCCACGGCGGGCGGTCCACCACTCGGCGAGAGTGACGGCCGGGTTGAAGTGGGCGCCGGAGACCGGCCCGAGGAGGGCGATCAACACGCCGAGGCCGAAGACGGTGGCGGTGGAGTTGGCCAGCAGCTGAAGAGCCACGTCGTCGGTGAGCTTGGTGGCCTGGATGCCGGAGCCGACGACGATCGCCACCAGGGCGGCCGTGCCGACGATCTCGGCGGCGGCGCGGGCGATCAGCGGGGTGCGGGGCGGAGTCGCGCCGGGTGCGGGCTGCGGCGACGTGTCGGCGGCTATGTCGCTCTCCACAGCGGGGGCGGCGACGGGCTCGGTGGCGGTCAAGACGGGTTCTCCTCGGGCAGGTGAGGCAGAGCGGGCTATGGGCAGGACCGCTTGAGGTTCGCTTCGGCGGTGGCACGCGCGGTCGTGGCGAGGTCGGCGAACTGACCGGCGAGAGCTTCGATGACCTCCGGGCGCAGGCGGTAGTAGATGTACCGTCCGCATGGCTCCGTATCCACGACCCCGGCCTCGCGCAGCACCTTCAGGTGGTTGGAGAGGTTCGTCTGCTTGGCACCCGTCTCCTCCACGAGGTGGGTGGTGCAGAGCGTCTCGCGTGCGAGCAGGGTCACGATCTGGAGCCTGAGCGGGTCGGCCAGAACCCGGATCAGATCAGTGTCGACTGACGTCATCATGTGCTGATACTGTCACATCAGCTGGGGCTGACACCAGTCCGGGCTGACCTTATAGCCGACGCCTACGCCATGCCGCTGACCGAACAGGTTGCCCAGGCGCCGCCGACATCGTGATCACGATCGCAGTAGCCTCACCCCAAGGAAGAACAGATGTCCTCCGCTCCTGCCGCCTCCGTCCTGTTCGTCTGCATCCACAACGCGGGCCGCTCCCAGATGGCGGCCGGGTTCCTGCGCCACCTCGCCGGCGACCGCGTCGAGGTCCGCTCCGCCGGCTCCGTGCCCGGCGAGCAGATCAACCCCTCGGCCGTCGCCGCGATGGCCGAGCTGGGCATCGACATCTCCGACCAGAAGCCGAAGGCCCTCACCCCCGAGGCCGCCCAGGCGTCCGACTACATCATCACCATGGGTTGTGGCGACGCCTGCCCGTACTTCCCCGGCAAGACCTACCTTGACTGGCAGCTCGAGGACCCCGCCGGCCAGGGCGTCGAGGCCGTCCGCCCCATCCGCGACGAGATCAAGGGCCTCATCGAGGGCCTGATCGCCGAGATCGACGCCAAGAAGCAGGGCTGATCCCGTGGGCGAAGCAACCACCGCCGACGACGGCATACGCAACGTCATCGTCATCGGCTCCGGTCCCGCCGGATACACCGCCGCTCTCTACACCGCCCGCGCTCAGCTGAAGCCTCTGCTCTTCGGCAGCTCCATCTTCGTCGGTGGGTCGCTGACCACCACGACCGAGGTGGAGAACTTCCCCGGCTTCCCCGACGGGGTCGACGGCCCGGACCTCATGGCGAACATGCGGGCCCAGGCAGAGAAGTTCGGCGCCGAGATGATCGACGACGACATCGTCTCCGTGAACCTCACGGGGGAGATCAAGGAAGTCACCGACTCCGAGGGCACCGTCCACCGCGCCCGCGCGGTGATCATCGCCACCGGCTCGGGCTACCGGAAGCTCGGCATGCCCAGAGAAGAGGAACTGTCCGGGCGCGGCGTGTCCTGGTGCGCCACCTGTGACGGGTTCTTCTTCCGCGACCGCGACATCGTCGTGGTCGGCGGCGGCGACACCGCCATGGAGGAAGCCACCTTCCTCACCCGCTTCGCGAGGTCCGTGACCGTCGTCCACCGCCGCTCCACCCTGCGTGCCTCCAAGGTCATGCAGAACCGGGCCTTCACCGACGACAAGATCTCCTTCGCCTTCGACAGCGAGATCGCCGAGATCAAGGAAGCGAACGGCATGCTGTCCGGTGTCGTCCTGCGTGACACTTTCACCGGCAAGCTCCGCGACCTCGACGTCACCGGCCTCTTCATCGCGATCGGGCACGACCCGCGCACCGAGCTGTTCACAGGACAGCTCGACCTGGACGACGAGGGCTACATCCAGACCGCCTCGCCATCGACCCGTACGAACATCCCCGGCGTCTTCGCCGCCGGCGACGTGGTCGACCACACGTACCGCCAGGCGATCACCGCAGCGGGCACCGGCTGCGCCGCGGCCCTCGACGCCGAGCGCTACCTCACCGCGCTCAATGACGGAAACAGCGCAGAAGCTGAACTCGAGCCTGCCAAGGCCTAATTGGGTGGCCCCCGCCTCGCACGGGGGCCGCCCTTCAACATGTGCGCGCGTACGCCCTTCATGCGCCCCTGCTCCCCCACGTAGCTTGCGACGTTGGCCTGTAACACCCGTACGAACGTAGGGGGAAGCAGCTTGAAGCGTGCAGACGTACTGAGGGATCTCGCGCAGCCGTGGCACATATCCGTCCAGTCGACAGCGGAACTGGCGGGCAGCGTCGCGAAAGCGGCTGCCGCGGACGACAAGGCCAAACAGGAGAAGAACCAGGCGCCCCTGCGCCGCAAGCCGGAACTCCGCCCCTTACCGGTGAAGCCGCTCGGCCTGTCGCTCCAGCTCACCCCTTGGGACGTCCTCCACACCTTGGGCCGGGCCAACGTCCTCGCCCGGCAAGGCGCAGGACGAGGCCTCGCCGAGCACTGGGCAAGCCTGAAGTACTGCCAGGCCCTGACCGGTAACGACGGCCACTACATGGCTCTTTCATCAGAGGGCCGCAACCCTCGGCGCCACTACGCTGCCACCCAGTCGGGCGAGCTGAGCATCGGCTTCGCCCTCGCGCTCGCCCACCGCGTGCTCTCCGCGCAGTATCCGGCTCACTCGATATCCGTCATCGACGCCGAGATAGCCATGCGGGCCGGCTGGGAGCTGACCGGCAAGGAAGCCGGGCGCAGCAGCGCCCCAAGGCGACCAAACTTCTTCCTGGAGGTCTGGAAACCCGGTGAGCCGTCCCGGGTCATTCCGGTCACCTGCAAGGGGACCCACGGCAATGTGTCCCAGGCACACAAACAGCTCGCCACCGCCTCCGCCGACGTCGAGGGCATCCACATCGGCCCGTACAACGGAACTCCGTCCCTGGTCTTCGGCACGACGCTCCCCAAGAAGAGCGAGAACATCACCGTCTACCTGCTCCAAGCCCCCGGGGACGGCACCCTGCAGCTGCCGACGACAGTGACCCTCGACCCTCCCGTCGAGGACCGCGCCATCGTCCCCGGCATCCACGTTCCCACCGAGCCGGACGAGAAGCCGGTCATCCTGCCCGGATACCACCTCCAGCCGGAGGAGCACGGCTGGTTCGGCCGCGTTCTCGCCCAGGCCGATGCGGCAGGTCTGATGGCGTTCACCGGCGGTGGTGAGCCCACAGCGCGCTACCTCACCGAGCGTCAGGGCAAGCGGCACTTCGAGACCTTCACCCACGCCGGCACCGGCATCGTCCAAGACGTCACCCACACTATCCACGGCAAGAACTTCGTGGGCACCGATCACGTCTTCCGCCTCAACGGGATCCGCGTCGAGGCCTTCTCCGGCCTCGCCGAGGACCTGTTCGAGCACCTACGAGAAGGCAGGGTCGAGCAGTACCGCCAAGAGGCACACGCCCTCCGCGACTCCTGGGACGCCGACCCCTGGGACGCAAAGTGGCGCGGCCCCGTCTCCTTGCACCCCGACGGCACCGTGATGGCGCTGCGCCGCCTCCGTCTGCGCTGACGCCGCGCAGGCCTTCTGGGAGCCGGTCGACTCCCAGAAGGCCGCTGCGCTATATCAGTCGGCGAGCCGGGCCTTGTAGTCGCCCGCCCCTTCCACCGCGGCTACGAGAGTCGCACTTTCGACGTGCGCACCCTCCTCCAGGTGGACGATGCTGCGTCCCGTTCGTGTGTCCGTGTTGGCCGAGCGGACTCCGGGGAGGTCTTCCAGCTCGTCGTCGATGAGGAGGCCGCAGCTGGTGCAGTACATGCCCTCGATGAGGAGCTCGACCTGAGAGCCGGTGTCGGCTTCGGTCTTGTTCTTGCGGCCGAAGAGCTTCATGACAGGTCCTTCTTGAACTCGATAGCGCCGGTCTGCATGCCCATGGCGCACGTGAAACGGAGGGTTCCCGCCTTGCGGGTACCCAGGTCGACGTTGGTGTCCCCGTCCCGTTTGACGATCTCCTGCACCCCGAGTTCGGGGATGGTGAACGCCCTGGCGCAGCCGCCCGAGTCCTTGCCGTGCAGCATGAGCGTGGTGGGCACGCCGGCCTTCACGGTGAACTGGGTCGGGGCGTAGAAGTCCGTCACGGTCAGCGTGATGATCTGCCGCCCCGACGCGTCCGTACGTACGGGGTTCTCGGGCGGCTCCTGCGAGTCGCCACCGCCCCCGGAACCGCTGCCGTCGCCGCCCTCGACGATGAACGGGCCGCTCGCCGAGGTCTGCTGGCCCGCTGAGGGGGAGTCGAAGGAGACCCAGCCGCCTGCCTGAAGCGCGGAGATCATGGTCCAGGCGGCAACGGCCAGCACCACGACACCGGTGAGTCCGGCCAGCTTGCCCGAGAGCGCCTGGCTGCTACGCCGGAACAGATAGCCGAGCAGAGCGAACAGCGGCGCGGTGCCCACCACGAATCCGGCCATGACCGCGGCCCCGGCCACCGCCGATCCGGAGGTGATGGCGAGCAGCTCCATCGAGAGGGTCACCCCGCAGGGCACCAGGACAGTGGCGAAGCCGACCAGGGCGGGGGTGGCGACCGTGTCAGTCTTCGCGCTGCGCCGCATCAGGCGTCCGAACGACGCCGGGGGCCTAGGCAGCAGCCGGCCCACGGCTTTGACCCCGATCAGGTCCAGGGCGAAGAGCACCATGATCGCCCCGGCCACGAGCAGCAGCACCGCTTGGGTGCGGGGGCTGGGCTGCAGGGCATTGCCGAAGACGCCCAGCAGGGCGCCGAGCACGGTGTGGGAGGCGAGCTTGCCGGCAAGGAAGGCTCCGACCGGCGCCAGCGGCGTAGCGGCCTCCGGCTGGGAGGCATGGGGCTTAGCGGTCGGCTTGGCGGTCGATTTCGAGGCGGGGGCCGGGGTACGGCGGCGGGTCACGGCGCCGGCCAGCAAACCCCCCTGTACGGCGGCACACGAGGCGCCACCGGCGAGCAGACCGGTGCTCGCACCGGTGATCAGCAAAGCGATGGACGACGGCATGCGTCGTTACTCCTGTTCTGCGACGACGGCACGCGCACACGGAAAATCCGGGCGTGCCGAGGCGGACGTGAGAAGACACGGCGTCCCGCGAGGCATTCGCCTCACGGGTGGCCGGACATCACGTCCGTGACACGCACAACCGGTGCAGATCAGGAGGAGCCGCCGCCGGCGGCGGGGCATTGGGCTGCCTCATCAGGAGGTCGGAGGAGCAAGGCGTCGCGTCCGACACGGTCGCGAGCACAGGAACGGCCGGGCCGTCCTGGGCGATGATGCCCTTCGGTGACACGCACTGCTCGGCGGCCATCGGGCAGCTCGGACCGTGATCCGGCGACTCGGCGGCAGCCGGAGCCGCGGCATGCCCACTCATCACGATGTGCGAGGACATCTCCATCGAGCCCGGCATCGCCATCGCAGGACGTGCCAGTCACGTAAGGCAGGCGAAGAGCGCGCACACCAGCAGCACTCCGGACCACGTCCGGAGCGGCAGGGGCAGGCGTCGCGACATGCGCGCCATGCTAGGCCAAGCCGCGTCGGCAGCCTCTCAGCACCCCCGGGCCCGTCGCTCAGGGCGCGGGTCAGGATCCTGCGGGGACACCTTCGATGATCTGGCAGACCACGGCGTTCTCCCCCCGCTCCGCCGCCTGGCCCGCCGTAGCGCGCGCGGTCCGGAGGGTGGTGCGCAGGGCCTGGAGGTCGGCGATGCGGCGGTCGATGTCAGCCAGGTGCTGATCGAGGAGGCTGGTGACGAGGCCGCAGGGCTGCTCGCCGCGGCGCTGGAGGTCGAGGATGTCCTTGATCTCCTTGAGGCTGAGGCCGAGGGCCTGCGCCTGGCGGATGAAGCCGAGCACGGGAACCGCGTCCTCGGTGTAGGTGCGGTAGCCGGCCGCGGTGCGCTCGGGCGGATCGATGAGGCCGTTCGCCTCGTACAGGCGGACGGCCTTGGGACTCAGCCCGGTCTGCGCGGCGATACGGCCGACGGTGAGCATCAACGGATCCTTTCGTGCGAGTCCCGCCAGTGTGCGCTTGACCTTGCCCTAAGGGCAAGGTTTTAGCGTCCGGGCATGAGGACGGGCGCAGATCAGGACGACGGCTGTACGGCGGGGCTGGCGGTGACACCGCTGAGCAGCCAGTGCGCCGAAGCGGTCAAGCGGGCCGAGCACGCCTGCTTCGGGATCAGCCCCTTCAACAGCCACTTCTCCACCGGCCGGATCCAGAAGCTGGCCGCGTGGGGGCTGGAGCGGTTCGAGCGAGTGGACTTCTTCGTACCCGATGCACCGAGCGCCTTCATGTTCGAGGCGCTGGGGTACGCACCGGAGAAGGCCGCGTGGAAGGCCCGCAGGCAGGGCCAGTACACCCGCAACAAGATCGTCACCGCGCTGGGTGCCCTGGGGGTGCCCGATGCCGAGAAGCGTGTGCTCGGGTGGGCCGAGCTGGAGGACAACGCGGCATTCGGACGGCTCCACGCGAGCGGGCTGCGACGGTACGACGAGGACGCGGGCTTCCGGGACGCGTGCCGGGAGGCCACCGGCTGGGTGCTGGCCGGGAAGCTGCCCGCCGGACAGCCGCCGGACGAGCAGCAGATCGAGCACGCGGTCCGATACTTCCTGGCCGAGCTGCCGCTGTTCACCGACACCCCGTCCATCGTCGGCGCCGCCTCGTCGGTCTTCTGCTACCACCAGCCGCCCGACGTACTGCGCCGCCTGTACCGGCGCGAGCTGTCCTGGCAGCCGGCCGCCGGCCAGAGCTTCGCCGTGGTCGCACCGGCTGGCCAACCCGCTGCGCCCGATCCCGTACGAGACTGAAAGCAACAAGAGGAACTGCCATGGCTACCACCACACCGTCCGAAGCCGATCACTCCATAGAACTGGCCATCACTGGCATGACCTGCGCTTCATGCGTGGCGCGGGTCGAGCGGAAGCTGGCCAAGCTTCCCGGAGTGAGCGCGACGGTGAACCTCGCGACCGCGACCGCTCACATCACACGGGACAACCCGGAGATCTCGCCTGAGCAGCTGATCGCCGACGCGAGGCCATCGGCTACGGCGCCGCCCCGATCCGCAGCCAGCTCTCGAACGGCACGGCGGAGGAGACGGGGGCGGACGAGGCCGAGGGATCCCACGTTGCCAGTCTGCGCCGGCGTCTGATCGCCTCGGCGCTGCTGGGCCTCCCTGTGGTCGTCGTGTCGATGATCTCCGCCCTCCACTTTCCCGGCTGGCAGTGGCTCGCGCTGATCCTGGCCACCCCGGTGGTCGCGTGGGGTGCGTGGCCGTTCCACCGGGCCGCGGGCCTGAATCTGCGACACGGCTCGGCGACGATGGACACCCTGGTTTCCCTTGGCGTGCTGGCCGCCTACCTGTGGAGCGCGCGAGCGAGCACCCCATCGCCGCCGCCATCGCCACTGCCGCGCGGGAACGGCTCGGCGCCCTGCCGCCGGTCACCGGCTTCGCCAACACCCAGGGCCGGGGAGTAACCGGGCAGGTCGAGGGCCACACCGTGCTCGCGGGACGCGCCTCCTGGCTGGACGGTCAATTGCTGCCACTGCCCGCCGAGCTCGCCCGGGCACGCGACACAGCGGAGGCTACGGGCCGCACGGTCGTCTTCGCAGCCTGGGACGACCAGGTACGCGCCGCCCTCGTGGTCGCCGACACCGTCAAGGCAACCAGCGCCCAGGCGATCGCCGACCTCAAACAGCTCGGACTCACACCGGTCCTGCTGACCGGCGACAACACCGCCGCAGCCCGCGCCGTGGCCGCCGAGGTCGGAATCGACCAGGTCATCGCCGAAGTCCACCCCGAGGACAAGGTCGCCGAAGTCCGGCGACTGCATGAGCAGGGCCACGTGGTGGCCATGGTCGGCGACGGCGTCAACGACGCGGCTGTTCTGGCCCAGGCAGACCTCGGCCTCGCCATGGGCACCGGCACCGATGCCGCGATCGCCGCCTCCGACCTGACCCTGGTCCGGGGAGACCTGCGGGCCGCGGGCGACGCGATCCGACTGGCCCGCCGCACCCTTCGTACGATCAAGGCCAACCTGTTCTGGGCCTTCGCCTACAACATCGCCGCCCTGCCGCTGGCCGTTCTCGGCATGCTCAACCCCATGATCGCCGGGCCGCGATGGCCTCCTCGTCCGTGTTCGTCGTCTCCAACAGCCTGCGGCTACGGCGCTTCCAGCCCCTGCACCGGACCGACTGACGTCAAGGCGGGACCACCAGCCGGTTCGCGAGAACGAACTCCGATCGCTGGTCAGGGCGACTGTGGCTCTCGTCCCGGCCCGAGTAGGGTCATGCTTCTTGTCGTACGAGTAAAGCGGGATGGTTCGCGAACCTGGGCATCATCGGGCAGGCAGCAGGACTGTTCGCCGTCACCAACATCGACGACATCCTGATCCTGGCGCTGTTCTTCGCCCAGGGCGCCGGGCACCGCGGCTCCACCCGCAAAATCGTGCCCGGCCAGTACCTCGGCTTCACCGCGATCCTGGCCGTAGCCGTGGCCGCCGCGTTCGGCGCCACGTTCCTGCCCGAGTCGGCCATCCCCTACCTCGGTCTCCTCCCTCTCGCCTTGGGCCTGAAGGCCGCCTGGCAAGCATGGAAACACCGCAATGAAAACGGAGACGACGAGGGCGAAGCCCCACAGGGCGGGCCGACCGCCCTGGCGGTTGCCGCCGTGACCTTCGCCAATGGTGGCGACAACATCGGCGTCTACGTCCCCGTGTTCGCCACCGCCGGCATCGGCGGGATGAGCGTGTACGCCGCGGTGTTCCTGGTCCTCGTCGCCGTCTGGTGCTTCGCCGGCAAGTTCTTCGCCACTCGCCCCGTCATCGCCAAGGCCCTCGCCCGCTGGGGGCACATCCTGCTCCCCGTAGTCCTGATCGCCATCGGCCTTCTCATCCTCATCGAAGGCGGAGCATTCGGACTCTGAGCCGACTCTGTCCACGCTCGGGCCAGCCGGAGGTGCGGCATGGAACGCCTCCCAGGGGCGCGAGCCGCCCGCCGCCTCAGGCACTTGCCCCCCCGGGGGCCGTCTGGCCCTGCGCGACCATTGGGACGAGAACCCCGCCGACTCGTGGATCCCCTGCCTGGGGCACACCCGGTACTGAGCGAGCCCCCTCTGCCCCACCGCCAAGCCGGCGGTGGGGCAGAGGTGGGTCTACCGCTTGCTCAGGGGGTGAGGCGGTTCGGCCCCCTGAACAGGAACGCGGCTTCGCGGATCGAGTCCAGGCCGAGCATGACCATCAGGATCCGGCCCAGGCCGGCGCCGAGGCCGCCGTGGGGCGGGCACCCGAAGCGGAAGATGTTCATGTAGTCCTGCATCGGCTCGGTGTTCATGCTCTTCTCCTCTGCCTGCTTGAGCAGCACGTCGGAGCGGTGCTCACGCTGGGCTCCGGTGGTGATCTCCAGGCCCTTCCAGAGCAGGTCGAAGCTGAGCGTCAGGTCCGGACGGTCCGCCGGACGCATGTGATAGAAGGGCCGGATGCTGGCCGGGTAGTGCGTGATGAACACGAACTCGTGACCGGTCTGCTGCTTCATGTGCGCGGCGATTCGACGCTCGCCGTCCGGGTCCAGGTCCTCCTTCACCCCCTCGGGGTCCCAACCGCCGGCCCGCAGGACCTCCTGCACCTCGGCCATCGTGATCCGCGGGAACGGCGTCTCCGGCACCGTCACCTCGACCCCGAACACCTCCCGGATTCGCTCCCCATGCACCTCGGCCACCTTGGCGACGGCCTGCGCCAGCATCCGCTCCTCGAAGGCCATCACGTCCTCGACGCCCTCGATCCACGACAGCCACGAGCCTTCGCCGAGCCGCGTCTTCGGCCACCACCGAACCTCTCGCCGACGTCCGCCCGAGCCCCCGCCTGTCGCAGGTCGGCGCAACCTGGCCGCTGAACGGACGCGTCATCGGCATCGTCACCGGGCCCGCGACCGACGTGTCGGGTGTGCATCAGGTCCGCGAGGCGGTCCTGGACGCCGGCCTGGTGCCCCTGATCATCGCCCCGGCCGGCGGGGTACTGGGCACGGGCGGTGACCCGGTCGCCGTTCAGCGCACCTTCGCCACCGCCCGCTCCGTCGAGTTCGACGCCCTGGTCTTCGCAGGCGTCCCGGGAGCAGGAGCTGACGCTTACGGAGCCCGTGACGCCAAGGCCGGGGCACCTGGCCCCGCCGTCAGCGATCCGCGGGTCCTGACGCTGCTCACCGAGGCCTATCGGCACGGCAAGGCCCTCGCTGGCTGGGACGGCGCCGAAGCGCTCTTCGAGGCCGCCGGCATCTCAGTGGGCGAACCCGGCGTCATCATCGCCGACGGCGCACAGGCACTCCCTCAGCTCCTGGAAGTACTCGCAGCCCACCGGGTCTGGGAACGCTTCCCCGCCGTAACCTGACTCCTCCCGGCACCTCCCCCGGACGGCGCCTGCAACGTCAGCGAGCCTCGGGACCATCAAGGGTCCGAGGCTCGCCCTGCGCGTCGGCCCACCAGCCGGTGCCGCCCGTGCACGCCGACGCTACGGAGGCTGTGGTTCCGTACGAGCCCTCCTCCGACATGAGTGCAGAGGGCGGACACGGCATGCAGCTCGCCCTGATCGTCGCGGTGCACCTGTGGCCTCACCGGGCCGCAGGCTCCCGAGGCCCATTGGTGCCGTCGCCGAGAGTGTCCAGACGGTCCTTGACGAAGTGCGTTCCGGCGTCCCACTGAGCCTTCAGGTTCCGTCGGCGCCGAGCGGAGGAGCGAGCCGACGCGGCCGGAGGCGTAGAGATCCTCCTCGCCGCGGACGAGGGGCGATGATCGTTCCGGCCACGACCCCGCCCGTTGCCCCATCCGGCGAAACCGGTGGCCACGGAGGCTTGCATGCCTGGCTACGTGGCGTGCAACCGGTACAAGCTCTGCTTCCTGCCGTCCTCACCAGATTGAGCTGGCGCGTTCGGCGCGAAGCTAGCATTTCGAGCCGCCAGGTAAGAGGTCTGCTGGGCTCCGGCGGCCGCGCCGTCGACCGACGCGGATAATGGAAGCGGGTACCTGCCCGGGCCCCTGCTATCACGAGCCCGCCCCGCCCCGGAGTCTGTCGAGCGCCACCACGGGCGAGGCGGCACGCGGCGGGTAGGTGCCGGGCGACCGGGCCGACGTTTCGGCCCGTGCCGATCGCGGCCTTCGCAAGAGGGAGGCAGACATGTCCGCACCCGTTCCAGGCCCAGACCCGAACAAGGCGTCTCAGCATCATGGCGGGGTACCCCCCGGGGAAACCCCGCCCGGCGAGTCCAGCACCGGTGCTGGCGCGGGCCCCTACCGCCCTTTGACTCGCGGCTGGGGCAAGGGCCCCCTCGTGGTGATCTGCCTGGTGGCCCTGTCCTGCGCCCTCTTCTTCCTCGCATACGCCATCATGCTGAACATCTGAGCGACATGGACGCGCTCTCGCGGTGGGTCATTCCCTGCCGAACGGAGCGGAACGCGTCCGCAGCATCCCCCTGGTCGGTTTTTCGTGAGGGAGGAGGGCGGGCGTGGAGCCGTGGTTGATGTGGCTGATCGCCGCAGCGGTGCTGGCCATCGCAGAGGTGTTCACTCTCACTGCCGCATTGGGGTTGCTCGCTGCAGCTGCGTCGATCACCGCCGCATCCGCCGCGCTCGGCCTCCCTCTGCCGTGGCAGTTCTTGGTGTTCGCCCTCGTCGCAACACTCAGCCTGCTCTTCGTACGCCCCCTCGCAGTGCGACGCCTCTCACCGCGCCAGGAGGCACGGTTCGGCGTGGACGCTCTGGTGGGGAAGCCTGCCTACGTGGTCAGTGAGGTATCGGCCCAGGGCGGCAGGGTCCGAATCGGAGGCGAGGAGTGGACCGCTCGGGCCTACGACGAGACGCTGGTGATCCCTCCGGGAACGACCGCCGAAGTCGTGGAGATCAGCGGCAGCACCGCATTCATCTACCCCCGGGAGTGACCATGGAAGCCTGGGTCGTCGCCGGCGTCATAGTCGCGGTCTTCGCAGTCTTCACCGTGGTGCGGGCCGTGCGCATCGTGCCTCAGGCGCGCGCCCGCAACGTGGAACGGCTCGGCCGTTACCACCGCACGCTGACACCTGGCCTCAATGTGGTCATCCCCTACGTCGACCGCGTGTATCCCGTGATCGACCTGCGGGAGCAGGTCGTCTCCTTCAAGCCCCAACCGGTCATCACCGAGGACAACCTCGTGGTCGAGATCGATACCGTCCTCTACTTCCAGGTAACCGACCCGCGGGCTGCCGCCTACGAGATCGCGAACTACCTCCAAGCGGTCGAACAACTCACCGTCACCACCCTGCGCAACGTCGTGGGATCGATGGACCTGGAGAAGACCCTCACCTCTCGCGACACCATCAACAGCCAACTCCGCGGTGTGCTGGACGACGCCACGGGCAAATGGGGGTTGCGGGTCAACCGAGTGGAGATCAAAGCCGTCGACCCGCCACAGTCGATCAAGGACGCGATGGAGAAGCAGATGCGAGCGGAGCGGGACAAACGGGCCGCGATCTTGGGAGCTGAAGGACAACGACAGTCGCAGATCCTCACCGCCGAAGGAGACAAACAGTCGGCCGTACTGCGCGCCGAGGGAGAGCGCACGGCCGAGATCCTCCGGGCCGAGGGCCAGTCCCGTGCCATCGACGAAGTGTTCCAGGCCGTGCACCGCAACGACCCCGACCCCAAGCTGCTGGCCTACCAGTACCTTCAGGCACTGCCGCAGCTGGCCCAAGGACCAGGCAGCACCTTCTGGATCATCCCCGGCGAGGTCACCTCCGCGCTCCAAGCCATCAGCCGCGCCTTCAACGATGTACTCCCTCCATCACAGGCCACGCACCCCATGCCCACGGAGGACAGGGCGAACCAGGCCGCCGACGACGCCGCCAAAGCAGCGGAAGCCGCCGCCCAAGCCCTCGCGGACGCGGCCGAAGCCGATCCCTCTTCCTCAGCGCCCCCGTAGGCGTGCCGCATCCCCCGGCCATCGCGCATCACGGCTGCCCCGGAGTCGGGACATTTCATGCGCGTTCGAAAGCCTGGTGGAAGCGCCGCCCCGGGGGGCTGGTGACCGCCTTCCCGCGCACTCGCGACCAGGGCGCCGCCTGGTCAGCGTGGTCGCCACCGAACAGGACGGCTTCGCCCTGCGCCGACGCTCAAGGTCTGTCTGGGATGGCACGAGAGCGCGCCCCTGACAGCGAATCACTGGCCGCCGTCACCCGCCTCCTGCCGCAGACCTCCTACAAGCCCGTGCCCGACACCTCCCACGCGGCCGAGGCCGGCCCGCGCGGAGGCCGGATCGACCTCCTCTGCCTGCTCCCCAACTCTCCTCCGCCGACCTGACGGAAGCTCAGGTGCAGGTCCGCAGGCTCGTCGAAGCCGGCACCTCCGCGAGCGCGATCCACGACATGCAGGCCCAGTCCCGCGACTTGATCGCAGCACTGGAGGAGACCCATGCACAACGCGACGAACTGGAACGCCTCAACGAGAAACTGACCGAGACGAATGACAGCGTCATGGCCCTCCACCCAGAGCTGACGGTCGAGCACAAGGACGTCGTGGAGCGCTACAGCCAGGAACAAGAACTCGCCCTGACCCTCCAGCACCCTTCCTTCTCGCGACCCTGCCCCAGTCCCCCCGGCGTCGAGCTCGCCGTACGCTACCTGCCCGCCGTCACCACGACCGAGATCGGCGGCGACTTCCCGGCGCCGGCGCCCTGCGTCCGACGGGGGCGGCCGAACAGCCCGAGAGAGGTAGAGGTTCTGCCAGGCCCTACGCCAGTCGGGAGGCCGCGATCTCGGCCCACACGGCCTTCCCGGCCTCGTAGGTGTGGGTGCCCCAGCAATCGGACAGGCGCTCCACGATGAACAGACCGCGGCTCCCCGGGACTCCTCGTTGCGGCGCCCGGCTGGGGACCGGAAGGGTCGTCATGCCGTCGTGCACTTCGATACGCAGGGACGTTGCATCTGCGGTCAGGACGAGTTCGCGGCAGCCGTGTGCGTGAAGTGACGCGTTGGTCAGCAGTTCGGACACGACGAGCAGGGTGTCCTCAGAGGTCTCGGTCTCGGCCCAGCCCCAGTCCCGCAAAGCCCGACGCGTGAAATCGCGGCCCTTGGCCACCAGCCCGGGGACGCCCGCCAGGGCGAGCCTGCGGCGCTGTCTCCCTGAAGGAGGGCCGACGGTCATCGGGCCGCCCGCCTCCGGTTCCATCGTCTCCACTGTGGCGCCACCCCCGCGTTCGCCCGCCGCTTCGGCTCCCGGCCGCCGGCCGGTACCGCGGTTGGCGCCCGTGGGCCGGGTCGGCCGCGTATTGCCGGATGGTGCGAGAGGCCTCAGCACGGTCGTGACAGTGTAGGCGACCCGACCGGCAGCGTCGCCTGGTGAACCCGGTGCGTGAGGGTGGGGAACTCCATCCGATCTGATCGGCGTTTGCTCGATCTCGGACGGTGGCGCTGTGCTTCCCGGTATTGGCGTCATGGCTCGCCCCTACACCGTGAGCATGCCCGCGCGCAGCCGGGCGAGAGTGCGGGACAGAAGGCGGGACACCTGCATCTGCGAAATGCCCAGTTCGGCGCCGATCTCGGCCTGGGTCCTCTCCTGACCGAAGCGCATCTGCAGGATCAGCCGGTCACGCTGGTCCAGTTGCTGCAGCAGGGGTGCGAGAGTGTGGAAGTCCTCGAAGAGTTCCATGGCGGGATCGTCCTCGCCCATGATCTCCGCCAGGGGTCGGGTGGCCCGACTGTTCGGGGAAGCCGTGTCGCCCTCCCCGGCAGCGGAGTCGAGAGAGCCGCTCGTGTACCCGGTCGCGGCGACCGGCCCGTCGATGACTTGTTCATCGGTCAGTTCGAGGTTAGTCCGTGTGGACGATCGCAAAGTGGCCGATCCTGGTCCTGCTCGTCACGACCATGATCGCGATCCTGTACTGGGCCGCGCCGAACGCCAAGGGTCGCGGCTTCAAGTGGGTCACCCCCGGGAGTTTCCTGGCGGTGGTGATCTGGATGATCGCGTCCGCCGGCTTCGCGTTCTACGTCGCGAACTTCGGCTCGTACAACAAGACGTACGGCACCCTCGCCGGGGTGATCATCTTCCTGGTGTGGCTGTGGATCACCAACCTGGCCATTCTTCTGGGCCTGGAATTCGACGCCGAGTTGGTCCGCCAGCGCGCGATCGCCGGCGGAATGCCCAAGGACGAGGAGCCCTACGTCGAGCCCCGGGACACGCATACTGACTTCAGCTCGTCGGGGTGAATCTGTGTGAAGTCGCTGACGGGTGTGGGCGGGTGGCTGTATCCGTGGGTGTGTGGGATATGCGGATGGGGGCGGGCTGACTTCGACGGGGCGCCGGCGTCGGGAGTCAGTACGGATGCAGGCGGCGGAACTGTTTGAACAGCAGATCAAGCCGTCGGAGGCTGCGGGGCGGCTGCGGGTGAGTGTGAAGTCGGCCTACCAGTGGCACCAGCTGTGGCGGGATGATGGTGTCCAGGCCCTGGCCTCTCGTGGTCCGAGCGGGTCACGTTGCCGTCTGTCTCCGCGGTCTCTGGAGAAGCTGGCCGCGTATCTGGAGGAAGGGCCGGCCGCGCACGGTTGGGTGGAGGACCAGGTGTGGACTGCCTCGAGGGTGGCCACGCTGATCGGCCGGAAGTTCCACATCACCTACAGCGTCTCGGGGGCCACGCGCTTGATGCACCGGCTGGGCTTCAGTCCGCAGGTCCCCGCCCGGCGGGTTGCCGAACGCGACGAGCAGGCCGTCGCCGTGTGGAAGGAGGCGACCTGGGCGGAGGTAAAAGGGCGAGGGCGGCCTGCGGGGGCTATGTCTGCTTCGAGGACGAGGCCGGCTTCACCCGCAGGCCGCCCCGGGGACGGACCTGGGGCCGGCGAGGGATCACCCCGGTCGTGACGGTCAGCGGACGACGCTCGGGCCGGCTCTCGGTGGCCGGCCTGATCGCGATGCGACCAGGCTCGAGGACCCGGCTGTGTCACCGCTTGCGGACCCACCCGGCAGCCAAGGGTGCACGTCGCAGCATGGGCGAGCAGGACTTCATCGCACTCCTCGACGGAGTCCACCAGCTGGTCAAGGCCCCGATCGTGCTGGTCTGGGACCGCCTCAACACCCACGTTTCCCGCAGGATGCAGGGCTTCGTTGCCGAGCGGGAGTGGCTGACCGTGTTCCTGCTGCGCGCCTACTCACTGGACTCCGTCGGCGCTCCGATCCGTACCTGGCGTGAGAACTATCCGTATGAGCACAAGATCCGTCGTACGGAGTACGAGCGGACCAAGCGGATCCTGCAGATCGAGCTGCTGAAACTGCAACGCTGGGTGAAGGAGACCGGGGCGCGGCTGGTGGTGATCTGCGAGGGCCGGGACGCGGCAGGCAAGGGCGGCACGATCCAGCGTTTCACCGAGCGGCTCAACCCTCGCGGGGCCCGGATCATCGCCCTGCCCAGGCCGACCGAGCGCGAGACGGGGCAGTGGTACTTCCAGCGGTACGTCGCCCACCTGCCGGCCGCCGGCGAGATCGTCTTCTTCGACCGCTCCTGGTACAACCGCGCGGGCGTCGAGCAGGTCATGGGGTTCTGCACCCAGGAGCAGTACGAGCTGTTCCTGCGGCAGTGCCCCGCCTTCGAGGCCATGCTCGTGGAGGACGGGATCCTGCTGGTCAAGTTCTGGTTCTGGGTCTCCCGCACCGAACAGCGCACCCGCTTCGCCATCCGCCACGTCGATCCGGTACGGCAGTGGAAACTGTCCCCCACCGACCTCGCCTCCCTGGACCTGTGGGACGCATACACCACCGCGAAGATCGAAATGTTCCGCGCGACCGACACCGACCAAGCCCCGTGGACGGTCGTCAAGAGCAACGACAAACGACGAGGCAGGCTGGAGGCCATGCGGAGCCTGCTGTCGCGCATCGATTACGACCGCAAGGACGAGACGGCGGTAGGCCGGCCCGACACCCTCATCATCGGCGCCGCCGACACCCTCCTCGAACCCGGTGAAGAACCCACCGACCTCTCCCCCACCCCACTGGCCGGACCGCCCGACGGCCCCGGCATGCACCCCCACCCGTAGCGAGCGGACCGCGCCCTCTCAGGGCGCCTCCTCTGCCGCCGCCCGGGTTGCCCAGCCGGCCCGCCAGGGCTGCCCGGCTGCGTGCGTCGAGTGTCGCGGAGACCAATTCCTGCCCGGTGTGCCTCTGGTGTCGACCGTGCCGGCTGAGGAGCCCGGGTGGAGTGGCACGCGCGGGGTGCCCTGGGTCGCGCCAGGTGTGGCGGGTGGGTGACCCGGCGACCGGTACAGCGATGTCAGCGGGCCCGGCCCCTGCCCGACGTCGAGCATGGGCCCGATACCGACCCGCCCCGCCCTCGTCAGGAGCCTTTCCGCGCCGGAACGCGCCCTGCGCCAGAGCTGGCCATGCGTCTGCCCCGCAAAGTCCGCCCGCACCAGCCGGACGCCCCACAGCGTCACGCGGCAAGAGGCCTCACCTTCGTCCGGCTGCCGGAGTGCCGGCCGGGTGATGCAGGAGGAAGAACCTCCTTTCCCGACAACGGCGCTGATCGCGCCGCACGCTTGAGGACCGGAACCGGCCCGGACGCGTACATAGAGGTGTCGTCGTCCGGGAGAGGCTTGCCCACAGGCCCCGAACAGGGACGATGGGCAAGATCACGAAATCGGGGGTCCCACTCCCGGTCACACCTCCGGTGCAACCCCTAATACCCCTCTACGTGCAACCCTGGTACGTCGCCCGTGTTCATGAGCCGGTCGTGTCGTCCGCATCTCGTCGGCCAGCGGGAGACAGCGCGCGAGAGAGTCCGCGCCCGCGGTGGCCTCCGGGAACGGCGGAAGGAGTGTCACCCGCACCTGCGGCCCGTCCTCGTGGTCGTCCTCGGTGCCGATACGGACCAGGCCGGCTTCCGAAGCTGGTGCAGGGCCGTACGCACGAGGACAGCCGGCACCCCCAGGGCCCGGGCCCCAAGAGCCAGCGGGAAAGCGACCGACGGAGCGAGGTACACCCCACGTGGATCAGCGGCGAGATCCACCAGAAGTGCTGCGACCACCTCGCCGTGCGGCACGTCCCGGGCGTGGACCGCCCAGCGACCTGCCCAGCTGTCGAACGGAAACGTTTCCACCTCAGGCCCCTCAGGTAGCACGGCTGCACCAAAAGCACGCCTCACGAATGGTCTCGATCCTCGATCCGTCCCAGGTGATGGGCAACCTCGGAACGACGCAGCCCTGCTGCGGTGAAACGCCTCGTGCACCCAGACCGCGGAGCCAAATCGACCTCGATGATCAAACCGTTCGTCATTGCGCATGTGCGGTCGCCTGACGTCTCAGTGCATAGGGCTCCAGTAGTGGCGGCTGCGCACCACGTATGGGGCCAGGGCGCGGGCGCGCCGCAGCATCCCGTAGAACTGCTGAGCAGGGCGTTGCTGCTCGCCGTGGACGGCGTTGAGGACGATCAGCCCGCAGGTCAGGGCCGGCACGGCCCACTGGGCGTAGGACAGGTGGCGTTCGGCCTGTCCGGTGTCGACGGGGATGTGTTCGGCCTTCTCGGCGTCCTGGGAGTCCGCGGAGGAAGCGAGTTCGATCTTCTTGCCCAGGACCCGGGTGTAGGCGGTGGCGGCCAGTGCGACGCCGGTCAGGACGGTCTTGGCCAAGGTGGAGGCGGCGACGCCCTGCTGGGTGAGCACCCGCGTGGCGTTGGTGGCGAGCAGACCGGTGGAGCCGACGAGATGCACGCCGATCGCGGCGGCGCCCACGGGCGCCCACAACGCCCACCCCGAACTCGCGATCCTGGCACCCTCCTCCCAGTTCTTGCCCTGGGCCTTCGCGGCGCCGTTGAGACCGACAGCGCCCATCAGGGACCCGCCGAACCAGGCGGCCAGCCCCACGTCGTGGAGGCTGCGCAGGACGGTGTTGCGTTCCGACATGGGTGACTCCTAGCGCGCGAAAGTGCCGACAGGCCGCAGGCACTCCCGCCACCGTCACCCCGGGAGCCGGTCCGTGCCAGTGCGGCTGGCCCGAACGGCCCGCGCGCACGATACGCCCGGCTCCCGAGGACGGTTCGCGGATGTCGGAGCTTGTCGCGGCTCACGGAGGTGCCGAACGCCCCGCGGCTACTTGGCCGCAGGCTGTGCCGTGGTCACCGGGGGGGGCGGCCGATCACAGCGCAGGATGGCCCCCACCGCGCGCGGGGCGTAGGTGATGTCGGCGTACACCGGCAGTGCCGCCTGCTGGATTCTGGTGACCGTGCCGCTCCCGCTCGGCGAAGGAGCGAAGACAACACGTTCGTCACCGTGTCCAGCGGGCCAACGAAGTTCCGGCCCCACCCAGTGGTTGCGTCTGTCCGGGGGTGATGGGGTGCCCGAGCGGGGGCAGCAGCGCCAACAGGGAAAGGGCTCCCCGGATCGCCGGGCACACTGTTCGGCCGGCGAAGAGGAAGGATGATCCTGTGTCGCAGGTCGAAGGGTCCGTCGAGGTCGACGTCCCCGTGCGCACCGCGTACAACCAGGTTCCAGGCTCCGGTAGGTGCGAAAGGTGCCGTGGAGGCAGGTGTCCACCGGATGAGGCAGAGCTGTCGTCAGATCGTGCCGCGCCAGGAGCTCCTGGCCGCGCCTTTCGATGTGGTCCTTGAACCGCTTCAGGTCGCCAGTGATCTGCCTCTTGACGAAGCCGAGCTTGTCGCCGACGTTCTCCGCGAAGCCGTCCGGGTCGTAGTCGAGCTGCAGCATCACCTTGATCCTACTGTCGCTGAGGCGGTGGAAGGTGACGCCGCCCGCCTGCTTGACCTCGCCGCCCGGCGTCCTCAACGCGACCCGCTCGTCGAGGATCTGCTCGGTGATCTCCGCCTCGAACTCCTTGGTCACCCCGCCGATCTTCGTGACCCGGTGTGTCATGGCGTCGGTGCGCTGCTCGATGCGCTCCACCCCGTCCATGAAGTGCGGGAACGACTCGCGAACTGCGTCCACTGTCCACGTCCGGAGGGAGCGAAAGCCCAGAGACGGAGAAGCCGGCGGAGCCTCGGTGTGATGCCGCGCCGTCCCGGTGTTGGTGCCACAGCGGACGGACTGCTACCCGCTGCCGCAGGCAGTGACGGGGTCGCTGCTGACGGCAGCGTCGTGTCCCGTCGGCCCTCGCGGTCGTTGTCCCCGGCGACGCGTGCACGACCGTCCCCCACGGAGGCGCGTAGGAGGGGCTCTGTCCCTCGCCCGGCCAGGGCCCCTCCCCCCTCGTCACGCGGCCCCGGCGAGAGCGCGCCTCAGCCGTCCCCGGCAGAAGCCGGGGCACGATGAAGAGCCGCAGAACGGTGCCTGCGGGTGACGGGAGAAGGAATTTGATCAACGTGGGCGTCCAGCGCTGCGGCAACTCGGTCCTGATCAGCGCCGACGGGGAACTCGATGAGGACTCGGGTGGGGTGCTCCTGCAAGCCCTGGACCACGTCACCGCCGATGTGCGGGACCTCCTGGTGGACATGCATGGCGTGACGGCCATGGACACCGACGGCCTGTTCCACCTGCTGGACCTGCACCGGCGCGCGGAGCTCCTGCGCCTGAGAGTGCTGGTCACCGGCTGGCAGCCCCAGCCTCAGCGGTTCATGGCCGAGGCGGCCGGTATCGCGGGGCCCGGCACGGCCACCGGGGAGCGGTACGCGGTGGCGGGCTTTCGCAGACTCCTCGAGGACCGGGCCCAGCGCGCACGCGACCACGCCGACTTCGCCAGCGGCCGGCTGCCCCAGGCTTAACCGTCCCCTGGCGCGGTCCCAGCCGCGCCAGGGGGTGTTGCCAAGCCCGGGCCTCTTGGACGGCGCGGTGGTGTACTGCGGAGTTCCGCAGGTGTCGACGTACTGAGAAGAGCGCTCAGGCGTGTACGGACGTTCAGGCGTACGGCCGACAGCAGGGAGCGGCGTAGCAGCCCGGTCGGCCCGCCGCGGATTCCCTTGGTGCCTGTGGGCGGGTACATGGCGTCGATGAGGTCCAGGAGGCGGCGTGGCTGCGGTTGCCAGTCGTAGGCGAAGAACGCGATACCGCACACGTCGAGCCGACCGAAGAAGGCGATCAGGCCGTCCAGGCCGGTGAGGTCCATGACCGCGAGGTTCCGCAAGTCGCACGCCACCACAGTCGCCTCGTCGGCGCCGATGTACAGCTCATCAAGGGCGGACCCGCTCTCCAGGTCGAGCTCTCCGGCCGGTGCGAGGCACACCGTCGGCCCGTTGCGCCTCAGCATCACACGGAAGAACATGCCGTCCCACCTCGCCGTGATCGGCAGGCTTGTATCGCCCGCTCGCACCGGCGCTCCCGGCCTCGGGGTATGTTCGGAGTTACGGGGTGCGGCCCTGGCCTCCAGGGCCGCGACGGGAGCCGCACCCCGCTAGCACGAGAGGTCCTGCCGGGCGTGCCCGCAGCCAGAGCCAGGTGCCAATCCCTCATGCGAGTGGAGTCGACGCCGCCGACGAACCTCCTCGCTTGCACCGCCGTCGCAGTGGTCAGGACGTGCACTCCAAGTTCTGCGGTGGAAGTTCTCGGCATCAGCCGCCTCCGAGCTGGTGTTGTCAGGAAAGTGGACGGGCATATTCCCTTCAGGCAAGGGCCGTGCGGACGGTGCCCCGCCGCACGGTCCGGCCTGTGTGCGCTCGCGGATAGGCCCTAGAAGCCACCTCTGAGCGCGCCTGATGGGCGAGGAGAAGGACCATGGCAGCGAGAATGACCGTCTACCACGTCTCGCCGTCCGGTGATCGGGCGGCCGCCGCAGGGGTGAAGTGGCAGGTCGAGGGCAGAGAAGGCCGTCGGCTGTTGCACGAACCGCACCGCACCCAGAAGGACGCGATCGACGCAGCCCGCCGACATGCCCAGGAACACGAGCCTGCGCAGGTCATCGTCCACGCCCGCGACGGTCACATCCGCACCGCGTACACCTACGGCGACGCCCCTGGGGCATCCCCCGACGAGCGTGGCCGCAAGGCAGGGGAACCAGGAGGCCTCTACTGAAGCCATCTCTCGCGGCCACCCCACCTGACGCCCACGAAAGAACACACCGCTCCGCGTCGACGGCCTCTTGGCGGGCGCGCTGTTCAGGAAGTGGGGCGCAGCGAGCGCAGTCGGTCGTCGATGTCGAAGCGTTCAGGCGCCGGATGGAAGCCCGCCTTCACTTGCTAGGGGCGCCGCGCCTGGCAAGCTGCGACGGCGCGCAAGTTTTCCATGAGCTTGCTTTGCTGATCGGCGCCTTCCAGCAGGGCGTTCAAATCCTCAGCGAAGAGCGTTCGTCGGTTTCGGCCTAGGCACGCAGGGTCCGCCAGCAGGCTGCCTTGCATCCGAGGGGATGGTCTCGACTCCTCCGGCGGCGGGTCGCCGGAGGGCGGCTGCTCCCCACACCCGGGGAGCACGGTCCCGAGCTGAGCCCAGCGGACCGTCGCAAGGAGATCTGCTCCCCGTGCCTGCGGGGATGTGCCCTGGCTCAAGGTGCTCCCAACGCTCCCTCCCCTCACCGCGGCTGCGGGGACCTGGTCAATGACCACCCACTTTCAAAACCCTGCGAAGGCACTGCAGACACCAGTCGAGGGCATGGAACAACGCTGCGTCCTTGGGCGAGAGACAACCTCAGGACACCTACACTTGAAGACCTTGGATGGTGGAATCGGCGACGCTCTGTAGTCGGTCCCGATGGGCTGGTCGGGAAGCCGCGCGGCGAGCTGCGCCCGCACGCTGCCGACCAGGTGCGCGCCCAGCAGGGCCAGGACGACACGGGCAACACGGTCGGCCTCATGCGGGGTTTCGTACTCGCCGCGCTCCTGGACGTGCGCCAGGAACGACTCCCTGCGCATCGACATCACGCCACCTCCGGAGCAGGTAAGGAGGGAAAGGGGGTGCGGAGGGCGGGGCGCCGGAGGGGGATTCAGCTCTCCCCGCCCTCCGCTGCCGGCTGGTGCGGGAGGGTTCAGCCGGAGATCTGCTTGCGGCCGTCGGCGCTGCCGATGCTGATCTTGCGGGGCTTGGCGCGCTCGGCGATCGGGATCCGCAGGGTCAGGACACCCGCGTCGTAGTCGGCTGCGATGCGCTCGGTGTCGAGGGTGTCGGCCAGCATGATCTGGCGGGAGAAGACACCGAGGGGCCGCTCGGAGAGGTCCACCTGCACACCCTCGGGCCGGTCCGTGGGCCGGCGCTCGGCCTTCACCTTCAGCATGTTCCGCTCGACGTCGATGTCGATCGCCTCGGTGCTCACACCGGGCAGGTCGAAGGCGATCACGTACTCCTCGCCGTCACGGTAGGCGTCCATCGGCATCACCGACGGCTTCGACCAGGTCCCCGACGTACCCGACAGCTGCTAAACGATCCGGTCCATCTCGCGGAACGGGTCGGTGCGCATCAACATCGCGAAACACCTCCAGTTGGTTCAGGCAGAAACTGCCAATGCGCTTCAATGTGCCTCCGTGGAACATGTCATCGAAACGATGACAAGCAAGCAGTCATCTTGAGGATGACAAGAAGACGGAGAGTCTCATGAACGACGCCGCCCCGACGGCCTCAACTGTCTCCTTCACCGCCGCCGCAGCGGCACTGGAGGCCATCAACCAGTCCGTGAAGGACGCGCGGCAGTCCCCTGAGCGAACACCGAAGACGACAGCGCCGCTCGCGGCCGGTTCCGGCCCGCACCCGGCCCTGGCCGCACTGCTGATGCTGCGCGAGGTCCGCGAGGAGCTCGCCGGCTGGGAGAGCGGGCTGATCGATACCGCCCGTGGCGAGGGTGCGAGCTGGGCCGACCTCGCCGGCCCCCTCGGAGTCGCCAGCCGCCAGGCAGCCGAACGCCGCTACCTGCGCCTGCGCCCCGGCGCCGCCGGAAGCGCCGGCGAGGAACGCGTCCAGGCCACCCGCGACACCCGCGCCGCCGACCGCAGCGTGACCGCCTGGGCCCGCGACAACGCCGCAGACCTCCGCCGCCTCGCAGGCCAGATCACCGCCCTCACCGACCTGCCCGCCAGCTCCGAAGACGCGGTCGGCGACCTGAACCTGGCCCTCGCCGACAACGACGCCGCCTGCCTCGTGCGCCCCCTGACCGCCACCCGAACCCACCTGCGGCCCCAGAACGCCGACCTCGCCGAACGCATCGACGCCCTGACCCGGCACACCGACCAGCTCCGCCAGGACACCCACGACCAGCGAAGCATGTGATCCGTCACTCTCCAACCACCGACGTGGCTGACCGACACCCAGCGGGAACAGTTGAAGCCCGTGGCGAGAAGGCTCACTTCGTGCCGGCCCGGCTTTCCCGGCGGCCCTCCTGGTGGCGACCGTTCTGGGCGGGCAACCCGCCTCCGCCCCCGACCGGCACTCCTACGCGCCACCCGCTGATCGCAAACGTACTGCGGCCCCGAACCAGAGCACTGGTTCGGAACCGCAGGAAGGCAAGGCCGGGGGCCGGCCAGGGGGTCAACCGGCGTCGGGGCGCCGGCCGACCAACTGCGTGAGCAGCTCGATGATCTGGACCTGGTTGCGGTCGATCTTCTCGCCGAGGGCTTCGACCTTCTGATCCAGGTTGCCGACCTGGAGTCGCACCGCGGTGAGGTCGGACTTGATGATCCCGAACTCGCGGTCGTGCTTCTCCGCGACCTCCTCGAAACGATCCACTCCCTAGCCGCAGGTGGTGCAGGACGGGTCGGAAATGCCCCCACCCGGAGGCGAGGGCAGCGCCGACGGGACGGACACGGACGGGAACGTGCAACTGCTCTGTCGTCAGTGCCACCGACTCAAGACGCGTGCGAGGACTCTGGGGGCCGCTGGTGCCCCGTTCCGAGGCTGCCGGGCTACCTCGGTGCGACGCCGATGATTGGGGTCAACACGCCGCCAACGGCGGAGAGGTCGTCCACCACATAGCAGACGTTATCGCCGACCCTCCCGGCGATCGGGAGGCCATGGAGGGTCTTGCAGATGTCTCGACCCACGGGGGCTAGTGCGGTTTGATCCAACAACCCGGTTGGTGCGGCGCTGGCGGGTGCAGCCAGGACCCCGAGGAGAGCGGCGGTACCGAGGCAGAGGGCGTTAAGTGCCCGGCTGGTGTTGTTCATGGCCCGCCAACGATCTTCATCCCGTCGGAGTCACGCTGCCGCCCGGCAGCCGCCTGTTTCATAGGTGGGCGCGCGCCGAACACGAGCAGGAGGAGGCGTACCCCGAAGCCGTCGACCAGGCGCACGCAGACTTCGCCGACCTCCAGGACACCGACGACATCCCCCACCCCCGCCGAGTCCGCATCCGGCGGCCGGACGACCCGCTCACCCGCCGGCTCCGGCGCCACTGTCGCGTGCAGAGAGCATGTGTTTTGGCAAGGACGGCCAACCGGACTGCTGGCGGGGGGGGTTCCCGCCACATCGGGGCAATCCCCAGGCGAATATGACTGTCCGTCGCGAGATGGTCACTCAATGCGGGCATGCTGGGGGCGGCGCAATGGTTCCCATGCGAGGAGCCGATGGGCTGAGCCGGACGGATCCGGGTCGGCTGGGTGCCTTGCGCGACAACGAGAGGAGTCCCATGGCCATCGATGAGACGGTCCAGGCCCAGGACGGCGCACCGGAAGGACCTGGGGCCTTCGTCGTGAGCCCCGAAGTCGCGGCGCGGGCGGCGCGGGCGGCGCGGGCACTGAAGGACCTCGAGGCGCTGGGCATCACGGTTGAACCCAGGGCGCACTGGTGGGGGTTCGAGCTCAGGCTCAACCAGGAGGCGGTGGACAAGTACCTGGAACTCAAGGACCACCTCGCGGACGCTCTCGGGGAAATCCTCAAAGAGCCCCTGTCCTCCCTCGTCGCCGTGGCGGCCTTGGCCCAGAAAGTCTGGGTCCAGGCGGTCTCTCGGGGCTACGGCTGCAAGTTGGTTTCACCGTGGTTCTCACCGTTGATGCTCATCCCGGTCGGTTTGGGTCCCGAAGAGGACCTGAACCTCTGGTGGTCGGTGTTCAAGCCCGCCCAGGGCTGGAGCGCGGACGAGCGGTTCCCCGGGCACGAGTCGGGGTCGAACCCGGCCCTGGCCGAGTTCAGCGGGAAGCTCATCTGTGTGCACCGCGGCGGTAGCGACAACCAGCTGTGGTACACCGCTTACGATCCCGACAAGGGCTGGACCCAGGACACCAAGGTCGGCGCGCACGAGACGGCGAACGGACCGGCGCTGGCGGTCTTCGGCGGGAAACTCCACTGCGTCCACCGGGGCAGCAGCGACACCAGTCTGTGGCACACGACGTACGACGGCACTCGGTGGGCCCCCGACGTCAGGCTTCCCGCCCATGAATCGTCCACCGGGCCGGCGCTGGCGGTCTTCGGTGGCAAGCTGCACCTCGTGCACAAGGGAGGCCGTGACAATCGACTGTGGCACGCCACCTACAACGGCTCCTCGTGGTCGGCGGACCGCAGGCTTGGCGCACACGAGAGCCTGGAGGGACCGGCGCTGGCCGTCTACGGCGGAGAGCTGTACGCGATTCACCGGGGCTACGGCTCCAGCGACCAGTGCCTGTGGTGGACCAAGTACCGTACCGGCGGCACGTGGACCCCTGACCAGAGGTTTCCCCGGCCACGAGAGCGGAGCGGGACCGGCCGCGATCGTCTACCGGGACAAGAACGGCACCGAGGACCAGTTGCTGGTTGTCCACCGCGGCTGGAGCAACAATCGGGCGGCCGGCGCCGACACCGCCGAAGACGAAGCACGGATCGCCGCCGAACAAGCGACCACCACCACGCCCGGCACGCCGTAGGAGCGAATCGCACCGAGCGGCAACCCGCTCGGTGTTTCGTGATCGTTCGCGCGGGATGATGTCGGTATGCATGGTGAGGATCGGTTGTTCGAGGTCGAGCCGATCGAGAAGAGGCAGCCGCAGGGCCGTCCGGCGCCGGTGGACAAGCGGTTCGGGGCGTTTGACCCGCACGGCGATCTTCGTAAAGTCGTGCGGCGAGCGATCCCGTCCAGGACGCCCTCACCATCGGCGCCATCCCCTCGGGTCACTCTGGGAAGGCCGGGTCCGGGCACTGTGTTGACGCCCGGCAGTTGCTGTCAGCTGAACATGGCGGCGGCCGCGAGTCCGAGGTAGACGAGGGCGACGAGGTACCGGTCCTGCCTCGGCCCGGCGCTGCGCGGCCGCGCAGCCTTCTCGCGAGTACGCCGGCGGTGGCCGCGTACCCCAGGTCCATGGCCAGCGCGACCGTGAAGGTGATCGCGGCGAGTATCAGCAGTTCCGTACGGGCCTGTGCGCCGTCGGCGTCGTGGCTCACCCACTGTGGCAGGAAGGCCAGGAAGAAGAGCATGACCTTCGGGTTGAGGACATTGACGAGGATCCCTTCGCGGTAGACGCGCCAGAGGCTGCTGGGGACGGGCTGGGCCGAGTTGTCGGGCGAGCCGGCTCCGGTGAGGGAACGGATTCCGAGGTAGAGGAGGTAGGCGGCGCCGAGCAGGGTGAGGGCTTTGAGTGCTGCCGGTTCGGCGGAGACGAGTGCGGCGACTCCGAAGGCGGTGGCGAGGGCGTGTATCAGGGTGCCGGTCTCCACCCCGAGTGCCGAGACCATCCCGGCGCGGGTGCCTTGGGCGATGCTGCGCGTGCAGATGTAGACGAGGTTCGGTCCGGGCAGGCCGACGAGTGCGGCGGATGCGCCCACGAAGAGCAGCAGCTGATGCGGGTCGGAGAGGACGCTCATCGCCGGCCCACTTCGAGCAGGGCCGGAAGCAGGGCCAGTGGTGGCGCGCCGAGGTTGAGCAGCGCGGTGTGGAAGCGGGTGTGGGTGAAGCCGGGCCCCCAGTGCCGGCGGGCTTGGTCACGCAGGTCGAGGATCGCGAACCTTCCCCGGGTGTAGTCGCCTGCCTGGGGGTCGAGCAGGCAGCGCGTGGCCTGCTGTGCGGCGAGTGCCGGGGGTGTGTGTGCCTCTGCTTCGAACCGGGCGGCCGCCTGTGGGTGGGTGAGTTCGCCGGTGTGCAGCCCGATGACGCAAGCCAGGCGTGTCAGGCGCAGCAGTGCGTCGCGGGCGACGGCCGCGGTGTGCCGGGGGTCGCCGTCGCCGAAGCCCGCCTCCAGGGCCATCTCCTCGCAGTAGTGCGCCCAGCCTTCGCTGGTCGCGTAGGACTGCAGGCTGCGGCGCACTTCACTCGGGACGTGGCGCAGGATCCGGCGCTGCGCCAGGTGTCCTGGGGCGACCTCGTGAACGGCGATGTTCAACAGCTGGTGGCGGCTGTACGTCCGCAGCCATGCGTCGCGGTCCGGGGCCGGCCAGTGCTCGGGGGGGACGGCGGACCCGGAACCAGCCGGGACGTTCCGGCTCCTCGGGGGCGGCGGCCGTCATGGTGGCGACCTCGTGGCCCTGTGACTCGGGGAGAAGACCGACTCGGCATGTGAGGGGCTCGCCAGGTATCAGATGGGTTCTGTCGGCCCAGTCCGTGACGGTCTTGACCGCCTCGCGGGTGGCGGCCAGCAGGCCGAAGGCGGTGGGGTGGTCGTCGTCCAGGTGGTGCAGTGTCGTGGCGACGTCCGTGCTGGGGTCGATGCGGTGGCAGGCCTCCTCCAGCAGCTGTGTGAGGCGCTCGCGTTCCGTTTCGGCGCGTACGGCCAGGCTCTCGAGGTCGACCTCGCTGCCTTCGGTGGCCGCCAGCATCCGGGTGAGGCCGTCCTCACCCAGCACCGGTGAGGCGCGTTCGGCCCGGGCCGTTGTCCGCAGGTGGGCTTCGAGGCGTTCGAGCCCTTCAGCGGCCCGCCGTTCTCGGGAGGTCGTCTCCTGTCCGGGGCGGATCAGCTGGTGCCGCAGGCCTTGGACCGCGGGCAGGGCGGCGCGGGCCTGCTCCGCGGGAACCAGGTCGAGCGTGGTCACGGCGGCGGCCACCAGGTCGGGCCAGGCATCGAGATGGTCCCGTCGGGCCCACGCCCGCTCGGCCTCGGGCGCGCAGTCGTTCTCGTAGCCGCTCAGATCCAGGTTGTCGATGTGCAGGTACGGGTCCCGACGGTGCATCTGGAGGTCGCCGAAGCGCAGCGACAGTGCGTACTCGAAGGCCTGGAGCGTCGCCTCGTCGAGCGGATCGTGCGCCAGGGTCGGGGTGTCCGGCCGGTCGGGCTGCGGCGCGGTGGGGTGGGCGGCGAAGGTGATGGCCGACAGTGCGCGGCGTATACCTGCCTCGGAGAGGTCTTGGGGACGGCCGTCGTACTCGTGGCGTCCGGCGTCGTTGCGTGCGGCCGGCACGGACGCGTCGAGGACGACACGGAGGCGGGCCGAGGTAACCGGGGTGCTTGAGGTGACTGGGGTGACTGGAGTGACTGACGGCATCGGGACGTGCTCCTCGGGACGGATAGGGTCAAGTGGTAGGCCCTAGACCAGCCAATCCGGGATGGGGACAGGCCACACGATCCAATGGGGGCCGAAGTGGACCTTTCGCGGAATCCGGAACAGCTGGTGGAGCTGTTGCCGGACGGGTGGGCGGGGAGCGGGGCCCTGTTCCGCGGGCTCGCCGCCGCGCTGCGCCGCCTCGTCGACGAGGGTGATCTGGCGCCAGACGTCCGGCTCCCGTCGGAGCGCGGGCTCGCCGCCGCACTCGCGTTGAGCCGCTCGACCGTTGTGGCCGCCTACGACGAGCTGCGGGCCGACGGCACCCTTGCCAGCAGGCGGGGCAGTGGCACCCGAGTGACCAGACGGGCAGGGAGCGGCCGGCGCTTGGGGCACGAACTGCGTCGGGGGCAGGCCGATTCGGTCTTCGCACGGCTCTCTCAGGGTCCGGGCAGCGTGATCTCCCTGGCGTACGCCGCGGACGCGGGCACACCCGAACTCGTCGAAGCACTGCGCGACGTGGTAGTGCACGACCTCCCTCACCTGCTCTCCGACGCCGGCTACCACCCGCGGGGGCTGTACCCCCTGCGCGAGCAGATCGCCGTGCACCTCAGCAGGCTGGGGCTGCCCACCTCGCCCGACGAGGTGGTGGTGACGACGGGGGCGCACCAGGCCATCGCCCTGACCGCCCAGATGTATCTGCGGCCGGGCAGTACGGTCGTCGTCGAGTCTCCCAGCTGGCCCGGCTGCTTCGACCTGTTCTCCGCGCACGGCGCCCGGACGGTCGGTGTGCCGATCGACGAGGAGGGGATGCTGCCGGCCCTGCTGGCCGCCCCTCTGGCCGAGCACGAGCCGGACCTGTTGTTCGTGATGCCGAGCTTTCACAACCCCACCGGCCGGCTGATGAGCGCCTCCCGGCGCCGCCGCATCGCCGAGCTGGCCCGGCAGCACGATGTGGCCGTCGTGGAGGACCTCGCCTACTCGGGGCGCATCGGCACCCGCGGCAAGCTGCCGCCGCCATTGGGAGCCTTCGCTCCGCGGGGCGGTGAGGTACTGACCATCGGTTCACTGTCGAAGTCGGTGTGGGGCGGGCTGCAGGTGGACTGGCTACGTGCGGAGGAACCCGTCGCAGCGCGGTTCGCCCGTCACAAGGCGCTGGCCGACCTCGGCACCCCCGTCCTCGACCAGGCCGTCGCCGTCCGGCTGCTGCCCCACCTCGCCGAACTCGAGCAGACACAGGCCCGATCCGCCGCCCGCCGGCTGCGCCACCTGACCGGCCTGCTGGAGCAGTCTCTGCCGGATTGGAGGTGGGAGCCTCCCGTCGGGGGGTCGGCCCTGTGGATCGAGCTTCCCGACGCCGATGCCGGCGCGTTCGTATAGGTCGCGCTGCGCCACGAGGTCGAGGTGGTGGCGGGACGGACCACCGACCCCAGCGGCCGCCACGACTCCTTCATCCGCCTCCCCTTCACCTACCCCGCGGACGTCCTGACCGAAGCCGTCCACCGGCTGACCCGGGCCTGGGGCGACTTCCGCCGGCACGGTCCCGTCCCCGAGCAGGGATCCCCGCTGGTCTGAAGCCGTTCACCGGGCGGGCCAGTCACGGTCTCGGCTTACCTGCGGGCGGTCACGGGTGGCCGGCCCGCGCGCAGTGCACCACACTCCGACACGCCGGACCGCATCCCACCAACGAGTGACGAGCCAGCAGGCCGAGCAGTCAGGCCCACACAGACCGGCTCGTTCCACGACGAGGGCCACCGGATCCGTTCACAAGCCATACCGGTACATGTACCCCTCCGCTCGGCCGCCGGCCCCCGGGATACAAATAGACCTCTCCCCTCGGCTATCGCGAGGTACGACACCGACCGGACCGCTGACCGGTCATCACCGGCCGGTCTCTCCTGCCTGCTTGGGGCGGCCCGGTGGTACTGCTGCCCCCAGAGCGCTCTGGGCACCGGGCCTCACCCACGCACGCCATATCGGCACGGGCTGCACCTGGCCCCAATGCCAGGCCCGTGATCACAACGGCGATCTTCATAAAGTCCCGCGGCGAGAGATCCCGTCCAGGGCATCCTCACCATCGCCGCCATCCCTCGGGTCACTCCAAGGGCCCTCGCCCCCACCGCCAGGGGGCATCTGAATGCCGGGTGTCGGTGGTTTCGGCGATCGACCGCACCGCCCGGGGCGCGTTGGCCCGGGCGATGCGGTCGATCATTCGCGCGGCGACCGGGTCTCCCGGACGTGCCTTCGTCCCCAAACCGGTCTCCGGCCTACACCGGGGGTACGGCGTCGAACATCATCGTCACGGTGCCGGTGTAGTCGCCCGGCGTAAAGTCCGTCCCGCTCGCGGTGATGCGCAGCGGGGCCCTGTAGTTGACATTCGACTCGGTTTCCCCGACCACCATCTGGGGTGTCTGATTCAGTACAACGTTGTTGACCTTGGCTTGGACGAGTCCGGCACTGCCGTCAGGGGATGCCATGTCGATCAGTTGGGGGAGGGCGAGGGCGATGTCCGCGGCGAGGTCGCCAGGGTCGCGTCCGAGGGATTCGGCGGTCCGGGCGAGTTCGTCCTTCCCGACGGCCTGAGTGATCTGTTCGGCGGTCACCGGCTCGTTGGGCCCGGAGTCGACCCAGGACCGCAACTGCGCTTCCAGGCCGGCGTCCGCGACGCCCTTCACGGAGATCGACAGGGTGGTCGGCGCCGGAGTGCCGTCGTTCACGGGATCGGTCATGAAGGCATCCTTTCCCCCCGCCCGACCCCCTAAAAGATCGCTTCCTGCCGACTCCGGCCGAACCCGGTGCGCGGTCACCCGCGGCGACCACGAGCCAGGTTCAGTGTGGCGCGCCCGGAGCTCATTGCCACTGTGCGAGGGCCGGGTCGACCTGGAGATCGGGACCATCGAGTACGTCGACCCGGAGACCAGGGTCGAGGAGCTGATCACGCTGAGGTTGTCGGCCGGCATCAGGGCCGGGCTGGTCCGGGACCCGATGTGCTACCGCCACACCGATGACCTCGGAGACGGCTACCTTCCCCCCTCCGCGGGCCCGGTTCCTCGACCGCGCTGCCCCGTTCCAGTGAAGTCCGGCCGTCCTCGGCGAAGTTTGCCCACGTCGCTTCTAAGCTCTGGGCGCTTTCACCATCCTTCTACCGAACGGGATACAGCATGGCTGAGCAGGCCGACTTCATCCTCCACGGCGGCGACATCGTCACACTCGCAGAGCGCGGCGACGAACGGGGCGAGGCGGTGGCCGTCAAGGACGGCACCATCGTCTTCGTCGGCTCCGAGAAGGAGGTGCTGGAACGCTGGCGCGGCCCGCATACCGTCGTGCGGGACCTCGGGGGCCGTGCCCTGCTGCCCGGGTTCATCGACGCGCACGGGCACCTCGGCGGCATCGGCCTGCAGGCCGTCATCGCCAACCTGCTCGCCGACCCGGACGGCGACGTCACCGACCTCGCCTCTCTGAAGGACAAGCTGCGCTCCTGGGCTGCGGGACCGGTGGGTGCGGACTCCGATTGGATCATCGGCTTCGGGTACGACGACGCGATGCTCGCCGAGCGCCGGCACCCCACCCGCGACGACCTCGACGAGGTGTCCACGGACCGCCCGGTGCTCGCCATCCACCAGTCCTTCCACCTCGGCGCGGTGAACAGCATCGGCCTGAAGCGGCTCGGCTACTCGGCCGCCACACCCGACCCCGAGGGCGGGGTGATCCGGCGGCGCGAACTCGCCGTCCCGCCCTCGTACGGCGAGCCCGACGGCGTGCTGGAGGAGAAGGCGTTCACCCCGGCCTCGGACCTGGCGCTCGTGGGGCTCCCGGAACGGGAGCTGCTGATGCTGTTCGCAACGGGCGCGGCCAAGGCGGCGAGCTTCGGCTTCACCACCGTGCAGGAGGGCGGCACCACCCTCGCCAACCTCAAGGCGCTGCGTGACACGGCCGCCGCCGTGCTGCTCCCGGTCGACGTGGTCGCGTACGTGAAGGCCGATGAGGCAACCGCGTCCACGCTCGACGACCCGATCGGGGTGAGTGACGAGTACGTGGACGGCGTCCGCGCGGCCGGCGTGAAGCTGGTCCTGGACGGCTCGCCGCAGGGGCGCACCGCGTGGCTCACCGAGCCGTACCTGACGCCGCCGCCCGGACAGCCCGAGGACTACTGCGGGTACCCGGCGGTGCCGGACGACGCGGTGGTGGCCAAGCAGATCGCTACGGCGGTCGAGCGGGATTGGCAGGTCCTGGCGCACGTCAACGGCGACGCGGCGATCGACCAGTTCCTCAAGGCGGTCGAGGCCGCCGGGCCGGGCCGGCGGCCGACCGTGGCGATCCACGCGCAGACTGCCCGCAAGGACCAGGTCGACGCATTCGCCCGGCTGGGAATCCTGCCGTCCTTCTTCTCGATGCACACCTACTACTGGGGCGACTGGTACCGCGAGACCGTCCTCGGCAAGAAGCGGGCGGAGAGCATCTCCCCCGCCCGCTGGGCACTCGACAAGGGCCTGCGCTACACCTCGCACCACGATGCCCCGGTGGCGCTGCCGAACTCGATCGCCGTGCTGTCCAGCCAGGTGACCCGCCGCACCCGCAGCGGCCACGTCCTCGGCCCCGACCAGCAAGTCTCCGCCCTGGACGCGGTCCGCGCGATCACCATCAACGCCGCCCACCAGTACGGCGAGCAGGACCGCAAGGGCAGTATCGAGGTCGGCAAGCTCGCGGACCTGGTCATCCTCAGCGCGAACCCGTTGACGGTCGACCCCGAACAGATCCGCGACATCAAGGTGATCGAGACCATCAAGGCCGGCACCACCGTCCACCCGCCCGCACCCACCGACCAGGCCTCCGGAACCCCCTCGACCGCACCCACCCCGCAGTGGGGCTGCTCCTGCTGAACCGGCGCGCCCCTGCCCCACCACGCCCGGCGGCTGCGGCCGCCAGGCGTCCAGACGTCGCTGCGGCCAGCCGCTGCCAGTCACACTCCCTGACGCTCGTCAGCCTTCGCCTCATCAGGGTCGGGCAATGCCCGCTGCCCGACCTTGGCCGGGCGGAAGAACACTTAGACCGTGTCCTACGTGGTGAGGCGTCGTTGACCCCCGTATGGGGCGGGGTACTTGGAGTTGGATTGTTCCGGACGGGCTGTGGGAGATCGCGGAGCCGCTGATCCCACCGCCGAAGGTGCGGTCTCAGGGCGGTGGCACGCAGGACACGCCTGATGAGACGCTGTTCGCGGCCATCATCTACGTGCTGGTCAGCGGGCGCGCCTGGCGGGCACTGCCACCTTGCTTCGGGATATCGAAGTCGACGGTCACCGCAGGTTCCTGATCTGGTCGAGGGCCGGAGTGTGGGGCCGGCTGCACGAGGAGATCCTGCACCGGCTCAACGACGCCGGCCTGCTCGATCTTTCACGCGCGGTCCTCGACTCCGCCCACGTCCGGGCCAAAAAAAGGGGCGAACTCGCAGGTCCGAGCCCCGTGGACCGGGGCAGGCCGGGTTCCAAGATGCACGTCCTGTCGGACGCGAACGGACTGCCCCTCGTCGTCGGCCTCTCGGCCGCCAACACCCACGACAGCCAAGCGCTGAAGCCCATGGTGCCCGGCCACCAAACGAGACACGACCCCCACCGCGGCCGCCACTTCAAGCCCCGACGCCTCCATACCGACAAGGCCTACGACATTCCTGAACTGCGGAAATGGCTCCGTAGCAAGCGGATCGGCGTCCGTATCGCCCGCAAGGGCATCGAGTCCTCCGAACGGCTCGGGCGCCGCAGGTGGGTGATCGAACGGACCATGTCCTGGCTGACCGGCTACCGCCGACTCAACCACCGCTACGAGCGCCACCCCCGCAACTACCTGGCCTTCCTCGGCCTCGCTGCAGCCCTCTGCTGCTACAAGCGACTCGTCCGCCTCACCACATAGGACACGGTCTTAGCTGGGTGATCACTGCGGGGTCGGGGTATCACCCAACATGATCACTGTTGGGGTCGAAGAGGAGTACCTGCTGGTCGCCCCGGAGACACTCCTTCCCACACCGCTCGTGCAGGAGGTGCGTGCCACGGCCCGCCTGGCACCCATCGCGGAAGAGCGAGAGGTCCAGGACGAGCTGCTGCAGGCTCAGATCGAAGTCGCCACCGCCGTGTGCACGGCTCTCGAGGAGGTGGGAGGGCATCTTCTGCGGTTGCGCCACGCGGTCGCCTCCGCCGCGCAGGCGAACGGCTGCCGCATCGCCATCTCTGCCACCTCGCCGGTCAGGGATGCCGTACCCGTACCCATCACCAGCACGGCGAGATATGTGAAGATGCAGCAAGAGGCCCGATTGCTGGTCGACGAGCAGCTGATCTGCGGAATGCACGTCCATGTGGGGATGCCCGACCGCGAGACCGGGGTGGCTGTCCTGAACCGGCTGCGCGGCTGGCTTCCCACGCTGCTGGCGATGTCCGCGAACGGCCCCCTGTGGGACGGGCGGGACACCGGCTTCGCCAGCTGGCGCACGATCATCTTCGGCCGCTGGCCGGTCAGCGGCCCACCGCCGCACTTCGCGGGGCTCGCGGACTACGAGGCGCGGGCCGATGCGCTGGTGGGACCCGGGGTGATCCCGGACCGGGGGCAGCTGTACTGGCAGGCCCGGCTCTCCGAGCGCTACCCGACCATCGAGGTGCGCTGCTGTGACGTGCAGCTGGAGGCGGACGACGCGGTCATGCTTGCCGGCGTCGTCCGCGGGCTCGCCGCCACCGCGATCGCCGAGGAAAAGGCGGGAGTCGCTCACACGCCGTGCCGACCGGAACTCCTGCAAGCGGCAACATGGCATGCGGCCCGGCACGGGATCAGCAGCACGCTGGTGGACCCGAACGGGCGACTGCGAAGCAGCGGGGACGTGCTATGCGCGCTCCTGCGGTACATCGGCCCCGCCCTTGAAGACAACGGTGACCACCGCGAGGTGACCTCGCTCGTCCATCGGCTGCTCCAGCGGGGAACGTCGGCCGACCGCCAGCGCCGCGCCTTGGCGGAAGCCGGCCTCCCGGCGGTCGGCGCCCTGATCACCTCAGGAGCCACCACCGCCTGAGTCGCCGGCCGGCTGTGACCGGGATGCCGACGGAACCGGGGCGTCGCAGGCTCCACCGGGATCCTCCCCCGGCCGAGCCGTGCGGATGAGTGCCTGCAAAGCCGGACGCGCCCGCGCAGCCCACGCCGTCGACGAGTTCCGCGGGGTGCAGGGCGGTGAAGGGCATCGCGCGGCGCACATGGGCCGCGCGAACCCTGCCCCGCGCGCAGGATCGGGAGGGGTTCTAAAGTTGAAGCAAGGCATGCGGGTGATCTGCGGGCACGCACTGTCACATGTCGTTCGCCTGCCCCTGACCCGCCCACATGACCGGCCCGCAAGGCAGATCCGGCTGCCGAGCGGTTGCAGGATGTGCTGATCTCCGTCGCCCCCGTCGTGGGCACCGCCCGCAGCGTGACGGCCGCCGGCAACACCATCGCCCAAGGACAGCTCTCGCAGGGCAGGGAGCCGTTCCCGTCCTGAGGGCAGCAGAGCAGGCAGGAGTGCACTGATGTCCCAGAGTGCGACCACCGCGATGCGCGCGGTCCCCCACAGCACACCCCAGGAACGCGCGGACCACGGCAAGGAGGCCCGGCGCCGCTCGCCGCGGTCCGGGCACGCCGAGTACCGGCCGTCTCCGGACAGACGGGACCCACTGGCGATACTGGAGGAACAGTCTGCGGCCCGGGTACCCGAGCTGGTCCCCATCCGCTACAGCAGGATGACGGAGTCCCCCTTCCGGTTCTACCGGGGAGCCGCCGCGATCATGGCCTCCGACCTGGCCGGCAGCCCGGACTCGGGGATCACGGCCCAACTGTGCGGGGACGCGCATCTGCTGAACTTCCGGCTGCTGGCCTCTCCGGAGCGCCGGCTGATGTTCGACATCAACGACTTCGACGAGACCCTGCCCGGTCCCTGGGAGTGGGACGTCAAACGGCTGTCGGCGAGTCTCGTCATCGCCGGCCGGGCGAACGGATTCGACGAGGCCGAGCGCGCGGGCATCGTGAGCTCTGCCGTGCGCTCGTACCGCGAGGCGATGCGCGGCTTCGCCGGCATGGGCAACCTCGACGTCTGGTACGCGAAGATCGACGCGGACCGCCTCGAGGCCCTGACCACCGGTCGGCTCGGCAAGAGCGGGCGGAAGAAGCTGACCGGTGCCCTGGCGAAGGCTCGCGCGCACGACACCCTGCAGGTCTTCGACAAACTCACGGAACTGGTCGACGGCCGGCCGAGGATCGCGGCGGACCCCCCGCTGCTGGTACCGCTCGCGGACCTGCTGCCGGACGCCGAGCGCAGCACATTCGAGCGCCAGCTCCGCCGGCTGGTCGAACGCTACGGTCTCACGATGGCTACCGACCGGCGGGCGCTCCTGGAGGACTACCGGCTGGTGGACGTGGCCCGCAAGGTGGTCGGCGTCGGCAGCGTCGGAACCCGCTGCTGGATCCTGCTGCTGCTCGGCCGTGACGGCCAGGATCCGCTCTTCCTGCAGGCCAAGGAGGCCGACACCTCCGTGCTCGCCGCCCACATCGGCGCGAGCAGATACCGCAACCAGGGCGAGCGCGTGGTCTCCGGGCAGCGGCTGATGCAGGCGGCGAGCGACATCTTCCTCGGCTGGGAGCGGGTGGACGGGATCGACGGCAAGCAGCGCGACTTCTACATCCGCCAGTTGCGCGACTGGAAGGGCATCGCGATGCCGGAGACGATGTCGCCCGCACAGTTGGAGACGTTCGGTGAGGTGTGCGGCATCACCCTCGCCCGTGCGCACGCCCGGTCGGGAGACCGCATCGCGATCGCCGCGTACCTGGGCCGCAGTGAATCCTTCGACCGGGCGCTCGTCACCTTCGCCGAGGCTTACGCAGACCAGAACGAACGCGACCACCAGGCCCTGGTCGACGCGGTACACGCAGGCCGACTGCCTGCACAGGAACTCCCCGCAGCCTGAAGACTCGGCACAGCCGGCGCCGGGCCGCACCGGGGTCCACCGGTGTTCCCGCTGCACTCGCTCCGGCCCGCCTTCGCCGGCGATCGCAGCCCAGGGCATGAGGCCGCCGTCAGGTCGGGTTCACGAGGAGCCGGACGCCGTCCCGTCTCCAAGTCCGTCCTTGAGGTTGCGCAGGTCCACCGCCCCGAGCTCGCGGCGACGGCCGACCGATCCGCACCACATGGCGATGTGCGGCGAAGGAGGCGAAAATGAGGTTGGCCGGACAAGAGCCACCCGCTCCGCGCACACAGCGTCGCCCGCGACACGGGAAAAGTGGCGCTCCACTCTCAGCGCACTCACAGCAGAGCCGGCAAGGCGGTGGGCCGCGGCAGTGAGGTGACCGGCGAACTCATTGCAGACTCCGGGAGCCTGAGGTCGATCGGGCCACGAAAGTACTACCGCACTTTCAGGTGAGAAATACAGGTGATCGCTCATGTGCCGATGGCTGGCCTATTCGGGAACACCCCTGCTGCTTGACACGATCCTCTACAAACCCGCCCATTCGCTGATCGATCAGAGCCTGCATTCCAAACTCGGCGTGGAGACGACGAATGGTGACGGGTTCGGCGTCGGGTGGTATCCGGAGGGCGGTGACGGCACCCCGGCGCTCATGCGCGACGTCGGCCCCGCCTGGAACAACCGGAACCTGCGGGAGCTCGCGGACCACGTCACCTCGCCGTTGTTCTTCGCCCACATCCGGGCGTCGACGGGTACGGCGGTACAGCAGACGAACTGTCACCCCTTCCGGCACGGCCGCTGGATGTGGATGCACAACGGCTCCATCGCCGGCTTCCACGCGATGCGGCGGGATCTCACCATGCTCGTCGATCCCGCGCTGTACTCGGGTATCGAGGGGACGACGGATTCCGAGACGATGTTCTACCTGGCGCTCACCTTCGGCCTGGAGGAGGACCCGCCGGGCGCCGTCGCCAGGATGGTCGGGCTGGTGGAACGCGTAGCCCGCGAGCACGGCGTGGAGAACCCGGTGCAGATGACGGTCGCCGTCACCAACGGCACGAGTGTGTGGGCGTTCCGCTACTCCAGCCAGGGCGCCTCGCGGTCGCTCTTCTACAGCAGCCGGGTGGACTCGCTGCGCAAACTGCACCCCGAAATGACCTTCCTCCAGGAGGTGTCCGACGAAACCCGCCTGGTGGTGTCGGAACCCCTCGGCGACCTGCCGGGTGCCTGGAACGAAGTACCCGAGAGCAGCTACGGCGTCGTACACCCCGGGGCCGATGAGTTGTGTGCCTTCACCCCAGAACCGGCATGACGCGGGGCGGCATTGTTCACAGCCCCCGTCACGACCGACAGGAGACCTCCCATGAAGGACTCAATGCTGAACCTGGCAGTGGACTACCCGCTGCTGAACATGTTCTGGACCATGATGATGATCTTCCTCTGGGTGCTCTGGTTCTTCCTGCTCTTCCGCATCATCGGCGACATCTTCCGAGACGACGAGCTGAGCGGCTGGGGCAAGGCCGGATGGCTCATCTTCGTGATCCTGGTGCCCTTCCTCGGCGTGTTCGTCTACGTGATCGCCCGTGGACGTGGAATGGGCGAACGCGAATTGAAGCACGCCCAGCGGAACGAGGAGCAGTTCCGCTCCTACGTGCGCCAGAGCGCCGGAGCCGGCAGCGCGGCGGAGGAACTGTCCCGGCTCGCCGAGCTCAAGAACCGCGGCGAGATCACGGAAGCCGAGTTCCAGCAGGCCAAGAACAAAGTCCTCACGGCCTGATCGGGGCGCAGCGACCGGACTGCGGAGACCAGTGGGTGGTACCGGGCAAAGTACCCGGCACCACCTCCGTCGCCGTCCACCCCGCGGCCAACCGGCCGGCATGCGCTACCAACCGTGGAGGTCGGACACGCCCATATCTGCCAATCCCGAGTGCTGGCTTGTCGAGAGCTCCGGACGCCGAACTGTGGTCCACGGCTACTGCCCTCGTTGCCCCGCCGGAGGCCTCCTGAGAAGCCCGGCTACCTCCCCGAGCACAGACGCCGTCGGAGCCGCCGCACCACTGCCTCCGAACCGGCGCGACCCGCGTGCTCGGCTGGAACGCCACAAGGACCCTGCGGTCGTCCTCACCCTGCCTCGTGAGGTGAGATGGCGTGCCCGGTGTGAGTCGCCGCGGATGACAAGGTGGGGTCACTGCGGAGCAGTTCGAAACGACCGTACGTCCGACCGTTCCCTCCCCTGTCAGGGGCAGGCGCCGGCCGGCTCGTCGTGGACGAGGGCGCAGACCATCTGTGCGCCGCGCCGGTGATCCGGGTACTTCGCGAGCAGCTCGGCCTTGAAGTCGTTCCACTGGCGCGTGATCTCGGCGGTGGCGCCGGCCGTCGCGTGGTGGAAGTTGTCACCCGTCTTGGAGCGGGGCGATGCGGCGGTGTCCTTGTTCAGGGCACGGTTGTGGGTGACGCGCCCGTCACAGTCGGCGGGCTTGACACCGGTGGAATCGATGTCGGTGTAGCAGCCGGTGGCGAGGTCCGCAGGGATACGCTCACGCGCGTCCCGTGTCCAGTCGGCGTCCTTCATGGCGCTGTAACGGCGGATGTCGAGGAACGGTGCGACGTCCGTACGCTCCAGGCCGGGCGGGTTGTCGAGGCCGACCGGGCCGGGCGCGGGCCGGTCGCTCCAGTTGGAGTGCGAATAGAAGTCCTCGATCTGGTGCCAGCCGCGGCCGAGCTGTTCGAGGACGGCGCACTTGGCCCGCCCGGGCTTCCCGTCCCACGTGCAGTGCGAGGACAGGTCGCTCTGGTCGGCGCGCACCTTGCCGTCGGCGTCGACGAGGCCGTCGGCGGCCTCGACCGCGTTGCGCAAGCGGGTGACGGAGGTACGGATGCACGCGAGGAGCTCGGTGGTGGCCTCGTCCCGGGTGCGGGGGTAGTCGGGGGCGTAGCGGGGGGCAAGGTAGTCGGCGTTGTCGCAGTGCAGGGGGCCGACGTCGAAGTACGGGGGGTGGTCGTTGGCGTTGATCGCCCCGGCGCGGGCGTCGGCCATCTCGGTCAGTGTGACGGGCTCCCAGGGCAGTGCGGCCCGGGTGATGTCCTCGTGATTGTCGCCGGTGAAGGCAAATGCCGGGCCCGTCGGCACGGTGGCCAGAACGGTCGTCAGGAGGGCTGCGAGAGCCGTGCAGGACTTTCGGGGCAGGCCGGGCGGCATCGGGCGTCGACGGATCCCGGAGCTCTCCTGGCCGGCACCCGTACGGGAGCCGCTCAACGGGGATCCCGGTCCGACACCGGACGCGGAACCCCTCGAACGCCTCTCCGGCCGCGGGAGTACCACCATGCCTCCATGCTGCGCGTCCGCACCCAGCTCCGCATTCGTTGTCTCTTTCGTGGCCCTGTAATTCGGATCCTGGCCTCCGGCTCCGGCCTGGCACATCAACGATCCTGAAGGCACGTCCGCGCCGCCTGACGGCCATCGGGCACCGGCGCCCGCGTACGGGCGCCCGGCGATGCCTCGTCAGGCGGTGTCACGCCGCCATGCCGACCGCCCCGCCATTCCACTCGCCGGCGGATCGGCCGGCTGACCGCCCAGGCTCCGCCGAGCCCTCTGCCACGCAGATGGCGAAGATTGAGCCTTTTCCAACCTCATGCTGAGGCGTGGTGAAGGACGAGGATGGCCTTCACGATGTCGGTAATCCGGTTGGTGCTGCAGCAAAGCTTCCGCAGTAGACGCCAGCCCTTGAGCACGGCCATGGCCCGCTCGCCGACGCAGCGGATCTTGACGTGGCTGCTGTTGTGCCGTTGCTTCCAACGCTTGAGCCGGCGGCCTCGGAAGGGGACCCGGATGTGCCGGCCAGCGCCTTGGTACGCCTTGTCCGCCCAGCACTTCAGTCCCGTGGCGGCGAGCGCATCGACGATCCCGTGGGTTCGGGCAGCCGTCAGGTCATGGATGGCTCCGGGCAGGGCCGGAGAAGCCCACAGCAGTCGGCCGAATGGGTCGGTGAGGACCTGCACGTTCATGCCGTGCCGCTTGTGCTTGCCCGAGTAGTACGGGGTGTCGGCGGCAATCCGGTCGATCGGCAGCAGCGTGCCGTCCAGGATCACGAACGCCTTCGCCCGGACCGTCTCCATCACCTCCGCCAGGGTCGGTGCCCGAGAGGCCAAGACTTCGATGGCCTCGCGTATGTACCGGTAGACGGTCGCGACACCGATTGCGAACCCGGCGGCAAGCTGGGCGTAGGTATCTGTCGTCGTCGGACCGCGAGCTGCTCGGTCAGCTGTCGCAGGTTACCGCTGGACAGATCGATCGACGACGGGTAGACAAGCACGGAAGCTCCTGGTGGACACGGGTGATCTTGGTCGAGACCCCGTCTACCAGGAGCTTCATCGCTACGTACAGTCCTTGACCCCGAACAGGTGGACGTCGCTGCCAGGTTACAAGGGATGGTCTGTCGGCGAATTCGCCAGGAAGGGACAGATGTGACCTCGTTCGATGTCAGCAAGCCGGAGACGCCCTGGGTCATCTTCGGGCCCCGCGACGCGGTTGAGTTCAAGGAGCAGATGGCGGCCCTCAGTGCCGCGGGCGGCCGGGTGTACGAAGTGCAGGCCCGCGACCTGGTCGACGGGCGGCCGTGTGTGACGCTTTCGCCCGGGCGGTCGGATACCCCGGCTCTTTCGGCTGGAACTGGGATGCGGTCCACCGTCTCGACGACCTCGGCGACGCCCTCACAGGCGGAGTCGGGATCGTCATGGTCATCCGAGGCGCCGATGCGCTCCTCGGGGCGGACCGCCTCAAGCTGTTCATGACGATGCTCTGCATCGGGGCGGACCGCGCGAACAACGAGGTGGATCCTGATGGCAACCTCACGGACGAGCCGGAGGTGATCGAGCACTTCCTCTTCCTGCTCGACGACGTCCGTGCCGAGGACTTCGCGGCGGGGATCGAGCACCCCGACCCCGTCGTCCGTGTGGAGGGTGACGTCCTCACGGTGGCCCTGGACCTCGATGTCTGGCGACCCAAGGCGGCCGGGCGCCCGAAGATCTCCTGATCCCGGGCCGTCCGGTACCCGCTTTGGCGGCATGTCTGCGTGCACGCCGCCCACCAACGCGAAGGGGACGCGGACGCGGACGCGAAGAAACGACACAACGGGCGGCCCACGTAGCGGAATTACCGCACGTGCCGCTCGATGTGTGCGCCGACCAGCCCACGAGGTCACCGGGATCTCCACACACGGAATCGTCCGCGTACGGGCAAGGGCAGGTCTTCGGACTCGCGGGTGACGGGGGCGACCTGGCCCGGTCCGAAGAGGAAGAAGCTCAGGCGGTTGGCCATCGGGTTGCCCTCAGTCCACTCGAAGTAGCGTCGGGAATGCTGGAGCTCTCCAGGGTGAGGACACGACAGCGGCCGTACAGCACCGCTCCGCGCGCCCATGGCCCTATCTCCAGCCGCCCGGCCCAAGCTTGACTTCGCACAGGGGCCTGGCTGAGATCGTGCCGCGACCGCAGGACGGTGCTACGCGTCTTTGCCGAGGAAGTCCAGGAGGATCTGGCGGCTGGTCTGTGCGGTCAGGCTGCCGTAGACGTCGTCGAACGCATGCTCGGCGAAAGGCAGTTCCTCCACCGTGACATCGACGCCTTCGGCTCGGAGCGAGGCGCCGAAGTCCTTGATGGTTTCGGGGCGGGAGCTGCGGTCACGGTCTCCCACGACGAGCAGTGTGCGCTGCAGACCCATCCGAACGTCGGTGGTCGGGGAGACATCGCGGTAGCGCTCGGGGTATTGGGCAGGCGTACCGCCCGTGAACAGCTCTGCGGCCTCGCGGGTGCCCGCGACGTCGTCCTTCCACATGTTGTCGACGTCGGTGCCGGGGTAGAAGCCGACCACCGAGAATGGCGGCTTCGGGGTGATCCCGTCGGTGGCCTGCATGGTGCCGTTCTGAAGGCGGTAAGCGGTGTTCATGGCGAGGGTGCCGCCGGCCGACATGCCACCCAACGAGATACGGGAGCTGTCGATGCCGTACTGGTCGGCGTGGTGCTGCACCCAGCCCAGGGCGGTCATGAGGTCGTGCGGGGCCTTGTCCCACGTGGGGCGGTCGGGGGAGGCCAGCCTGTAGTCGACCGCTATCACGGCCACACCGTGGTCCGCCAGCCAACGGCCGGTACCACGCAGGTCGCTCTTGTCGAAGGTGTGGAAGCCTCCGGCATGGGCGAGCACTATGGCCGGCGCCTTGCTCCCCCGGCCTTTCCCGGCCAGGTATACATCTGCTTCGAGTGCCTCGCCGTCACGGGTGGCATAAATCTGGGTTGTGTCCGGCGTGGCACCTCCGGAGGAGGCGAGCTGGCCGAAGACCTGGCTGAAGGAGATCTTCGTACCGGCGTCACGAGCGGCAACGAACTGAATGCTGCCGATGACCAGACCGGCGGTGGTGGACAGAGCGGTCACCGCGGTGAGGACACGCCCCCAGCGCACCAGGCCGCTGCGCCAAGCCAGGGCTCCCAGGGCGGCGCCGGCCAGGGCGAGGAGCGCCAGGTGGAAGGGGTACTGTCCGCCGATGACCGGGCCGATCACGCCGGCCTTGGGGATGGCCGGAAAGTACGCGCCCAGCATGATCGCGCCTGTGAGGAAGGCCAAGACCGAGGCGATCGAAGCGGCGACGACACGCAGGAACCTCTTGATCTTGCCAGGAGGCGTGGCCTGCGAGGCAGGTGATGGGCGTCGGGCTATGGACATGGTTGCGTTCCTTGGGGTGGGCGTGGTGCGGGAGGCGGACGATGCCTCCGGACTGGACGCCATAAGGTTCGCTTTCAGGGCCGGTGATCTGCGTCCCCCGGAGGGGCCAACCTGCCGCGTAGCTCTCCAGGGCTACGCCGAGACCCGAGGAGCCGTTCCGGCTGTCGGCAGGCATGACCGCATGCCGTCGCAGGTCGGGACTGTCCAGGGGCTGGGAGCGGCATGGGCACGCCGGTCTACGGGGCGGCCCGAAGCGACGGTGCCCAGCGGGCACCGTCGCCGGGGGCGACCAGGCCGGATTCGTAGGCGAAGACGGCGGCCTGGGTGCGATCGCGTAGCTGCAGCTTCCGCAGGATGCGGCCCACGTGCGTCTTGACCGTCTCCTCGGCGACGACCAGCACCTGGGCGATCTCCGCGTTGGAGAGGCCCTGTGCCACCTGTGCGAGAACTTCGGTCTCGCGGTCGGTAAGGGCATCGATACGCACGCCGGTCGGCCGCTTGGCACCAGGACTCACGCGGGAGAACTCGGCGATGAGCCGCATGGTGATGTCGGGTGCAAGGAGAGCCTCGCCCCGGGCCACCACCCTTACGGCTTCCGCGAGCTGGATGCCGGAGGCGTCCTTGAGCAGAAATCCGGAGGCCCCGGCGCGCAGTGCCTCGTAGACGTACTCGTCGAGGTTGAAGGTCGTCAGGATGAGGATCTTCGCTGATGTTCCGGGCGCCGACGTGATCTGGCGGGTGGCCTCGATGCCGTCCAGGCCGGGCATCCGGATGTCCATCACGATCACGTCGGGTGCCAGTTCCGCGGACCGGGCGACGGCGTGCGTGCCGTCCTCGGCGGTGGCAACGACCTCGATGTCGGGCTGAGCACCGAGCAGGACGGAGAAGGCGTCCCGGACCATGGCCTGGTCGTCGGCGATGAGCACGCGGATGGTCATGCGCAGGTCTCCTTGCCGACGGCGGGCGCGATACAGGTGGGCAGCGCCGCGCTGACCTCGTAGCCGCCGTCGGGGGTGGGGCCGATGGCCAAATCACCGCCGAGCATTGCGATGCGCTCCCGCATGCCGATGACGCCGTGCCCGGCCCCGGGTGAGGTGGCAGCGGGGAGCGCGGCAGGCCCGTTGACGACCCTCAGACCCAACGCATCTCGTGTATAGGTGAGTTCGATGCTCGTCTCGGCACCGGGGGCATGGCGCAGAATGTTGCTGAGGGCTTCTTGGATGATGCGGTAAGCCGACAGTTCCACGCCCGGGGGCAGATGGCGGGCAGTGCCCTCGATCCGGGTGGTCGCGGGAAGGCCGGCAGCGCGTACGTTGCCGAGCAGCCCGTCAAGCTGTGCCAGGGAGGGCTGCGGGCTGGTGCCGGTCGTGCTGTCGCCGGGGCCGTTCGACCGCAGCAGACCCAACATGTGGCGCAGTTCGGCCAGTCCTTCCAGGGCGTTGGCGCGGATCGAGGCCAGCTCAGTGACCAGTTCTGGTGGTGGAGCCTGGACCCGATAGGGCGCGGCATCGGCTTGGATGGAGATGAGTGACAGGTGATGGGCCACGACGTCGTGCAGCTCGCGTGCGATCCGAGTGCGCTCTTCCAGGACGGTGCGCAGTGCTCGTTCCCGGGCTGTGGCGGCGATCTGCTCGGTGAGGCGTGCGTGGTCCTCGCGGCGGCCGCGTACCACGGCTCCGATGAGCACGGCCAGAGCGAACAGCACGAGGGCCCCGGTGATCATCTTCCATGAGCCGACGGAACAGCCGGACAGCTTCAGCAGAACAGCCAGCAGGGTGCTGAGTACGGCCGCAGTGATCGCCGAGGGCAAGCGCACCCGCAGCGCGAGAAGGAAGAGGACCCCTGCGTGCACCATCCACACGTAGATCTGAGTGTCGTGGGTGGGCGGATACTCCAACGTGATACCGGTGACGAAGGCCATCGACAGCCACCAGGCGGACGTCGGCCAGCGCAGGGCCACCACCAGCATGGCCGCGTGCCCGATGGCCGAGATCGGGGCGGTCGCGCCCGCCGCCGCGGCAGTCAGAGCGGCTGCGAGCAACACGAGGCCGTGGGGTAGCCAGCGTAGCCAACGGGGCCAGGCCAGAGGTGGCATAGGGCAGCCTCGTATGGTGATGAGGTCAGCCCGCAGGATGCGAAGGCTGGGGAGGTCCGCCATCGCGGTGGTCGTCTCGGGCACGTGTTCATTATCGGACATCGCAAGTACTCCGGCGGGGTGTCCGGAAGCGAGGCGTTCAGCGAACGCGCCGACATGCAGAGGCGCGGTGACGAAGACGGCCGGCAACCCCTGCCGCAGCTGCGCAGATCGTTTCACTCGTTCATGACGCCTTCCATTCCGAGATCCGTGAACGAACCTACGGGGCAGCCCCGTGGTCAGCATCCCGCTGGGGAGCCATATCAGCATGTAGCTCTTCAGGGGGACGAGACGCTTGTCGAGCAGGCCCACGACATGACGCCGCGCTGCCGCCCTGCGCCCCGGAGCCGATCAACGCCTGCCGACGAGCCACCGACGGCTGTGTGAACACCCGGTCTGACCATCCGGGCGGACCGTGTGAGGCGCTGTCAGAGCCCCATGTCAGGATCCTCCCCAGGTCGGTGACGTCGATGCCGTCCCCGGATGCGACCCATCGGGCGCACCCGGGGCAGCCCGGTGCCCGGCCCGGGCCACCCACCCGGGGCGGCGCGTCAAGAAGGGGTGCGGATGGACATCGACGGCAAGGTCGCGGAGGCGTGGCGCCCGGCCACACCGCTGTCACGGCTGCGGGAGCTGGCAGCGCAGGCTCCGGGGCCGGCCCGGATCGTGGCGTCCCGGATAGGGCTGCCGGCCGAGCTGGCCGAGGAGGTGGCCGTTCGGGCCGTCGCGGGCGGCCCCGACTGGTTCGGGGTGCTGCGCGCGCTCGCCGCCCACCCGGCCACCTCGGCCGAGCGGCTGGCCGGGCTCGCCGCCCACCCGGAGGAGTCGGTGCGCCGGGTGGTGACAGTACACCGCGCGACCCCCAAGACGGCGCTCGAAGCGCTGGCCCGGGACGGATCGGCAGCGGTGCGCCGGGCCCTGGCCGGACGTGAGGAACTCCCGCGTAGGGCGGCCGCGCTGTTGGTCACCGACACCTCCGCCGAAGTCCGGCTGACCCTGGTCCGGCGGATCGACGCCCGGCCGGAGCACCTGCGGGCCCTCGCCACCGACCCGGACGCGCGGGTCCGGCGGGTGGTGGCTGCACTCGGCCACGCCGGCGACGCGGACCTCACCGACCCGAACCCCGGGGTACGCCGCACCGCCGTCACCAAGCGCTCAGCAGGAGAACTCGCGCCGCTGCTCGACGCCCTGGCGCAGGACCCCGACACCCGCGTCCGGGAGCTGATGGGCCAGCAGTGCCACAACCGCACCCCGGCCGTGCTGGCCCGGCTCGCGGCCGACCCCGAACCGTGCGTCCGGGCCGCCGCGGCGGCCAACGCGTTCACCCCCGTCCGGCAGCTCACCGAACTGGCCGGCGACCCGAGCCTGGCCGTGCTCGCCGCCATCAGCCAGAACACGACGGCCCCGCCCGAGACACTCGCCCGGCTGGTCGACACGATCACGCGCTCGTTCGGTGACGGCGAGAGCATCGCGCACGGGCAGGAGCAGGACGTCCAGCGCCTCACGTATGCGGCACTGGAACACCCCGCCACCCCGCCCGAGTCACTGCGCGCACTGCACACACTGGGCCTGTGGCCGTACTTCCACCCCGGGAACGCGATGGACCAGCCGAACTGGCCCGCGGACCTACTGGTCGAGTTCGGGCTGACGTACTGTGCGGGCACGGTGTCGGGCAAGGCGGAAATCGAGAGCTTCGCGGCGATCGACGACGCCCACCACACCGAGCCGCTGGGGGACGTGCTCGCCGCCATGGCACGCAGCCCGATCTACTACTTGCGCCGCGCCGTCGCCAACCGGCACACCCCACCGGACGCGCTCGCCGAATTCGTTCGCGATCCCGCCCGCGCCGAGGACACCAGCCTCCTCGACGACATCGCCAAGAACCCGGCGACCCCGATCGAGATCCTGCTGGCCTGGGCCGAGGCGGGCGTGCGCCAATACCGCATGCTGGAGAATCCCGCCCTGCCCGAGCCCGTGCTCGCCGCCATCGCGGCGGGTACGGACGCCTCGGACGCCGCGCAGGCCCGCGCCATGCTGGAGGTCCGGGCACTCCGGGCCGGAACGGAGACCCCGTGCTGACCATGTCCTCCTGGCGGGCCCGGTTCGACCCGCTCGCCGACACCTCCGCGGTGGCCGAGCGGCTGGGCCCCCAGGTCAACATGGCCGACTACCTCCAGGACACGGGCATCGCGTGGTACCACCACCAGGGCGATCTGGTGGTTCCGGAGGACCTCGACCTCGACATCGCGCTGGTCGTCGACGGCGACCTGATCGTGCACGGCTTCCTGGACGACTACGTCTCCGGCATCGGCATGCTGGTGGTGCTCGGCGACCTGGTGGTACGCGACCTAGTCTCCTGGGGTTCCGTGTACGTCGCGGGCGACCTGCGGGCAGAGGGCATCGTCTACGGCTACTACAACGACTTCACCTTCGAGGTGGAGGGCGCGGTGCATGCCCGGGCGCTGGTGCTGTACGACAAGTCCGCCTCCTACCGCTCAGGCGAGCTGGAGGTGGAAGTGGAGTCCTACCACCCGCCCAAGGAGCAGCTTCGGGCAGCCCGCGACATCCTCGTCCCGCAGGTGTACGACGGTGGCGCGAAGCGGGCAAGGCAGGGACGACCGCCGAAGCTCCGCCGCCCGAGCTACCAGCGGGTCTGCCGCCGACTGCGGGAGGGCAAACCGCTGTTCCGCAGCGCGTAGGGCGCCGCCTGCTTCCTGACGACCATCTTCCCCAGCGCGGTGTCCTCATCCGGCCGCGGGGTCGCTGGAACCGTGGTCGGCGCTGAGATTGATCACGCTGACTGTGGTGGTCGGAGAGACTGGGCCGTGTCCTTCCCGCCGCCGTCCCCGTTGGTCGGGTCGACGCGTGCATCGGTTTGGACCCCACGCCGGGCCGATGCAGTCCGCGGCCCCAGATTCCGCGCTCTGGCATCGGGGCCGCGTCAGCTTGGCATACGACGGCCCTGATCCCCCGAGCGCTCAGGGCCTTCGTGCTGCCGGCGTTGTCCGTACAGCCCGGCCGCCGGCAGACTGCTGGGGCTGCCGGACCGGGGCCCGATGCCCCACAGGCTCCAAGGGCTCAGGAGCAGCAGTCACAGCCCGACTTGCAGCCGCATCCGCCCGCAATCTCAACAGGGTCTGGCGCGGCGGCCCCCGCAGTCGGTGCGCAGCAGTCCTTGCCCTGCCAGGCATCTCGGCCTTCCTTGAGGGCGATGGCTGAGATGACGAGGGCGGCAATCGGGTCGGCCCGGGTTCAGCCGAGGGTGGCGTTGAGGAGACAGACGAGCAGGACGGCCGACAGGTATGTGCACCGCAGGGTCTGCTTGGGGTCGGCGACCGCGCCGGCGGAGCAGAGTGCGCGGGCCGTGCGGCGTTGGGCGGCGGACAGGAAGGGCATGACCGCGAGGGAGAGGGCGGCGATGAAGATGCGCGGCCGACACTCGCCACGCGGTCGGGGTGGAGGCGGCGGAGCCGAACACGTCGCGCTGGTCACGCAGTACGGCCAGGTCTCGGACTCCGTCGGCGAGCATCACCGCCAGGTCCACCACGACGCGGCCCAGGTCGTGCCCGGTCCCGTGCGGCCGCAGCCGGTGCAGAGCGGAGTACTCGGCTGGCGGTTGCGCTCTATGATCACGGCGGTCATCGACACGGGGGTAGGGGTATGGACGGCTTGCGTTCGACGCGCAGATGGTCACTCGATGAGAGGAACTGGTCGCGGAGGTGGTGGATTCCTCTGGTCATCGTCGTCCTGGCGGCCGCGACCTGGGGCTTCCCGGCCTGACCGCCGACCGATGGCCGCCTGCCCTGGGCGTCGCTGGAGGCGGCGCGGCCTGCGGGCTCTACACGCTCGCGCAGGGCCACACGGTCCCACACCTCATCATGGCGGCCGTCCTCTTCGCCCTGGCCATCACGGCACCGGCACTGTCCTGGCGACGCCAACGGGCAGCGCAAGCGGCGTAAGAGCGGCCACGCCGGCTGGCACTGACCCTCCTGGTAGATCCCGGTCAAGATCGTTCACGGAATGTGCGCCAGAACCCGTTCTCGTAGACAGAGCCAGGGGATCGGCAGCCGTCTTCAGACCTCCGTCAACGGCGACGCGTGGCCCAGCCCACCACCTCTACGAGCCCGAACCCGAGTGACGCAGCCGTTCTGTTCACCGAGCGCGTGAACGACCTTGACGCACCGAGCCTCTCGGCAGTTGGCACGAGATTGACGCCGACGGTCTGCTCAGACTGGAGCGGCCGCGTAGGGCCGTTCAGATCCGTTGGGCGCGGTGGAGGAGGCTGTGGAGTCCGTGGGCTCGTAGGGCAGCCCGGGCGGCGTTCGCACCCGGGGCGCCGTGGACGCCGCCGCCGGGGTGGGCGGCCGCGGAGGCGAGGTAGAGGCCCTTCACGGGTGTCTCGGGCCGACCGGTGCCGGGAGTGGGGCGGAAGATCGCCTGTTGGTGAAGAGCCGTGGTGCCGTTGTTGATGGCGCCGTTGTGGAGGTTCTCGTCCAGCGCCTGGAGGGTCGTGGGGGCGAGGATCCTGCGGGCGCCGATCAGTTCACGGAAGCCGGGCGCGAAGCGTTCCACCTGGGCCTCGATGCGGTCGGCCATGGCCTCCTGTTCGCGGGCGTCCCAACGGCCGGTGATGCCGTCGGGGTCGGAGTCGGAGGCGATGTGCTGCGGGAGGTGCGTGTAGGCCCACGCCGATTCCGTGCCCGCCGGTGAGCGGCTGGGGTCTGCCGTGGTCATCTGGCCGAACAACGCGAAGGGTTCGTCGGGGACCTGCCCCATGGCGATCTGCGAGGCGAACCGGGTCAGGCCGTCGACGCCGTCGGCCACGTGGACGGTCCCCGCCCCGGCGGCCTGCGGCGCCGTCCACGGCACCGAGCCGGTCAGTGCCCAGTCGACCTTGAACGTCGCGAAGTCCCACTGGAAGCGTTCCAGGTCCCGCAGGAGCCGGGACGGGAGGTGTTCCGCTCCGACGAGGTCCCGGTACAGGGCGGGTGCTGACGTGTCGGCCAGTACGGCCCGCCGCGCGCCGACGGTCTCCCCGCCCGCAGTCCTGACCCCGACCGCCGTGCCACCGCGTACGACGACGGACGCGACGCGCTCCCCGCAACGCAGGACGCCCCCGCGGCGCCGGAGCCTGCTCACGAGCGCCGCGGTCAGGGCGCCGGCGCCGCCGACGGGCACCGGGAAGCCGTGGCTCTGCCCGAGCATCGACATCAGCCAACCGAATCCGCCGCTACCCACAGCCTCGGGGGCCAGGTCGGCATGCAGGGCGTTCCCGGCCAGCAAGAGCCGGCCGCCTTCTCCGGCGAACTCCTCCTCGCCGAGACGACGCACCGGCAGGACGAGGTTCCTGGCCAGCCGGAGTCCACCGGCAACCCGCAGTTTCGCCGCAAGCCGGAGGCCGGACCGGAGGGAACGGGGTGAACAGGGCTCCTACCAGGTCGGGACCCACCTGGCTCCACACCTTGAACATGTCCCGCCAGGCGTCCCCGTCGGCTGCCGCAAAACCTGCCAGCCCGGCCGAGGTCTCTTCCACGCGGCGCTCCAGTACAGCGCAACTGCCGTCTTTCAGCGGGTGGGCCAGTACGGACGGGGCGTGGCTCCACCGCAGGCCCTCGGCCGCGAGGTCGAGTCGTGCGAGGACCGGGGAGGCGGCGGCCAAGGGATAGAACGCGCTGAAGAGGTCCGAAACGTAGTCGGGGTGGACGCCTCGGTCGCTGCGCACGGCGCCGCCGGGCTCCGGCTGCGCCTCCAGGACTTCCACGCTCCAGCCGGCGTCGGCCAGGAGGTTCGCGGCAACCAGCCCGTTCGGGCCCGCGCCGATCACCACCGCGTCAGGCATGGCGGGCTCTTGCGTGATCCTGTTCTACGATCCTGGCCAGGCGGGCCAGCATCCCGCGGTGCCGGAGCTGGAGCAGGGCTTCGATCGCGGGATTGTGAAGGGTGCCGCCCACGCCGCGCAGGGGGTGCTCGTCGCAGACGACCAGGGTTTCCTCGCCCCACGGTCGGAGCTGGAGGAAGATCCTCGCGGTGCCCAGTGCCTTGAACGACGCTTCCAACTCCAGCTCCCTGCCGGGCTCCCGGTGTCGGACCGTGGTCACGCCGTCGGTCGACCAGGGACCCAGCCGCACGGTGTAGCGCAGCCGGGATCCGACCTCCGGCCAGGCCTGATCGAGCGGTGTGGACTCGGACGGGCCCACCACCCACTCCCCGTACAGGGTCGGATCGGCGAGTACCGCCCACACCGCCTGCGGGGGCCGATGGATCAGCTGGTTGCGGACGGCCATGAGAGAAGTCCTCCTGCCGGGAAACGGACAGTGTGCCGGGACCGCGCGAACTGGACGGTGCACCGGCTGTGTGCGCATGCCCCTCGGCCGGCGGTCTCTTGGTCGGCGGCCGGGCGCCCCGAACCGGCGGGCACGTCACTCGGTGTCGCCACAGGCACTCATACTCAGACGCGCCGAGGGGCCGGGGCGCGGCACTGGCCTCCGCCTCTCGGTGGCTCTTTCGTTCGGCCGTGTCCCGGCCCTGCTACCCGCGCCCGCGCTTGCCATGCGGGTCCTGGGGATCCACGCCCGTGGATGCGGAAGCGTCCTTCGTTCCGCTGGGACGCTGCGACCGACCCCGGGGGCCCAGGTCCTGCATGCCCTTCGCCCCGGAGCCCTTGCTCTGGTCCTCCCCGCGCGCCCCCCTGCTCTTCACCGGTTTGCCGTGGGGGTTGCCGGCCTCTTCCTTGGAAACCGTACGACCGGGACCCTTGTCCGGGGCGTACTCGTCCGGGTGGAAGGAACGATGGGCACTCGGGTTCTCCTGCTGACGGGTCTCGTCCACGTCCGGCGACCAGCCGTGCTGCTTGGTGCCCTCGTGGCGACTCGGACCCTTGCCGTGGGCGGGCTGGGACGGCTTCGGCTGCTTCGTCATTGGCCTGGCCTGCTGTCTGAATGGGAGAGGCGCGCGCATCGGTTCCAGCGCGTCTACCGTTGGTCTTCTCATCGTCCCACCGTCCACCGAAGCGGTCGCGTCGACTCCGCACACGGCCCAGGCAGCGGAAACCTGGCCACGTACCAGACCCATGGCTGATCGGCCCCCGCTCGGCACGACGGACCAGGTCAGGAGGCAGCTGTCGTGCGCGCCAGCTCGCTCACCACGTCGGTCAGGCGCCCTCTTCGAAGGTGCGCGGCGCGCTGCCGGGCGGCCCCGCCGCCGGAGCGCCACACCCGGTCGAACAGCTCCTCCGCGAGGTCCAGGTCTCCGGCCGCAGCCAGCCCGGGCGCCGCGCGTGCCAGCAGCCGCTCCGCCAGTATCAGGGCCGGTACGTACTCTCCCCGGGCGGGATCGAGGCCCTCGCCGATCAGCCCGCGACGGGCTGCGAGAGCGTGGGCAGCGTGGAGACGTGGGTCTCGAAGGTCCGGGGGTGGCTGTCCGTTGCCGATGTCGGGCATGAGTGAGGTGGCCAGGCCTCGTACCAGGGCGGTGAGCAGTACGACCACGTCAAGGTCTGCGTTCACGTCGCAGACGCGGATCTCCAGTGTCGGTACGTGCTCGGACGGCCGGGCGTGCCAGTAGATCATCCGGCGGTCCAGCAGGGTGCCGCTGCGGACCAGGTGGTCGGCGAGGCGTTCATAGCCGGCCTCGTCGAGCAGTGGCGCGGGACCGACGCCCGGCCACCGTGCGTACTCGACCGAGCGGTGACTCGCCCAGCCGCTGTCCCGCCCCAGGGAGAAGGGTGAGTTGGCGGCTACCGCCTGGAGCGTCGGCAGCCAGGGCCGCATGTGGTTGGCCAGTGCGAGGGCCTGGGCGTGTCCGGTCACTCCGACGTGGATGTGGCAGCCACACACCATACCGTCGTACCCGCCCGCCAGAGCGGGCCACCGAGCGGCCATCCGCTCGTAACGCTCCCCCGGGGTCACAGTCAGCGGACGCCCCGGCGGGACGGCGGGAGTACCGGTGGCGACGAGCAGGCATTCCTCGCCGGCCGCCGCCTCCCCCATCACCTTCCGCAGCCGCGCCAGTTCGGCCCGCAGCGCGGACAGACTCGGCGTGGGACGGGTACAGACCTCGACCTGTGCGCCGAAGAACTCCGTCTGCGCCTGCTCGCCCAGGACCGGGACCGCGGCTTCCAGGACACGAGGGCCCCGCGCCACGGGCATGCCCGTACGCCGGTCCACGAGCAGGAACTCCTCCTCGACGCCCACCGTCATCCGATGGGCTCCACGCGGTAGCAAGGCCTTCGACTGTTCGATGCCGCGTACCGGGACGACCACCATGGCACACATATGGAACCCTTCGTCGAACGGGCCGGAGTAGGCCGCAGTCGGCTCACCTGCACTGCCTCGCGTCTACCCGTTCGATCGGCCGCCAGTCGGTCCAGGAGCGCCTTCCCCGCACCCGACAGCACGTCAATTGCGCGACCGGAAACCCCGGCTGTTCTACGATGCCGTTGAGGGCCTCGGGGCGAGCAGGACCGGAGGTCAGATGCCGGAGCAGAGCCGGGAATCCGAAGCAGACCCGATCAGCGGCACCCAGCCGCAGGCGTTGCGATGGGCCGGCCTTTCGGCTGCCTCAGATAACGAGATGGATCGGTTCGCCCGGCTTGTATCACGGGTGCTCAACGTGCCCGTGGCCTTCGTTTCGCTGCTTGAGGAGACGCAGCAGATCCTGCCCGGACTGTTCGGTCTGCCGGAGCCCTGGGCGGGGCGCAGGGCATTGCCCCTGTCGCACTCGCTCTGCCGGTACGTGGTCGCCTCCGGGCAGCCCCTCGTCGTACCCGATGCCCGCGCCGACGACCGTCTCCGCACCAACCCGGCCATCGAAGATCTCGCGATCGTGGCGTATGCCGGGGTGCCCCTGACCGACGGGGACGGGCTCGTCCTGGGCTCCCTGTGCGCCATCGACCACGAGCCCCGTACCTGGCATGAGGGCGAGCTCTGCGACCTGGAGGATCTGGCCGCGGCCTGCTCCGCCGAGCTGTGCCTGCGCATCCTGTCGGCGCAGAGCCGGTCCGCACAGGACGTACTGGAGACCGCACGGGCCGCCGCCGACCGCGCCCGAAACGACGCGCAGCGCCTGGAACAGGAAGCCCAGGCCGGCATGGACCACGCCGAGCTACTGCTGAGGGCTTCGGAGGAACTGGCGCAGACGTCCGGGCTGGAGGACGTACGACGACGGCTGCGGGACCTGTTCGTCGGCGTCGGCAAGCCCACCCACGTGGGACTGCTGGTCGCCGGCGAAGACGAACTGCACCGGATCCCCGACCCCGACATCGCTCACGCAGTGGAACGCGAGGTCCTCACCCTGCCTGCCGATGCGGCGTTCCCGAGTACCCAGGCCATGCGTGAGCGGCGCACGGTGTTCGTTCCCGACCGGGAGGCAATGGTCGCCGACTACAGCCCCGAGGCGGTCGGGTTCTTCGACCGCATGGGGTTCGCCACGGTGCTGTGCCTGCCCCTCTGGGGAAGCCGCGTCCTGTTGGGTGTCCTCGCGATCTGCTGGGCCAAGCGGCACGAGGTGGGCGTCACGGAGCGGGCCACGCTCACCGCCGCGTCCGGCTACATCGCGCAGGCGGTGGAGCGCGCCCTGTACCTGGACGAGCGGATCTCCGTCGCCCGGGAGCTCCAGGCCGCCATGCTCACCGACCTCCCCCTCACCGACCATGTCGAGATCAGCGCCCTGTACCGGCCGGCCGCCGACGACCACATGATCGGCGGGGACTGGTATGACGCCTACCACCTGCCGCCCGCCTCACCAGGCGGCGAGACCCGGGCCCTCATGGTGACGGTGGGTGACATCACCGGCCACGACATGCACGCTGCCACGATCATGGGCCAGATCCGCAGCATGCTGCGGCAGGCCACCCTCGACCACCCGCCGCACAGCCCGGCCACGGCGCTGACCGCCCTCGACGCGGCGTGCTCGGTCCTGCCCATCGAGGCCGGCGGCACGCTGGTCCACGCACGCCTCGATCCTGCCGACGACAGCCCCGATTGGATGCTGACCTGGTCCAACGCCGGCCACCAGCCGCCCCTGATCCGCACTCCCGACGGGCATGTGACCCAACTGGTGGAGCACGACATACTGTTTCACCGGTCGCTCGGTCCTTTCGACCGCACGGAGCACCAACGCCGGCTCTTGCCAGGCTCGACGCTCCTGCTCTACACCGACGGGCTCGTCGAGCGCCGCCGTCACGATATGCACGCCGCCGTCGCTCAACTCGTCGCCCTGCTCGCCCGCCACGGGGACCGCCCACTGGACGAACTGCTCCACCGGATCAGCAACCGGCTGGCGGACCCGTCGCCTGAGGACGACGTCGTCCTTCTTGCCGTGCGTACCCCCGTCATCGCGCAGCGATAACGGTGTGGAAACCTCTTCAGAGAGACTTCAGGTTCACGGTCGCGAGCAGCAGCGCCCACGAGTGGCCCAGGTAGCGGCCGTACGTGGGGTCCAGCCGGAGGTCGGTCATGAGGTCGGCGAAGAGCTGTGCATGGATGCGGTCGGCGCGGCCGGCGCCGAACCCGTCGTACTCGATGGCCACCATCGCGGCCTTCGCGCGGCCGGTGAGGCGGGGGACGTCCCAGACCACTGAGCCTGACCGCGAGATCCAGCACCGGCTGCTCCCGGCGTCACTGGCATGCGAGGCGGCGCAGTTCGCGGTAGCGAGCGAGGGCGTATACGCGCAGTGGCGCGGCCCGCAGGTACGAGACCCCGGCCGAAATCCGCATGCCGCGCACCCTCGGCGCGGATCTGGTCGGCATGTCCACCACTTTGGAGGCGATGGCCGCCCGCGCGGCCGGCGCCGAGGTACTCGGACTTCTCTGGTGACCAATCTGGCCGCCGGAATGAGCGCCGGGCCCCTGGACCACGCAGAGGTCCTGCGGGCCGGCCGCGACTCGGCCTCGCGCATGGGCGAGCTCCTGACCCAGCTGCTCACAAAATATGACACGGGACCTACCCCATCGCGCCCGGCGGAACGGGGTAACCGGACAGTAGGCGGCCCGGTGGGAGCCGTCGCCTGGACGACAGCTCCCACCAGGCGTCCGAACCGGTCGCCGGCCCGCGCCAGCCCCGCCGTCCAGCTTCACCCCGTCCCCCATGAGGAGCGCGTCATGCGAGCAGCTTCGAACATGCCGACCGATCAAGCCCGGACTCACCTCCTCGCGGCCATCGACCTTGCGGCCAGCGCCCGCCAGCACGGCAACCATCCGTTCGGCGCGCTGCTCACCGACGCGGCCGGGAACGTCCTGCTCACCGCCGAGAACACCGTGATCACGGAGCATGATGCCACCGGGCACGCAGAGACGAACCTGGTCCGGGAGGCGTCGCGCACGATGACGCCGGACCAGCTCGCCGAGGCCACGCTCTACTCCAGCACCGAGCCGTGCGCGATGTGCTCGGGCGCGATCTACTGGAGCGGCATCCAGCGGGTCGTCTACGCGCTCGCGGCCACCGAGCTGAATGTCCTCGCCGGAGTGAACCCCGAAGAGCCACTGCTCGATCTCCCGTGCCGCCAGATCTTCGCGGCCGGCGGGAACACCGTCGAGGTATCGGGGCCGTACCTCTGCAAAGAGGCTGCCGCAGTACACCTCGGCTACTGGGGATAAACACGCCAGGTGGCGCCCCGTCAACTCCGAGGCCGCTTCCCGGACACGATCGGGTGGACCGAAACCGCCATCGAGTGCCCCAACAGAATGGGATTGAGCCCATCAGTTACTCAGGTGCGGAGGCCCCCACCACGGTGGAGGCCTCCTCGGGCTCCGCCCGCACCGCCCTGCACACAAAACCACCGGCAATCAAAGCGCGGCCGTGCCGTCTGCCCGGCGGCTGATGGTCGCCATCCGGTAGGTGCCCCTCGGCCACCACGGGGATCGGCGCCCTCGCGGGATTGCTTGATCCGCACGTCGGCACCGTCGCAACCATCATGTGCCTGATCGTGGTGTTCATGCTCGGTCAATGCGGGCACCACAGGCGCCGACACGGCCGCACCCCGAAACCGCACCTGGGCGGTCGTCTCCTCCTTGCCGGTCAAGTGGTGTGCATTCTTTGAACTCGACCTTGGCCTGCTCTGCCTTCGCCGCGGTGTTCGACCGGGGGAATCGGGGACCGCGGACCGGCGTTGTGGCACTCATGGGCGATCCATTCCAGTCCGGCCATGACGAGCACGGCCGGGCCACCTTCACGACCGCTCGCGCACGTCTCGCGGCCGACCGCGCTGACACCCTGGCCAGGACGGCCGCGCTGGGTCGCGACTTCGATGGAATCGTCGCTGCGAACGCCTTGGTCGCGGTCGACGACGAGCACGACCCCGAGGGGGCCAGCACCGCCTTCGAGCGGGCCCACGTGGCCGCGCTGATGGCCCGTGCGCGCGAGCACCTGGAAGAACTGGACCTGGCGGTGGAACGGCTCGAGCGGGGCGAGTACGGGCAGTGCGAAGACTGCGGCGGGGCGATTCCGCCCGAGCGCCTGGAGATCCGTCCGGCGGCAACCACCTGTGTCCGCTGCGCCCGGTCCGTCCCGCGCCGGCCGCCGCGCCCCGACTGAGGCGGCCGGCGTCCCGCGTCCCGTCGGTCGGCCTCCCGCGTGCCGCCGGTGGTCGTGGCGTCAGGTGGCCTGCGGCGTTCTGAGGGGGGATCCCGCCGCGTGGAGGCTGGCGAGGGTCTGCCGGTAGGAGTTGACCAGGCTGGTCTCCAGGTAGCTGACCCCGAGCTCCTGGCAGTACCCGCGGACGATGGTCTGGGCCCTGCGCAGGTGCGGGCTGGGCATGCTCGGGAAGAGGTGGTGCTCGATCTGGTAGTTGAGACCGCCCATGACGATGTCGGTGAACCGGCCCCCTCGCACGTCACGGGAGGTCAGGACCTGGCGCCTCAGGAAGTCGGGCCGCTCGGCGCCGCGCAGGATCGGCATGCCCTTGTGGTTCGGAGCGAAGATCGATCCCAGATAGATGCCGAAAAGGCACTGGTGGACGAGAAGAAAGACGATCGCCTTGCCGGGCGGCAGCACCAGGAACAACGCGCCGAGGTAGACGGCGAGGTGCGCGGCGAGCAGGGCCCCCTCCCACACGCGGTGCTTGAGCGAGCGGTCGAACAGCGACCGCACCCCGGACACGTGCAGGTTGAACCCCTCCAGCGTGAGCAGCGGGAAGAAGAGGAACGCCTGCGAACGGCCGAGCAGCCGCGGCAGTCCCCTGGCCGCGCGGGCCTGGTCCTGCGTCCAGACGAGGATGTCCAGGTCGAGGTCGGGATCGAGGTCCTCGTGGTTGGGGTTGGCGTGGTGGCGGGTGTGCTTGTCCTGCCACCAGCCGTACCCCATGCCGATGCCGAGGTTGCCGGCGAGGCGCCCGGACACCTCGCTGGCCTTGCGCAGCCTGAAGACCTGCCGGTGGGCGAGGTCGTGCGCGAGCAGGGCCACCTGCCCGAACACGAAGGCGAGGAAGGCGGCCGCCGGTAGCGTCCACCAGCTGTCGCCGATCAGGACGAAGGCCGTCCATCCGGCGGCGTACAAGGCCGTCACGGCAGCCATGCGCAATGCGTAGTACCCGGGGCGCCGCGCCATGAGCCCGGCCTCCTGGACCTTCCGGGAAAGACAGGCGAAGTCGCTTCCCGAATCCGCCCGTACGGGAGGGGGCCGCACCGTCTGGGAGAAGTTCATGATCAGAAATCACTTTCCAATGGCCGTGAGACGGCGGAACGACGGGCACGGGCGGAACGCCCTGCCCGGGACGACACCCAGCCTGCAGGTGGCACTCCCCGTACTGCGCATACCCGGGATAGCGGAATTGACGTACGCCTCGGCCCGCCCGCCCCGCTACCGGCTCCGCCTGTGGCGCTTGCCGACAATCGCCGCCAGCGCTCATCGGCTGGGCACGTGCATGTCCCGCCGCAATGGATTCGACCGCGGAATGCCAGAACCTGCGGCCTCCTCCACCTGCTCCAGCACCTCCGGTGTCGCCTCTGAGGAGAAGAGGCTGCAGGACCGCGATCGTGGGCGCTCGCGGTCGCTGTTCCCTCCCCTCGACACCGTGCAAGGGCTCAGGGCCCGCGTCGAGGCACCGATACTGCGTAGCGACGGTCCGGCGGAGAGCCATGCGTTGCCGGGTTGGGAGGCTGCCGGATCTGCGTGCTCGGGCACGCTGGGGCGGCCCATGAGTACGGCGGCCCGTTGTCGATCCCTCGGGCCAGCGCGCCCGCCGCGTGGTGGCCACGCCGCAGCCCGGTGTGCGGGTGTGGACAGCGGAACGGCTCCGCCCTCGGGGAGGAGGGGGAGCCGTCCATCGGGGGCCGGTCGCTCAGGCGTGGCGGTGGTGGCGCCGGTTGCCGGTCACCAGTCGGTAGACGGCGAGGAGGATGACGGAACCGATGATCGCGGCGATCCAGGTGGAGAGGTCGAAGAAGCCGTCGATGGAGTCGACACCGAAGATGACCTTGCCGAGCCAGCCGCCGAGGAGGCCGCCCGCGATGCCGATGAGCATCGTGATGATGACGCCGCCCGGGTCCTTGCCCGGCATCAGCGCCTTCGCCATGAAGCCCGCGAGAAGCCCGATCAAGATCCAAGCAATGATGCCCATGCGCTTCTCCTAAGTCGGTGAACGGAGCCGGTGATGACGCTCGTCTTGACCGCTTCGAGGTTTCCAAACGTCCGGACCTGATGCTCGCTTGAGGCAGGATCGGGCTCTGGCTGCTCGGCGTGTTCCAACAGGGCATCCAGATCCTCTACGGAGAGGCGCTCATCGGTTTCGGCCTGGGCACGCATGGTTCGCCACGAGGCTGCCTTGCCCTGAATTCCCAAGAGCATTGGCTCCGCTTCCAGAAGGTCGCTGAGCTGCGTACCGGCCTTCCGGTGTATCCCTTCCTTGCCGGCCCGCTCCACACGGGCCGGGTCGGCAGGCGGGCGGCGCCGGGGCCTGTCCGGGACGGGACTCCCGGCGGGCGGCCGTGCTCGTCCACGACCGCTCCCTCATCGGGAAGCAGCTTCGGGCGCGGGTCGCGCTTCTTGGCGTTCATGATCGACCGTCTCTCCGTCAGGGGCGGGCCGGGACGGGTTTGCCGCGGGAGGCGTCGAGTACCGCGGCGGCCAGGGCGGCTTCGGGCAGGCCGGCTCCCGCGGCCGCGGCGGAGAGGATGCGCTCGGCCTCGCGGGCCGTGGCCGGGGTCGCCGCCATCAGCGTGCCCACAGCCCACTGGACTGCCCGATCGGACGGCACGGGTATTGCGGGGGTCCCGGGAATACGGTGGGCGCCGGGGCCCCGCGCGAGGGGGGCGGGAGCGGTCATGGGGATCACCTGCTTTCGAGGGCGTGCGATCAGGTGAGGAGGGAGCGGGTGTCGGTGAGGTTCAGGAGCCGCCCGACCCGGCGACCTTCCGCCGTGATGTGCAGGCTGCGTCCGGCCTGCACCGCCGCGTGGCGGGCGGTCAGGAGGGTGTTGAGGCCGGCGCAGTCGCAGAAGGTCACCCGCTCCAGCTCCACGAGGAGGGTGGCACGGTGGGAGGAGAGGGCGGCCAGGAGGGCCTCGCGGAGAAACGTGGCGCTGTCGAAGTCGATCTCGCCGCTCACCACGACCTGGACCGTCCCTGGCAGCGGACCGGGGGCCACCCGGACCTCCAGGCCAACTGCTCCCGGGATGTCGGGGCGCTCGTCCTGCACGGTCCCGTTCATGCTGCCTCCCCACACGTGCTGGGGCTGTTTCCGCTTCCACCAGCATCGTCGGCGCCCATCCGATATACGTCAAGAAATACACGAAAAACAGGACGCATATCTAGAATGGGCGCATGCTGGAGGCGTGCGCCACGAAGGACTTACCGGCGGGTCGTGGACGTTCCTGACCAGCCACGCCCGCGTTCTGCTCGCTCTCGCCCGCAACCCCGAAGTACGACTGCGGGAGGTCGCCGAGACCTGCGTGCTCACCGAGCGGACCGTCCAGGCGATCGTCGCGGACCTGGAGCAGGAGGGATACCTCACCCGGGTACGCAACGGACGACGCAACCACTACCGCATCAGCCCCGGCGCACAGTTCCGCCACCCCGCCGAAGCGGGCCGCGACATCGAGGGGCTCCTCGCCCTCTTCGCCGACGACCCGCCCGCGACCCGGACGCCACGGCGGAGCTGACCGACACCACAGCGGTCCGAACGGCACCGGCCACGGATGCAGCGGGAGCGTTCCGGACTCGCCGCCGTACCGCCCACCGGCGCCGGGAAGCCGCCGGGGCCACCCCCAACAATGCGCCGTGCGTCACCATGTGCGAGGGCAGGCAGTATCAGCCATATGCCCGGGCGCCGGGAGTCGCCGATGCGGGCCGGGAGCAGACTGCCTCGCTCGAAACTGAGTGCCGCGCGGACGGGCCCGAGCTGGAGCAGCTCGCTGAGCGCGCACTCAGCGGTGAGATCCCTGCGGGGCAGGACCCCGTTCCGGACGGCTTCAGCTACGTCATCCGCGTCGACAGCAAGCTGGTGGAGTTACAGGATCCGTACCTCACCGAGGACCAGCGGCAGCTGATCGACACCATTCTGGCCGCTGCAGCCTGACCATCCGCCCGAGAGAGCGTTCAGCGACCTCTCACGCAGCCACCGGCCCCTGCCGGACCCGTCAGGTCTGGCAGGGGCTTCCCACTCACCCCGCCCTGTGCCCCCACGCTGGGACGCGAGCGCTCGAACCTTGCCGCCCTGCCCGTCACCACCACGCCCTTCCTCGCGAGACCGCCCTCCCCACCGGCGCCTGTACCCCTGGCCGGGGCGGCAGCCTGCCGCTGGGCGGCGGCCCGGCCTCGGCCGCGGCCGGGAGCCCGCCGGACAGCGACGGGCGCAATGTGGCCGGACAGATGGCCGGCAACCGCGCCAACGGCTGCAGAAGCTGGGCATGGTACGGAGTCTGGCGGACGAATACGGTCCCCGGTCTCCGCACCTCTGCACCGATTGGCCATGCGGGCACCGCCTGATCAGCGGATCAGCGGATCGGCGGGAGGGTTCTGTCCGCGTGGGCCGCATGGACGAGGTCCGTGGTGCGCGGGTGGATGCCGCACGGGAGGACCGGCTTCAACGGGTCGGCGCCGTTCTTCACCGGGACCGTGCTCCCGGAGCGGTAACCAACAGGCTGACAGCCACCAGGCTGATGCGGAGGGGGTGGACGTGCCGGGTTTGGGCAGCAGGAAGACATGACTGTCCTACGAAAGCTCGCTCGCCCCATGCTCGCCGCCCCCCTCGTCACCGGCGGGCTACGCACCCTGCGCCGCCCCGAGGCCGCCGCCGAAGCCACCCGACCCGTCGTCCGGGCGGTCGGGAAGCGGATCCCCGCCCTCGCCGGGGATCCGCTCCAGCTGGTACGCGTCACCGGCGCGATCCAGACCACTGCGGGTCTGCTGTTCGCGACGGGGCGTGCGCCACGCCTGGCCGCGCTCACGCTCGCTGCCACGCTGGTACCGACTTCCCTCACCACTCATGCCTTCTGGACGGTGGAGGATCCGGAGGAGCGCGCCCGGCAGCGCGCTCTTTTCCTGACCGACCTCTCCGCACTGGGAGGGCTCCTCATCGCCGCCGCAGACACCCATGGCAAACCCTCGCTCGCCTACCGCTCCCGGCACGCACTCGACCACCGGCACCCCGTCAAGGCCGTCCGCCGCCCGGTCGAAGCGGCCGCCGCAAGTACGGCGCACCACGCCAAGGCCATCGCAGCCTCCCTCACCGGCTCCCACTGAGCAAGGCCGAACAGCGCGGTCACTCGAACTCCGACAACCGCGCCGACTGCACGACCCCCTTCGTCGAAATGACCGGTCCGGCAACAGAACTGCACGGAGCGCTCCCAGACCGGTCACCAGCCACCCCCTGCCCCGCCGCACGCCCCTCGTTACGGCAAAGGCTTACACGCCCGCCCCATACTGACGGTCGGCGCGCCTCACCCCGCTGGGCGTACTCGGGTGGCTCATCAGGCGGTCGCGTGACTGGCGGGCGGCAGGCGCACGTTGCACCAGCTCGCTCGCCGGCGCATCGGCCACGTGTCCGCCGAAGGAACCAGCACGCGGCCGATGCGCGGGAGTCACGGGTGGGGATACCGATGCTTCTCCTCTTCGCGTGCATGCTCCTGCGGCGTCTGCCAGGAGTCCTCGCGGCGCTGCATCAGGGGGTTCTGCTCAGCTGGCCGGGGCGGGGCAATGGCGCGGCGCCGCCGCCGGCTGCCGTACCAGAACGCGCCGATCAGCAGGACGACCAGAACCACTCCGGCGGCGATGAGAAAGAGGGACGGCTGTGCTTCTGCAGCGAGGGGTTCGATGGCAGTCATGCCCGGCGTCTACCCGCAATCGGCCGCCCTACCGGCCGCCGTAGGGGTCCATTCCGGTTCGGCCGGACGCCGGGCGACCATGCAACGAGGTGGCCTGCTCGGCGTACGGCTCGCCCTGTCGTCATTCTGGGCTGTCCCGTTTCCCCGGCCCGTCTGGCACCCGCCTCAGCGGGTACACGGCTGCGGGGCGACAGGCGTCGCCCCGGCGGGCCGAGGGCAGCCACCGTCCCGCGCGCCCTCGCCACCGCGCGCTCGGTCGAGTTCGACGCGCTGGTGTTCGCGAGCCTGCCCGGCGCAGGCGCCGACGCCCACCGCGTCCGGGAACGGTTTCCCGCCCCGATGTGACGCACCCGTGCCGCCTCGGCCGCACCCTTCGCAGTCCGGCCGCGGCCGGGACCGCACGATCACGTCATAAGAAGCCCCGGGCTGGGCGGAAGCTCACGTGCTGGTGCCTCAAAGGCGCTGAGCCCGGATCGTCACGAGTTCTTCCTGCTCCTCGGCCTCAGCTGCCAGGCCCCGTGCCTCGAGCCAGGCCCGTCGGGAGCGCAGGACGGGACCCCACGGTACGCAGGCTCTGTCCGCGATGTCCGCGATCAGCCCCCTGCGGGCCAGAAGGGAGAGTGTCTCCTCGGCACCGCACAGGCCGGAGTGCACCATGAGCAGCGCGCCGCCGGGGCGCAGCAGGGAAGGGAGCTGGGCACATATGCGGTCGATGACCGTCCGCCCGTCCGGGCCCGCGTCCCAGGCCCGCTCGGGGCCCCGCGACGGCAGCCGCGTGTCCGGGGCGGGTACGTAGGGCGGGTTTGCGACCACCAGATCGAAGCGTTGCCCTTCGGTGCGTGTCGCGAAGTCGCCGTGCAGAACGCGCAGGGGTAGCCGGTGCAGCCAGGCGTTCATGCGTGCCGTGGCCACGGCCATCGCGGATACGTCGACCGCTGTCACCCTGGCACCGCGGCCGGCCGCGTGCAGGGCGAGAGCACCCGTGCCGGTGCCGATCTCCAGGACGTCCGTCCCGGGCCCGAGCGCCTCACGGGCCAGTGAAGCGGCGAGAAGCCGGGTGTCTGCCTGTGGCCGGTATACCGTCGGCAGCGCGATCAAACCGGGAGGCAGCACGTCCAGGGACAGGGCCGTACTCGGCATCGTCTACCTCCGGGGTCAGCGGGACCGCGCTCCTCAGCCGCGGCATCAGCGCTTTCGCCGACATGCTGCGGCTGCCCCCGCGGACGCGGCTCATTCAGCCTGACGACGATCTCCATCTCGTGCTTGGACGTACCCGGAGCCGGATGCGTTCAGGGCGGCGGTGGGTGCCTCCCGAAGTGTTGCTGACGTCGAGGGCCTCCGTGTGCTGTACGACAGCGGACTCCCCCGCATGAGAAGGCCGCCCGGAGGCGGCCGGCCCGAAATCCTCCGGCGACTCCTCGCGACCTCCGAACGCGGCAGTGGCGGCCCGTCTGTTTACGAAGGCTTCCAGCGGCCATACGAGGGTCTGCAAGGCTTTCCACCGAAGAGGGAATGGTCAGCTGTGTGGTGAGCAGAAGGCCGGGCAGTGACGCCCTCGATCCAGGCCGCGGTCGCGCGGACGAACCGGTCCGGCGAGAGCGGCTCCGCGGCCGGCAACGGGTTCAGAAGGATCAAGGCGCACGTTTCGGGGAGCAGGGCGGCGATCTCGGCCCGCACGGTGCCCACCAGACGGGCGCCCAGCAGAGCCAGGACGACGCAGACAGCGCGATCGGCCCTTCTGTGGTCTCGTACTCGCCGCGCTCCCGGACGTGAGCCAGGAACGATTACCTGCGTACCGGCATCACGTCACCTCCCTGAAGGGGTGAAGCGTCCAACAGGTGCGGAGGGCGGGGTGCCGCAGGGGGATCGGCTCTTCCCGCCTCCGTGCCGACTGATGCGGGCAGGTTCAGCCGGAGAGCTGCTTGCCGTCGGTCGCGCGCCGATGCTGATCTTGCGGGGCTCGGCGCGCCCGGCGAGCGGGATGCGCAGGGTCAGAACACCCGCGTCGGAAAAGGTCGGGCCAGGCCGACGGCTCGCGGCCACCCGGGTGACCTCCACCCACCCCACGGCGCTGTACCACCACACTGCACGCGCATCGGCGCGAGGATGCACGGGCCGGTTCCCCATCCTCGTGGCTGGAGTCTTTTCCGTGCTCGAACGCAAGCGGCTCAAGGGCCGTACGAAGGTCACTTTCATCCTGCCCGAGGACACTCCGGACGGCCCCGTCAGTGTCGTCGGAGACTTCAACCACTGGAACCCCGCCGCCCACCCCCTGGAGCCCCGCGGGGACGGCACCCGCGCCGCAACCGTCGCGCTCCCCGCCCACAGCGCACACTCCTTCCGCTACCTCGCGGCCGGCGACTACTGGTTCGACGACGAACACGCCGACAGCCACGACGGCACCAACAGCCGCCTCCACACCTGAACCGCCCCCGGCCGGCCCGTGCAGCGGCCTTCCCGGCCGCCCGCCCGTCGAACCCGTAGCCACCAGCACCGGGACCTCCTCTCGCTCGGCAGGACACGGTGACAGCACCCTTGCCGCCCTGAATCCCAGGTCCTGACCAACGCCGAGGTGAGACGTCTGTGAGCAGCCCGATCGCCCTTTCGGAAAGCTCTCTTGCTGCCCTGCACCATCTGCGGGAGAAGCGGGAGGTCAACACCGTGACCCTTCGCTACGCGGATGTCCCGGGCGTCCTGGTCGCAGAGATCGAGGGGAACCTGACCCATGACGAGTTGGTACAGGCCCTGCCTGGGGACGAACCGCGGCTGGTCCTCCATGAGCTGTCCTTTGCCAGCACTGAGGGCACGCGAAGGAACGCGCAGCTGCTGATCTTCTGGATGCCGCCGGACGCCAGTGAGCAGGAGGAGGAGTACACGGCCGGGTACAGCGCCCTGAAGGAGTACCTCGCCGATGTCCACGTCCACCTCACCGCCAGACGGACCGACCAGCTCGAGTACCGAAGGCTCGTCGCCCTGGCCGGTTGAGGAACCCGTGCCTCTGGGGCCGGAGGCCCGGCGCACCGGCGGCCGCCACGCGGATTCTGCGCGGCGGCCCCCTGACTTTGCCGGTATCGCAGGGGCGTTTGACCTGTGGCAGATGCTGGTGGGCGGCGTCGGGCCGGTCGATTACATCGCGGGGGTGACCGCCGCCGCCCTGGTCCGCCCGATCCCCGGCGTGAACCCTGACGCTGTGCCCAAGCACGCCCGGATCACCACTGGGCGGGCGGACCGTCCGGCATGCGGCCTGCGAGCTGTTCCAGCAACGCAAGCGGAACCGTCACTGCGCGCAGGGACGGGGCTCGAAGCCCTACTCTGCAAGCCGACAGCCCGGCTCCGCCGCATCGGCTCGTCCGCAGTCGCTCAGGGAGCGTTCGAAGTCCTCGGCCACGTGTTTGGGCACGGCCTTCGCGGGGCGGACCGGCAGCAATCGGCACCATGGGCTGCCAAGTGGGAGGACGTCGCGTGTGGCGCAGGACCTGAGGACGTGATCGTCTCCTTCGCCGCGAGGCGGGTGCACGACCGCGTGCCTGCCCTCGTTTCTCCGCGTGAGACAAGCGCAGCCGGCCGTGCCGGCCCCGTCGGGACCGCTCAGACGTTCAGCATGACGGCGTAGGCAAGGAAGAAGAGGGCGCAGGCCAGGGCCACCAGGCAGATCACCAGGAGGGGACCCTTGCCCCAGCCCCGCGTCAGGGGGCGGTAGGGACCCGCGCCGGAGCCGGTGCTCGACTCGCCTGGCGGAGTCTCGCCCGGCGGTACACCGCCGCCGTACGGTTGGGGTGTGTTCTGCGGGCCTGGGCCTGGAACATGTGCGGACATGTCTGCCTCCTCGCCGCGAAGGCCGGTCCCACCCTTCCGGCAGGTCGGCCGGGGCTGTGCTGCGCCTAGCCGCCGCTTGGCGGCCTACTCTTCGCGGACCGCCCGGTCAGACCTGGATCCGAGGTGGCCTCGGGCACGTCACCCACCGAGAGGGCGCCACCGGGAGGGCGGATTCCGGCGAGGCAGACCCCACCAGTCGCGACCTGGGCGAAACCCTGAAGGGCTGGAACAGGAAGCCGACCAACCGAGCAGGCTCGGCGCGACCCAGCGATGGACGACACCTGTTGTGGTCTCTGCCGTCGAAGGTAGCGATGCCGTCTGCTCGCGAGCGACTGCGGTCACCTGGCCACGGGCCCGCAGAGGCACGCCGTCTCGGGCGATCAGACGGTTCGAGTGACTGTCACCCGGACTGTGACGGGCTCGTTTTCACCGCGGCGAACGAGGTAGCCGGTGATTGCGCTGCGCACAGCTTCGCGTACTTCTCGGGCGACGTCGACGGCGCGGCGGTCAGCGTGCAGGATGCAGCGCACTTCGATGTCCCAACCGGCCGGTGTGTACTCGGATTGGAGCCCGAGTGTCCAGCTGGCGGGGGTACCAGCGGTGGTCGCCGTCTGTTTCGGGAGGAGGGCCGTGACCAGCGTGCTGGCTGGTGAGGGTTGGAGTGCGGCTACCCCTGGAACGCCGAGGGCTGCTGCCGCTGCAGCTTCATGGATGTCTTCGCGGTCGGAGTCGGTCAATGTTCGCTCCCTTCGGGCCGCTCGCCACTCGACATGTGCGAGTGTTCTAGCACGGAGTTGATCGTGAGATCGACGGATGTGACCGCGAGACCGAGGATGTGCTCAGCGGCATAGAGAACGGCCTGTCGTACTTTCTCGGCCCGCTCCCGCAAAGGCTGGTCCAGCGCGGCTGCCATCGTGAGTGCGACGACGTGGACGGCGGGACGATCGGGGGCGGGCGTCAGCCGGCAGCTCGCGGCGCAGGCGCCGGGCACACTGTCGGCGGCTCTGCGCAGTGCTTTCGCCGCAGCGGTCTCGCCGATACGCAGATCGTGATCGGGATCATCCAGCAGGAGCGTGGCCCCGAGCCGTATCTCCGCCCCCACCGCGTCTATGACCCGACCGGTCAGACGGTGGCCGTCAGGCTGTCGCGCAGCGCGCAGGCTGCGCGTGGCCCGGGTCAGAGCTTCCAGCACTGCCACGGCCTCTTGGCAGGGCTGGCAGCTGCTGCTGTGCGGGTCGGCTGAATCGCGGGACTGCCGCCAGGAGCGGCTGAGAGGGTGCCCGCAGGCCAGGAGTTCGGCTGGCATCTGCGTGCCGGAGTCGAGAGGGGTGTCGGTCCTTGCGGCGCTCGCGTTCATGGACGCGTCCGAGCAGGTGAGGTGCGGGTCGTCTAGCGCCATGGGCGCATCGCCTCCATCAGGGTGCCGCGTGCGCGAGAGAGCCTGCCGCGCACTGTCTGCTCGCTGCTGCCGACCACCAAGGCGATTTCCTCGTAGTGCAGACCGTGCAGTTCCCGCAGTACCCAGCATGCGCGCAGCTCCGGGCGCAGTTCCATCAGCGCTTGCGCGAGCGCACCTGCGGCCGCATCCGTCTCGGCCGCGCGGGGCGGGGAACTGCCGGCGTCTGAGGCGGCAGGTTCCGGAACGCTGTCCAGGGGCAGGGGGCGTGGTCGATGGCGCAGGATGTTGAGGCAGCGGTTCGTTACGATCCGGTACATCCAGGTGCCGAACAGAGCGCCGTGGCGGTACTCCGGAAGCCGTCTCCAGGCGCTGAGGAAGGCTTCCTGAACGGCGTCCTCGGCGTCGGCCGGGTTGCCGAGGATGTGCTGGGCGAGAGCGAGCAGGCGGCTGCTGTGGCGACGCACCAGCACGGCGAAGGCGTCTTCATCTCCCTCGGAAGCCCGTACTGCCAGCATGCCGTCGTCCAGGGCGTCGGACGCATCGCGGTCTGCGGCACAGCGTGTGAGGGGCGGAGGCGCCGGCCTCAGCGGCGGGGCTGCGCCGTGCGGGGGCGGGGGTCTGGTCCGGTTGCGCATCCGCCGCTCGCTTTCTGCCGAGGACTCCTATTGCGGCATGCGTACGCACATTTCGATGGTATTCGGTTCACTTCGTCCGAGCCGGGTGAGGAATGTCCGTTCGAGGTGTCTAAAGGGGTGAGGGCGCCATACCGGCGCTTCGCCATCGACACCCAGGGGAGGTCCTCATGTCGGACATCAGCAACCCCAGCGCGGACCAGCCGCGCCCCTCGGGCATGGCTGTGCCGGGCCAGGGCGAGGGCGGTGGGACGGCACCTGAGGCGCGGGGCCGGACGACGATCGCCGACAGCGTCGTCGAGAAGATCGCGGGAATGGCCACCCGCGAGGTGCCGGGTATCCACAGCCTCGGATCCGGAATGGCCCGCAAGGTGGGAGCGGTGACGGACAAGGTCCCGGGTGGCCGTCCCAGCGTGACCCGCGGCGTGAAGGTCGAGGTGGGCGAACGGCAGGCCGCCATCGATCTCGACGTGGTCGTGGAGTACGGCGCGTCCATCGTTGACATCGCTGCCGATGTCCGCACCAGCGTCATCACCGCCGTGGAGCGTATGACCGGCCTCGAGGTCGTCGAGGTGAACCTCACCGTCGACGACGTCCACCTGCCCTACGAAGAGGACGAAGAGGACGGAGAAAGCCGCGTGCAGTGACCCAACGCGGGTCCCGGCGCCTCGCCCGGGCCACGCAAACCGACCCGAAATGCAGGTGAAGGAAGATGAGCGCAGCAACCGTAGGCCTGCTGGCCGGCATGGCTTTGGGATTCGCCGCATTCTTCGGCGGATTCTGGGCCTTCCTGCTCGTGGCTTTCCTGGGCCTCCTGGGCCTGTTGCTCGGCCGCATGGTGCAGGGTGACCTCGTCCTGTCCGACTTCACACGTTCCCGGGACGGGAAGTGACCTCGCAGCCTGCCGCTGCCCCAAAGGGGGCCGCAGCAGCCCCGGCTCTGACGGCGGCCGAACGCGGCGCCACAACGATTCCGGAGAAAGTGCTGGCTCGCATCGCGGCACGCGCTGCCCTCGAAGCGCTGGCCCTCTCCACGGAACGTCGTGCCGGGCACACGAGACTGGCCCCTCCCCACGCCTCTGCCAAAGCGGGCGCCGGCACAGTGCGGGTAGGACTGACCCTGGATCTGCCCTACCCGGCAGACCTCGCCGGTGCCTCACGCCAGATACAGCACTACGTCAGCGAGAGGGTGACCCACTTGACCGGGATGCGCGTCACTGAAGTCACCCTCGCCATCGAGCACCTGGTTCCCCCCGGCGGTCTGGAGCACCGACGCGTGCGATGAGCCGAACCGCTTTCACATCAGGAAGGGAGAGAGATGAAACGGCAGCAAGCTCCCCCGACTGAAACGAAGCAGTCCGCCGTGACCACCGCCCGCACCGGGCGGCAGGACAAGGAGCCAGCGGGGCACCGCTCGCAGCCGAGAACCCCACGCCCGTGGTCCGCCCGTCGGATCCCCTCGGCGCTGACAGCGCTGGTCGTCGGTGCCGCAGCCGCGATCCTCCTGTTCGATGTCGCCGCGGTCCGCGCCGGACAGCAAGCTGCCGCCTGGCGTACGCGCCTGGCCGACGAACTGGCCCAACGTCCCCTGGACGACCCGTGGGTGCAGGCCTGTGCCGCCGCCATCTCCGTCCTCGGCCTGTGCCTGATCGTCCTCGCCGTCACCCCGGGCCTGCGTCACCGACTCCCCCTCAAAACCCCCGACACACAGATACACGCCGTCCTCGACCGCGACGCGGCAGGACTCCTTCTGCGGGACGCCGCCATGCGCGTCCCCGGCGTCAGCGCCGCCAGGATCCGGGTCCGCAGGAACCGCGTCAGGGCCCGCGCGGATGTGCGTTTCCGTGCCCCTGACGACGTCAGGGCCGACCTCGTACTCGCCCTGCAGCAGGAACTCGACCGACTCGCCCTCGCTCACCCCGCTCGGCTTGGCGTTCGTGTACGCCCACGCCGGAAATGAGCCGACGGAGACGGGAACGGATGCCATGAAGAGGAAAGCCGTGATCAACCGAGTCCTGCTGGCGCTGACGGGCATCGTCCTGCTCGGCGCAGGCATCCTGGTCCTGGCGGGCGGATTCAACCTGTACCAGCGCTGGCAGGTGGCTCCTCCCGACGGCTGGCCGCTGACCGACCCGTACGGTGTGCCGCTGGACGACACCGACCGCACCCGTTGGACAGATCAAGACTGGTGGTGGCCTGCGGTCATCGCCGCCTTGGCCCTCATCACCCTGCTCGCCCTGTGGTGGCTCCTGGCGCAACTCCGCCGTACACACCCCGGGAATCTCCCCGTTGGTGCCCCCACCGCCGTGGACGGCGTGGAACTGCGCGAGCACGCCCTCAGCGACGCTCTGGCGGCGGACACCCGCCACCTGACAGGCGTCCACGAGGCTCACGCACGGATGGCCGGCTCCTCCCGCCACCCGGAGGCCCACCTCGACCTCACCCTTGCCCCCGACAGCGACCCCGCCACCGTCCTGGCAGACCTCTGCGACGGACCGCTGGACCAGGCCCGCCAGTCCCTCGGCCGCCCCCTTCCCGCAAGGGCCCGACTCCAGGTGTCCCCCCACAAAGCCCGCCGCGCCAGCTAGGACGTTCCGGTCGCGTCCACGAGTTGCGGATGAGTGCTCTGTCGTCGGCGATCGCCGACCGGATGTTGCACACCCCGATCCGCGGATGCCTGCGCTGGCTCCTCGATGTCGCCGAGCGGGTCGTCGCCCCGGCGACCGCCCCCGGGCGGTCTCGACCGGGGCCCGTGCGACGACCTCCTCATTGCGAGGGCGCAGATCTCCTGGCCTGCACTCAGCCCTTGCCGAAGCGCACCGCGGGGAAGGCGCCCGCTGCTCTGCGGGTTCCGGAGAAGCCGCCGGCCAGTTCGGTGAGGCGTGCGGTGGCGGCCGGGGCCGAGGTGGTCGTACGGGCGGCGTCAGGTGGCCGGTGAACGCCTCGGTATCGCCGCGCAGGGACGCGCCCGCGTGCAGGAGGTTGCCTGCTTCGCCCAGCAGGCCGCGCTCGTACACGGCTGGCTCGTCAGCAGTCCTGACTGCCCGGACGATCTGGTCGATCAAAATCTCACTGCTCTCCACAGCGGCCATTGGCTGAGACGAGTCCGCACATGGGTCGTCTCGGTCGCCGGCTCGTTGCGGATTCGTCTGCTCTGAAGGCATCCGCACAACCAACGAGCCGGGCCGCCAAAGGTCATCTCACCGCCCGGGGGGAGCCGCGAGGGACCGTGGGACATTAACGGAAGGCACGCTGATCTCCGCCGCTGTCTCCGGGCGGACCAATACCACGTCAAGAGCGTCGGGACTGCCCCACGCGGCGCGAGGCGGGCCCCCTCCCAGGGGTGTCCGGGGCCAGGAACACGGCCCTGCCCCCACCAGCTACCAGTTCGACCCGTCGATCCCGTCCGGCTGGCGGGTGAGCGGCTTCCGAGCTGGGGGGCCCGGCTGCTTCAGGTGTCGCTGGTCCACACCTCGGGGCCGCCCCCCTCCCATCGGATCGGCCCGTCCTCGGACAGGTCCACATCCTCCAGCCCGGCCCGGCTCAGGAACTCCGATACGTCCCCGGGTGTGAATGCCCGGCCGAGGTCCGCGTCCACGCCCAGCGCGTGAACGGTGACCTTGCGCCCGCCCTGCGGCGATACGGGATGGATCACGATCTCCGTCTGGTCCGCCATGCATCCAGAGTGGGGCGGGCCGCCCCGTACGGCATCCGGAGCTCACCCCCGTAGCTGCATTCGCGTATCGCGAGAGCGCAGCGGCCTTTGACGTCCTCTCAGAACTGTGGGAGGGGATGGCGTTTGGGGGAGAGCGGCCGGGTTAGACGCGTGGGTACCGGAAGCGAACACCTCGCGGGTGGGGCGCTTCCAGAGCGGGCCCCACCGCATGGCGCCCTTCCCCCTGGCGTCATGCGGCAGGCCCGCCCGCACGACGGGCTGCCGCCCGGATCCGTACGGCACCCGGACACCCCGCATCCCGACCACCTCCCCGGCCGGAGATGCGGGACCGTCCGGCAAGCCCTCGGTGTCGGCGCTCATACCGCCGCCCCCGGGCCGCGGATCCGACGGCAGCAACCCGGCACGCGCACCACGCAGACACCGTTGACGCTCGCACGCCCCAACCGCGCTCAACCGGCAACCGCCGCGGTCGAAGCCGCGCACCATCCCCGGCCCGCATCCCCCCACACGCGGGACCCCGCCCCCACCGGGGCCCTCAAGATCAATGCCGATGAGTTCGGGAGTCACCGGCCGTCGCGGCCATGACTGCCTGCCCACCGCTCCTGCGGGGTGCCATTCCATCACCGGCGCAGCGCTCCGGGGCTGGCGGATCGTGTCCTTGCAGCGTTCAGACCGCAGCGCGCCCGAGTCCGAGCGGGCCCGCTTCGGTCAGATCGAAGAACTGGATCACGGTCGGCGCGTCCACGTGGGCCGGCGCGAAGGAGGCGGGCCCGCGGGTCCGGCAGGCATCGATCCCTGGGCCGGGGAGACGGTCGAGCACATCGTGGGGGCGGCCCGTGACGGTGACGAGACCTGCATCCGCACCCTGCTGGCCGACCTCGCGGCCGTCGCGGACATGGCAGCCCTGCTGTACCTGCGCAAGCGCCGCACCTGGGGTAGTGACGACGGTCACCGACCACGCTGACGTCCCCGGGCGGGATGTCTGCGGGCAGGATGAAGGTGACCTCGGTGTGGTCCTTGCGCAGTGTGCGCTCCAGCATGGCAATCGACTCCTGACGGCGCGGGCGGGTGGGTTGCGCTCATCTTCGGCACCAGCCCTGTGGCCCACATGCCGACGACATCCCCATCCCCCGGACACCACCCCCCCTTGGGTCACAATGTGTAGTCAAAGATGTGCGCACTGCGATGGCTCGTGTCAGCATGGACGCGAGAAATCAGCATCCGCACGCATCAAGGGAGTCGCCGTCATGGGCCGTCAGCAGGACAAGCGCCAGGAGCCGGGCAAGGGCCGCGAGGAGCAGCAGCGCCTGCAGCGACCCGGTCAGGACCCGGCCCACCCCGAGCCCGGCACTCCCTCCCGCGGCGGCCAGCGCCCCGACGAGAACAGGCGGCGCCGCGAGGAAGACCCGCTCCAGGGCGAGCGCGAGCGCGACGAGGGCGTCTGAGCGCAAGCGGTACCCCACGCACGCAGAGCCCCGGCTGGGCCCGTAGTCACCCGGCCGGGGCTCTGTCATGCCGTCGCGCCTGCCCGGGCAGGCGCGCCCCAGGCGTCAGCCATGGCAACCCGGAACCCTGTGTCCTTGCCCGAAGCCAACGGTGGCATCGACCTGCATCGACTGACGGACGATCTACTCCTCAGGCTGCCGCCCACGACCAGCGTGAGCACCCCGAGAGCCCGTCACACCAGCCCTTTGATCTGCGACTTCAAGTTGGCGGAGGGCCACTGCAACGTTCTCCACGGAACCGACCACATGGGGACAGAGCGGGTTTTTCGCCGTAGAGAGGGCAGCCGCTGTGTAGGTCCACCAGCGGAAGGAGGTCTCAATGGGCGCACCCGTCCTCAATCAGCCCGTGCCCCGCACCGGTCAGCCCGCGACAGCCGCACGCGACGCCGCTCGCGCCTTCCTCCACCGCGCCGCCCAGGTCAGACCCCCTGCCCATGCCTCGAACGCCGACAGCGTCCTCCTGGTCGTCACCGAGCTCGTCACCAACGCCCTCCGCTACACCGGGGGACCCTGCGCCCTCCACCTGGAGCTGCACGGAGATCACCTCGAGATCTGTGTCACCGACACCAGCCCCTGCAGGCCCCAGCCCCGGCCGCCCCACACGGACGGAACCGGCGGCTGGGGATGGCTGCTGATCAACAATCTCACCACCCACGTCCACATCGAACCCACCCCCGAGGGCGGCAAAACCATCTACGCCCACTCCCCTTGGTAGGCCCGGGAGGTCGCACACGATCGCGCCGACATCGAGCACGACCAGAAGGGGCCCGAGTTCACTCCGAGACTGCGCGAAGGGTCCCTTGTGACGTGGACCGAGCATTGAGCGCAGGTCGGCGGGGCAGACCGATGCCGGAGGTGGTCGATCTTGCCCAGATGGGTGGATGCGCCGCGAAGGATCCCGTCGGCGGCCACAGAGCGGGCCGACTGTCTACGCCGCGCTGTGCGGGGAGCCGGGAGCGAGCGTGACGAGGTACTGCTCGGTGCCGAGACCGTGATCGCGGCGATGGCGGCCTGGGTGCTGGCCCGCTACCTGCTGCCACCGTCGGTCGCGACGTTCGCGCCGTTCACCGCGCTGGTGTCACTCCAGGCGACCGTGGACCGCTCGGTTCGCGACTGCCTCCAGTACGTGCTGGCGATGACAGCGGGAGCCACGCTCGCCGCCACCCTGGCGGCCGTCGCCGGCATCCACGGCTGGACGTTCGGCCTCCTCACCCTGATCGCGCTCTGCATCGGCAGGATCCGGCACCTCGGCCGGCAGGGCACCCCGGTCGCCATCGTCAGCTTCTTCGCGTTCTCCTCCGGCCAAGGACAGATCGACTACATCGGCCACCTGGTCGCGTCCGTCGGCATCGGCGCGCTCTACGGCCTCGCCGCCCACCTCGTCCCTGCTCCCGCCCGGCACACCGGCCATCAGCAACAAGCCGTCACCGCTCTCTACGTCGCCATGACCCAGCGCCTCAACGACCTCGCCGACACCCTCGAAGCGGAGGCTCCCGACCGGGATCGGCTGCGTCAGTGGCGCCGCGACTGGCGCAGGCTGTCCGCCGAGTGCGAGCGCATCCGCCACACCATCGAAGCCGAGATCGAAAACGGCCGCATGAACCCGCGCCGAACCGTCAGCGGCTCCGGCGAGGCCCTCCCCCGCGCCCGGTAAGCAATCACTGTCGCCGAACGCAGCATGGACCACCTGCGCTCCATGACCCGGACCCTGGACTACGCCCTCGACAGCGGGGAACTCGGGAACCTCACGGCCACTTTCCGGCCCCGCTGCAGCGCTGTCCTACGCGCGGTCGCCACCGCGATGGGGGATATCGGCCGGGCGGCCGCCACTGTTCCGAACCTCCTCGACGCGAAGATCGACGAAGCAGCCGTAGGACTCGACCAGGTGCAACAGCAGGAACGGACCACCTGTGAAGCCTCTCCGACCGTACACGCCTTGCAGGGCACGCTCCTCACGGATGCCGGCCGCCTCCTGGCCGATCTCCGATCGGGCCGGCAGAACCTCGCCAGGACCTGAGGACCCTCGATTCCACACGGCCCGTGTGGTGTGACGTAAGCGCGGGGCGGGGTAGGCGCGGCAAGAGAGGCGTCAGCCGCCGAGGCAGCCGAACGCCGCCCCGCGATCGGGTCGCCTTTAGGACCGACCGCGCCAACACCCCCAAAGGCGCCACCACCCGCCGTGGACAGGCCGGTGAATCGTGGCGTCGGCAAGGAATGACAATGAAAGCGGCAGTGTACGAAGGACCGCAGACGGTGACGGTGAAGGACGTCCCCGACGCGAAGATCGAGCACCCCGGCGACATCCGGGTCAAAGTCAGCGCCGATCTCTTCCAGGGCCTCAACGACGTCGGCTTCTCGCTCGCCCCGAACGCCGTCACCTACTGGGTCGGCGAAGCCATGCAGGGCACCGACTACCAGGACCTCGACAAGACCCCCCAGAAGGCGGCAGCAACGACCAAGACCCTCGCCGCCAACACCGCCCACCTCGCCCGCCGCCTCAAGGCCGCCCCCTTCCCGGCGAGCTGACCCACAGCTCACCCTGCGCGCCACGGAGACCGGAGAAGCGAATGTCGTCCCAGAAAGCACCCGGCCTTTCCGACCCGGTTACGCGCCAAACACCGACGACCCGCTGCTCGCCGGTCGGCTCTTCTCCTACCTCGACACACAGATCAGCCGGCTCGGTGGCCCCAACTTCGGCCAGATCCCCATCAACAGGCCGCACGCCCCCGTCAACGACATGCTCCGCGACGGCATGCACCAGACCGCCGTCCACACCGGCGTCGCCCCCTACCACCCAAACAGCCTCGACGGCGGCTGCCCCGTCCTCGCCGGAGCCGACATGAGCGCCTTCATCGAAACGCCGGTGAAGATTCCGGCGGCGAGCAAGGTCCGCGAGGTACCGGCCTCGTTCTCGGACCACTTCACCCAGCCGCGGCTGTTCTGGCCGAGCATGACGCCGCCCGAACGCGAGCACATCGTCGCGGCCTACACCTTCGAACTGAACGAGTGCTACGAGCAGGCCATCAAGGAACGCACCCTCCAGGTCCTCGCGAACATCGACACGGAGCTGTGCGAACAGGTCGCCACCGGCCTCGGTCTGCCGGCCCCCCGGCCACCGAGCCGCTTGCCCCGACCGGCGGCACCCTCGACGGTATCGGCGACCCGATCACCGTTCAGCGGACCTTCGCCCCCACCCGCTCCGTCGAATTCGACGCCGTCCTGCTGGCCGGCGTGCCTGCGGCGGGCGCGGACGCGTACGGCGCCCGCGACGCCAAGGCCGCCACTGCCCAGCCCCCCGAAGCCCCCGACCCGCGCGTACTGCTGCTCCTCACCGAGGCGTACCGGCACGGCAAGGCCATCGGCGGCTGGAACGGCGCCGAGCACCTCCTCGAAACGTGCGGCATCGCAGTGGACGACCCCGGCATCGCCACCGGCGAAACCAGCACGGCGCTCGTGGAGGAGCTGACGCAGGCGCTGGGCTCGCACCGCGCATGGGACCGCTTCCCCGCCAACCTCCGAGGTAGTCCGCCTGTCGCCGACCACCCGCGAGCCACGGATGGTCGGCGACAGGCTGTCGAAGCTCGCGCCCCGGATCCGGGAGGAACAGGCGAGGCCGTTCGTATCACCGGCCCGTCCCCAGGAACTTCTGGGAGCTTGGGGAGCATGGGGAGCATGGGGAGCATGGCCAAGACTGCTGTTGTCATCATCGACATGCTGAACACGCGCGTCCACCAGTAAGCGGATGAACCCGCCCCCTCCGGCGAGCAGGCCCTGCCTGCCGTGGTCCGCCTGCTGGAGGAAGCACGTCGACGCGAACTGCCGGTAACCTACGCCAACGACAACTTAAGGAAATGGCGTTCCCACCACGGGAAGATTTGGGAAGCCCCGCCAACCAGGTCGAGCCCGTGCGCCCTGGCGAGGATTCCTCGTTCATCGTCAAGGCACGCCACTCCGCCTTCTGATGGAGATCAACATGACGGCCCGCATCGTCTCCGAGACAGAGGCCCTCGCCTGAAAAGGCGGCGCCGGCGCGCGTTTGGCAGTTGGCGTCTCATTCTCCGAGTTGCCGGTCCCCGGTGGAGGCAATAGGGGTAGTCAAAGAGAGTGGGGGCCGCCGTCAGTGCTTGGCGCTCGGCACAACCAGGGGCTCGCCCGGAGCCCTCTTCTTCGCCGCCTCCATCTGTTCGCCGAGTTCGGTGAGGCGGTTACGTCCCATGGCCTTGCGGACCTCGGGGAACCACTCCTTCTCCTCCTCCTCGACGTGGTGCCGCACGTTTTCCATCAGCACGCTCATCTTGGCGTCGAACCGCTCGTCGGCCGCGTCCAGGTCTTTGAGCTCGGAGAGCATCCACAGAACGACGTGGTGCTCCTCGATGCTCTCCAAGACATGGTCCTTGGTGTCGGGTGCCGCCTCCCGGGCGGCCGGGTAGAAGATCTTCTCCTCGATCCACGTGTGCGTGGTCAGCTCGTCGATCACCTTGTCGGCGATCTTCCGCTTCTCTGCATGAGCGTCGTCGCCGGCTTTCTCGAACTGCTTGAACAGCTTCTCGACCGTCTTGTGGTCTTCCTTGAGCAGCACGATCCCGTCCACCAACGCCTCCGAGGCTTCGCCGTACCGGGCGGCGCGGCCCGCCACCCACGCCCGTTTACCCGGCACACGCTCGCAGCGCTCGCCCGGAGCGATGGATTGGCCCGGATGGACGACGCGCCTACGCCGTCCGCTGGGGGCGCCGAACCGCCGCGCACGCATACCGAGCGATGTAAACCCGTTCGACGTCTGGTATGTCCGTGGATCGCGGGTAGGGGCCGCGCATCACTGCCATCGAAACGCTCGCGGCCGAAGGCCGGGCCTCACTCTTCCTCATCTTCGCCGGAGTGGTCCTGGTCGTCCTTCTGATCGGTGCCTTCTGGTACAGGAGCCGGCGCAGGCGCCGGGAGGCACCGCCCGCCGAGCGGAACCCTGTCGCACAGCGCCGCGAGGACTCCTGGCAGACCCCGGAAGAGCAGGCACGCGATCAGAAAGACCAGGAGCATCCCCGCCCGTGAGCCCGACCGACCCGACCGGCTGAGCCCGTCGATTCGTTGACGGGTGCGCACCGATCCGCACGGCGGACAGCCCGAGCAGCGCGACGGAGACCGCCCGGCTGCAGGTGCGGCACGGGAGGGCCGCCGCCGTCGCCGGCGTGACCGTCAAGTGCGCCGCCCGGGCGGCCGCAGCCCTGCGCGGCGACGGGCCACCCGCGGCAATCGAAGTCGAGGCCGCCCTGCGGACGGCGATCGACGTTGCCCTTGCTACGGCCCACCCTGCCAAGCCTGCGCTCCTGCCGGACCCCGATGAGCCCCAGCCGGTCAGCTGCCCCGCGTGCTGCCCCTGCCCGTGCCCTCGCCGAGCCGGGCCTTCGTATCAGGAGGTGGGGGGCGTTGCGGTGTGGTCCGGATGGTGGCGGGTGCGGCGAATCGTCTTGAGACGGGCCTCCAGGAGGTGATCGCGCCCGCCGACCAGCTCATCGACGATGTCGTGTTCCACCCCGGCGAAGGGCCGGTAGTACGTGGAGTTGTAAGCCTCGATCATCTGGAAGGTCCAATGCCCCGGGATCACGTTGCGGCCCACGATGTCCCGCTCGACCCGGGCGGCCTGCTCCTCGTGGCCCGCTTCGCGCAGGAGCCGGACCGCGTCGCCGAGCTCGAAGTCCGCGGTCCCGGTCAGCTGGTGGAATCCGTAGAGGTGACCCCGGGCCCGCTCCGTGGTCTCCAGAGCTTTCGACAGCGCACCCAGGGCGCGCACCGTCCTCTCGTCGACACCGTCCGGCACCTGGTGCGCCGGGTCCATCTCGCGATAGCTGTCCATGGAAGTCGTTCTGCCCGAAGGATGCTTCCCCGAGCGGCCGATTGGGTCGAGCGGCGTAAGGCGTCTCGTCAGACGGCCCGGCAGCCGGCACGTTTCCGTCGAGACGCCGGCACGGATATCTACGGAATGCGCGCGAGCTCTCCTGCCGGGCCACCCGGATAAGAAACAGCGGCCGCTGGTATCGCTGGTAACCATACGACAACAGTGCAGTTCAGACACTGCATGGCGGTGGCCGGTGCGCCCTCGTGAACCAACAGCTGCTGAAGGCTGATATCGGGGGCATACGGAGAGCAGCCGGGACGGTCGCCGTGACGCAGCAGGGGACCTGCTCACCTCCAAGGATCGACGGCCGCCCCCGTTCCGCATTCGATCCGGGTGCGTGAAGCCTGAAAGGCGGGGCAGACGGGGTTCAGGCGGAACGCAGTACATCTGCCGAGCACGGCGTATGGATCTTCGGCAAGGAGGTCCTGCTGCCGGCGAGCACGGTCGTCAAGGTCGACCCGGAGGATCGGAAGATCTTCGTCGACCGCACCAAGGAATAGATCAAGAGCGCCCCCGAGTTCCACCGGGACAAGCACCTCGGCGACGCCGGATACCGGGAAGAGCTGGGCACCTACTACGGCACCGGCGCCCCCTTCGGCGGCCGCCCCGCCTGATCGCGTGCCCGCCCCACGACGCCGGTCCCGGCACCCAGGAGGGTGCCGGGACCGGCGTCGTGTCGGTCAGCCGCCCTCGAATTCGAGAACCTCGGCCAACGCGGCTTCCTGCTCCTCCACATCTCCAGCACTCCTGGCGATCACCGCGTACCGCCAGGAACGGCCGTCGGGCGGCGCGTCCGCGTACAGAACCACGCCCTCGCCGCGCTCCGGATCGAACACGAGGCGGGAAGCGCGCAGCCGGGCGAGGGCTCCTTCGAAGTCCACGGGATCGCGTGTCCCGCCCTTCGACACCGACCATGCCGGGTGCGTGTTGGCCGGTCCCGCCGTCAGCCGGGTGACCATGGTGTGCGGTGTGGTGGTGGCCGTACGACGGATATTGCTCTCGCTCGCGTACGCCACGCCGTCTACGTCCACCAGCGCGTCGAGTCCGCACGGGCCGGCGTAGCCGTGATCGGCCAGGTGGCGGCCCAGGGCCGTCCCCCACTCCTCGAGCTCGTCGGTCACGTGCGCGCAGGAGGACGGCAACGGGGAGGCGTACCCCGTGAAGGACCCATGAGCCGTACGCATCGCTCCGCTGAACAGCGCGTGTGTCGCTGACTTGGTGACCTCCAGTTGGATGCTCACCGATTCGGCCACGTCCAGGCACTCCTCCACCACCCACATGCCCGCGGGCCCACCGACCGTGTCGAGCGGCAGTACCGCCCCGCCCCTCAGATCGTCGCGGGACACGAAGCGCATCCCATGCCCTCCCGCCGAGCGATCGGGCTTCACCACGACACGCTCGACTCCCGCAGGAGTTCGCGGGCCACGCCCTCGGTCTCCGGGCGCAGGCACACCCGTCCCGCCGGCAGCCGCATGCCCAGCTGCTCGGCCGTCTCGCGGAACCCGGTCTTCGTGTTCAGCAGCATGGTCATCTTCAGAGCGGCCTCGGCAGCCTCAACGGTGGGATACGGATGGACCGCGAGGCCGACGTCCCGGGCGAACGCGATCGCCGATGCATCCAGCGCCGTCGGCAGCAGGGCAGCGCCTCGATCCCCGGCGAGAGCCCGGATGTGCTCGATGAGGCCGGCCTCGCGCACCGCGCGAGCCAGCGGTACGGCTCCGGCGGGGGGTACCTCGACGACCGCCACCGATTCCGGAGGCACCCCGGTCAGGCCGTACACGTACCGCAGGAACTCCCTGCTCAGCGGCACGGGAGTGACCAGCACATCCCCCGGCCGGAGCAGCCACGCCTTCCGCGGCGCCTGCTGGGCCCACTGTGCCAGGATCTGCCCCTCGTTGAGGTCCACCGCCAAGTCCGAAAGGAAGTTCGCGAACACAACGATCGGGCCCGTCTCCATCACCGCTCTGCTCCTCTGGTCGCCGCACAGCCGTCTGTGGTCAGCGTCGGATCGCCCCACCCGCTTCTCGCGCGTACCGCCAAGCTCGCTCCGACCGGCTCCGCCACGGAGCCGGGTCAGGTGTTCAGGAGACGGTTGAAGAACGACCGGTAATGCTGCAGCGCCAGCCGCAGTTCTTCTGTCGCTACCTGCTCACCCTGGCCCCACTGCCCCTCCAACCCTTGCTTGCGGGCGGAGAAGGTACGGGCGAGGCTCTGCATCACTTCCGCGACGAGGCCGTCCGCCGACCTGACCGCGTCCTGCGGGTCGTCGACGAACCGGCCCTGTATCTCGCTCCACCTCTTGTGGTACTCCGCGGTGTCCTCGGCACCCAGCAGCGGCTCGTCGGCGCCCGCCTGCGCCGGGCCGGCCCCCTCTTCGCGATCCGTCGGGAGTTCGTCCCCGCGTTCACGGGACTCGCCCTCCCCGGCGCCCGTGTCCGCGGTGGCCTCCCCCGGATACATGGGCGGCGTCCGCCGGTCGGCCGCCGCCTCGCCGGATCCGGTGTCCGTGCCGGTGCCCGCCCCGCCGTCCGCGGCCGGTGCCGGTGCCGGTCCCGGATGGGCTATGTCCTCCGTCGTGATGCCGGCGTCGCCGGCTCGCTCGTCACTGCTCGCGTGGTTCCGCATGTCACCGGCTCCTCTGGTCACTCAGCAGGTCGTCGAACAGGGCGCGGTAGTGCACCATCGCCCCTCGCAGTTCCTCGGTGGTCGTCTTCTGATCAATGCTGCGCACCTTGACGTCGTGGGCAGCCCGGTAGTGCTCCAGGGTCCGGCCGTGCTCGACCGATAGATCACGCAGCTGACCGCGGTAGTCGTCTGTGGGATAGCCTCGCTCGCGCATCAGTCGCGAGACCAGATCGTCAGCCTCCTCCACGGAGCCTTCCGGCCGGTCCACGAAATGTTCCTGGACGCTGCTCCATTCGACGGCGTACTGGTCGCGCCGTGCGGCCGGGAGCTCCTTGATCTCAAGCTTGTCGTGGCGTTCCTCACGGGCTCGCAGCTCGCGTTCGGCGGCCATGCGACCGCCCTCCGCCTCGACCGTGCGGTTGTACTCGGGGCCGAACTTGTTCTGGAGACGACGTCGGCGGGCCGCCATCCACAAGCCGACCGCGAGCGCGATCACGATGACCGCGGCGATGGCAACGATTGCTATGAACATGCTGGTTGACATGGTTGGCCTCCAACCTGGAGCCTCACTGGGCGGCGCTCACGCGGCTACCCCGGTCCCCCGGGGGACAATCCCGACCAGCCCTCCCTCGACGACGTCGAACGCCGCCACGAAGGGTGACGGGTCCCGGTTTCGTTGCCTCGGACGGCTCGTACGGGCTGGCTCAGTCGGGAGGTTCCGGCACCGCCGACCGTTCGGTGGTGGAGGGCTCCTCCGGGGCCGGCTCGGCCGGGGGCGGTATGTCTCAGGGACCGGTGGGGTGCGGGTCGCGGGGACCGGATCCGGGCTTTCCGGCGTGGGCCGGGGGCCCTCGGGTTCCGGCTCGGTGGATCGTTCCATGGAGCTCACCTCGTGGTACGGCTCTTTCTCGTACGCTGCGCCTACCCAGCGGGTCATCGCTCAAGCGGTGTGGTCCGGCGGTCTTCACCTGTCCGCGAACGGACTGGTGTCGATGTGCGCGAGCAGATCGGCGGGGTGCCGGTAGACGGCGCGCGCCCCGGCCGCTTCGAGGTCACGCTGCGGAATGCCGCCACAGAGCAGCCCCACGCACGCGACGTGGGCCCGGGCTCCCGCTTCCATGTCCCACACGGTGTCACCGACGAACACGGAGTCTCGGGCAGCGGCGTCGGCGAGGCCGAGTGCGTGGTGGACCGGTTCCGGCGCGGGCTTGCCCTCGCTCACGTCCTCGGAGCTCGCCGTCGCGGTGATGGCGTCGTCGGCGTCGACGGCCCGTCTGAGCGCGTCGAGCTCGGCGTCCGTTGCGGAAGTCACGAGCACGACCCGCCAGCCCCGTCGGTCCAGCTCGCGCAGCAGATCCGCCGCCGCGTGCAACGGGGGCAGCCGGTCGAAGTACGTGCCGTAGAGGGTGCTGTGCGCGGCGCTCAGCGTGTCGTCTTCGCTCGCATCCCGGTGCTCGCCCAGCAAACGGGCAAGGAGGTCCTCGCCGGGCAGTCCGATCGCGCGGTGGATGTCGTGCATCGAAACGTCGTGGCCCCCCTGCCGCAAGGCCTCCCACCAGCAGACCACATGCAGGTGATTGGTATCGGCGAGAGTGCCGTCGACATCGAACAACGCGGCACGGTTCATGTCCGCCTCCGGTAAGGCTCAGCAACCGAGCTCTCGCCTGAAACCGGCTCGTTCACGTGAGGAGGCCGTTGTCACAGCTTCCCCAGAGCCGGCAGCAGCCGCGTCCCGGACCACGGCCGGCCGTTGGCCGAGCACCCGGCGAGGCACACGGCCGAGAACACCTGCCTCGGCCGACGGGCAACAGACTTCCGTGCCCGGGTGGGACCGGTCCACGCTGACGTCAGCGGTCCTCGGAGTCCTCCTGCCGCTCGTGCTCGTCATCGGGGTGGATCTGCTCCTCACGGCCGATGCCCGGACGGTGCCGCTTGGCACGGTGGCCCCCGGCGTCCGTGTCGTTCTCCGCCGTGCCCGAGCGCTGGACAACGGCATCGTCCGCCTGCTGCCGGGCCTCACGGTCGCCGCTCTCGCCCACGGCCTCGGACGGCGTGGTCCGCCGCGCATGCTGCCTGGACTTTTCCTGGTCTGTCACTGCGTGCTCCCTCGGTGGCGCCTATGTCCTGCGGCTACCCCACCTCGTCGGCTGTACTCCATGGCACGCCGACAGTGCCGGACGCGCCTAGGCTGAAAGGAGAGTCACAGCGAAATCGGAGGTGACCATGATCATCCTCGGCGTCATTCTCCTGGTCATCGGCTTCGTCGCGGGAATCAGCATCCTGTGGACCATCGGCGCCATCCTCGTCGTCATCGGATCCATCCTCTGGATCCTGGGCGCCCTCGGACACTCCGTCGGCGGCCGCAAGCACTACTGGTAGGACCTCTACCGAGCGCGAAGGGGGTCTTCTATCCATCGCAGGAAACGCAGGAAGACCGGTGCCCAATCCGAGGAACCGAAGCCATCCCGGCCCCGCGCGGCGAGGAATTCCCCGCTCAGAGCACCCACTCGCGATCGCATCGCAGCTCCGGGCATGCCCGCGCTGACGGCGCAGTCGGGCCTGCTAGACTTCGTAGCCTTCAAAGACCAGCAGGCACTCCATTCCCCCATCGGCACCACGCACCTCACCGCCCACCTCCCGCCCGCCTGCGCGCAGGCGGGCGAGTCGTGGCGCTCACCGCAATGGCTGGGGAGGCGGCGTATGCCCTGGGCGGGTGACCCGTGATCCAGCGCAAACGGGCTAGACAGGGCTCCGAATCCAGCGGCAGGGATGACAAAGCTGATGATGCAAGGCATGACTCCGCGTGACGGCCGTCAGTCGCGGAAGCGTCACCTCTGATGCAGGGGCGTAAGGGCTTCCGGCGTCCACGGCCAGCACTCGCCGTTCCGGTGCTGGTTCGGTGCTGACTGCCCGCACTCAAAGGAACGGAAAGCACAGGTCATAGCGCTGATCGGATGAGTTGTCGTACCACTCGATGGTGGTCCCGATGAGGCTGGCGGCGACGATTCTGCGGATTCCGGTTGCTGATGGTGCGGCTGTTGCGGGGGAGGTCCGTTGCCGGGAGCACCGTGCTCTCTGCCCTGCGGAACGGCGGTGGCCCCGGCTCCTTCACGAATGTGGTTGCGATGCCGACGTGGCGACTGCGGGACTTCCACGACGACGACCTGGACCGCGCCATCCAGATCTGGGACCAGAACCAGCAAGCGGACGAGGCCCCTGCCGTCTTCCCCGTTTCGGAAGTCGTGACCGCAGCCAGGGCCGGAGGACCCGCCGTGGTGGCGGTGGTCGGCGACGAGCTGGTGGGTGTCGCCGTGGCGCAGGCCTGTGGCGAGCGGGGTTGGATCATGGTGGTGGCTCTGGCCGGGACGTGGCGCAACCGCGGAATCGGGAGTTCCTTGATCGCCGAGCTTGAACGGCGCCTGCGGTCGCTGGGAGCCCGCCGGATCGGCGCGCTTCTCGCGCCGGGGGCGACGGGAACCGCAGCGTTGGAGAATTCCGGATACCGCCCCCGGACCGGGCTCGTCTTCTACGAGAAGCTCGTGGGCGGCCGGGGTCACGCCGGCCGAGGCGTCTGCGACGACGTAGACCTCGTAGCCCTGGTTGAGCGCGGAGAGGGCGGGCAGGACCAGGCAGACCTCGGTCCACAGCCCGGACAGGATGATCTTGCTTCGACCGGTGGCCTTCACGGCCTCGACCAGCGCGGTGTCCTCCCAGGCGTTCATCGAGGTGCGGTCGACTATCTCGTGCTTGGGGAAGACCTCGCGCAGCTGCGGCAGGATCGGTCCGGAGAACGACTCGGCCGCCACGGTGGACAGCACGACGGGGACGTCGAAGACCTTGGCGGCCTTGGCCAGACCCACGGTCGCGTTGATGACGGACACGCGGTCGGTGCTGGCGGCGCCGAAGAACATCTGCGGCTGGTGGTCGACGAACAGCATCATCGCGTTGTCGGGGGTGATCAGGTCCGGGCTCGGGGCGGCATGGACGGCGTCGAGGTCGAGTGCGAAGTCGGTCATGGAGATTCCTTCCGGTGGTGATCGGCACGGGCGTGCCGATATGAGTGCGAAAAGGAGGGGCTTCGGGGATGTCTTCGGGTCAGAGCGCGAAGCAGGGGTCGAAGACCGGCGGGGGCTCCCCCGGGGCGAATCCGCGGGCGATGCGCCACTGGCGGTGCTGCTCGGATTCGGCGGCGGCCTCCGCCAGCAGGTCGGCCTGGCGGGCACCGGCCGCCGAGGGCGCAAGAGTTGCCTGGTAGCCGCCGTAGTGGGCGACCGGGCTCCAGGCGGGGCTGACGGTCGGCAGCGCCTCGTCCAGGCCCTCGTAGGTGTCCGCGGCGTAGACGATCCGCCCGCCGGTCACCGTCAGGACGGACTCGATGTGCGGGATGTCCCCGGCCGGCACGGTGAGGTAGTCGTGCGAGAGGACGGCGAAGTCCGCGAACCGGCCCTCCGCGAGGACCCCCTTGTCCGCCTCCTCCCCGGTGAGCCGCGCCCCGCCCGCCGTGTACAGCTCCAGTGCCTGTTCACGGGAAACGAGTTGCTCGGCGGGGCGGAGGGGCAGGTTGCCGACGGTACGGCCGGTGACCAGCCAGTGCAGTGCCACCCAGGGGTTGTAGGAGGAGACGCGGGTGGCGTCGGTACCTGCGGCGAGGGGAATCCCGGCGCGCAGCATGTCCACGATCGGCGGGGCTGTGCCGGCGGCCATCGCCCCGTACCGTTCGGCGAAGGCGCGCCCCTGGAAGGACATCCGGTTCTGGACCGAGATGCCGCCGCCGAGGGCGGCGATCCTCTCCAGGCTGTCCGGCGAGACGGTCTCGGCATGGTCGAACAGCCAGCGCCGGCCCGGGAACAGCCCCTCGGCGGCGAGTTTCTCGAAGACGGCCAGGTCCCGGCGGATGGTCTCGTCGTAGGTGGCGTGCAGCCGGAAGCCCCAGCCGTGCTCCATCAGCAGCCGTACCGCCTGCTCGAACTCGTCCTCGTAGCCGTCCGCGAGATCCGGCCGCGGCTCGGAGAAGTTCTCGAAGTCGGCGGCCGCCCAGGTCAGGTTCTCCCCGGCGCCGTTGAGGCGCAGCCAGGCGTCTCCGTCGCCGGGGCGGACGGTCTCGGCCCAGCGGCGCAGGTCGGCCAGCTCCTGGCCGGCGGTCTGCGGGAAGAGGTGGTAGCCGATGCGGACGCTGAGCTCGCCGGCCCGGGCCAGTTCGGTGACGGTGGCGTAGTTCTCGGGGAAGTTCTGGAACCCGCCCGCCGCGTCCACGGCGGAGGTGAGGCCGAAGCGGTTCAGCTCGCGCAGGAAGTGCCGGGTGGAGACCCGCTTGTCGCTCTCGTCGAGGGTCGGCGCCTTGGCCAGCGTGGAGTACAGGACGAGAGCGCTGGGCGAAGCGAGGAGCAGCCCGTTGGGGTGGCCTTCGCGGTCCCGGACGATCTGCCCGCCCCTCGGGTCCGGGGTGTTCCGAGTGAAGCCGGCGGCTCGTACGGCGGCGCGGTTGAGGATCGCGGACTGGTAGAGGTGCAGCACGAAGACGGGGGTGTCCGGTGCCGCGGCGGTCAGCTCGGCCGGCGTCGGCATCCGGCGCTCGGTGAACTGGTCCGCCGTCCAGCCGCCCACGACCCGGATCCACTGGCCCCGCGGGGTACGCCCGGCCTGCTCGCGGAGCATGGCCAGGGCTTGGCGCAGCGACGGCACGCCGTCCCAGCGCAGTTCCAGTACGTAGTTCAAGCCACCGCGGATAACGTGCAGGTGCGAGTCGTTGAGCCCGGGCACGACCCGGCGGCCGAGCGCGTCCACGACCCGGGTTCCGGGCCCGACGGATCCGGCGATGTCGCCGTCGTCGCCCAGGGCGGTGATCCGGCCGCCGCGCACGGCGAGCGCCGTCGCGGTCGGCCGGGCCGGGTCCTGGGTGTGTATCTTGCCGTTGCGCAGGACGAGGTCGGCGTGTCCCCCGTCCTGTGGACCGAGGGCGGGTGTGATCCCGCCGACGGGCATGCTGGTCATGGTGCTCGCTTTCGATGCGTCACGACTTCAGAGGTCGGAGGCCGGTGCGTACGGGCCGGGTCTACGAGGGCTGGATGCGAGTGGCCGGACGGCCGGGGTCAGAGGGTGCGCCTTACGCCAGCCTGGCGTTCGAGGTTGCCCAGCTGGACGGACAGGTCGCCCTCGACGGCGTGGTGGGCCGGGCCGCTGCGCCCGATCGGCAGGACCTCCTCGCCGCGCATGTCCTCCAGCATCAGCGCGAACGCCGTGTACAGGGCGACGGCGGCGAGCAACAGACCGAGCAGCCCGGAGACGGTGCCGAGCCAGGCGACGCCGGTGAGGTTGGCGAGCGCCGCCACGGTGAACCGGGGCACGGCCGTACACAGCACGAGCCACAGGGCCCGCTTGCGGCCGGCCACCGAAGCCATCAGCAGGGCGAACAGCGCGAACACGGCGTTGAGCACGCCCAGGACGCGCGTCCCGTCCGACGGGTCCAGCACCAGGGTCAGCGAGGACGCCAGCCACAGGCCGGAGAAACAGGCCATCAGCGTGGCCGCCAGCACGTCGCGGGCGCCGAACGCGAACCAGCTCACGAGCAGTTGCAGGACGAACGCGGGCAAGACAGCCAGGCCCACCGCCCGGCGGGCGCCCTCCTCGAAGACGCCCAGCTGGAAGCACCCGACGATCACCGAGGCGATGCCCACGGTGTAGAAGCCGAGCGGCATCGGGGAGGCGATCGGCCGCAGGTTGATCCACGTCATCCCACGCAGGTCGGGCTCGAACCGTCGGCCGCCGCCGAGCGGATCGTCTACGGCGGCCGACTGCGCCGTCGGTTCAGGCATCGGCCAGGGCTCGTCGGAGCGTGCCGATGGCGAGGTCGATGGCCGACTGGGCGGCGTGGGTGCCGCGCAGGACGTTGAGCATGACGAAGTCGTGGATGATGCCCTGGTAGCGGACGGCCGTGACGGGTACTCCGGCGGCACGGAGCTTGTTGGCGTAGGCCTCACCCTCGTCGCGAAGGACATCGGCCTCAGCGGTGATGACCAGGGCCGGGGGCAGGCCGGCCAGCTGCTCGGTGCCGGCGCGCAGCGGGGAGGCGGTGACCTGGGCCCGCTCGGTCTCGTCGGTCGTGTACTGGTCCCAGAACCACTGCATGCCGTCGCGGCGCAGGAAGTAGCCCTCCGCGAACTGGTGGTACGAGCCGGTGTCGAAGGAGGCGTCGGTGACCGGGTAGAACAGCACCTGCTGGACCAGCGGCAGGCCGCCGCGCTCCTTGGCAATCAGGGTCAGTGCGGCGCTCATGTTCCCGCCGACCGAGTCACCGGCCACCGCGATCCGGGAGGCGTCCAGACCGTGAGCAGCGCCATCGGTGACGATCCAGCGACCCACTGTCCAGTTCTGCTCGATCGCCACCGGGTAGCGGTGCTCGGGCGACAGGTCGTACTCGGGGAACACCACGGCCGCCCCGGCCCCGACGGCGAGCTCGCGCACAAGGCGATCGTGGGTGTGGGCATTGCCGAACACCCAGCCCGCTCCGTGGATGTAGACGATGACCGGGAGCGGGCCCACGGCCCCGGCCGGACGCACGATCCGTGCCCGGACCTCACCGGTGGGGCCACCGGACACGGTCACCCACTCCTCGTCCACGGCGGGCAGGTCGGCCGGGCCGGACTGCACCTCGTCGACGGCCTTGCGACCTTCGGCGGGCGGGATCTCGAAGAGGAACGGCGGCTTGGCCGTGGCCTGGGCGAATTCGGCCGCGGCCGGTTCCAGGACCGGAGTGACGGGGGTGAACGGATGCTGGTCGGTCATGATCCTGCCTTTTACTCGCAACGGGCGTGCCTCGGCGGCGGGGGATCCGCCGGACACGGATCCCGCACCGGAACTGCGGGAGCCGCTCCGAAAGTTAGGCGTTGTCGAGCGGCGCGGGTCGCCCCTGCGTGCACGGATCTGGCCCCTGCGTGCAGAGCCTGAACGGAGCCGTGCGCACCTCCCCCACAATCACCTCGACGGCACTCGACGGACCCTGACGGAGGTGGGATTTCGTGCTGCTCCTGGATCTGGACACCTATGCACCAGAGGAACGGGCGGACGCGTTCCACCACGCGATGAACGACGCCTCGGTACCGAACGACGTCGTCCACGAATCACCCGAAACGGGGATACGCGCCCGGTTCGAGACCTGGCGGGTAGGCTCCCTGGACCTCTTCGACGTCCGCAGCACGGGGTTCGAGGTCCGGCGGACCGCCCGGCACGTGCGACACCACCGCGACCGTCCCGTGGTCTCCGTATCGCTCCAGACCGCAGGCATCCACAGAGCGGAGAACGCGGGCGAACGGTACGTCCTGGGCGCGGACGACATCGGCGTCTTCCACGAGCTCGCTCCACGCCGCTACGGCTGGTCCGGAGAGGGCTCCTCCTGGGCCGTCACCATCGACATGGAGCACCTCGGAGTACCGGTGGACACCGTAGCCAGGGCCTCCGTGCGCCTGCGGACCAGCCCGCTGCACGACCTGGTCCTGGCACACCTGTGCACCCTCCGGCGAGACCCCGGGCGGTTGGAGAAGGACCCGGGCGCAGCCGCACTCGGCAACGCCACCACCGACCTGGTCCGGGCCCTCCTGACATCGGCAGCCCACGATGAGGACGACCAGCGTGTCCGCTCCGTCATGGACGACTGCCTGGCCGGCAGGATCATGGCCTACACCCGTCGCCATCTGAGCGACCCGGAACTCTCGCCGGAGCGCATTGCGCACGAGCATGCGATCTCCAAACGCCAGCTGTACGCGGTCCTGTGCCGAGCCGGCATCAGGCTCGAACAGTGGGTCATATCCGAGCGACTCGAAGCGGCCTGCCGCCTGCTGACCTCTCCTCAGCACGCCGGCCTCCCCGTGTCGGCAGTGGCGGCGCGCTGCGGATTCACCAGCCCCAGCCACTTCACCCGTCGGTTCCGGGCCACGTACGGCGTCACACCGCGTGAATGGCGGCGCCACCGAACCGGGGAGGCCTCACGCGCCGTACCGGAGGACCGGCCTTGACCGTCTGCGTGCCGTGCCGTGCCGTGCCGATGCGAGGCGCCGACCCCCAGGCATGTCAAGAGCGGCAAAGCGGGGAGGAGCGTTCAACCGGAAGAAAACGTCGGGGACAGGACGCCGGCGGGCACCGCTACGGTAGAACGCGGGCAGGCACTCCCGACAGTCGGCGATACCTGCCCAACAAGTAGGTGCGGCCCCGAACCGTGCCCGCCCGGCAGATTCTCGCAGCCGCCGAAGGAACCGCTTTGAGAGACGCCATCAACTCTTCGGGGTTGTTCACGGCCTCAATTGATATGCGGTCCACGCAGGCAAACCCCGCGTCCCTGAGCGGCCTGCCGGCATCCCTCCGGGCGGCAGCCACAGCATGGCTGCAGGAGTGAACACGCACCTTCGGAGCATGGAGAGCTCGGACCCGCCAGGGAAACGCGCACCTCCAGCGCGGGCCAAATCTTGCTCAAGGCGGACCTTTGCCCGATGTCCGACAAGGGCGGGCACCTACTTTGTCCAGACATGAGTGTCGATCGTGACTGCGAATCCGAGGTGGTCCTCGCGCGGCGCCGAATGGTGCGTGCGGGGTTGAGCGGGGCCCTGGCGTTAGGGGTCGGGCTGGTGTGCGGGCCGTCAGCAGCCTCAGGCGCACGAGCCGGGGAGGCAGCTGTCCGCAGGCCGCGGCCTGCGGGGCCCCGGCAGGCGTGGGGCGAGCTGGAGGCGGGAAACCGGCGCCGGCGGACGTTCCACGAGAGCCATCCGGACCGCGCCGGGCATGTGCGCCGGGCGCTGGTGGTCGGGCAGCATCCGTTCGCCGTGGTGCTCGGGTGCGTGGACTCGCGGGTCCGCCGGAGTTGGTCTTCGACCAGGGGCTGGGCGATCTGCTCACCGTGCGGTCGGCGGGCGAAGTCCTGGACGAGGCAGTCCTGGGCAGCATCGCCTACGGCGTGCTGGAAGTGGGTGTCCCGCTGACCGTCGTCCTGGGGCATCAGGGGTGCGGGGCAGTCGCTGCGGCCGTGCACGCCGAGGCCGGCGGTGAGCTCCCGGCGCACATCGCCTACCTGGCGGACCGGATCCGGCCGGCGATCGACCACCGGCTTCAGGGCGACGCCCGGATCGACGCGGCGGTCACCGGGAACGTCCGCCGGGTCCGGGCGCGCCTTGCCGCCGAGCCGGACCTCGCCGCCCGGGTCGCCGACGGTTGCCTGGCCGTAGTCGGTGCCCGCTACGAGCTGACCAGCCAGTTGGTGCGTAAGGTGCCCTGACCAGCCTGGGCCGGTGAACTTCCCAACGGGCCCGCACCAGCTAGACTTGCAGAGTTATGCAATTTACTAGTTCTGGATATGGTGGACGGGGGTCGCGGTGTGGCCGGGTTCGAGGAAGCGGCGCTGGAACGGGTCCGCGTGGCGCGGGCTCGTCTCCAGGCTGCACAGGAAGCTGACGATGCCTTCGAGGAGGCGCAGGCCGCAGAGGAGCTGGAGGACGCATTGCGCGTGGCCCACGATCACGGTGTGGCCACCGACGCAGGAGACGGCCGGTGAACCAGACAGTGGCACCGGCATGTCCGAGGCGTCGGTGATGGCCCGGCACCCCAGCGGCCGGCCTGCCGTCGAGGTGCTCAAGCACGTGTGGACGGTGCCGCTGGTGCCGGGTTCCGTGCGGGCCGCGCGCGAGCGCAGCGAACGGTCCCTCGTCTCCTTCGGGCTTGAGAGCTCCAGCGCCCTCTTCGGCGCCGTGCTCCTGGTGGTCAGCGAGCTCGTGGCCAACGCCGTCCGGCACGCTCAGGACTCCCCGGATGCGGAGGTGACTCTCCACATGGCCGAGCACCTGCTCGTGGTCTCGGTCGAGGACCTGGACCCGCGCCCGATAACGCCGGCCGATGCCGGCCGGACCTCCGGGCGGGGATTGCGCACAGTGGCCGACCTGGCGCGCACGTTCGGCGGCGACGTCCGTATCGAGCCTTCCTCCGGCGGGCACGGCAAAACGGTGCTCGTCCGCTTCATCCTGCCGGAAGGCACACCGTGACCAGCAGGAACCAAAGGGCCGTCCAGCTGTACGAGATCGCCTTCCTCGGAACCGGCCCTGAGCCGGAGGTTCGCACGGTCGAGGCCGGTGAAGTCGCGGCCGCCATCGAGTACGCCGGCGAACACGGCATGCAGGTCCGCGTCCGCCCGTGCCGCCGCCCGGTCGAGAAGTCGAGAACGAAGGAGGAAGATGCGTCATGACAGACAACCTGCCCGAGAAGGACACGGCGACGGAGCACGAGAAGTGGAAGGAGAAGGGCGTCGCCATGCGGGCCTTCTTCTACATCTTCGGCACGCACGTGTTCGCCGGGTTCATCTGGCTGCTGTTCTACCTGGGGCAGCACGCCCAGAAGTGAGGGGGGACCGAAGTGGGCCCGAACGCCTGCGGCGCGGTTCGGCATATGAGGGAGCGGCCGCCTTCCGGTGTCAGAAGCGCGTTGAACCCGCACTAACGGAAGACGGCCGCCGCACGTGGGGTGCGGGCCCCGCAGGGCCGGCGCCGTTCAGGCGTGGCGGCCGGCCTTGAGGTCGGCCAGTAGTTCGGCCTGGCCTTCCAGAACGCCGGAGAGGATGCTTCGGGCGACCCGCAGGAGCTCGACGATCTCGGGGTCGGTGAGCGCGTAGTACACGCTCGAGCCCTCCCGGCGGGTCACCACAAGGTTGGACTTGCGCAGCACGGCCAGCTGCTGGGAGAGGCTCGCGGCCTCCACCCCGACCTCGGGCAGCATCTCGGCGACCGCGTGCTCGCGCTCGGCCAGGAGTTCCAGGACGCGGATGCGGACCGGGTGCCCCAGCGTTTTGAAGAACTCCGCCTTCAGCTGGTACAGCGGTGTGCTCACCTGGGTACCTCTGTCGTGACTGCCCATCTCATCCACCCGGAACCGTTTCCTAGCGGGGGCGTCGGTTCGCCCCTCTTCACACCTTGCGACCTCCACAATTGCAGATCCTTGCAACTCGCGGACCCGGCGGGGCACCTTCGTGTCGTTCGCCTTCCCGCAGTAGGGCCTTCGCCGGTCAGGCCTTCTTGAGGAACTCGGTCCTCAGGACCAGGCCCTTGACCTTCCTCGTGTTGCACTCGACCTCGCCCGGGCGGGAGGTGAGGCGGATGTTCTTGACCAGGGTGCCGCGCTTGAGGGTCTCGGAGGTCCCCTTGACCTTCAGGTCCTTGGTCAGGGTGACCGAGTCCCCGTCCTCCAGGACGGTGCCGTTGGAGTCCTTGAAGACGATGTCGCTCATGGTGCCGGTGTCCTTCTTCGTTCTTGTGGATGGTCGTGGTGGTCTAGGTGAGGGCGGGTGCCTCGGGGGACTGCGGAGTGGGCCAGTCATCGGTGGTCCACTGCTTGGCCGTCCCGTGGGCTCCGTGAGCGGCCAGCGCGGCGGCGAGGTCGCAGTGGACCGGGACGGGCGGGCAGGTCGCGTCCGGGACAAGGGAGCCGTCCGCCGGTATCGCGGCGAGCTCGAGTCGGCGCCCGCTCTCGGCGAGGCGGCGGGCGGCCTGGGCGACGGCGATCTGCCCGCCGGCCGACCAGCCCAGCAGGCCGGTCAGGTCCAGGATGACTGGGCCGGTGCCCCTCGCGATCGCCCAGCCGATGGCACCAGTGAACCGGTCGGTGGCGTCCGCGCCGAGATACCCGGCCAGGGACAGCACGCCCAGGTCCTGGCGGGTGGTGTAGCGCCATTCGATCGTCATCGTCAGCTCCTCGACTTCACAGGGGAAGGGTGATCCAGATGGCCTTGCCGCGCCCGTCCGCGTCCGCCCGTACGACGGCGGTGCCGCCGAGTTCCATCGTCATCTCGACCACCATGGCCAGGCCGCTGCCCGGGGCGGTGGCGAGCGCCCCGAACAGGGCGGGCTGGTAGGGGTGGCGGTCGCGGACGGCGAACGCGAATGCACCCGGCCCGTGTGCGTAGGTGACCGTGATGATCGGGGACAGGACTGCGGCGTGGCGGACGGCGTTAGTAACCAGTTCGGCCAGGATCAGGAGAGTCGGCCCGACACTCGGGTGACGAAGACCCACCCCGCACTCGACGAGGACAAGCTCGGTGGTCTCGCGGGCGATGCGAACGGCGGCCCCCATGGCCGGCACATCCAGCACGTGCCGGTAGGGCATCGCCTCGACCTGAACACTCACCGGCCCGCCCCCGAGACCGTACGGGCCAGACGGAATCCGGAGACGGACTGCGGGTGCAGGCGCAGCAGGGTGTCGTGCGGACCGTGCGCCCAACCGGGCAGGGTGCGCCGGTAGTGGGCGGCCTCGTCCGGGTCGGCGATGACGTCGGCGGGGCCGTGGGCGCTGACCGTCCAGCCGGTGCCGGCCGGGCTGCGGATCTCGTCCACCTGGTAGGTCAGCAGCGCCCGGCCGGGAATCGTGGCGGCCTGTACGGGGGCCCGGACGACGAGGCGTCCGTACTCCATCACGTGTGCGGCGGGGCGGACGACGGCCACCTCCCGCTGGATGTAGACGAGTCGGCCTTGGGTGGAGCCTTCGAGGAGCCACAGGGCTTCGGTGCCGGAGACCTCGATCATGCGGAGGTCGGCGGGGACGGTCATCGTGCGGCCTTCCGGATGCGGTGCGGTCGGTGGTGCGTACGGGGCAGCAGGCCAGCCTGCTCCAAGTGTTCGCGGGCGCCGGCGATCGCCTCGGGGGTGGTGGCGTACTCCCGGCCCTCCAGACGAAGCAGCTCCAAGGCTCCAACGGCGTCCAGGGCCTGTCGCTGGCCGGGCCGGATACCGGAGGCGGTGACGGCGATGCCGCGCCGGTTCAGCTTCTCGACGGCGTCTTTGAGGACGAGTGCGCCGGTGGCGTCCAGGGCGGTCACCCGTGCCATGCGCAGGATCACCACCTTGACGTCGGCGACCTCGGAGAGTTCGAGGAGGAAGCGGTGGGCGCCGGCGAAGAAGAGGGGGCCGTCGATGCGGTAGGCCACGATGTGCTCGGCCAGCAGGGCGTGTTCCTCGTCGCGGTACTCGCCGGGCAGGTCCGGCCGGAAGTCGACCTGCTCCATCCGGGCTTGGCCCGCCACCGCCTTCAAGGCGAGGGCTCCCGCGACGACGAGGCCGATAATCACGGCGTACACGAGGTCGAGAACCAGGGTGGCCGCGGCGGTCAGGACGAGCACGACGGCATCCGAGCGGGTCGCCTTCGCCATCGCGCGCAGTGAGCCGACCTCGACCATGCGGATCGCCGTCGCCAGCAGCACGCCGGCCAGCGCGGCGAGAGGGATCTTCGACACCAAGGGGGCGGCGGCGAACACGATCACCGCGAGCACCGCGGCGTGGGTGAGCGCTGCCAGCCGGGAGGAGGCGCCGGTGCGGACGTTGACCGCTGTGCGGGCGATGGCGGCGGTGGCCGGGACTCCGCCGAACAGCGGCGCCGCGAGGTTGGCGACGCCCTGCCCGAACAGCTCCTTGTCCGGGTCGTGCTGCTGCCCCACCGTCATCCCGTCCGCCACGGTCGCCGACAGCAGCGACTCCAGCGCGGCGAGCGCCGCGACCGCGACCGCCGGCGCCAGCAGCGACCCGAACGCGGAAGTGTCGAGGAAGGCCAGAGACGGTGCGGGGAGCCCCGGAGGAAGGTCACCGATCGGGGCCGCCGCGTCCAGGTGGAAGAGCTGCGCGATCAAGGTCGCGGCGATCACCGCGACGATCGAGAACGGGATCGTCGGCTTCCACCGGGCACCTGCCAGCATCACCGCCGCGACACCCGTCGTGAAGCCGATCGCCGTCCAGTTCGGGAAGGCCACGGACTCCGTGACCGCACGCCAGGCCACGAGCAGGACCTTCTCACCCTCCGGCTTGGCCACGCCGAGCGCGTTGGGTATCTGCTGGAGGCCGATCACGCACGCGATCCCCAGGGTGAACCCCTCCACCACTGGTGCCGGCACATACCGCATGTACTGCCCGGCCCGCAGCAGCGCGAGACCGATCAGGAGCAAGCCGGCCATCAGCCCGACGGTCAGGACGCCGCCGGGCCCGTACCGGGCCACGATCGGCACCAGCACCACGGTCATCGCACCGGTCGGCCCGGACACCTGGAGGTTCGACCCGCCGAACAAGGCGGCGAGCGCGCCCGCGACCACCGCGGTGGCCAGCCCGGCCTCCGCGCCCAGCCCGGAGGAGACGCCGAACCCGAGGGCGAGGGGAAGCGCGACGATCGCCACCGTGAGGCCGGCCAGGAGATCCCGGCGGGGACTCCGGGCCATGACCGCGTAATCGGCCCGGGCGGGCAGGACGGAACGGACCCGGCCGAGCACGGCCGTCAGGGTGGTGTTCACGCTCACGAGGCCGGGACCTCGGACTCGCGCAACTCCTCGAGCAGCTCGCTCTGCCCGCTCAGGACCTCGGTCAGGATCCGCCGTGCGGCCAGCATCAGCTGCGCAACGTCCCCGCCGGCCAGTGCGTAGACGACGGTAGCGCCGTTACGGGTCGAGGTGACGATCCCCGAGCGGCGCAGGACCGCGAGCTGCTGGGACAGGGCGGAGGGCTCGATCTCGATCGCGGCCAGCAGGTCCCGCACCGGCATCGACCCGTCCTGCAGCAGCTCCAGAACCCTTATCCGCACCGGGTGCCCGAGCATCCGGAAGAACTCGGCCTTGGCTTGGTACAGCGGAACCGGCACGGTCTCGCACCCTTCTCACCACCCCGAACGGGGCAAATGCCTGGTGCTGTGCCCGCGGCTACCAGGGACACAACAATCACAGCATCTATGAAATTGCAGATTTCTGCAATTTATAGATCCTGCGATCCACCGCCTTCCCGTGGAGTTCAGACCAGCGACGCGGCGGCATCCGGCGCATCGAACTCGTCAAGCGCGACCAAGCCGGCCGATGGCCACTCCCAGAACTCCCGGCCCCTCCCCGCCGACGGCCGCTCGGACCAAGATCCGGACGCACGCGTGGACCCCGGCTCGTCACGCACCTCGCGCTGCCCGGCATGGAGTCCGGCGAACGCAAAGGCTCGCGAAGCCTGCCACGTGAGACACCCTCTAAGGCCTGATGTTCTGGTTCAGATGGAAGAGGTTCCCCGGGTCGTAGGTGCGCTTGACCTCGACGAGGCGGTCGTAGTTTCCCTTGTAGTTGGCACGGATGCGGCCCTGGTCGTCGTCGGCCATGAAGTTGACGTAGCCGCCCTCCTCCGAGTGCGGGGCGGTGGCCTCGTAGTAGTCGCGGACCCAGGCGGTGTTGGCCTCGTTGAAGTCGCCCCAGGTAGCACCGCCCTCGGCGCGCGCCGTCCGGCGTACGGGGTCGACGCGGACGCCGCGCATCGCGGACAGGTCGGCGACCACGCCGTCGTCACAGGTGCCGAAGCCGGGCACGCTGTGCCCGCCGCCGCGGACCGCCAGGTCGAGTCCGTTCTCCCGGGCGAAGTCGACGGCCGCCATGACGTCACCCGCGTTGACACAGCGCACGACGGCGGACGGCCGTCTGTCGATCATGGCGTTGTACACCTTGCGGGCCTCGTCGTAAGCCTCGTCTCCGGGAGTGACGACCATGCCGCGCACCCGTTGGCGCAGCTGGTCCACAGAGAGGTTGCCCATGGCCATCGCTCCTCTTGCCCTGGCTCGGAAGGCGTGGCGCCTGTGGCAGCGGCGCGGCGTCGAACGGTGGAACTTCCCGCGAGCCCCGAGGCCGCCTGCCACTGGACAGGGCCTAGATTCACGCTACGCCGATGGGATGAAGCGTCAACAGGAACCGCTCGAGCGACCTGGGCGTGAGACGTTGCCCGGGACCCGATTCGCAGCAGGCGGTGCTTACGACGTGGGTGCACCGCCGCGAACGGTCCGGGCCAGGGCCGCCCTGCGAGCAGGGTGGACCGCGCGTCGCTCGCGCGGGCTCAGCGCGGCACCGTCGACGCTCGTGCCGGAGGCATCGTGGAGGGCAGGGCCCCAGCTCGCCCGACCCCGCCGGGCTCTCCGCTCCCGATCGCTCCCCGCACGCACCACGATCCGGACCATTTCCGGACCAGCTTCGTCCAAGGAGCCATGCCAACTGCCGTTTGCCCTGGTCAGCATGGGTGCAGCTGCTGTACCACCAGGAGACGAAGAACCTGCTGAGCCGTGCGGCGCGGCTCTCTGGTGTCGGCGGCTGTCACGGCGACTACGCAGACTTCCGAACCCGGTCGGCAAGTTGCCGCCAGCGCCGATGCACAGAGGAACCGCCCTCTGCGTCGACCGAGCCCAGGCCGCCGGTGGCTTGCTGGAGCGGTGGAAGCTCACGCGCGGTGTGGCCGAAGACCTCGAGGAAGATCGTAAGACGTTGATCCGTTCCCCTATCAATCCCGGGGTGCTGGTTCTATGTTCGTCATCTCGATGCTGAGGGGTGAGTGCATGGACCCTGACGACGTGATGATCGATGCCCTGGCCGACAAGATCCTCGGGGGCAAGGTCGGAGGCGCGCTGCACCTTCCGTTCCGGTGGAAACGGAAGAATGCTCCGCGTCGCGCGTACTCCCCTATCCACGTCGAGGCGAACACTCCTGTCCGCACCGATCTCTCCTGCCGCCTCGACCTCCGCTTCCGGATAGGCCTCGACAAACCGTGGGAGTACAGCCTGATGCTGCTCCACCCCGGAAGCGGCACGATCCTGCGCCGCCTCGATGTTCGGGGGACACACCTCGACCGTGAAACGGGCGAGCGCTTCATCAATCGCACGCACAAACACAAGTGGAGCGAGCGGCGGGGCAACAGCGACGTCTATGCCCCCGACGACATCCGCCACGCGCCGGACCCGATCGGCGACGCGACCCTCACCTCGATGGACGAAGAGTACGACCGCGTAGTGAGGGACTTCATCCAGGAGTGCAAGATGGACGTCGCCGCGGGCTACGTTTGGGTTCCGCCCATGCCGCCCGTGCTGGCCCCGACGCTAGAGGGATTCGAGGAGTACCCATGAGCACCTCTCCCCTCGACCCGCGCCTCGCCGAGGACTTGCGCTGCTGGCACATCGCACCGGCAGGTCGCCCGGGAACCGTCGCGCTTACTGGACGCTCCTATTCGCCGATGGGGACGGAGTCACCGTTCTGCTTCGGGTGTCCGGGGACGACGCACTGGCCAGCGACGGAGGCTCCATGGTGGCCCGCTTGGCCGATGCTGGAGTCGATGTCTGGGGACCGACCCGGGCAGCAACCGCCTGGGCAGAGACACTAAACGCGTTCCGCCTCAGCGAGGTGGACGGGCGAATCGTCGGCCGTCGGCCCCTGGACCAGGCCGCGACGCTCGTATCCGACATCAGCAGTGCCATGCTGACCGCCGACGGCCTGCGATGGCTCGCAGCTCCCGATCGGGACAGCAGGCTCGTACGTCAGCTCTACGCGTACCTCGACGATGCCCGGATCGCCTACGACCGGCGCCCCACGGTGGAGCTCCCCCGCGGTGCCAAGGTACGCCCCACCGCCCGCATCAACCTGCCGAAACGAACGGTCCTGGTTCAGGCCGTCGGCGGCTCCGAGCAGGGCCTGGAGCACGCCCTGTCTCTTGTGCAGCGCATCGAACGCGCGGACTACGCTTTCGACCAGCGCCTCGTACTACTGAGGGGCAATCCCCAGGCGTGGCCCGCCGACCATCTCGACCTCTTGGCGGACCACGCACCGGTCGGGTTCTCCGACCGCATGGACGCGGTCACTCGGTTCCTCAAAGAGGGCACTCCGCTGGAACGCCCAGTCGCCCCCGAGCCGTAGATCTCTCGCGCCCGCGCAGGCTTCCCCGCGGTCAGGGGCCAGACCAGCGAGGCCGTTGTCACCTGTCCACAAGGGCTGGAACGTGCCCGCGCACGCACCCCGGCGACGGATCGCACCCCTTGGCTGCTCCGCCGACGAAGTCGCAGGGCGCCAGCGGTGCAACGGCAGCTCCCGCTGCCCATCGCCGACGCCGGGACTCAGTACGGCCCGCGAGCCAATCTAACTACTCGTCAGTAAAGTCAGCAAAAGGTCAGCATTCGTCTGAGCGAAGCCGATTACAGCCTGCAACACGTGAGACTCGACCACCCGCACCGGAGGCTGTCGGGCCATGCCCGGCAGCTTCTCTTCCACCAAGAAAAGTGGGCTGGATGCGAGCGCCACACCCAGCCCCCATCTGCATAAAGCAGCAGGTCAACGGACCCTTCCCCTAGGCTTCAGGTGTGTGGGAGGCAGTTCCGGGGAAGGAATCGGACGGCCGTCGTAGCCCTTCACCTCGCCGAATCGGGACCCGTTCATCCAGTCTTCGCGGGCCTGCGCGATATCATCGTGTGACCGTCCGATCCAGTTCCAGAACATGGCGATCCCCGAAAGATCCGCCACCTTAAAGGCCCACCCCCAACGGCCCCGACAGGGGAAGCTCGGCGATTCACAGCCCAGGTGAAGAATCGAGCCCAAACGGACCTCGATGCATACGATGCAGGCCTGGCCCGGCATGAGTAAGACCGCTCACTCGATGGTGGTCCCGATGAGGCTCGCCGCGACGATTCTGCGGATTCCGGTTGCTGACGGTGCGGCTGTTGCGGGGGAGGTCATGTGCACCACTTCCGGGGTCTGCGGGGACGTTTGGTGTGGCCACACCGTAGAAGCCCGCAGGTCGGCAGCGTATGTGGCGGGACATCACATTCAGGCACCACCTCGTGTCCCCGACCACCACATCGCCGTCTTGGACACCATCACCGATGCGGTCTTCATGCGGTCCAAGAGGTGAGGATCGCGCCCAGGAGGCGGCGCGCATCATGGGGGGGGATCGGAAGTGGCCTGACCGGTGACGCTGCCCGGCCGCGCTCCCTCGCCCGTTCCCCGCCTGCTGATCCGGCGTCATCCGAGCCGAAGCCATGCCCCAAGAACCGAGCGTGCCCGGGGACCGAGCGTGTTCTGCGGGGTGCGCAGGCATCGGGTGGCCGGGTCAGGTGGCCGCCCGGTCCCGGACGACTTCCTCACAGGTCCTCCGCGTCCACGATCCGGACGATGACGCGCGCGGGCGGACGAGCGGGGTAGGTGAGGTCGTACCCGGCGTCCGCCAACCAGCGCGGTTGGCACGCGGGCAGCTCGCCCGCCTCGCCCACGGGAATGCCGCCGTAGAGGCTGATCTCCATCTCACGGAGCAAGATTCCTTCTTCCCCCACGGCCTCCACGATCAGTCCGGGCAGGCTCACATCGAAAGGGCACTGGTCCTCGAGCGTCGCATCCTGGTCCCGCCGGTCGTGGACGGCGAGGTGGGCAGCGAGCAGCTGTTCGAGAGCACCGAATACGGCGCTGCCGGTTGAGGAGCTCCGTCGCTCACCCAGCCGGAACGATCTCCGTGCGGGGGTGCGACCTCACCCCGACTGATCTCGAATGGTCGACCTACCGTGTCTTTCAGCGGCTCAGCGCATCGATCTCCGCCAAGTCGCGCTCGGACAGCGAGCCCCCGTGCAGCGCGTCGAGGTTCTGGTCCAGTTGGTTCACGCTGCTCGCGCCGATGATCACCGACACCACTCGCGGGTCACGCAGCACCCACGAGATCGCCAGTTGCGCCAGGCCCTGTCCGCGTCGCTCCGCCAGTTCGCCCAGGCCCCGCAGTTGCTCCAGCTTGGCGCCGGTCAGCGCCTCTTCCTTGAGGAAGTGCCCGACCGACATCCGCGAACCGGCGGGCACCTCGCCGGCGAGATAGCGACTCGTCAGAAGGCCCTGCGCGAGCGGCGAGTAGGCGATCATGCCGGTTCGGGTGTCACCTACCACGTCCAGCAGTCCTTCCTCGGGCGTGCGGTCGAGGATCGAGTAGCGGGCCTGGTTCAGCAGTACCGGCGTGCCCAGCTCCCGCAGGATCGCCACCGCCTCGCGATGCTGGTCGGCCGGGTAGTTGGAGATGCCCACGTACAGCGCCCTGCCGGAGCGCACCGCCGTGTTCAGCGCGCCCATGGTCTCCTCAAGCGGGGTCTCGGGGTCGTAGCGGTGCGAATAGAACACATCAACGTACTCCAGGCCCATCCGCTGCAGCGACTGGTCCAGGCTCGCCAGCAGGTACTTGCGGCCGCCACCGTCCCCGTACGGACCGGGCCACATGTCGTAGCCCGCCTTGGAGGCGATGAACAGCTCGTCACGGTACGGACGAAAGTCCTGCGCGTAGAGACGGCCGAAGTTGCACTCCGCGCTCCCGTACGGCGGACCGTAGTTGTTCGCCAGGTCGAAGTGCGTGACGCCCCGGTCGAACGCCCGGCGCAGCACCGCCCGCTGCACCTCCAACGGCCGGCCGTCACCGAAGTTGTGCCACAGGCCCAGCGAGACGACGGGCAATCGGACACCGCTCTCTCCGGCCCGGCGGTAGGTCATGGATGCGTAGCGGTCCCGCGCGGCGTTGTAGTTCACGTATCAATCCTGCCCGGTTCCGATCAGAATCGGAACCTAATCAACACATCTCAACATCACGGTCCCGGCATGAATGGCCGGCGAGGGCGCGACCCCGGCTCACGCCCTCGCCGATGCCGGCTACGGGGCGACGGTGAACCCTTGGTCCGTGCCGTACTTGGCACTGGTGGCCCGCCAGGCCTCCAGGCCCTGGGCCAGCGTCGTCGAGGAGACGTACGCCTTGCCGACGGTGTCGTTGAAGACCGAGTTCGCGTACACCTGGTACGGCAGGTACGACCAGCCCGCGCCGACGTCACGGGCCGCGTCGGCCAGGATCCGGTTGGCCTGCTGCCCCCCGAAGTAGGGGAACGGGGTGTCCAGGAAAGCCTGCGACTCCAGGTCGGCCCGCGTGGCGGGGAAGGTGCCCTCGGAGACGCGCGCGGTGGCGCCGGCCCCCGTGGTCGCGTACTCGACGAAGGCGTAGGCCAGCGCCTTGTTCTTCGACGCCTTCGGCACGGCGAGGGAGCTGCCCCCGTTCTCCGCACCCGCCTTGGCCCCCTTGGTCCATTGCGGGAGGGGCGCCACACGCCAGTCCCCCGACGCGGCGGGGGCACCCGTGACGAAGTTGGCGGGCATCCAGGCGCCTATGGACAGAGTGGCGATACTGCCGTCCGACAGGCCCTTGTACCACTCGTCGCTCCAGGAGGTGACCGGCGCGAGCAGCCGCTCGTCGACCAGCTTCTGCCAAGTACCCGTGTACTGCGCCGTGCCGGTGTCCCCGAAGTCGATGCCGATCTCGGTGCCCTCCACCTTGTACGGGCGTCCGCCCGCCTGCCAGATCAGGCTGGTCGTGGCGCCGGCGTCGCCGGTGTCGTTCGTGATGTAGAGCTTCGGGTCCGCCTTGTGCAGGGCGCGCGCCGCTTCCACGTACTCGTCCCAGGTGGTGGGGACGGCGATGCCGTGCCGGTCGAACACCTTCTTGTTGTAGAACAGCGCCATGGGTCCGGAGTCCATGGGGAGGGCGTAGATCCCCTTGCCGTACTTCACCCCGCTCCATGGGCCGGTGGTGAAGGCCTGGTCATGGCCGGAGGCACCGTAGGGGGAGAGCTCCTCCAGGGATTTGCCGATGGCGAACTGACCGACCGCGTAGTACTCGACCTGGGCCACGTCCGGGGCTCCCGAGCCGGCGGCGATGGCGTTCTGGAGCGCGGTGTACTGCTTGTTGTTCGTGCCCGCGTTGACGAGCTCGATGTCCACCTTCGGGTACTTCTTCTCGAAGTCGGCGGCCACCTTCTTGAGGGTGGGCTCCCACGCCCACACCGTCACCTTGCCCCCGGCTTCGAGTGCTGCCGCCACGTCCTTCGCGGCGCTGTCGGCCCCCGGGTCCGGCGATCCGCAGGCAGTGGCGCCGAGGGTCAGGGCGCACGTCACGGCGACGGCGGCGACGATCCGGTGGCGGCTGTTCGTTCTCATCGGTGGTGCTCCTGATTCGGTGTGCGGATGAAGCGGGTCGGGAGGGGCCGAGCGCGCAGCCGGACGCGTCATTCCTTGACGCTGCCGGCGGCCAGGCCCGACTGCCAGTAGCGCTGGAGCAGGAGGAAGACGACGACGATCGGCGCGATCGTGAGCAGGGAGCCGGTGATGATGAGGTCGAAGACGGGCTCGCCGCCCGCGGTCCTGGCCTGGGCGCTCCACGCATTGAGACCGAGAGTGAGCGGATACCAGTCCGGATCCTTGATCATGATCAGCGGCAGGAAGTAGTTGTTCCAGGTCGCGACCATGGAGAAGAGCAGCACCGTCACGGTTCCCGGCATCAGCAGCGGCAGGGCGATCCGGAAGAAGATGCGCAGCTCGCCGGCGCCGTCGATGCGGGCGGCCTCGAGCAGTTCGGAAGGTACCGCTTGCGCGGTGAACACCCACATCAGGTAGAGCCCGAAGGGCGAGACCAGGGAGGGGATGATCACTGCCCACGGGGTGTTGGCCAGGCCCATGCCGCTGAACATCAGGAACGTGGGGACGGCGAGGGCCGTGCCGGGGACGGCCACGGCCCCGATGACGACGGCGAACACGGCTCGGCGGCCCGGGAACTCGTACACGGCCAGCGCGTACCCGCCGAGGACGGCGAGCAGCGTCGCACCGCCCGCGCCGGCGGCGACGTACAGCAGGGTGTTCAGCGTCCAGCGGACGAAGGCGCCGTCGTCGTAGGTCAGCGTGCGGGAGATGTTGTCCCAGAGCTGGAAGTCCTTGCCGAACCACAGGCCGAAGGAGTCGAGGAGGTCCTCCTGGTCCTTGGTCGCGTTGACGACCAGCCACACGAGGGGCAGGAGGGTGTATACGAGGACCAGGCCGGTCACCAGGGTCAGCGGGATGCTGGGCCTGGGGTCGAGCGGGGTGTGGGCCCGTCGGCGGCGACGCTGCGGCGCCGCTCTGGGCGGTGCGGTGGCCGGGGGCCTCTGTGGTCCGGTGGCGGCGCCGCTCGAGTCCGCGCCGCAGGAGTCGGCGGTGCGCTCCCTCGTGTCCGAGGAGACACCGGTGGGGTCCGTGATCATGTGCTCAGCCCTTCCGCATGCCGCGGAGCTGGACCGCGTAGGCGATGACCGCGGTGAAGACGCCCATCACGATGGCGATGGTCGCCGCGTAGTTGTGCTGCTGCCCGGAGAAGGCCAGCGAGTACGTGTAGAGGTTCGGGGTGTAGTCGGTCGTGATCGCGTTGGGAGCGAGGTTCTGCATGATGTTCGGCTCGTTGAAGAGCTGGAAGCTGCCGATGATCGAGAAGATCGTCGCGATGACCACCGCACTGCGGATGGCCGGCAGTTTGATCGCGGTGACGATGCGCCACTCCCCGGCGCCGTCGATGGCCGCCGCCTCGTAGAGGGAGCGCGGGACCACCTTGAGCGCGGCATAGAAGATCAAGGTGTTGTAGCCGACGAACTCCCAGGTCACGACGTTGCCGATGGAGGCGAGCACCAATGGGGGCGAGAGCGGGTCCGGGAGCGCGAGGCCGAAGGCGTCGTTCAGGTTGCCCACGAGGCCGAACCGGGTGCCGTAGATGAACCCCCACATCAGGCTGGCCACCACGGCCGGTACGGCGTAGGGCAGGAAGACGGACACCCTGAAGAAGGCCTTGCCGTACAGCCGGCCGCTGTCGATGGCGAGCGCGACGAGCAACGCGATCCCCAGCATGACCGGCACCTGGACGAGCAGGAACAGCCCCACCCGGGCCGATCCCTCCCAGAAGCGCGCATCGGTCAGCGCTTGGAGATAGTTGTCCGCGCCGACGAAGGAGGTACCGCCGATCAGCCGGTCGCGCATCAGGCTGAGATGGAACGCGTACCCGATGGGAGCCAGGAAGACGAGGGCGAACACCGCTGCGAAGGGTCCGGCGAACCCCCAGCCGACGAGGGCGTTCCGACGTGTGCGTGAACGGGAACGAGATGGGGGGAATGCCTTTGCCGGTGCCGGCAGGAGCGACATGGTGGGTCCTTGTGTCAGTGACCTACAGGTCCGCGGCGGAGGAAGGGATGACTGGCCTCCGGGCCGGAATCGGCCTCCATGGGGCAGGACCTGATGAGAAATGTTTACGTAACCATCGGTCCGGCGATCGTGGCACCCTCGGTGGGGAGCGTCAAGCACCTTGCACCCCGCTGGCCGAAAAAGGGAGTCACCGGACGGCGATGACGCCCGCCGGGGCGCCCTTCACGCACACCCGGCCGCAGACCTCCCTACCAACCCTCCGCTTCCGAGACGGAGTTGGGCGGTGAGGCGACACCCGGGCCGGTTGTGACGATTCGCGTCCGACTGCTTGACAGGCCCCGACGCGACTCCCAGACTCGCTGCCAACCACTGAATGTTTACGTAAACATTACAGAGGTGGAACACCGATTTCACCGGGGCCGGCTTCTCCGCCGGGTCCGGAGCCATGGGCCCGTCCACCCACGGACACCTCCTTGCCCGCCAGCCATCGCGAGGTACTCATGCGACGTCATCCCCCCTGCATCGCAGCCCTGTTCGCTGTTCTGGCTGCCCTCATCGCGAGCCTCCTCGGCGGTCTCGGCACCGCCGCGGCCTCCCCCTCCCCCGTCACCGTCATCAACGCGACGCAGTTCACCGATCCCGCCGGCCGGCCCGTCCACGCCCATGGCGGAGGGGTCATCAAGGTGGACGAGTACTACTACTGGTTCGGAGAGGACCGGAACCCCGACAACAGCTTCAGGTACGTCTCCGCCTACCGCTCCACCGACCTGAAGACGTGGGAGTTCCGCGGCCACGTCCTGTCCCAGGCCAGCCACCCGGAGCTGGCCACCGCCAACATCGAACGCCCGAAGGTGATGTACAACCGCGCCACCGGGCAGTTCGTCATGTGGATGCACAAGGAGGGCAGCGCCACCGACTACAGCGAGGCCCGTGCCGCGGTGGCCGTCTCCTCCAGGGTCGACGGCGACTACTCCTGGCGCGGGAGCTTCCGGCCGCTTGGACACATGTCCAGGGACATCACGACCTTCGTGGACACCGACGGCACGGGCTACATGATCTCCGCCGCCAACGAGAACGCGGACCTGCACGTCTACCGGCTCACCGCGGACTACACCGGCATCGATACCCGGGTGCAGAAGCTGTGGGCCGGCCAGTCGCGCGAGGCTCCGGCCTTGTTCATGCGCGACGGCGTCTACTTCCTGGTGACGTCCGGCGCCACCGGCTGGTCCCCCAACCAGCAGAAGTACGGCACGGCCGACAGCATCACCGGCACCTGGAGCTCGCTGCGGGACCTGGGCGACGGCAGGACCTACGGTTCCCAGACGGCCTTCGTGCTGCCCGTCGAGGGGACGTCCGGTGTCACCACCCACCTGTACATGGGCGACCGCTGGGGCAACTCGATGGGCGGCACGGTCAACGACTCACAGTACATCTGGCTCCCGTTGAAGTTCCCGACCAGGACCACCCTGTCCATGGAGTACTACCCGCAGATCATCGTCTCCACGGAGAACGGGACTGTGCGGGGCACCGGGGACTGGAGCACCCTCACCGCCGCGCACAGCGGCAAGTGCGCCGACGCCGCCGACTGGTCGGTGGCCGAGGGCGCCCCGCTGATCCAGTGGACCTGCGCGGCGGGCAGCGTCAACCAGCAGGTGTGGTTCCAGGGCGTGGGGGACGGCACGGTACGGATCATGCTCCGCCACAGCGGGAGGTGCCTCGCGGTCCGGGACGCGTCCCCCGATGACGGCGCCGCGATCATCCAGACCACCTGCGGCGACGGGCCCGGGCAGAAGTGGAGGACGGCCCAGGCGGGCCCGACCGGTATGCGCCTCGTCGCCCAGCACAGCGGCAAGTGCGTCGATGTCGCGAACCAGTCATGGGCCGACGGCACGCGGCTCGTCCAGTGGACGTGCAACGGCGGCGACAACCAGAAGTGGCGGCGCTCGGCCGTCTGACCCGCCCCGCCCCTTCGCCCCGGCACCGGTGGGGCCGTGTGATTCCACGACGTGGGACACGGCCCCGCACGGCCGCCGGGGCGCTCAGTCCTCGACGGGGCCGAGGTCGGGCGCGTCCCGGAAGGCCACCTTCCGGTCAGGGCCGGGTGCGTGGAGTTCGAGCACGACGACTTCGTTCGCGCCCCTGCGCAGCACCGGGCCGGGGACGTACAGCGAGCGCTGGGGGCCCCGGGACCAGTAGCGGCCGAGGGCGAAGCCGTTGACCCAGACGCTGCCCTTCCGCCAGCCGCCGAGGTGGAGGAAGGTGTCGGCCGGCCGGTCCGCGTCGAAGGTGCCCCGGTAGAAGGCCGGTCCGGTCGGTGTGGCCGCCCCGGCGCCGAACGGCAGGTCCTCAAGGGCCGTGAGCGGCAGCGGACGGCTGGTCCATCCGTCGAGCGGGGAGCCGTCGAGCGAGACGCGGCCGAGCAGTCCCTTGCGGTCGTGGATGCCCCAGCCGTAGTTCACCCGCCCCTGGTTCTCGACGAGAACGCTCAGGACGGCGCCCGGCCGCGGGACCGCGAAAGTGAGGGCGTGCTCGTGGCTCTCCCGCTCCAGCACCCCCACCGGCTGGCCGTCGACGAATACCTGGGCGCGGTCGCGTACCTGCTCCAGTTCGAGCAGGGCGGGCCCGGCATCCGGCAGGTCCGCCTCGTACAGCACGAAGCCGTAGCCCTGTCCGAGTTCCTCCATGGTCAGCGGACGAGGCGAGGCGACGGCGTCCCCGAGGGCCGGTGCGGCGTCCAGCAGACCGATGCTCTCGGTCAGCTCCACCGCCTCCAGGCTGAACTTCGCAGCACGTGGGGGCGGTACCTCTGCCGGGACCGGGGCGTATTTGGCGATTACCTTGCGGAACGCGGCGAACTTCTCGGTCGGGTCGCCGGCCTCGTCGAGGGGGGCGTCGTAGTCGTAGGAGGTCACGGTCGGCCGGTAGGTGTGCTTGTCGTTGGCGCCGTTCATGAAGCCGAAGTTCGTGCCGCCGTGGAACATGTAGAAGTTCACGGAGGCCCCGGTCGCGAGCAGCTCGTCGAGCTCCTGGGACGCCTGCTCCGCGCCGCGGACGACATGGTGTGCGCCCCACCGGTCGAACCAGCCGATCCAGAACTCCGTGCAGAGCAGCGGCCCGGACGGCCGGGCGGTGCGCAGGGTCGCGAGGTGTGCCTCCGACCGGCTGCCGAAGTTAGCGGTGGCGAGCACGCCCGGCAGCGCCCCTCGTTCGAGGTCGGCCGGCTGGTCACAGGTGAAGAGCGGGACGTCGGCGCCGTGGCGGTGCAGGGAGTCGGCGAGGTGCTCCAGGTAGGCGGTGTCGTCTCCGTACGCGCCGTACTCGTTCTCCACCTGCACGGCCAGCACCGGCCCACCCCGGGTGGCGAGGCGGTCGTGCAGCGGGGGCAGGAGCCGGCTGAAGTAGTCCTCGACCGCGGCGAGGAACTGCGGGTCGCGGCTGCGCAGCCGCATGGACGGGTCGGCCAGGAGCCACGAGGGCAGGCCGCCGCCCTCCCATTCGGCACAGATGTAGGGGCCGGGCCGCAGGAGTACGTGCAGCCCCTCGGCGGCGGCGAGATCGAGGAACCGGGGCAGATCGAGCCCGTCGTCCATGCGGAACTCGTCGGGCCGCGGCTGGTGGAGGTTCCACGGCACGTACGTCTCCACCGTGTTGAGCCCCATGAGACGGGCCTTGTGCAGCCGGTCGGCCCAGAGTTCGGGATGGACGCGGAAGTAGTGCAGTCCGCCCGAGAGGATGCGGAAGGGATCTCCGTCGAGCCGGAATCCGTCGTCTTCGATCTGGAGAAGGGGCATGCGCGTGCTCCTCAACTGAGCAGGGGCGCGCGGATCGCGCGCGGGACTGTCGCCATCCTGAATGTTTGCGTAAACATCAGCTCGATGGCAAGTCCTTGCTGCGGACGGTCAGGTCGGCAGCTCCGCCCAGACCAGCTGGCCGGCCGCCGTCGGCCGGACTCCCCAGGCGCTGCTCAGCGTGTCCACCAGCAGCAGGCCGCGGCCCGTGCAGCTCTCGACGTGGACCGAGTGGGTGCGCGAGCGCGGGTCGAAACCCGGGCCGGAGTCCTCGACTTCCAGCCGCACCACCCGTTGGCCGGTGTCGGGACATCGCAGGGCCAGGGTGATCCGGGCCGGGGTGCCGCCGTGGCGCACGGCGTTGGTGGCCAGTTCCGTCGCGATCAGGAGGAGGTCGTCGCTCGGCCCGTGCAGGTGCCATCCGGCGAGCCGGGCCATGATCCAGGTCCGGAGCAGGCGTGGGGCCTTGAGGTCCGCGGGCAGCTCGTAGCGGTGTGCGCACGGGCTGACCTTGTGGGAGCTCGGAACGGTTGTGGTCAGGCGGGCGGTGCGAGGCATGGGATCTCCTCGGCTTGCTGGTGTCGAGGGAGCCCGCCTGTGCCAGGCGGGCAGGCGGGCAGGCGGCTGTCAGGCCGGGTCGGCCGTGGCGGCGACGGGGACCTCGCGCAGCGGAATCAGCTTGATCGGCTCCGCCAGGAGCTCTTCGAAGCGGGCTGCGAAGGCCTGGAAGTGGGGCGTGGCCATGTGGAAGTCGAGGGCCTCCTGGTCGGCCCAGGTCTCGCGTACGTAGAAGGTGCCGGGCTCCTCCAGCAGTTCGAACGGCGCGTAGTCGAAGCACCCGCTCTCGGCGCGGGACGGTTCGACCAGTGCGGCCAGGGCCTCCTGCAACGCGCGGCGCCGCGTCGGCTTCGCGCGCACGCGGGCAAGGGCGACGAGCGGGTGGGAAAGGGGGGACATGGCCTTCTCCTCGGGTCGGAAGGCGCCGGGGCGGCGCGCGGGGTGAGCTCTGGCACCGGCTCAGAAACCGGTGAGGGTGATCTTGCCGATGGCGCTGCCGGATTCCAGGATCCGGTGGGCTTCGCGCAGATGGGCCGCGTTGACCGTGCCGAGGTCGGTGGTGGCGGTCGTCGCGAGGGCGCCGCGGTCGACGAGCCCGGCGACGCGAGTGAGGATGTCGTGCTGCCGAGCCCGGTCCGGGGTGCGGTACAGCGACCGGGTGAACATCAGCTCCCAGTGGAAGGAGATGCTCTTGGACTTCAGCAGCCCGATCTCCGCGGGCCCGAAGTCGTCGATGGCAACGATCCCGCCGAAGGGCACCAGCATGTCGGCGTAGGCGGCGAGGTTGCGGTCCGTGCCGGCCGTGCTGAAGACGTGGTCCAGGCCGCCGGGTGCGACCTCGGCCACCTGCTGTGGCAGCGGGCGGTGGTGGTCGACGACGTGCGTGACGCCCATCCGGCGTGCGAAGTCGGCGCTCTCCGGCCGCGAGGCGGTGCCGATCACCGTCAGGTCGGTGAGGGCCCGGGCCAGTTGCGCCACCATGGCTCCGACGCCGCCGGCGGCCGCTGTCACCAGCAGCGTGCCGCTCTCCCGTCCGGCTCCTCCCTCGCGCAGGCCGAGCCGTTCGAAGAGGCCCTCCCAGGCGGTGAGGGAGGTCAGCGGCAGGGCTGCGGCGTCGGTGAAGGAAAGGGTGCCCGGCTTGGGCCCGACGATGCTCTCGTCGACGACGTGGTACTGGGCGTTGGTGCCGGGGCGGTCGATCGCGCCGGCGTAGTAGACCTCGTCGCCGACCGCGAACAGCTCGACCCGGTCGCCGACCGCGACGACGGTGCCGGCCGCGTCCCAGCCGAGCACCTTGGGGCGGCCGCCCGGGTCGTTGTTGCGGCGCACCTTGTAGTCGACCGGATTGACCGCGACGGCCTCGACCCGGACGAGGAGGTCGTGCGGGCCGGGCCGCGGCACGGGCAGTTCGATGTCCACCAGGCTCTCGTCGTCCTCGACCGGCAGGCTCGCGCGGTAGGCGACCGCCCGCATCGTCTCGTCCGGCGTCTCGTTCGGCATCTCGTTCATCCCGCTTCCTCTTACGGTGGTCTTCTTCTCCGGGGCGGCCGACGGCGTCAGGACGCTGTCCTGAGGCGACGCCGGTCGGGGGTTCCGACTCCGGCGATCCGGGCTCCTGACCCGGGCCGGGGGGAGCCGGAGACCCGTTCCGGACGGTACCCCCGGGGACGTAGTAACCTGCAAGGGAGGCTACTTCCCATTGGGAAGTATCGAGGTGGACGACGCACCGGACAGGGAGTGAAAGCCATGGTCATGGGCTGTACGTCGGAGCGGCACGACCAGCACGATGTCTACGCGGCGCAGTGCCCGTGCCGCGAGGTGCTCGATCTCCTGGCCAACAAGTGGTCCGCGCTGGCCATCGGCGCCATGGAGGACGGACCGCAGCGCTTCGGCGCCCTGCTCCGCCGCCTCCAGGGTGTCAGTCCGAAGGTCCTGACCAACACGCTGCGCCGCTTGGAGGAGAAGGGGTTCGTCGATCGGACCGTGTACCCGGCAGTGCCGCCGCACGTGGAGTACGCGCTCACGGAGCTCGGCCACAGCGTGGCGGAGCCCTTGGGGCAGCTGCGGAACTGGGTCGAGAACCACCTCGACGAGATCCAGGCCCTCGATCCTGCCTGAGGCCTTGTCGGTGCCGGAGCTCAGGGCTGGGTGGTGCCCAGGAGCAGTTCTCCCACCGAATCCCTCAGGACGGAGCACGCATCGGGGTCGAGGCCGTCATCGGAGACGAAGTAGTCGATCTGCGAGAGGGCGATGAACCGGCTGAGACCGACGACGCCCCATTTGGTGTGGTCCGCGACCACGGCCACCTGAGTGGCGCAGTCGATCAGTGCCCGGTTGGTCTGGGCCTCGGCGAGGTTCGGGGTCGTCGCACCGGCACGTTCGGAGACGCCGTGGGCGCCGATGATGAGCAGGTCCACCTGGAGGGAGCGGATCGCCTGGTCGGCGAGGGGGCCGACGAGCGAGGCCGACTTGGTGGGAGTGCCGCCGGTCAGGAGCAGCGTGGGGCCCGCGGGACCGGCCTCGGCCCCGGTGGGCCGCAGCAATTGGGCGACCGGCAGGGAGTTGGTCACCACCGTCAGACCCGCGACGTCCCGGAGCCGGGCCGCTACCGCGTAGGACGTCGTTCCGCCGGAAATGGCCACGACGCTGCCCGGTTTCACGAGGGCGGAGGCGGCCTCGGCCACCGCCGACTTGGCCCGCGATTCCAGACCGGCCTTCGTTTCGAAGGGTGGTTCGTCTCCTGTGGTGACGGAGGCGCTGATCGCGCCCCCGTGCACCTTCGACAGGGAACCGGTGCGGGCGAGCACGTCGAGGTCACGACGAATGGTCATGTCGGACACGCCCAGCTGTTCCACGAGATCGGCCACCCGCACGGCGCCCTCGCGGCGCACGATGTCGAGGATGAGCGCCCGCCGCTGCGGTGCAAGGCGTGCTGACTCGGTCACGATCTCGTCCCCCGTTCCTCTGCGCGCCGTCCGTGTACGCCGCCGAAGTCGCACGGCATTCCTCACGAACGAACAGTCTACGTCGGAGGGCTTCGGCCTCACCGTGTTCTCACACAATGCGCCGGGCGCCGACGGCCGGGGAGACCGGGAACAGCTGCGGAGCCTGGTACCCGGCCGTACGGAACGCGGTGGTGACAGCGGCGCCGATCGCTTCCACCCGGTCCTCCTCCGCCAGCACGATGACGGACCCGCCGAAACCGCCACCGGTCATGCGCGCCCCGAGAGCTCCGTACGCCAGGGCGGTGTCCACGACGAGGTCGCTCTCCGGGCAGGAGATCCGGAAGTCGTCGCGCAGCGATGCGTGGCCGGCCGTGAGAATCGGTCCCAACGCCGCCAGGTGCCCGGCCCGAAGGCGGACGACGGCGTCGGTGACCCGCGCGTTCTCCGTCACCACGTGCCGGACCAGGGGCACCAGGTGGGCGGGGAGTACTGCGGCCGCCCCGTGCAGGTCCGCGGGAGTGAGGTCGCGCAGTGCCGCCAGCCCGAGCAGCCGGGCGGCCTGCTCGCACCCGGCCCGCAGAGCCGCGTACGCGCCGTCGCCGAGGTCGTGTTTCACCCGGGTGTCCACGACCAGCAGGCTCATCCCCTGGGTCTCCGGGGCGAAGGGGACCTCCTCGTGGGCCCCGGCGCGGATGTCCAGGTGCAGGGCCGAACCGGCGGTGCAACAGGCGGAGGCCAACTGGTCCATGGCCCCGCACGGCACTCCGGCGAAGCCGTTCTCCGCACGCTGGCCGATCAGCGCGAGGGCGGTTGCGCTCAGGTTCAGCCCGTAGAGGTCGTTGTAGGCGAAGGCGACCGCGCACTCGAGCGCGGCGGAGGACGAAAGGCCGGCGCCGGTGGGCACCGTGCTGTCGATGTGGAGGTCGGCGCCCCCGGGCCGGTGTCCGGCTTCGCGCAGCGCCCAGACGACCCCCGCCGGGTAGGCGCCCCATGTGGTGACGGCGCCGGGGGTGAGTCGCTCGACGTGGAGGTCGATGACCGGGCCGTCCCCCTGGGCGCTGTGCAGCCGCAGGCGGCCGTCCTGGCGCCTGCGCGCCGCGACCAGGGTGTGCTGGGGGATGGCGATGGGCAGTGCGAAGCCGTCGTTGTAGTCGGTGTGTTCGCCGATCAGGTTGACCCGGCCGGGCGCTGCCCAGACCCCCTCCGGGTAGGCGCCGTAGATGCGTCGGAAGGCCTCCTTCATGCGGTCACCTCACGTGCGAAGGCCCAGGCGTCGGCCACGATGGAGTCCAGGTCGGTGTGGCGGGGCCGCCAGCCCAGGCGCTCGCGCGCGCGGGCCGCGGAGGCGACCAGTACCGCGGGGTCGCCGGGACGGCGGGGGCGGACGACCTCCGGGATCGTCCGGCCCGTGACCCGTCGCACGGAGTCGATCACCTCCCGGACCGTGAAGCCCTCGCCGTTGCCCAGATTGCAGATCAGGTGCTCGCCGGGACGGGCTGCTTCCAGGGCCAGCAGGTGGGCCTCGGCGAGGTCGGCGACGTGGATGTAGTCGCGTACGCAGGTGCCGTCGCGCGTGGGGTAGTCGTCGCCGTGGACGTCGATGTGCGGGCGCCGTCCCAGGGCCACTTGGAGGATGAGCGGGATGAGGTGCGACTCGGGTTCGTGGCGCTCGCCGTGGCCCGCGTGGGCGCCCGCGACGTTGAAGTACCGCAAGGACACGGCGGCCAGCCCGTGGGCGGCGGCCTCGCCGGTGATCAGGTGGTCGACGGCCAGTTTGGTCGCGCCGTAGGGGCTGGTGGGCGCGGTGCGGGCGTCGTCGGCGATCGGCAGCCGTTCGGGTTCGCCGTAGACCGCAGCGGTGGAGGAGAACACCAGGGTGCGCACGTCTGCGTGCCGCATGGCGGCCATCAGCTCCAGCGAGCCGGTCACGTTGTTGCGCCAGTACTTGTCCGGGTCGCGTACGGACTCGGCCACCTGCGAGGAGGCGGCGAAGTGCAGGACGGCGGCGTGGTCGGCGGACAGGAGGGCGGCGGCATGGCCGAGACCGCCCCGGACGAACTCGGCGCCCGCCGGAACGGCTTGGGGCGTGCCGGTCGACAGGTCGTCGAGCACCGTCACGCAGTGGCCGGCTTCGAGGAGGTGGGCCACGACCACGCTGCCGATGTAGCCGGCTCCCCCGGTCACGAGGTACCGGCTCATGACGCGACCTCGCGGAGCCGCCGGGCCGCGTCTTCCGGGGCGATGTCGTTGACGAAGGAGTCCATGCCGGATTCGACCCCGGCCAGGAACTTGAGCTTGCCCGCCGACCTGCGCACGGTGAACAGCTCCAGGTGCAGCGCCAGTTCGTGTCCGCCGGTCTTCGGCGCCTGGTGCCAGGCGGAGATGTAGGGAGTGGGGGCGGTCCGAGCGGGCTCCCCGTCCTGCCGGAACAGCCGGTCGAACCTGCGCAGCAGCTCCAGGTACATGCCGGGGAACTCGGCGCGCTCGGTCTCCGTGAGGTGGGTGAGATCGGGGACGCGGCGATGGGGGTAGAGGTGCACCTCGTACGGCCAGCGGGCGGCGTAGGGGACGAAGGCCGTCCAGTACTCCCCCGCCAGCACCACGCGCGAGGTGGCGGCCCGCGCCTCGGCCAGCAGGTCCTCGAAGAGGTTCCCGCCGGTGACGGCCCGGTGCGTGTCGGCGACGGCGATCATCTTGGCGGTGCGCGGCGGGACGAAGGGAAAGGCGTAGACCTGGCCGTGCGGGTGCGCGAGGGTGACGCCGATCTCCGCGCCGCGGTTCTCGAAGCAGTACACCTGCTCGATGCCGGCGAAGGACGACAGCCGCTCGGTGCGGTCCGTCCAGGCGTCGAGTACGAGCCGGGCGCGGTCCTCGGTCAGATCGGCGAAGCTCGCGCCGTGCTCCGGCGTGAAGCACACGACTTCGCAGCGTCCGAAGCGCCCCGCCAGCGAGGGGAAGCGGTTCTCGAACACGGCCACCTCGTAGTCCGCCGCCGGTATCTCGCTGTGGCGCCCGTTCCCCGAAGGGCACAGGGGGCACGCTTCGGTCGGCGGATGGTGGACGCGCCCCTGCCGGTGCGAGGCGATCGTGACCCAGTCGCCGGTCGCCAGATCCAGGCGCAGCTCCGGGTGACTGTCGACGGGCTCCAGCACGCGCCGGTCGATCGTGTCGCGCTCTGCGCTCTCGTCGAGGTCGAAGTAGATCAGCTCACGGCCGTCCGCGAGCTTCGTCGGGGTTCTCTTCACGGAAACGTGCCCGTCTCTCGGAGTACGGTACGGCGCTGTCGCGAGCCATACGTCGACAAGAATAAACAGAAAACAACTAAAGTCAACGTTTGGACGTGTCAGCTGCGCGCCCGGCGGCGTGCGCTGCGGGGTGAGTCCTTCGCAGTGCGCCGCCGTAGCAGGACGAAAGCGCCTCCCGCCAGGGCCGCGGCGCCGCCCACGGCGCCTCCGACGACGCCGATCCGACCGGCGCTCCCGTGCGCGGTCGCGTCGGTCCGCGCTTCCTGTGCCGTCTCCTCGGGAGCGGCGTCACCCCCGGCCGGCGCTTCGCCGGCCCGGGCGGACGAGAAGGTGGAGGGCGAGCCCGTCGGGGTGGGGCCGGTCGACACCGCCGGGGACGGCGATGGGGAGGCAGCACCCCCCGGAGTGGTCGCACGGGCGTCCGGCAGGGAGCCGGCGGTCGTACTGGTGATGGCGATGTCGTCGATGAAGAGGACCGCTTCGGATGCTCCGGCCCGCTTCGACGGGCCTTTCTCCGGACGCCAGTTGGGGCGGTAGGCGCCGATCCTGAAGTGCGGCGGTTCGCCTCGGTGGTAGTTGTTGGCGCCCTGGTGCGAGCCGACGGTGACGCCGTCCCGCGTGACGTGGATCGAGCCGGGCCTGCCCGCGGAGGACCACGTGATGTCGAAGGTCCATCGGTTCCAATGCCCCGGACGCGCGGCGCCCAGCGGGATGACGGCCTCCTGTATCTCACCGTTGGTCATCCAATGGACCTTCAGCTGCCAGTCGGCACCGTGGACCGAGAGTGCGACGACGGGCTTGATGCCCCCGCCGTCGTCCTGCGTGCTGAACCACTGGGCGACGATGGTGTCGAGGTCCCGCTCCTGCCAGTCGCCGGGAAGGTAGTTGGCGAAGCCGAAACGGTGACTACCGGCGTCCAGGCCCTTGATGACCAGCTCGGACTTGAACGAACGTCCGTCATTGGGGATGTTCACGCGCGCCGCCTGCCCCGACCTGCCTCCCGGCGCGGGCCCGACGAGGACACGGCCGAAGCCGTTGATCGCCATGAACGGCAACTTCTGGGAGGAGGACTCGAAGTCGTAGGACATGGAGTCGGCGGCGGCTGCCGGGGAGCCGGCGGCCAGGCCGGCGAGCAGCAGCGCGCCCGTGCAGGCCGTAACGAGACGGACCGGCCGACCGGCGGGCGACAGCGGTATGGCGAGGGGCATGAGCATATGTCCTTGCAGGAGAAGGTGAGGGCGATTCCGCCGGGGGTCGGCGGCGGGACGGAACGGCGGGGCAGGCTCGGGGCCTTCACGCGCACGGTCGGTGCGCGGGGTTCGACCTTCGGGTACGGCACTCCCAGGCGCTCGCCCGCCGGGCTCAGGGTGTCGCGCCCCTCATGGGCAGGGAGGCGGACGGACCGGCAACTACGGTGACTGCCGGCTCGGTCGTGGGCTCAGTCGGGCAGTCGCAGCCCTTCGACGGCGGTGTCGAAGACGGGTCGGTGCTGGTCCCACTCCGCATCCGGCGCCGAGAAGTAGACGACGTACTGCGTACCGGCGGTGTCGGCGAAGGCCACCTCGACCGCACGGAACGTGCGTACCTTGCCGTCGAAGGTGAACTCCCAGTACCCCGCCGGCCTGCCGTGGACGGTGCTCGCCGTCATCCGCACGCGCTCGTAGCCCGGATTGTCACGGCGCGTCTGCTCCTCCTCGGTCGTACGCCAGTGTTCCAGCGCGTCGGCGCCCGCGAAGGCGTCGGCCTTTACGCGCAGTCCGAGGAGGCCCGACGGATCGACGAAGGCGATTTCACCTCCCGCCAACTCGTCGCGGCGCCAGCCGGTGGGCACCGGCAAGGTGACCCCGCCCCCGTCCTGGAAGCGGTAGCCGTCGGGCGGCGCCGGCGCTGCCGTGCTGCCACGACCGCCCGAACGGGAAGCGGACCCGTCGCCGAAGAGCGCGCCGGGCCAGAGCAGCGCCGCGGTCACGGCACACGCGGCTGCCAGGGCCGCCGCGCCGGACCACAGGTGGCCCCCGCGTACGCGCCGGGCGGGGCGGGCGGCCCGGTGGAGCGGGGTGGACGACGTGCCGTGACCGGCGGACCCACCCTCCGCCGCGCGGCGCAGGAGTCGCTCCGCCTCGGCCAGGCCGGTCCGCTGCTCCGGCTCCTTCACGAGCAGCCCGTCGATCAGGGACGCGGGGGGGGCTCCCGTCGGCCAGTGGCGCGTGCGGGTCGCTGACGACGGCGTACGCCGTCTCGATCGGCGCTTCCCGGTCGAAGGGATGACGCCCCTCGACGGCCCGGTACAGCGTGACGCCGAGGGACCAGAGGTCACCGGCGGCTCCGGCGTCGCCGCCGCGCAGGCGTTCCGGAGCGAGGTAGGCGAGGGAGCCGACCAGTTCGCCGGTCCTGGTGAGCGTCTCGGTGCCGCTCACGGCGGCGATGCCGAAGTCGGTGAGGACGATCCGGCCGTCGTGCCCCAGCAGGATGTTGGCCGGCTTGACGTCGCGGTGCCACACCCCGATGTCGTGGGCCGCGCGCAGCGCCTCGACGACGGCGAGGCCGATCCGGGCGGCCTCGGCCGTCGGGAGCGCACCCCGCTGCTCCAGCGCTTCCTCCAGGGTGATCGAGGGCACGTACTCCATCACGATGCACGGCAGGCCCTCGTCCTCGACCGCGTCGTGCACCACGATCACATGGGGGTGGGCGATCCGGGCCGCACTGCGCGCCTCGCGGCGGGTGCGTTCGTGGAGCGTGTCGTCCGGCACGTGCGGGGGACGTGGAGCACCTTCACCGCCACCTGCCGGCCGAGGAGCTCGTCCTCGGCACGCCAGACGGTTCCCATGCCGCCGCGGCCGACTCGCTGCACGAACCGGTAGCGGCCGGCCACGAGCCGTCCTTGTTCCGACACTGTCGCTTTTCCCCGCTTTCCTGTGCGCGCCCGTATGGCGGACCATAACGCCACGCCGTATATGCGGCCAAGAGGTATCGAGAAATAGATTGCACCGCGGCCCGACGCTCCAACTGGCGTGCAGCGTAATGTATTTAAGGTCGGCTACTCACTCACACAATTGCTTGACACCCGCCTGGTGCATGGCCAAACTTGCGACACCCCGTCACATGAGCGCAGAAATGCCACTTTGGCTCGGAACGTTTTCGGGGCGCCTGCGCGCATGGCGCCGGCTCAATACGGGTGAAGGCGGACAATGGGCGGGGCCATGACCTCCGTACTACTGGTCGAGGCCGACGCGCTGTCACGCGAGGCCACATCCCTCGCCCTCCGGCGCTACGGGTACGAGGTCCACGCGGCCGTCGACGGCGACGACGGGCTGGCCCGCTTCCGGGAACTGCGCCCTGCCGTCGCCGTCGTGGACGTCGCCCTGCCCGGCCTCGACGGAGTCAGCCTGCTGGGGCGCATCCGCGCCGAGAGCCGCACGCCCGTGCTGTTGATCTCCGCGCGGACCGATCCCGTGGACGTCGTACTGGGTCTTGAGGCGGGCGCCGACGACTACATCACGAAGCCGTTGGACGTACCGGTTCTCGTGGCACGGATCCGGTGCGCACTGCGTCGCGCCGCCGATGGCCCGGCGTCGCCGACATCGCCTTGGACGTCGGCGACGGACTTCGGTGACCTGCGGATCGACCGAGCAGGCCTGACGGTGCGGCGGTCCGGCCGCCTAATCGACCTCACGCCCACCGAACTCAAGCTTGTCCTCGCCTTTGCAGCGCAACCCGGCGTGGTCCTGCCACGGACCGCGCTGCTGGAGCAGGTGTGGAGCGCGCCGTGGAGCGGCGACAACAGGATCGTCGACGTGCACGTGCAGCGATTGCGCCACAAGATCGGCCAGGAGCGCATCGTCACCGTCCGCGGTTTCGGCTACCGCTTCGAGCCCTGACGGGCGGCTTCACCGGTCAGGGGTGCGCCGCTCGCCCCTCACGTCCCCTGAGTCTCCGCCAGGATCAGCCGGCCGACCTGTTCGCCGAGAACGGTGCGCGCCTGTTCGGCGAGTCCGTCGTCGGAGACGAAGTAGTCGATCTCGGACAGGTCGGCGAACCGGCTCAGCCCGACGACGCCCCACTTACTGTGATCGGCCACAACGGCCAGCCGGGTCGCGGCGGAGATCAGGGTGCGATTGGTCTCCGCCTCCGCGAGGTTCGGGGTGGTCACCCCGGCTCGCTCGGAAACGCCGTGCGCGCCGACGATCACCAGGTCGACCTGCAGCGAGCGGATCGCCTGGTCCGCCAACGGCCCCACCAGGGAGGCCGACTTGGTGGGGGCCCCGCCCGTGACCAGGAGGGTCGGGGCAGCGGAGCCGTCCTCCGCCCCGAACGACCGCAGCAGCTCCGCGACGGGCAGGGAATTGGTCACCACGGTCAGGTTGGCGATGTCGCGCAGACGGTGGGCGACGGCGTAGGTCGTCGTCCCGCCCGAGATCGCCACGACACTTCCAGGCTGGACCAGCTGGGCAGCCGCTTCGGCGACCGCGGCCTTGGCCGCCGACTTGAGGGTGGACTTGGTCTCGAACCCGGGCTCGTCGCAGGTGGTGCCCGACGTACTCACCGCCCCGCCGTGCACCTTCTCGACCGACCCGGCCCTCGCGAGCACGTCCAGGTCCCGGCGGATGGTCATGTCGGACACCCCGAGCTGCTCCACGAGCGCGGCGACGCGCACCGCTCCCTTGCGGCGCACGGTATCGAGGATGACTTCTCGCCGCTGGGCCGCCAGCGGTGCCGAATCCGTCACAGTCCCACCCAATGATCTCTAGCGAATTCCAGACAGAGATCAATTGTACACTGCATCCAATAAGGATGGGCAAGGGGTTCCCCAGGACCTTCGCCGAACTTTCGTACCGAAGGGCGGATTTGCCGGTTGCGTATCCGGTGGGCATCCCCGGTGACCGTCCCATCTCTTTATGCCCGTGCGGGCACTTACGACGAATATCAGCGGTGCGTACCGAACGAAAAACCTCTCCCCGATCCTCCTCGGCTTCCGTGTGATTGATCGTGTTTCAGGTCGGAGGACTGTTTCGCCCGATGAGGCCGGCCCCTGCCAGGGGCGGGCCTCATCGGGCCGACCGCGCCGTACTACCGTCGTGCGCGCCCGGGTCAGTGAGGCAGGCCGACGGCCCGTTCACCGCTTCGGCGCTGCTGGATGACGACGGCGGCGACGAGGAGGGCGCCCTGGGCGACGTTCTGCCAGAAGGTGTTGATGCCCTCGACGGTCAGGCCGTTCTCCAGCGCGCCGAGCAGCGCCACCGCCAGGAGCGTGCCACCGATCCCGCCCTTGCCGCCCTTGAGTGCACAGCCACCCAGCGCCGCCGCCGTGATGGCCTTGAGTTCGAGGCCCTCGCTTCCCGAGACGGGCTGCCCCGAGCCGGTCCGCGCGGTCAGCAGGATGCCCGCGATCGCCGCGACCACACCGATGAGCGCGTAGACGGCCACCAGGTACTTGTTGATGTTGATGCCGGCCAGTCGCGCCGCGGTGTCGTTGCCGCCGATGGCGTAGATGTTGCGGCCGATGTCCGTGTACTTCAGCATCACGTGCACCGCCAGCGCCACGATCACCAGGATCCAGATCATCACCGGAACCCCGGCGATCTTCCCCCGGCCGAGGAACACGAAGAGGGGATCGTTGAGTACGTAGCCCTGGGCGCGGCCGTCGGAGACGAGCTGGGCCACGCCCTTGTAGGCGGCCAGGCCCGCGAGCGTCGCGATGGTGGGGTTGACCCGGCCGTAGACGATGGCGACGCCGTTGACCACACCGACGAGGATGCCGATCCCGATCGCGGCGGCCATCCCCAGGTAGGGATTGGACCCGCCGGACGTGAACACCATGGCGCTCACGACGGACGCCAGGCCGGCCTGGGAGCCGACGGATATATCGAGGCCGCCGCAGATGATCACGACGGTCTGGACGATGGCGAGCAGCCCCGTGATCGTCACCGCCTCGCCGATGACCTGGATGTTGGCGAGGCTGAGGTAGTTGTCGTTGAGGAACCCGAACAGGGCCAGGACGAGGACGAGGGCGCCGATCAGGCTGAGGTTCTGCCCGCCGAGCGAGGTGAGCAGGGCCCCTCCGGTCTTCCGCGCCGGAGCGGGGAGGTTCTCGGTGGTGGCCGGCGTCTGGGTGGTGGTCATCGAGCGTCTCCATCGGCGGAGTCTGTGAGCGGTCGGACGGATGCGACGGGGGCGAGGTCGTCGGCCATGGCGAGGTTGAGGATGGCTTCCTCGGTGGCTTCCGAGCGGCCCAGTTCGCCGGTGATGCGACCGTTCTGCATCACGACGATCCGGTCGGCGAGGCCCAGGACCTCGGGGAGTTCGGAGGAGATCACCAGCAGGGCGACCCCCTCCCGGGCGAGGTCGGCGATGATGCGGTAGATCTCGGCCTTGGCACCGATGTCGATCCCGCGCGTCGGCTCGTCCAGGATCAGGACCTTGGGCTTGCGCAGCAGCCAGCGGGCGAGCACGACCTTCTGCTGGTTGCCGCCCGACAGTTTGCGCACTTCGTGCTCGATCGAGGGGGTGCGCACCCGCAGCCTGTCGGAGAAGTCCTGCGCCACCGCCTTCTCCTGGCGGCTCTGGACGAAGCGCCAGCGGCGCAGCCGGTCCAGGCTGACCAGGGAGGTGTTGTCCCGGATGGAGCGGTGGAGGAACAGCGCCTGGGCCTTGCGCTCCTCGGGGGCGAGCCCGATGCTCGCGCGGATCGCGTCCCGGGGGCTGCGCAGCCGCAGGGGGCGACCGTTCACGCAGACGCGGCCCGATCGGATGGGCCGGTCGCCGGCGAGGGCGAGGGCCAGCTCGGACCGCCCGGCCCCCATGAGCCCGGCCAGGGCGACCACCTCTCCGGCACGGACTTGGAGGTCGATCCCGCTGACGTCGTCCGTGGTGACGTCCTCCAACTGCAGGACCACCTCGTCGCGGGCCACGTCCTGTCGCACGAACAGGGAGGACAGGTCACGGCCCACCATCAGGCGGACGACCTCCCCCTCGTTGGTGTCGCGGGCCTCCAACACGCCGGCGACCGTGCCGTCGCGCAGTACGGCGATCCGGTCGGCGAGGCGGAAGATCTCCTTCATGCGGTGGGAGACGTAGATGACGGCGATGCCCTGGTCCCGGAGCCGGTCGATCAGGGCGAAGAGCGCTTCGACCTCGTTCTCGGAGAGGGACGAAGTGGGTTCGTCGAAGGCGATGACCTTGGCGTCACCGGTCAGCGCCCGCAGGATCTCCACCAACTGGCGCTGTGCAGGGGTGAGTTCGGACCCCAGCTGGTCGGGGTGGATGACCTTCTCGAATCCGAGCCGGGCCAGGTCCGCGGTGATGCGGCGCCGCAGCTCCGCCCGGTCGAGTCGGCGCAGGGCGGTACGCGGCAGGGCCCCCGCGTACACGTTCTCGGCGACCGAGACATGCGGGATGATCTCGGGTTCCTGAGGGATGATGCGGATCCCGGCCTTGTGGGCGTCGTGCGGCGAGGACAGGGTCCGCGGGCGCCCGTCCCACAGGATGCTCCCCTCGGTGGGCTGGTGGTCGCCGGTGAGGATCTTCAGCAGGGTCGACTTGCCCGCTCCGTTCTCCCCCATGAGGGCGGTCACCCGGCCCCGGGGGAAGGTGAGCGTGACGCCGCTGAGCGCCTGTACCGCACCGAACCGTTTGGTGATGTTCTCGACGGAGATCTCTTCGCCGGGATCCTGGGCGGGGGCGGGTGGCTCTGTACCGGCTGTGGTCATCGGGGGCCTCGCAAGCTGGGGTTACGTGGGGCGTTCGGGCCGGCGACGCTGCCGGCCGGCGATGGTGGTGTGGGCGGGAGCGGGTACGGCCGCCGCTGCGGCGGCCGTACCCGTCCTGGCCGCGGGCGCGGGCTCAGCCGCAGGTGACTCCCGCGTCCTTCCAGTTGGAGGCGTCGACCATCTTGGTCGGGGCGAAGGCTTCCTTCGGAAAGTCCTTGCCGTTCTTGAGCTTGTCGTAGATCGTCTGCACCGCCAGGGCGCCGACGTCCTTGCCGTTGATGAAGAGCGCGGCCTTCATCCCGGACGGCTTGCCGGAGCTCCAGTTCTTGCAGGCGAGGTAGGCGCCGAGGCCGACGCCGATCACGTTGTCGGCCGTGAAGCCGGCGTTCTCCAGGGCGGTGACCCCGCCCTGGACGTTCTCGTCGTTGCAGCCCCAGACCACCCAGTGCTTCACGGAGGCGTTGGCGGTGATCGTCGCGGCGATCTTGTCCTGGGCGCCCGTCGGGGAGTTGTCCGTCGGCACGTCGATGTTCTGCACCGGTGCGCCCGCGGCCTCCGCGAAGGCCTTCTTCGAGGCGTTGACACGGTCGGTGCACACGGTGACGTCCTGCTTCCAGGCCGATATCGTCCGCGTCTCCGCCGGGTTCCAGCCGGCCTTCTTGAACTCCTCGGCGGCCCGCTTGCCGACCTCGCCGCCCATCTGCTGGCCGCTGAACCCGATGCGGGGCACCAGGTCGTCGGCGCCGCAGGCGGAGGGGTCCGGGCCGGTGCTGCAGATCTGGTCGTCCGATGTCAGGAGGGCCACCTTGCCGGTCTTCGCCAGCTGTACGACCTGCGGGCCCACGGCCGGGTCGGGAACGACCACGATCAGCCCGTTGCTCTTCTGCGAGATGGCCGCCTGGGCCTCGCTCACCGTCTTGTTCGCGTCGTTGCCCAGGTTCACCACCTTCAGGTCGATCCCGAGCTCACTCGCCTTCGCCTTCGCGCCGGCGGCCTCGCCGATGAAGTACTCCTGGTCGCCCTGCTTCTGCAGATAGGTCAGGGAGATCTTCCCGTCGACCTTCCCGATGTCCGCGGCGGCGCCCGTCGTCTCCTGACCACTGGAACACGAGGACAGGACGAGCATCGTGGCCAGGCCCAGGGCCGCGGCCGCTACCGGGCGGCGGTGGTGGTGGTGAGTGAGCATGTCGATCCCTTTGCTTGAACGGGTCGCACCGGGCGACCAGTGGGGCACGTGCGATGGGGTGGGGGTCCGGCCGCCGTCGTGAGCGCCGCCCGGGGCTGCGGGTCCCTGGAGACTCGCAGGGAGAGGTGTCCGACCTCGGCCGACGAGTCCCCGGCGGGGCCCCTCACTGGGGAATCCGCCACAGTCGGCCGTTTTCAAACTTGATGCAACAGAGAAAAGCGCCGTTTCCGTCATAAGTCAACAGTGTGAACCGAGGGTTTCGGATTGATGCGTCCCTGTGACCTCCACAGACGCCACAGCGCCGCAGAACCGCCCCAGCAGGGGCTGCCGGGCGAAACCATCGAAGGCGCAGGGCGGGAAGCCCTGCGGCACGGTGCCGCCGCAGGCCTGGCCCCGGACGGACCCCGCCCTGTTGATTTCCATCGGAACATGTCTGAATCTGTTTGACTAGTGACCCGACGGCGATTGCCCGGCGGGCTCGTTCCAGCGCTGCTCGGCCGCCGAGCCCGTGCGGCCGAAGGTGACGGGTGCTCCGGGCTCACCGCTCCCGGACGTGACGGCGTAGCCCGGTGCGATCCGGGGTTTGATGCGTCCTGTCGCATCGGTGGAGAACACCAGGTTGTTCCCTTCGCGCCGGCCGAATGCCGAGCACGACCAGATGCCCACGCCGTCCCCCGCGGAACCGCGTGCGTCCATGCAGTAGTTCGGGTTGGCGGCATTGCGAAGGAGTCCCCTTTCGTCCAGACGCCACTGCTGGACCGGCGCTCCGGCACGGCAGCGTGCGGTGATCACGTCGACGCCATTGGCGAAAGTGCCGCCGCTGACGTCCAGACACAGACCGGTGGCGGAATTGACGGCCGGAACGAACGAGGAGGCCCTGAAGGGTTGAACAGGGTCGGCCGTCGCGGCCTCCGCGGTCGGTGTGGGGCTGGGCGTGGGCCCGTGACTGGGCGACGGGCCTGTCGCGGACGGCGACGCGCTGGGGGAACGAGTGGGTGAGGCGGATGTGGAAGGCCTCGACCTGCTCACCGACGGGGCCGGCGCCCCCGCGCCGCCCGCCTCGACGTGTGCTCGCGGCGGCTGCCCCTGAACCGTGGCGGGCGCTTCGGGCCCCCAGGCCGTCGGGACGACGACGGCGAGCGCCGTCGTCGTGATCAGGGCCGCCCCGACAGCCAGGGAAATCCGTCCGGCCGGCCTCCGTGCGAAGAAGGACGGCCGGTCGCCGGCGATCGGCTCCGACCCGCCCGCAACGGCCGTCGCGGTCGTGACCGGCAGGGACAGCGTGTCCTCGGTATCCGGATCCTGGTCCGTGCGGGTCGCCGCGGAGAGGTAGAGCGGGCCGGCAGGACCCAGCAGGGAGCCGGCCAGCAACGGGCCAGGGGTGTCGCAAAGGGCGACCAGGCCACGCAGAGCGGCCGCGCACCCGGGGCATCCGTCGACAGGACGCGCCAGGTCGGGGTTCCCCCGCACGTCGGCGCGCCCCGCGGCGGCGTCCAGCATGCGTGCGTACGCGGGACAGTGCGGGGTCGGTCGCGCCTGCAGGTGGACTCGTAGGAAGGCGTCACGGCACGCTACCAACGCCCTGTGAGCCAGGTCCGGTACGGCCTCGGGCCGATCACCGGTGATCGTCGCGACGTCCTCGTCCGCCTCCCGTTCGACCACGGAGTGCCACAGGACGGACTGCGTGCGCGGCGACAGGGTGACGAACCCCTTGCGGACGAACGACTGCAGCCCCGCGTCCAGCGGAACGGATCCCGCCCCGGAGGGCGCGGACGGTGCGGGGGATGCGGACGCGGACACCAGCGCCAGCAACGCCAGGCGAGGGGGCTGGTTCAGGGCGTCGGTCGTGGCGGCCAGCCGGTCGAGGAACTGCTCCGTCGCGCGGTCCGCGGCGCGCCGGGCCGGCAGCAGGTCGCCGCAGGCCGTTCGCGCGAAGGCGGAGACCCTCGGGCCATGGCGTCGGCGCAACTCGGTCTCGGCCGACGGGGCGGCCGCGTCCGCGGTGCGGATGGTGTCACACAGTTGCTGGTCGGTCATTCGACCCACAACAGAGGGATGGTTCGTCGACACGTGGGACATCCTGAGTGGGAGGGAAAGTCGCCCTATTGTTCAGGCTATGACACGTCCGTCGATAGTTCTTTCCGGCGGGAATTCCGGAAACCGCCCTCGAAAATGCGGACTTTCCTTATCCGGGCACGGCCAGCTACCGGAATTCTCCATACACGGAGAGGTCCGGTCTCGATTTCGCCCGACGCGACCACCCTTCCTTACACCGAACAGAATCAGACACATGCCCAAGGAAGTCAACACCGAAGATCTTGCACGATCGGCCGCTGCACCCGCCACACTGCCAAGGCGGACACGGGAGGCGCCGGCTCGTCCTGTTGACAGAAGTTCGAACAGTTCAAGACATTGGTACCGCGGGCGCTCCCAGCGGAGGGCCCAGGGGCAGAACCGGTCGGACGTTTAGCCGATCGTTATCAACTGGGCCTCGACCGGGCTGGATTCAAGAGCTCCGCACACAGTAGATTCACCATTCACTCCCTCCTTCACCACACGGCCGTCCCGCAGCGGACGACCATCAGGGCACCCTCTACATTCGGGCCCGGCAATTCGAGAGCGGTACGACGTGGCGCACCGAGGGGTCATTCTGTATTTCCCGGAACAGCCGACTGGAGTTTGGTGAGCACCCCTTTCTGCCCCCGATGCGGTGACCCCTTGCGCTGCGCCTGCGGCATCGCGCACCACGACGCGAGCGCAGGGCGGGCCCCCGCCCCGGCGCAGTTCGACCGGGACTGGGTCAGGCCGTACATCGCCCCGCACGAACCTGCGCCGGTGGGCGCACCGAGCACCTTGGACACCGCCACGGTGTCGTGGGTCGCGGCGCAGGCCGCGTACGGGAGCGGCCCCGGCGGTGACGTCATCGGCCAGCCCGTTGTCATGAGCAGGCCGACGGGTCACCGGGCGCACCGGCCGTCGAAGCAGCGTCGACCGCTGCGCGTCACCGCGGCCCTCGCCACCCTGATCGGCTCCGCGGCCCTCGCGGGTACGTACGCCTTCGCCCGGAGCCAGGACATCGGCGAGGCGACGGCGCAGGCCCCCGCGAGCCGGCTCGACGTACTCGATGGGGAGGACGAAGCGACCACGCCGCCGGAGGCGTCCCGGTCCCCCGGCGCGCTCCCGAGCCCTCCCCGGCGCACCCCGCCGACGACCGGGAACAGCCCGGTGCGTACACCGTCCCCGGTGGCTCCGTCGGCGCCGACCACGGACGCATCCACCCGCACGAACGCGGCGCCGGCCGCCGGACAGCAATCCGGCAGTCCGAGCACCGTGCCGCCCTCCCCCGCGTCGCCGACGACGCCCGGCGAGAAGCCGACACTGCGCCGGCACGACACGGGTCCTCAGGTCGTCGATCTGCAGCGGCGCCTCGCGCAGCTGGGGCTGTGGTCCCTGCCCCAGCGAGGCCGCTACGACCAGCACCTGGACGACGCGGTGCAGCGGTTCCAGGCGAAGTACGGCGTCCGTGGCGACCCGCAGGGGGTCTGCGGCCCGGCCACTCGGCGGCGGCTGGAGTCCTTGACCTCCTGACGCCCGGCCGGCTGCCGTGCCCGTACGGCGCGGGGGTTCAACGCGTCACCATTCGGCGAGGGAGCCGTCGCCCCGTCGCCACACCGGGTTGCGCCAGCGATGGCCCGTCTCGGCGGCGCGTTCGACGGCCTTCTCGTCGACGTCGATGCCCAGCCCCGGTGCGGTGAGCAGGGCGACGTGGCCGTCCTCGTAGCGGAAGACGGACCGGTCGGTGAGGTAGTCCAGCAGGTCAGACCCGGCGTTGTAGTGGATCCCGAGGCTCTGCTCCTGGATCAGCAGGTTGGGTGTCGCGAAGCCGACCTGGAGGCACGCGGCCAGCGCGATCGGGCCGAGCGGGCAGTGCGGCGCCAGGGAAACGTCGTGGGCCTCCGCCATCGCCGCGATGCGCCGCACCTCAGAGATCCCACCGGCGTGCGAGAGGTCGGGCTGGGCCACGGCGATCCCCTGCTGGAGCACCGGCTTGAAGTCCCACCGGGAGTACAACCGTTCTCCGGTCGCGATGGGGATGCTGGTGGAGCGCACGACCTCGCCGATGTGGGCGCTCATCTCGGGAACCACCGGCTCCTCGACGAAGAACGGCAGGTACGGCTCCAGGAGGGGAAGCACCCGCCGCGCCATGGGGAGGGTGAGGCGGCCGTGGAAGTCCACGGCGATGTCGAAGCCGTCGCCGACCTCCGAGCGGACGCTCTCCACCCGTTCGACGATGTCACGGACGGCCCGCGGCGTGTCGATCAGTTCCAGCTGGGGCGAGGCGTTCATCTTGATGGCCGTGAAGCCCTCGGCCTTGCGGGCGGCGGCCTGCTGCGCGACGTCGGTCGGTCGGTCGCCGCCGATCCAGCTGTACACCCGCGCCCGGTCGCGGACGTTGCCGCCGAGCAGCTGCCACACCGGCACGCCCAGCGCCTTGCCGGCGATGTCCCACAGTGCCTGGTCGATGCCGGCGACCGCGCTGGACAGGACCGGGCCGCCGCGGTAGAAACCGCCCTTGGTCAGGACCTGCCAGTGGTCCTCGATGCGCATCGGGTCCTGGCCCACCAGGTAGTCGGACAGTTCCTCGACCGCGGCCGCGACGGTGTGCGCACGGCCCTCGACGACAGGCTCGCCCCAGCCGGTGATGCCCTCGTCCGTGTCCACGCGCAGGAAGCACCAGCGGGGGGCGACGAGGTAGGTCCTCAGGGAGGTGATCTTCACTTGGACTCCTTCTTCACGGCCCAGCCGCCGTCCACGGTCAGGTTCGTGCCGGTGATGTACGAGGCGTCGTCGGACGCGAGGAAGGCGACGGCGGCCGCTACTTCGTCGGGGTGACCGAGCCGTCCCAGGGCCGTGGCACGGGCGGAGAGCAGGCGGCCCTCCTCGTCCACGTCCTGCCAGTTCTCGGTGAGGATCGGACCGGGCAGCACGGAGTTGAACCGCACGTCCGGCCCGTACTCGACCGCGAGCTGGCGGACGAGCGCGCACATGCCTCCCTTCGCCGCGGCGTAGGCCGGATAACCCGGCAGGCTGCACAGTGCGTGCACGCTGGACGTGGCCACGAAGGAGCCTCGGGCGGCGCGCAGGTCGTCGAGGAAGGTGCGTACGGCCAGGTAGGGCGCCTTGAGGTTGACGGCCATATCACGGTCCCAGTCGCTGCCGGGCAGTTCGTGGGCGGGCGCGGGCGTGTGGGTGAAGGCGTTGCTGTGCACGACGGCCACCGGACCGAACAGCGTGTGCGTGCGGTCCTTCAGGTTGCGCCAGTCCTGTTCGGAAGAGACGTCGCACGGCACGAACTCCGCGCGGCCCCCGTCGTCGCGGATCTCCCGCGCGAGTGCGGTGCCCGCCGCCTCGTCGATGTCGGCGAGGGCGACGGCGGCCCCTTCGGCGGCCAGACGTACGGCGCTGGCTGCGCCGATGCCGGACGATGCGCCGGTGACGACGGCGGTTCGCCCTGTGAATCGCTTCATGGCAGGTCTTTCGTGGGTGGAGTGGGTGGGGGTGCAGTGGGTGGAGGGTGGCGTCGAGCCGTGCTGGTGGACGGGGGCCGGGAGGCACCGGTCAGCGAGTGACGTCCGCTCCGTGGAGCAGGTCCAGGTCGGCACGCCGGGGCAGGCCCTCCCAGTCGCCGGGCGAGGCCACCGCGAATGCCCCGCACGTCGCGGCGAGCAGGAGCCGGCCTGGGAGGTCGGTGTCGTCGAGGAGCCCCGCGAGGTATCCGGCGACGAAGGCGTCGCCCGCGCCGATCGGATCCATCGGGGTGACCGGCACGATGTCCTGGACGGCCTCGGCGCCGGGCGTGACCGCGACGGCCCCTCGGGAGCCGAGTTTCAGGACCGCTTCGCGCGGGCCGAGGTCGAGCAGGTCGCGTGCCATGGTGGCGGGTTCGGCCTCGGGAACGACCAGCGAGGCCTCGTCGGGACCGGCGAAGACGATGTCCGCGCGGGTGACGAGGTGGATCAGCTCGGCTGCGGCCTCCTCCCGGTTCCACAGCCGGGCCCGGTAGTTGAGGTCCAGGCTGACGGTGACGCCGGCGGCGCGGGCCAGGTCGACGGCTCGCCGTACGGCCGCCCGCGGGCCGTCGCCGAGGGCGGGGGTGATGCCGGTGACGTGCAGGACCCGGGCCCGGGCGACGAGTTCCGGGTCGATGTCCTCGGGGCCGAGGCGGGCGCCCGCGAGTCCGCGCCGGTAGTAAGTGACACGGGTGTGGTCGGGTGTGCGTCGCTCGCGCAGCATGAGCCCGGTGGGTGCCGTGTCCTCGACGCGTGCGCGGGTGACGTCGACGGCCTCACCGCGCAGCCCGTCCAGGATCATCGTGCCGGCGCTGTCGGCGCCGACCCGCCCGGTCCAGGACGCCGCGTGGCCGAGGCGGCTGACGCCGATGGCGACCGTGGCCTCCGCGCCCGCGAATCCCAGACGGAGCGAAGTGCCGGAGGCGAGCGGGCCGGGCCGGTCGGCCGCCAGGACGGCCATGGTTTCCCCGAGGGTGACGAGCGCGGTCACGAGCGGATGCCGTCCAACAGTGTGGCGGCGCGTTCCCGGAGCGCGTCCAGGTCGCCGCCCTCGCACGCGTCCCCGATCAGCGGGCTACCCATGCCCAGGGCGCTCGCGCCCGCGGCGAAGTAGGCCGGCGCCTGGTCGAGGTCGATCCCTCCCGTGGGAACGAGCGGGACGTGCGGCAAGGGTGCCCGGACTGCGCGCAGATACTCCGGGCCTCCGGCCGAGGCGGGGAAGAGTTTGACCCTGGTGGCGCCCGCCCCCCACGCCGCCACTATCTCGCTCGGCGTCAGGGCGCCGGGGAGCACCGGGACGCCGAGGCGACGGGCCTCCCTGATGACGTCCAGGCAGATGGCCGGCGTGATGAGATAGGTGGCGCCGGCTTCCACGGCGCGCATCGCATCGGCCGGGGTCATGACGGTGCCCGCGCCGAGGGCGGTACCGGCCGGCTTGGACTCGGCGTACTCGCGCAACGCGTGCAGGACTCCCGGTGTAGTGAGGGTGAACTCCATGGCCCGGATGCCCGCTGCGTGCAGGGCGTCGGCCGTGGCGGCGAAGTGGCGGGGCGACTGGGAACGCAGGATCGCTATCACGGGTGCGACGGCGAGTGCGGGAACCAGGGGGGCGGTCGTCATGCGGAACCTCGGAGGTCGTATGAGGTGGTGGAGGACCCGGAGAACTGCGCCGGATCGTCGGCGAAGGGCGCGACCGGCAGACCGGTGGCACCGGGCCGGCAGATGAAAATCCGGCCGGCGTGCGGCTCGGCCGCGAGTTGCGCGGCCGTCAGCCCGTCGGCCGCGGTGGTGATGATCAGGAGGTCCAGGTCCGGGCCCGCGAAGGTGCAGCTGGACACCTGGGAGGCGGGGACCGTCACGACGGCGTGGAGCGCGCCGTCGGGGGCGTAGGCCCTCACCTGTCCCGCTCCCCACACCGCCACCCAGGCCCGGCCCTCGGTGTCGACGGCCAGGCCGTCCGGCATGCCGGCGGGGCTGGTGTCGGCGAAGGGGCGGCGGGCCGAGAGGGTGCCGGTGACGGGGTCGTAGTCGAAGACGTCGACACGGTGCGTCGGGCTGTCCGCGTAGTACAGCAGCCGACCGTCAGGACTCCAGCCGAGGCCGTTGGAGATGCTGACGGGGCTCAGGGCGGTCGTCACGGTGCCGTCGGGGTCGAGGCGGTAGAGGGCGCCCGCGCCGGGGGTCGCGTCGTACGCCATGGTGCCGGCCAGCAGCCGCCCGCTCGGGTCGCACTTGGCGTCGTTGAACCGTCGCGGCGTGCCGTCGTCGGGGACGGCGGGGGCGGCGAACTCCGTGGCCACGCCGTCCTCGTCGACGCGCAGGAAGGAGGTTCCGGCGGCCGCGATGAGCCCGCCGGACGCGCAGGGCGCGACCGCTCCGACGGGCCGGTCGAGGCTGACGGTCGTCCGGTCCCCCAGGTCCGGCAGACCGCTGTCGTCGTCGCGGGCCACCAGCGGGGCCCGGTGGACGAGGCCCGCCGTGATGTCCACCCACAGCAGGTCACCGCGTCCGGCGTGCCAAACGGGTCCCTCGGTCAGGCGTCCCGGCACGGGCGCGCACGGCAGTGCGGTCAGGTGCATGGTGTCGCTCCTCTCGTTGCGACGAAACTCTAAGAGTTCTTCTAACTCATGTAAATACACATCGTCCAATGCATGGAATAAGCTCGCCTCTCACACGACGACGACCTCTGCCCTCACACGGAAGGACGCACCCATGGCGAAACGCACCGCCCAGGACATCCGCCGCCGCAACCGGTTCGACACGCTGCGGTGCGTCTTCGCCGCCCCCGGCCCGGTGAGCCGGCAGGAGATCGCCGCGGCCACCGGCCTGTCCTTCGCGACCGTGGCCAACCTCGTCGTGGAGCTGCTGGAGGCGGGAGTCCTGCGCGAGGCAGGCCACGAGGACTCCAAGGGCGGGCGCCCGCGGGCCCGCCTCGCGGTCAACGCGGAGCGCGGTGCGCTGGTCGGGATCGACGTGGCGGAGACCTCCGTCCAGGTCGAGCTGTTCGACCTGGCGCTGACGGTGCTGCGCAGCGTACGGCTGCCGCTGCCGCAGACCGACGTCCGTCCGGACGACGTGGTGGACGCCATCGTCACGGGGGTCGAGGGCCTCTCGGACGCCTCGGGCGCGCCCCCGCGCATCCTCGGCGCGGGGGTCAGCATCCCCGGTCTCGTGGAGCGCGAGGGCGGCGTATCCGTCTTCTCGCCCTACTGGTCCTGGCGCGACGTGCCCCTGCGTTCCCTCCTCGCCGAGCGCCTCCCGATGCCCCTGTACCTCGACAACCCCCTCAAGGCCGGCACGGTCGCCGAGATGTGGTTCGGCGCCGGACGCGATGTCGACGACCTACTCGTACTGACCCTCCGGGCCGGCGTCGGCGCGGGCATCGCGGTCGACGGGGCCCTCTACCGGGGCGCCACCAACAGCGCCGGGGAGTGGGGCCACACCTGCCTGGTCCGCGACGGACGGGAGTGCAGGTGCGGCAGGCGGGGATGCGTCGAGGCCTACGTCAGCACCCGCGGCATCGCCCGCACCGTGCGGGAACTGGACGCGGAAAGCCCCCTCCTGGACCCCGACGAGGACGCCGTGGTCAGCAAGGTCGCCCGCGCCGCGGCGGAGGGCGACGCGGTGGCCACCGAAACCGTGGCGCGGACCGCCCGTCACCTGGGGGAGGCCGCGGCCGATCTCCTCAACCTGTTCAATCCGCAGACCCTGGTACTGGGCGGCTGGGTGGCCGACCGGCTCGGCAAGCCGCTGCTGCGGCAGACCCGCGACGTCATCGCGGCGCACGCTCTACCGGCTACGCTCCAGGCGCTCTCCTTCCAGCTGAGCACCGTGCCGGAGAACCCGGTGAACCTCGGAGCCGCCACCTTCGCGCTCGAGGGCTTCCTCGACGACCGCGAGACCTTCGGCACCGTGGCGGCGGGGCGCCGTGCCGCCAGGGCGGCGAAGGCCGGAACGTCCTGAGGGCGCTCCGGCGTCCGGCCGCTCAGGCGGCCGGGGCCGCCGTACTCTCGCGCACCACCAGGACGGGCGCCACCGATGCCTGGCGCGGGCTGCCCGCCACGCCGCCTATCTGATCGAGGAGCAGTCCGACGCAGTGGCGGCCCACGGCGTCGAAGTCCTGCCGGACCGTGGTGAGGGGGGCGGGAAAGAAGGCGGCCTCGGGAACGTCGTCGAATCCGGTCACGCTCACGTCCTGCGGCACGCGCCGACCCGCCTCCTGCAGGGCGCGCATGACGCCGAGGGCCATCTGGTCGTTGGCGGCGAAGATCGCGGTCACCTCCGGGCGGCCGGCCAGTTCACGTCCGGCGCGGTAACCCGAGGCCGCGGACCAGTCACCGTAGAGGAGTGGTGGTACGACGGTGCCCGCATCCTTGAGCGAGCGGTGCCACGCCTCGGCCCGGCGGCGCGCCGCGTAGGAGTCGCGGGGCCCCGCGACGTGCCAGACCGTACGGTGACCGAGGCCCAGCAGGTGCTCCACGACGCTGCGGGTGCCCTCGGCCTGATCGACGTCGACGTTGGCGTAGCGGTGACCGGTGTCCCCGTCGGCGAAGACCACGGGAACGGCGGACGGCAGCCGGAGTTCGGGGGTGTCCAGGATCTGCGACTCGATGAGGATGATGCCGTCCACCGACTGGACCATCAGCTGCTGGAACGCCTGGCGCACGGCGGCTTCGGTCTGCGCCCGGGCTCCCATGAAATTCACGAACAGGTCGGCTTCGCGGGCGGCGTCGGAGATGGCGGCGAAGGTCCTGGCGTTGCCGTAGGCACTGATGTCGAAGCTGATGACGCCCAGCGTGCCGAACCGCCCGGTGACCAGCGCCCGGGCGGCCGTATTGGGGCGGTACCCGAGCATCTTCATCGCGGCCTGCACCCGCTCGCGGGTGGACGCGTCGACGTTCTCCCGGTTGTTGGCCACACGGGAGACCGTCTGCGACGAGACCCCCGCCATCGCGGCGACGTCGGCCATGGAGGGTGACTGGCGCAGCGGACGGGACCTCGGTGATCTTGCTCCGACCTCGCGCGGCATATGAACCGGACCTCCGAACCCCTACTCCGAGCCGAGTGCGTGGTGCACTCCGTACGGATGTTAGCGCTGTGCACCGAATGGGTGGGACGCATGCTACTCGCCGGTTCTCTTGACATGCCTGCCCGCCGCTTCGACACTCTCCCCACTGTGTGATGTTTACGTAAACATTACGTTGCGCCTGGCGGGACACGTTCACGCCCGCCCGCTGCCGGAGGACGCCGAAGCGGCTCCATCGCAACCGCCTCCATCGGCCCGGCGCGGCCCGCCCTCCCTGTGTACGCATCCGCTTCCGACAGGAGACGATCTGTGCTCGGTACCAGAAACAGGCCCCCGAGCGGCGCCCGACGCCGTACGCCCACCGCTCTCGCGACCTCACTCGCGGCCGCCTGCGCACTCCTCGCCGGCGGTACGGCGGCACCTCCGGCCGCAGCCGATCCCGTCCCGTCGTCCGCGGTCCCGGTCCGCCTCGATCCCGCATACCAGCAAGCACCGTTCGAGGGGTGGGGTACCGCGCTGTCGTGGTTCGCCAACGTCACGGGCGGCTGGCCCGACCCCCAGCGCAACCGGCTCGCCGACGCCCTTTACGGCAATGAGGGACTCGGCTTCACCATCGCCCGCTACAACATCGGCGGAGGCGACAGCACCGAGACCGCGCCCTACATGCGCGCCGGGGCTGCCGTACCCGGCCACTGGAGCCGGTCCGGGGCCGAGGCGCCCCACGGGTGGGACCCCGACAATCCGGATCACTGGGACCCGTACGCCGACCGCAACCAGCGCTGGTGGCTCAAGGCCGCCAAGGCCCGGGGCGCCGACACCTTCGAGGCGTTCTCGAACTCACCGCCCTACTTCATGACCCACAGCGGACTCGCCTCGGGTGCGGTCGATCCGCTGCACGACAACCTTCGACCGGACCAGTACGAGCCGTTCGCCGCCTACCTGGCCGGGACCGTGCAGCGCGTACAAAACAGCACGGGCGTCACCTTCACCTCCGTGTCTCCCGTCAACGAACCGGACACCGCCTACTGGCGCGCGGGCGGGCGCCAGGAAGGCTCCCACTGGGCCCGCGACTCCCAGGCCCGAATGATCACGGCGCTGCGCACCGAGCTGGACCGCAACGGGCTGCGCACGCCGGTCGCAGCGATGGACGAGACGAACCCGGACATGTTCCGTGCGAACTGGGACAGTTACGGCAGCACAACCCGCTCCGCCGTCGGACGGCTCAACGCACACACCTACGGGACGCAGGGACGCAGCGGGGTCCGGGACATCGCCAAGGCCGCGCACAAGCCCCTGTGGATGTCCGAGGTGGACCTCGGCGGGGCGGTCCCGCAGAGCTTCACCGACATGAGCCCCGCCCTCGACCTCGCCGAGCGCATCACCGACGACCTCACGCAGCTCGAACCGCGCGCCTGGGTGCTGTGGCAGGCCGTGGAGGACTACGAAAACATGACCCCGGCCCACGAGGACTCCAACTGGGGCCTCATCCAGACCGACTTCACCCCGGCCGACGCCGCGAGGGAGCCGCTGCGCAAGAACAAGAAGTACTGGGCCATGGCCCAGTACAGCCGGTTCATCCGTCCGGGATCCCGCGTCATCGCCACGGACGACGACCACACGCTGGCCGCAGTGCGCCCAGGCGGCCAGGGCGCGGTCGTGGTCCACACCAATGCCACGGGTTCGGCCCGGACGATCACCCTGGACCTCACGGGCTTCCGGCACGTCACCGCCGCTCCGGTGCAGCGCTACACCACGGACGCGACCCGCAACGTCCACCGGGAGGCCGACGTCGCCGTCACCGGCAAACGCGTCACCGTGACCCTCGCCCCCCACTCGGTCACCACCCTCGTCGTACCGGGCACGTCCGGCGTCGACCCCGAGCAGGCGGCCCCCGGCGCCGGTCCCCGGCTCCTCGTCAACGACCACAGCGGTCTGGCCCTCACGGCCGCCCGGGCCGGGGCCGGCGGCGCCGTGGTCCAGCGCCCCCCGAACCGGTCCGACGCCGCGCAGCAGTGGACCTTCACCAGGTCGGCGCCCGGCGACTGGAGCAGCACGGCCTCGTACCGGGTGACGAACGCGGGCAGCGGGCAGGCCCTCGCTGTCGCCGACGGTGAGCTCACCCTGCTTCCTCCGGGACCGTCCGCGCAGCAGCAGTGGATGTTGTCCACCTCCGGAGACGGGCACCACACCCTGATCAACAGCGCGACCGGCACCCTTCTCGACGTCACCGGCGCCTCCACAGCCGACGGCGCCCCGGTCGGCACCTACCGGCCCAACACAGGCCGCAACCAGTCCTGGACCATCCGCGCGGACCCGGCGGGCGGGTAGTCCCGACGGCGCGGCACGCACGGCCGGTGGCGGACCCTGCGGCCCGTCACCGGCGGTGCCGGGTCGGGGGAAGCGTTGCCCGTCATTCATGTGCCGGCCGCTTTGGTTGCGTAAACATGTGGCGTCTCCCCCACGGGTCGCTCGATCGCGCCCCACACCCCCGGAAGGGCTGCCACCATGAAACGCAGGTCTCTGATCACCGCGGCGGCCGGCGCCGTCGCCCTCGGCACCGCGACCCCGTCGCCCGCCGCGGCGCAGCCGCTCGGCCACGCCCCCACCGCGCCACTGTCCACGTTCAACGTCATCAGCGACATCCAGGGCGACCTGGGGGACTTCGCCGTCGCCCTGCGCGACATCCGGGCCACGGCCCCGCACGGCTCGGGGCTCGCAGTCGCCGGCGACATCACTCCGCGCGGCTACGACTTCGAATACGCGGCGGTACGGCAGGTACTGGAACGGGGCCCGCGCCCGCGCGAGGTCGCGTGGGCCATCGGAAACCACGAGTTCTACGTGCCCAAGTACGCCGATCCGCAGACGCTCTCCCTGGCCACCTGGCCCAACGGCGCCACGGAGGACTCCCTTTTCCGCAGCTTTCACCGGTTCGCCGGGCGCGGCACGGTGTACGCCGAGACCACCTTCGGCGGCATCCCCGTCCTGACCATCGGCACCGAGCGGTACATGCACTACCACGACCCGAAGCTCTGGGACGAAGTATGGCTGAGCGAGGCGCAGTTGCGGTGGCTGGAGGGGCGCCTGCGGTACTGGAGCGCACGTCGCAAGCCGGTCATGCTGATCACGCACCACCCCCTGCCCAACACGGTCTCGGGCACACGGAACAAGCTCTACGCCACCGACTACCTCCAGGCGGACGCGCTCCTCGGGCTGCTGGGGCGCCACCGCGACGTGTTCCTGTTCAGCGGACACACGCACTGGGACCTGGCGCTGTCCGACTGGTACGTGCGGCGCGTCGTGCCCGGGACGGCGAACCTGGACGGGTTCTCGGTGATCAACACGGGGGCCGTGCAGACCGGCTTCGCCGACAACGGCCAAGGAGGCGAGAGCACGGTCCCCGGCGTCTTCAACCAGGGCCTCCAGGTCGAGGTGCACCGCGACCGCGTCGTCATCAAGGCCCGGGACTTCGCGGCCGGTGTCTGGTTGAAGCAGATCTCCGTCCCGCTGGCGACCACGATCTGACCCGGGGCGCCCTACCCCGAAGGTGACGCTGCGGTGGCGGTCATGCACGGAATGTCGAATTTTTTTACGAGCTGTTGACATTCAGGTGATGCGTGCGCCAGCCTCTGCTCAAAGTTGTTGGTTCACGCGCAGAAATGTTGGTTCCTGTGCACATGGGGGGCGGGACTCCCTATGTGCCAGGTGCCGGCGTGCGCGCGGTGACATCAAGGATCTGCATGCGAAGAGTGAGATCCGTCCTCGTCGGCCTGAGCCTGCTCCTCCCCGTTCTGGGTGGGGCGCCGACGGCGCTGGCGGCGCCCGTCACCACCGAACCCGGCACCCAGTTCCCGGACACCGCGGGACAAGGGGTGCAGGCGCACGGTGGCGGCGTACTCAAAGTCGACGACTACTACTACTGGTTCGGTGAGGACCGCGGCGACGACAACAAGTTCCGTTACGTCTCCGCGTACCGCTCCAAGGACCTGAAGAACTGGGAGCCCCGCGGCCACGTCCTGACGCAGGAGGCCGACCCGGAGATACGTTCCGCCGTGATCGAGCGGCCCAAGGTCCTCTACAACGAGAAGACCAAACAGTTCGTCATGTGGATGCACAAAGAGGCCGACGCCTCCTACGCCGAGGCCCGCGCCGCCGTGGCGGTGTCCTCCACGATCGACGGCCCCTACACCTGGAAGGGATCCTTCCGGCCGAAGGACGCCTCCGGCGCCGAGCACATGTCCCGCGACATCACCGTGTACGAGGACAAGGCCGCCGGCAAGGCCTACATGATCTCCTCGGCCAACTACAACGCCGACCTGCACATCTACGAGCTCAGCGACGACTACACACAGGTGAAGGACCTGGTGGCGAACCCCTGGCCGGGCCAGCACCGCGAGTCACCGGCCCTGTTCAAGCGCGGTGACGTCTACTTCATGCTCACCTCCGGGACCAGCTACTGGGACCCCAACCAGCAGAAGTACGCCACCGCCACCAGCCTGGCGGGACCGTGGTCGCCCATGAAGGACGTCGGAAGCCACAACGGCCACCACTCGCAGACGGCGTTCGTCCTGCCCGTGGAAGGCAGCGACACCACCTCCTTCCTCTACATGGGAGACCGCTGGGCGGGCGTGTGGTCCGACCCGAAGCACGTCAACGACTCCACGTACGTGTGGCTCCCGCTGGCGTTCCCCACGGCCACGACCATGATCCTTCCGTGGTACCCCCAGGTCTCGATCGACACCGCGACGGGCCGGATATCCGGCTCCGGAGGGGACCCCCGGACGATCACCAACAAGGGGAGCGGCGCCTGCGCCGCCGTGCCCGGCAGCTCCTCCGACAACCAGGTGCCGGTGACCCAGGAGACCTGCGCCGCCGGCACCCTGAACAGCCAGTGGCGGTTCACCGACAACAGCAATGGCTACGTGCGCGTCCTCGCCCAGCACAGCGGCAAGTGCCTGGACGTGGCGGACGAGTCGACCGCCGACGGCGCTGAGGTCAAGCAGTACGACTGCGGCTGGAAGGACAACCAGCGCTGGCGCTTCGAGACCCTCCCCGACGGGTACGTGCGCATCGTCGCCAAGCACAGCAGCAAGTGCCTCGCCGTCCGGGGCGGATCCACGACGGCCGGCGCCGGGATCGTCCAGTCCGCGTGCGACGGCTCGCCCGGCCAGGCCTGGAAGGTCTCCGCCGCAGGCGGTCCGGCCGACCCGGCCGACCCGGCCGACCCGCCGGCCCCCGGTACGGCCGAACGGCAGCTCACCGCGTCGGTCGGAGCCGGTGTACTGACCATGGCCACCACCGCGGACCCCGTCCGGCTCCCCCCTGTCGACTTCGGTACCGGCGGCACCTCGGCCGGACAGCTGGGCACCGTCACCGTGAAGGACTTCCGCGGCGGCACGGCCGGCTGGTCACTCACCGGCAAGGTCACCGACTTCGCCGGACCGCGCGGGAAGGTCGAGGCCAACCGGCTCACGTGGACGCCCGTCTGCTCCACCGGAAGCGGCAGCCCCAGCACGTGCGCCGCGGGCAGCCCGGGCGTCGTCGGAACGGACGGCGCGACCCTGGCCTCTGCCGCCGCAGGTGACGTGACGGGCGGGGAGTTCACCGCCGACGCCACCGTGTCCCTCGACATCCCGAAGTACACCCCCGTCGGCAGCTACACCGGCATCCTCTCCCTCACCCTCCTCTGACAGCGCCCGCGGGCCGGACGTCACGCGTCCGGCCCGCGGCGCCAGGAAAGCCGACGAGCCATGCGCACCGCCTTCATTACCCTGCTCCTTCTCCTCCTGACGAGCCTCTCCCCCACACCGGCCGGGGCGGCGGACAATGGCGAATGGTCGGTCAGGCCCGCGGACTCCACGATCACCCCGCGGGCGGCCTTCGAACTGCCGGCAAGGCCCGGCACGACGCTCACCGACCGCGCGGTCGTCACCAACACCACAGCCGCGGAGCTGACGTTCCGCCTCTACGTCGCGGACGCCCACAACACAGAACGCGACGGCGGACTGGCCGTACGCGGCATCGAGGAGACCCAACGGGACGTCGGTGCCTGGGGAAAGCCCGAGCACGACACCGTCACGGTGCCGGCCCGCTCGGCGGTGACGATCGGCATCACCCTCACCGTCCCCCGCGACGCCCCGCCCGGCGACCACGTGGGCGCCCTCGTCGCGGTCGACACCCGCGTTCGGCCTGCCGACGGCTCCCACCTCGGCGTCCAGCGCGGTGTCGGAGCCAGGATCTATCTGCGCGTCGAGGGGCCGCGGCAACCCGGCCTGGCCGTGGAGGACGTACGGTTCACAGCGCGGAGCCCGCAGATACCGTGGACCGGCACCCGCGAATCGACCGTCTCCTACACCGTGCACAACACGGGAAACGTGAAGCTCACCCCCACGGTCTCCTTCCGCACCGGCGGCGTGGTCGTGGGAGGGCCCGGCGAACGGCGGCTCGCCAACGTACCGGCCGAACTGCTCCCGGGGCAGAAGGTCCGACTCACCGAGACCTGGGCGGGAGCCCCCTTCGCGGGCTGGGGGCAGGTCACCGTCACGGCGAGCGCGGACGACGTCCGCGGTTCGGGAACCGACGGCTTCCTGAAGGCCCCGTGGCTCTTCGCGGCGTGCCTGGCGCTCCTGTCGGCCGCCTGGTTGCTGCTCCGCCGCCGGCGCAGGGCCGCCCGCGCGGCAGGCGCCGCCGCTCGCGGCTGATGCCCACGGGATCGAGCCGACTTTGGCCGAAGCCCGTTCTTCATGAGATCCGCTCTCTACGGATCGGCGCAGGTCGAGACCCAGACGGGCGCGGGGACGGATGAGGGGCTGCTTGACACCGATCCCTCGAACCCTCAGTCTCATCCCGATCCAACGTTTGATTCTGTTCGTACACGTTGAATCATGATTGCTGCTCGCGTGGTCGACGCCTGCCCACGTCGTTCTCATGCCCTGGCGGGCGCTCAGGCCATCCGATCTACCCGAACGCTCTCCAGGAGGTAGACCATGGACAAGGCGTTACCCCGCACCATCGCCTGCGTGACCGCCGCCCTCGGCCTCACACTGGCCCTCGCCGGCCCGGCGGCCGCGACGCCCGGCGTGCCTGCACCCGAGGCATCGGCGGACGCAACGCTGGTGATCAGGACCGGCACGTCCGTCACGGTGACGGCCGCCGTGGGACTGAGCAACACCATCTCGGTGTGGCAGGTCGGCGACACCATCCGGGTCAGGGACACCGGAGACACCGTGACCGCTCTGGGCGGGTGCAGGGCGGTCAGCGCCAACGAGGCCGACTGCCCGGGGGCCGGCAGCCTGACCGAGCTCGTCGTCCACGCCGGTGACCAGGCCGACGACGTCACGTCGTTCCTGGAGAGCCTGGGGGTGACCCTCATCGGTGGCGCGGGGGACGACAGCCTCTACGGCGGCGGCGCCAACGACACCCTGGAAGGCGACGAGGGCGCCAACTTCCTCTCGGGGGGGAACGGCAACGACACGCTCACCGGCTCCAGCGGCCGTGACCGCCTCTTCGGCGGCCCGGGCAACGACTCGATCGAGGGTCGGGGCGGCGCCGACATCGTCAACGCGGGCGCCGGGAACGACGTGGTGAGCGGCGGCAGCGGCAACGACCAGGTGATCGCGGGAACCGGAAACGACTTCGTCGACGGCGGCCCGGGCTGGGACACCCTCGACGCCGTCGACGAGGTCGGCGGCAACGACTACGTGCGTGGCGGCGACGAGAGCGACACCTGCCGCGCCGACCTGGGCGACAGCGTCACCGAATGCCCGTGACCGGCCCGCGGGTGCGGCCACTGCCGCACCCGCCCACGATGCACGTGCCCACGACGAACGCGTACCGACGACGAGGGAGACACACGAACATGGCAGTGCGACACATCTGCGCGTTACTCACCGCGGGAGCACTTCTGTGCGCCGCGTCGGCCGGCACCGTCGCCTCGGCGGCACCACTCGCCTCGGCGTCGCGCGACCTCGCGGGCGCCACGGTGGTCGAGATGTCCGGTGGCACCCTGCTCGTCACCGCCGGTCAGGGGGTGGACAACGACATCACCATCCGCCGCCAGGGCGACATCGTCCTCGTCTCGGACACCACTGCCGAGGTACATGCCTCGGCCCCCTGCGAAGCCCGGGCACCGGGCACCGTGGCGTGCCCGCTCCCCACGGACGTACAGGCCCGCGGCCAGGACGGCGACGACACCATCACGGTCTCCCCCAACCTCGACGCCCCGGCCACCCTCTACGGAGGCAGCGGCAAGGACCGGCTCAACGGCGGCCCGCACGCCGACCGCCTCGTCGGCGACGAACCGGCCGGAGTCACCGGCCTGACGGCAGCGACCCCCGGCAACGACACCATCAACGGGGGCCCGGGCAATGACACCATCTTCGGCCTTGGAGGCAACGACACCATCAGCGGCGGGCCGGGGAACGACACCCTCAACGGGAACGAGGGCAACGACACCCTGAACGGCGACACCGGCAACGACACGCTGACGGGCGAGGGAGGCAACGACACCCTGAACGGTGGGGAGGGCAGCGACACCCTCGTCGCCGCCGACGGCGTCAACGCCAACGACAGCCTCGACGGCGGGCCCGCATTCGACTCCTGCACCCGCGACACAGGCGACGCGATGGTCAACTGCCCCTGACGAAAAGGCCTGTGTGCGCCTCCGCAGGAGCGGAGGCGCACACAGGCCTGTACGGGACCCGTCGCTTCGCGGGACTCAGGGATGGATATGGAGAGCAGTATCGTCGATCACGAAATAGGTCGGGGCGGCCAGGTCCTCCCTGGCGTTGAACGCCAAGGTCCCGAACTTCCCCTCGAAGTCACCGAGTTCGACGGTCCGCCGGACATAGTCGGCGCTCGCGTCCAGGTTCGAGAACGTCGCCGGACTCGCGCCGTTCACCTGGACCGTCAGCTTGTCGTACGGGACGGTCGTGGTCTCCTCCCTGGTGACGACCCGCAGCCAGAAGCTGATCGTGGCCCGGCAGCCGTACGGGATGAAGGCGGTCTGGGTGAGGGTGTCGGTCACCGAGCTCCCGTGGCCCCCGAGCAGGGCCTTCCACGAGCCCGTGCGCGCGGGGAGCCAGGAGTTGTCGGCAGTGATCAACGACGAGTTGCTGTTGGCCTTCCAGGCTTTCGGCCCCTCCTCGAAGCCGGCGTTGTCGAGCAGTTGTGTCGTGGTGCAGTTGCCGGGGGTGTAGACGAGCCAGGAGAACGAGACCACGTCGACGGCTCCGGTCGAGTCCGCCGCCGTGAGGGTGACGGCCGAGCTGCCGTCCGTGGTCGGCGTGCCGGTGATCGCGCCGGTCGAGGCGTCGAGGGCCAGGCCGGCGGGCAGGGTGGTGGCCGCGTAGGTCAGGGTGGCTCCCGGGTTGCCGGTGGTGGCCCGGATCCGGAGGTCGACCGCCGCGGTGGTCGTGGAGACCTGGTTGCCGGGGCTGGTCAGCGTGACGCCCTGGAGCATGCGGGGGCCGACATTGACGGCCGCCCAGGCGTTCCCGACGTTGTTGTAGACGACGCCGTCCTTCCCGTACAGGTCGGCGGCGGCCTCCAACGTGGCGGTGCGCGCGCCCGCGTAGTCGGTGGTCGACGTCATGTAGGTCGTCAGCGCCCGGTACCAGATCTTCGCGGCGACGTCGCGGCCGATCGGATTGACCGGCTTGCCGTCGTGGGTCGGCGAGTCGTAGGTGACGCCGTTGACGAGCTTGGCACCACTGCCCTCGGAGGCCAGGTAGAACCAGTGGTTGGCGGGACCCGACGAGTGGTGGACGTCGATCCGGGAGATGCCCGGATACCAGTGGTCGGCGGAGTCCCCGTCCTTGGAGGGCCGGTCCATGTGGCGCAGCGGCGTGCCGTCGCCATTGATGTCGATCTTCTCGCCCTCCAGGTAGTCGCCCGGGTCGGACGGGTTTTCCGCCCAGAACTCCACCACGGCTCCGAAGATGTCGGACGTGGCCTCGTTGAGCCCGCCCGACTCCCCGCTGTAGCGCAGACCTGCCGTGAAGGACGTGATGCCGTGCGTCATCTCGTGCGCGGCCACGTCGATCGAGGTGAGGGGGTGGGTGTTGTAGGCGCCGTCACCGTAGGTCATGCAGAAGCACTGGTCCCACCAGTAGGCGTTCGAGTACGCGTTCCCGAAGTGGACCCGGCTGTGGGCGGAGACCCCGTCGTTCCTGATGCCGTTGCGGCCGTGGATGTCCTTGAAGTAGTCCCAGGTCAGCTGGGCACCGTAGTGGGCGTCCACCGCGGCCGACTGGCGGTCGCCGGGGCTGCCGTCGCTCCAGACGTCGTCGGCGTCGGTGAAGAGCGTGCCGGGCGCGTCGTCGTCGGGGGCGTGTCCCAGGTCGGTGGTCCTGTTGCCGCCGCGGGTGTCGTCCTTGAGGACGTAGCTTCCGGTGGATCCCGAGGTACCGAGGGTGACCTGGCCACCGTACTGGCCGTGGCCGGTGCCGTTCTTGACGGCCTGGTACGCGAAGATCTCGACGCCCGTCCTCACGTCGGTGACGACATGCAGTTCCGAGGGCGTGCCGTCGCGCTGGAGGCCGCCGACGACCGTCTCCCAGGCCAGCGTGGGGCTACCGGAAGCCGCCCAGACGACCTTGCGCACGGATTGGGCTGCGGGGTCCTTCGTACCGTCGGTCCTCGCCCGGCCGAGGGCGAAGGACACCGCGGAGTCGGCGGTCACGCCGGCCATGGTGGAGGGCACGGCGATGGGGGCGCCCGCCGCCTTGGTGACGCCCTTGACGGCTCCTCCCGGCGCGGTGTGGACCACCAGGTCACCACCGAGCACGGGCAGTTGGGCGAACGTGCGGTCGTAGCGCGTGTGCAGCGTGCCGTCCGCGTCCTTGAGGACCGACGTGGGCACCAGGTCCTCCTGCCCGCCCAGGCCCAACGCCTTCGCCACGGCTGACCGGCCCGCACGGGCACCGGCGAGGAGGGCCGCGTTCTCGTCCGGGGTCTGCCGGACGTTCGCGGCGCCCACCTTGGGCGGGTCGGTGCCGGGCTGCTTGGCCGCCGTCGTGCCGGCCGCGGCCGCGGAGGGAAGGCCGGTGGCGAGCACGGCGGCGCTGCATAAGAGGGCACCCGTTCTCACTGCCCTGTGGAGGGTTCGTTTCACTGTGACTCCCGGTGCGGGGGCCGGCGTTCGCCGGCCGAAGCGGTCCGGGCGGACCTGTTCGAATCCGCCCGGCGGAGCTGATCTCACAGTTCGGGGCGCGTCCTACCGCGATGCTGGCCACACGCTTGCGGCCGACGCCCGCGTAGCGCCGGAGGGGAATGTTAACGTAAACATGTCGGCTCGGCCAAGGCCGCCGGACTCTCACCGCTTCCCCGCGCTCGGGTCGCCGGATGCGCACCGGCCCTCCGGGCGGGGAACACACCTCGTCCGGAGGGCAGGTCTGCCCGTCAGATCACCACGAAGGCGAGCCAGGCCGCGCCCGGGGCGATCGCGCACACGCCCGCGCCCCAGCGCAGCAGGTTGCGGTACGTGTCCGAGCGCAGTTGTTCAGGCGCGTTGGCGACCACCAGGGCTCCGTTGGTGGAGAAGGGACTCGCGTCAACGATCGTCGAGGCCGAGGCGAGTGCGACGACCAGACCCGTGGTCGTGATGGAGCCCGAGGCGAGAAACGGTGTTGCGAGCGGCATGAGAGCACCCAGGATGCCGGTGGTGGAGGCGAAGGCCGACACGACGCCCCCGACGTAGCAGATCAGCAGAGCGGCCATGAGCGGAGCGCCCACTGCGGCGATCGTCTCCCCGAGGGAGTCGACGACCCCGAGACTCTGCAGCAGGGCGATGTAGGTGACGATCCCGCAGACGAGCAGCACGACGGGCCAGGCGATCTCCTTCGCGGCCCGCTGGGCGGTGGCACGGAAGGCGGTCGCCAGGGCCGCGGCCAGGGTGAGCGCGAACAGGCCCGTGTCCAGGGAGAGGACGGTGGTTCCGAGCACCAGGAGCACCATCGCCAGCAGGGTTGCGCCCTGTTCGGCGTTCAGGACGGGCGAGGTCGCCGCCGCGGCGTCGGCGTCCTTCGCGGGCATGGCCACCGCTCGGCGCTGGCGGCCGAAGACCAGCCAGGTGACGAACGCGGCTGCCAGGTTGATGGCGAAGGTGCCTCCGAAGAGCGCCGCCCCGTCGACGTGCAGGTCGTTCGCGGCGAGGGACGAGTGCACGATGCCGCCCAGGATTCCGGTGGGCGCGAAGCTGCCCGCGGCGGCCCCGTTGACGGCCATCAGCCCGGCGTACAGCGGGCTCATCCCGTGGCGCACGGCGAAGGTGATGCCGATGGGCGCCACGATCGCGACCGCCGCCGGGGAGGCGGCACCGGTGGCGCACAGCAGTGTGGCGAGCAGGAACAGGACCCATGGCACGACCTCCACCCGGTGGCCGGCGGCACGGACCGCCGAGTGGACCATCCAGTCCACCGTGCCGTTGGCGCGGGCCATGCCGAACAGGAAGGTCACGGCGACGAGTACGACGAACATCTCGGCCGGGAATCCTGCCAGCACCTCCTTGGCGGGGTGCCCGAGCCACACGACGCCGAGCAGGAAGGTGGCGGTCAGGGCGAGGACGCCCATGTTGAGGCCGGTGACGGAGGCCAGGACGAAGACGACGGCGAGGACCAGCACGCCGATCAGTTCCGTGTTCATGACGTTCCTCCGTCGGGTGCGTGCTCAAGGGGCGTGTCGATCCAGGCGAGGACCGCGTCGGTGTGCTCGCCCAGGGCGGGTACGGGACGGAGCCGGGCGGGGGTGCGTCCGCCCACGGTGACGGGAGGGACGAGACCGAGCAGTTCCCCGACGGGGCTGTCGAAGGGGGCCCAGCGGCCACGGGCCCGGAGCTGCTCGTGCGCGCTGAACTCCTGCACGGTGCGCTGCCCCGCGTGCGCGATGCGGGCGCCGTCCAGCCTGTCGACGAGCTCCGCGGCGCTCAGCGCCAGGGTGGTCTCCCGTACGACGGCGTCGAGTTCGGCCCGGTGGACGACCCGGTCGGCGTTGCCCCCGAACCGCGCGTCGTCGCTCAGGTGGGGCCGGTCGAGCACGGCCTCGCAGAACGCGGCCCACTCGTGGTCGTTCTGGAGACCGAGGATCACGCTCTGACCGTCACGCGTGGGGAACGGCCCGTAGGGTGCGATCGTGGCGTGGCTGGCTCCGGTACGGGCGGGAGCGGTCCCGCCGTAGCGGGTGAAGTACTCGGCGTACCCCATCCACTCGCCGAGCGCCTCCAGCATGGAGACTTCCAGCCGGATGCCCCGGCCGCTACGGGTCCGTTCCAGGAGCGCCGTGAGGATGCCGGAGTACGCGTACATGCCGGCGCAGATGTCGGCGATGGACAGGCCCACCTTGGACGGGGTCTCGGGGGTTCCGGTGATGGCGAGGAGCCCGGCCTCGGCCTGCACGAGCAGGTCGTACGCCTTGCGCTCACGGTACGGGCCGGTTCCGCCGTATCCCGAGATGTCGCAGGTGATCAACTCGGGTCTTTCACCGGCGAGCCGCTCGCTGCCGATGCCGAGGCGGTCGGCGGCGCCCGGGGCGAGGTTCTGCACGAGGACGTCGGCCCGGTCGACGAGGGCGCGCAGCCGCCGGTTGCCCTCGGGCGACCGTACGTCGAGCTGGACGCTCTCCTTGCCCCGGTTGAGCCACACGAAGTGGCTGGACATACCGCGCACCGTACGGTCGTAGCCGCGGGCCAGGTCGCCGGTACCGGGCCTTTCGATCTTGATGACACGGGCGCCGAGATCGGCCAGCTGACGGGTGGCGAACGGCGCCGCGACGGCCTGTTCGAGCGAGACGACGACGAGACCGGCGAGCGGTCCGCAGACTGATGCACCGTCAGGTTCATTGCTCCGTCCGGCGGCTGGGCGGTGCGGGGGATGCGGCTCGGACATAGGGGCCCTCCGGGGCAGTCGGGATGTGTGGGGACACCCTTCCGCCGCCCGCGGGCCGCTGTGAAATGACGAGATGACCACCGCCCGATGCGTGGCGCGCATGGCACGAGGAGGCGGCTCGGCCATGCGTGTGGCACATGGGCCGGTGCACATCCCGTCATTTCACAAGCCGCCCTCGACGTTCCGAGGATGAGGTCATGACGAACGAGAAGCACAGCCGCCCCGACCAGGACCGCGCCCCCGTAGAGGGCTGGCAGGGTCGCTATTTCGAGGACTTCGCGGTGGGAGACGTGTACCGGCATCCGCTCGGACGGACCGTGCTGGAGACGGACAACTCGTGGATGACCCTGCTCACGCAGAACACCGCGCCGCTGCACTTCGACCGGCACTACTCGGCACAGACGGTATGGGGCCGCCCCCTGGTGGACTCCACCTTCACCCTGGCCCTGGTGACCGGGCAGAGCGTCACCGACATCTCCCAGCATGTGATGGCCAACCTGGGATGGGACCGGGTCCGCCTGCCGAACCCGGTCTTCGAGGGCGACACGATCTACTCGCAGTCGGAAGTCCTGACCGCACGAACCTCCTCCAGCAGGCCCGACGTCGGCATCGTCAGCGTGCGTACGATCGGCTTCAACCAGGACGGCGTCATCGTCATCACCTTCGAACGGACGCTCATGGTGTACCGGCGCGGCCACGGGCCGTCGTTCGCCGACGTGCGGCCCGTGTGGGACGAACGCTCCAGGGCGGCGGCGGGCCTGGAGAACTGACCGGGGCCGCCACGAACGCGGGTGCTTCGGCCCGCTTCCCCCATGGCACAGGGACCCGCCGGCCTCCTCGCAGGCCGGCGGGTCCCTGTACGACCAACGAACGGCGGCCGGCAGCGCACCCGCCGACGGCCGCAGCGCCCTACCCGTCCACCGCTGCCGCGAACTCCAGCAGGTCGCGGGCGTGGTCCAGGCGAGGCCGGTCGATCATCTCGCCGTCCACCCGGACCGCGGCGCCGTCACTGTGCGCGGCCTGTTCCAGCACCCGGCGGGCCCAGGCGATCTGTTCGGGAGCCGGGCTGTAGGCGGCGTTCACGACGGCTGTCTGCGCCGGGTGGATGCAGAGCTTGCCGGTGAATCCGCCGGCCCGGCTCGCGAGCGCCTCGGCGCGTACCGCGGCGATGTCGTCCAGGTGCATGGCAGGGCCGTCTACGGGGCCGCGCAGTCCGGCCGCGCGACTCGCGATGACCAGCCGAGTCCGGCAATACGCCCACGCCTCGGGCGCGTCGCCCAGACCGGTCTCCCGGCGAAAGTCGGCGACACCGAAGGCGAGGGCGAAGGTGGCCCTCTCGCGGGCGATGGCGAAGGCGTTCTCCATGCCGAGCGAGGTCTCCACCAGGGCGACGACGGGTGTACCGGCCGGCAGGAGGGCCGCCGTCGAAGCCACGTGCTCGGCGTGCTCGGCCTTCGGCAGCATCACCCCGGCGAAGGCGGGCAGGCCGGCGACGGCTTCCAGATCATCACGCCAGTGCTCGCTGGTGCGGTCGTTGATCCTCACCCAGACCGGTGCGTCCACGGCGCCGGGGCGGGTGAGGTGGTGGCGGGCGAGCGCTTTGCGGCAGGGGGCGACGGCGTCTTCGAGGTCCAGGACGACGGCGTCCGCCCCCGGCCGGTCCCTGCGTGGGTATCGATCGGGACGGTCAGCCGGGGTGAACAGCCACGAGCGGGCGTACCGGGGAGCAAGGGCCATCACGTCCCCCCGTGGGGAGCGGGCGGGGTGAGGCGCAGGTCGGCCCGGACCATGTGCCACTGGCCGGACGTCGTGATCCGGAGGCGATCGGCGAGGTGGTCGACGATGGTGAGCCCCCGCCCGCACTCCCCGGCCGGACGGGCCGTGGAACCGGCCGCTCGCGCCCACGGAAGGGCGCCACCATCGCGTACGTCGATGCGGAGCGTCACCCCTTCCAGGGACAGCCGAACGGCGAGCTCCGCGCCCCCGTACTGAGCGGCGTTCGCACCGAGTTCGCCGACGATCAGGAGGGCCGACTCGCGGTCGCAAGCGGCCACGCCCCAGAAGGCCAGCAGGGACGAGGTGAAGTGCCGCACCTCGCGGACCATGTTCTTCTCGGCCGCTACGAAGACCGCTCCCAGCAGGGGCGCGGTCCGCTGCGGCTCCGGTACGGAAACCGTCTCGGCTGCACCGGGTCCAGGAGCCGGGTCCCGCGTCGGGTACCGGTTTCCACACGACCGCACAGGGACGGTGGTGGCATCAATGTTCATAGGACGATCCTCGGACCGGGAATCAGCCCTGTGAAATGACGCTTCTCATGCCGTTCGATGCACTGCGCGCATGTGGCCAGGTCACTGGCCCAAGGCCGGATCCCTCAGCCTTCGGAGGCCTGCGCGGTGGAGCGGATGTAGTAGTGGAACCGCGCCGCGACCGCGGCGCGCGGACCGCCTGCCTGCGCGATCACCCCGATGGTCCGGAAGGCCCCCGGGTCCGCCAAGGGGACGGAGACGGCGCCTGCGGGGTGAGCGGACGCGTCACCGGTGGCGGGCACCACGGCCACGCCGAGTCCGGATGACACCAGCGAGCGGAGCGTGCTGAGTTCGGTGCACTCCATGACGATCCGCGCGGTGAAGCCGGCCGCCTCGCACAGTTTGTCCGCGACTTGGCGCAGGCCGAACTCCGGCTGAAGCGCGAGGAAGTCCTCCGCGGCCAGCTCAGCCAGCCGTACCCGGTGGTGGGAGGCGAGACGGTGGCCCACGGGCACGAGAAGGGACAGCGGCTCGTTCTGCAGCGGCGTCCAGCGCAAGGTGGTGTCGGCGGGACGGGGACTGGTGATGCCGAGGTCCAGCCTGCCTTGCCGCACCCCGTCGACGACGGCGTCCGCGGCGCTGCCGCGCAGCTCGAAAGTGGTCGCCGGTGCGATCGCGTGGTACCCGGCGAGGAGTGCGGGGACCAGCCAGGTCCCGTAGGAGTGGAGAAAGCCGAGGGTGATGGTCCCGGTGTCGGGATCGATCAGGGTGGCGATGCGCTGTTCCGCGCGGTCCATCTCGCTGATGGCACGTACCGCGTGCGCCCGGAACACCTCACCGTACTTGTTGAGGTGGAGCCGGTTCTGCTTGCGGTCGAACAACGCCACCCCCATCCGCTTCTCCAGGCGGGCGAGCGCACGGGAGAGGGTGGGCTGGGCGATGTTGAGTCGTTCGGCCGCGGAGGTCACGTGCTCGCACTCGGCGAGAGCCACGAACCACTGCAACTCTCTGATCTCCATGGAACCACCCTACGTGTGGTGCGTGATCCCGCCACGGTGCCGTCGGCGGCACGGGCACGGTCACCGCCGGCCGGGCCGCAGGCGGGGAGCCGGCCCGGGCTGCGCGCTGCCACCGGGCAGCTCGGGGTGCCGGGCCTGGGCAGCAGGCAGAGCGTGCAGACCGGGACCGCCGAGGGTGCCGGCGCGATCGGCCATCAGCCTGCGCAGACACGTCTCGGCCGCCGTGTCGGCCGGTGTGAGGACGATGAGGCACTGCCCGGCCCCGTCCAGGGTGGCCAGTGTGTCGTAATGGACGGTCAGTTCGCCGACCGAGGGATGCCTGATCCGTTTGGTGCCATGAGCGCGCTGTCTGACTGTGTGGTCGTCCCACCAGAGGGCGAACTCCCTGCCGGTAGAGCGCAGTTCCCCGATCACTTCCAGCAGCCGCGGTTCGTCGGGGTGGCGTGCGAGCGTGGCGCGCAGGTTGCCCACCGTCTCGCGGGCCACCCGGGCCCAGTCCAGCTGCATCTCCCGCATGCGGGGCGACAGGAACAGCATCCGGGCCACGTTGTCCGCGACGCCGGAGCCGAAGTCCTCGCCGAACAGCGCGGCCGCGGCACTGTTGTGGGCCAGTACGTCGAACCTGAAGTCGACGAGGTAGGCGGGCAGGAGCGGCATTCCTTCCATCAGGGCGCGCAGCGACTCGCTCACCGGCAGGCACTCGGGGCGGGGCACCGGCGCCTCGCCGCGGGCGATCACGTGCAGGTGGCGGCGTTCGGCGGGCGACAGCCGCAGCGCCTGGGCGAGGGCGTCGAGCACCGCGGTCCCGGGCTCGCTCGCCCGCCCCTGCTCCAGCCGGACGTACCACTCGACGCTGACGGCGGCCAGCTGGGCGACCTCCTGGCGCCGCAGACCCGGTGTGCGGCGACGTCCCTGGACCGGCAGTCCCACGTCGTCCGGCTGCAGCCGCGCCCGCATCGCCCGCAGGAACTGCGCCAGCTCCTCGTTGCGCCCCGTTCGCATGTGCACCACACCTCATCATCGCCCCGCAACGCGGCCCCCTGTCCACAGCAGAGAGTGGTACGGCGCATACCAGCATCCAGAGGGCCTTCCCCCACTGTCCGCCCGGTCCGGACCATCGGTCCACCACCGAGATTCAGGAGGACCGATGAAGAAGTCCCTGCGCACGGGCGTGGCAGCGGCCGTCGCCGCCGGTGCCGCGCCGGCCACCGGTGTGGCCCTGACCGCTTCCGGAGAACCCGAGCCCACCACGCCCTCGACCGATCGCCCGGGCTACGGATACACCAAGATCCGCAGGGGCGTACCCGACTCCGCCGAACGCTTCACGGTGACCAGCCCCGACGTGCGCGACGGCGAGGCGCTCCCCGCCGACACCTGGGCCGACGCCTTCGGCTGCACCGGCGACAACCGGCAGCCCCGGCTGTCGTGGAGTGGCGCTCCGCAGGCCACCCGCAGCTACGCGATCACCATGTTCGACCCCGACGCGCCCACCGGAGCCGGATTCTGGCACTGGCTCGTCTGGGACATCCCCGCCGGTCACACCGGCGTGGACACCCAGCTGCCGGCCGATGCGATCACCGGAATTGGAGACTCCGGAAAGGCCGGCTACCTGGGGCCCTGCCCGCCCGGTGGCGACCTCACCCACCACTACGAGATCTCCGTGTATGCACTCGACGTACCCACGCTCGGCCTACCCGCGTCCACGCCGCCGACCGTTGCCGCGTTCACCATGTCCGGCCACATCCTCGGATACGCGCGGATCACCGGCACGGCCCGCCGCTAGCCTGTTTTGCACCCCCGAGCTGACTCCCGTGCTGGTTCGGTGCTGACTACGCAGCGTTGAACTCGGTCATTCACGGGCGGACCGAACCCTTTGCGTTGCCCGTCCGGCGATACGGCCGACTGGGCGAGACCGGTCGCGCCACTGGGCGTCAAGCCGCTTGGGCCACGGCCTCAACCTCGAGTGGCAGGCTCAGCTCGGTTTCACGCGTGAAGACCGAATCCATCAGGGCCCTCAGCCGTCCCGGGGTGTCCGGCATCACGTGCGCGTACGTCTCGTGGGTGATGCGTGGATCCCGGTGCCCGAGCCACTCGGCCATATCCGTCACCGGTACCCCCTTGGACAGTCCCGCCGAAGCGAAGAAGTGACGCAGCCAGTGCGAGGTGATTTTCCTTGTGATGCCCGCGCTCTGCTCGGCTCTACGCCACAGCCGGTCGACGAGCGAGTACATGAGCATGTTGGTGCCCCCGACATTCGAGAAGAGGTAGTCGCCCGGAAGTCGATTCACCGCATCGCCGACGCACAACGTTCCAAAACACGTCCGAACGACGAGTGCGCTGCGCGCAGGTACTCGCCGATACGGTGATCTGCACGGGGTTCAGGGCGGCTGTGCTGATGCCTTCGCGGTGGTCTGGTGACCAGAGGCGGCCTTCTGGTGTCCACGCAGACGGAACGTCAGCTTTGTGGCGGCACGCCGGACCCGTCGCTGTGGGCCAGGCGGGCGAGGACCTTGGCGTACACCGTGGTTGCCGCTGCGGTGACAGTCGCTATGGACGCCAGCGCGAGGATTCCCATCAGCGCGGGCCACTGCCGCAGCTCATCGCTTCGGCAGACTCTGTCCTGAGGCGACGGATCGCCGAGCGGCCCCTGGCACACAGCGTGGGTCCCCTTGTATGAGGACACCTCGGGGCCGTAGTCGGCGACCATGAGGAAGATGAAGCATCCCCAGATCAGCATGGCGAGGAGCATCCAGGCGATCGACCAACCCTCGATGCGGCGCGCGTCCCGGGCCCTCTTCTCAGCCCTCTCTGGTGCGGTGTCTTCAGGAACAGACACTTCCAGAGGTGACTCATCGGCTTCCATTCGTCCCCCTCCTGCTTTCAGTTAACGATCATCAGTTCATCACAGCCTGATCGCGCACCCTGGACTGACGTCCCCAGAAGTCGTGGCCGGACCTGCGTCTTTGCAATGGGGAGCGCAGCTCCGCAAACGCGAGGCAAGCAGGGGATCGCCGCCTCACGGACCGGAGGGATGTAGGGGCTGTGGAACGCGGGAAGAACGTGCTCCACCGTTCCAAGACGCTCGGCAGCTCTCGGGGCCACGCACCGGCCGATTGGCCGCTCAAGGCTCGGGCGGGCTGGTGGGCAGCGGGGCCGGCCAGGGTGTGGGGGTGCTCGCCGGTGGTGGCCACGAGTATTCGTATCGTGGCGGACTCCATGTGGGCGCGGGCTCCGGTGCGAAGGGGCCTGCCCGGTTCGCCATGAGGCATCATCGTCCCGGCGAAAAGCAGGGAGACGATGATCAGGGTGAGTCCGATGGGGTTGCGCGGGTTGTAGTAGTACCTCTGGGTGCCCCACTTGCTTCGTTTGAAAACCGGCTCACGGTCGTAGTTCACCTGGCATCCCCCTCGCTTCGCGCTCGCGTCTTGGGGCCCGCTCTCAGCGGGCCCCAAGGATGTGTGAGCTAGCCGGCGATTTCGATCTTGCCGTTGGATGAGTTGGGCTCGGGCATGGCGGACGTCTTGGCGGTGGTCAGGCCGCCCAGGAGTTGGGCGAGGTCGACGCCTGTGGTGGAGGAGAGAAGTTCCATGCCCTGGGCGACGTTGTCGGTGACGGTGCGGGAGAGTTTGCTCGCGCCGTCGGTGGAGATGACGGTCATCTTGTCGATGGCGGACAGCGGTTCGGCGGCCTTGGCCACGACTTGGGGCAGTGCCTCGACCATCATCTGGATCATTGCGGCGTCGCCGTAGCTCTCGAAGGCGTCGGCCTTCTTCTGCATCGCCTCGGCCTCGGCCGCGCCCTTGGCCGCGATCGCCGCCGCCTCCGCGTCGCCCTCAAGGCGGACCGCGTCGGCGATGGCCGCACGGCGGGCGCGTTCGGCCTCACCGCGCTTGGCGCCCTCGATGGCCTCGGCCTCGGCAAGGGCGGAGCGGCGCTGCTTCTCGCCCTCACCCGTCAGGCGGGCCCGCTCGGCCTCCGCCTGGGCGGCGGCGATGGCGGCGAGGCGCTCGGCCTCGGCCTGCTTCACACGGGCCACCCGCAACGCTTCGGCCTCCTGCTCCGCCTGGTAGCGGCGGGCATCGGCGGGCTTGCGGACCTGGGTGTCGAGCTGGCGGTCAGTCAGTGCCGCCTGGCGTTCAGCGACCTTCTCCTGCTCGGCCAGGATCTGCTGCTGCCGGTCCGCGTCGGCGAGCGGGCCTGCCGCGTTGGCCTGGGCGGTCGCCGCGTCGGTCTCGGCCTTGATCTCGGCCTGGCGCAGGTACAGGGTGCGCTGGGCGACGGCGATTTCCTCCTCGGCTTTCAGGCGGGCCTGTTCGGCGGCCTGGCGGGAGTTGGCCTCGGCGATGTCGGCTTCCTGCTTGGCGCGGGCGGCCTCGGGACGGCCGAGGTCCTCCAGGTAGGAGCCTTCGGTGGTGATGTCCTGGATCTGGAAGGCGTCCAGGACGAGGCCCTGGCCGGAGAGGCTGGCCTCGGCCTCCTCCGCGACCTGCCCGGCGAAGGCGGCCCGGTCGCGGATGATGTCCTCGACCGACATCCGGCCGACGATGGCCCGCAGGGCGCCGGAGAGCACTTCCTGGGTGAAGCCGACGATTCCGTCCTGCTGCTGGAGGAAACGCTGGGCGGCGGCGCGGATGGCGTCCTCGTTGCCGCCGACCTTGACGATCGCCACGCCTTCGAGGTTCGCCTTGATGCCGCGCAGCGTGACCGCTCCGCGCACGGCTATCGGAATGTGCCGGCTGGACAGGTCGAGGGTGTAGCGCTGCTGGACGAACGGGACGACGAACACCCCGCCACCGACCACGACCTTCTGACCGGTGTTATCGGTCGATATCCGCCCGGTCTCCGGATCGGTGGACCGCTTGCCCCGGCGCCCGGTAATGATGAACGCCTCGCTGGGTCCGGCAACCTTGTAGCGGGTGACGACAACGAGGGCGAGCAGGACGAGGAGTACGACGACTCCCACGACCGCGGTGACAACAGGACTCATGGTGGTTCCCCCCTGCCTCCCGGAAGGGGGCAGACTCAAGGGTTGATGGAAAGAGGATCGGAAGGTGGAAGGCTCTGGTGGTGCTGCTCAGCGCTTGACGGCGCGGACGTTGACCGAGGTCGTGGACGGCGTGGCCGTCACCCAGATCTCGGCCCCCCGCTCTATCGGGGCGTCGGCGGTCGCGGCGTACTTCAGCGGCTGGCCGCCGAACGACAGCAGTACCTCGCCGTAGCCGTCGGCCGGGATGGCGGTGACCACCCGGCCCGCCGAACCGACGAGGTCCGCATGGTGCGGGGCGCTGCCGTCGCCGTCCCGTTGCAGGGCCCGGCTGAAGCGGTATGTCGCCCAGCCTGTGCCTGCTCCGGCCACGGCCCCCGCGGCGGCTGCCGCTCCCGGCCCGAGACCCGTGGACCCCAGCACGATCGCCCCCGTGAAACCGAGCATCGAGACGAAGCCCGCGACCACCGGCAGCGACAGCCACCCGTCGAACAGTCCGTCCAGGACGCCGTCGAAGACACCTTCGAGGACCCCGTCGAACACCAGTGAGGCAGCGAGCAGCACGAGCCCCCCGATGCCGAGACTCAGAAACAAGCCCATGAGCACCCCCGCTGTCGCACCGCTGTCCTCCCTGGACAACGGCATCGTGGCAGTTGGGAAGGGCCGCGCACATTGCCAGACTCCGGCAATCTTTACGCCTCTTTGACGCACGTGGTCGAGGTTACGGAGGCCGGGGGCCCGCTTGTCAGCCGGCCGCGGGCTCCGCTTGGAGCGTCGTAGCCGGAAAGGGGGCGCACGTGGGTGCTGGGTACAAGGCATCCTGGGGCCGTGTCGAATTCCTTGCAGGCTCAACTCCCTCTTCCCGCTGGTCAGATGGTTGTCTGTGGCGATGACGGTCTGGCCCGTCGGCTGGCCGCCGAGCTGCGCGACGTGTACCGGGAGCAGGTGACGCTCGTGGTGCCGGCGGGCGTGCACGCGCCGCACGGGGCTGTCGGCCGCTGGAGCGTACGGAGTCTCGGACTGCGCGGGCGCGTACCTGGCAGCAGGCAGGCAGGGCGGGCCGAGGCAGAGCGCGTCGGTAGCCGGGATCTGCGTGTCGTGGAGGCGGCGGAGCCGGATGAGGAGGCGCTGGTCATGGCGGGGGTGGCCGGGGCGGCCGCGCTGGCGCTGGTGTACGAGGATGACGACACAAACCTACGGGCCGCGCTCGTGGCTCGTCGGCTCAACCCGCGGCTGCGGCTGGTCATCCGTCTGTACAACCGCAAGCTCGGTCAGCACCTGGAGGAGTTGCTGGACCAGGCGGCGGTCGTCGCCGAGCCGGGTATCGACCTGCGCGAGCTGGACTCGTCGACGACCGTCCTTTCGGACGCGGACACCGCCGCGCCGGCGCTCGCTGCCAGCGCGATCGCCGGGACCAGCAAGGTCATCCAGGCCGACGGCCTGCTGCTGCGTGCGGTGGAGCGTACGCCTCCGGGGCGGGGCGAGGTGGCCGATCCGGGCCTGTGCACCCTGGCGCTGCTGTCCGCGACCGCCGCCGATCCGGCCGGAAGCGAAGGTTCGGACCGCAGTGGTGACCAGGGGCCGCAACTGCTGCCCGACGACCGGTCGGTGGCCGCCGCGACCGGCCGCGGCATCGTTGCGCTCGAGGCGATGACGCATGCGGGTCCGGCCGTGGCGGGGCGGCGCCTGGCCGCGGCGTCGCTGCCGGTGGCGTCACTCTTCTCGCGGCGGCTGCGCTGGTCGCTGGCCGGCATCGTGGCTGCGGTGGCAGGCCTGGCGGTGGCGGCCTGGCTGACCACCGGCGACCATCCCCTGCACGCCGCGTACATCACCCTGCTCGACATCTTCGCGATCAACGACCCGGCGGTCGACGAGGCTCCCGAGCGCAAGACGTTGCAGATCCTGGCCGGCTTCGTCGGCCTGCTGCTCCTGCCTGTGCTGGTCGCGGCCGCGCTGGAGGGCTTGGGGGCGTTCCGCAGCGCGACGGCGCTGCGCCGTCCGCCCCGCGGACTTTCCGGGCATGTGGTCCTGTTGGGGCTCGGCAAGATCGGGGCCCGGGTCCTGGTCCGGCTGCGGGAGTTGGAGATCCCGGTGGTGTGCGTCGAGTCCGACCCGGAGGCCCGCGGTCTCGCGCTGGCCCGCCGCATGAGGGTGCCCGTCGTTCTGGGGGACGTCACCGAGGAGGGCGTGCTGGAGGCCGCCCGGATCCACCGCGCCCACGCGCTCCTGGCCCTCACCAGCGCCGACACCACCAACCTGGAGGCCGCCCTGTACGCGCGCGCGGTCAGGCCGGACCTCCGGGTCGTCATGCGACTGTTCGAGGACGACTTCGCCACGGCCGTCTACCGCACGCTGCGCGCCGCGCACCCGGCCGCCCTCACCCGCAGTCGCAGCGTCACGCACCTGGCCGCGCCCGCCTTCGCCGGCGCCATGATGGGCCGGCAGATTCTCGGTGCCATCCCGGTGGAGCGGCGCGTGCTTCTCTTCGCGGCCCTGGACGTCGCCGGGCACCCGCAGCTGGATGGCCGTACCGTCGCCGAATCCTTTAGGCCGGGGTCCTGGCGGGTGATCGCCCTGGACAGCGCTTCGCCGGAGGAACGGCTACCGGACCTGTCGTCCACGCCCGGCGAAGCGGCCGAACCCCACGCCCGTCTGGTGTGGGACCTCCACCCGGGCTTCGTCCTCAAGGCACAGGACCGGGTCGTCCTCGCCGCCACACGCCGGGGGCTGGCCGAGCTCCTCGGCCGCCAGGACGTCCACGCCTCGGGCTCCTGACCGGGACAGCTGCGGTGGAACCTGCGGCCGGTGGCCCTGTACCGTGCGCCCGGGCCGTGGGAGCCTGGTGGTTCGACTCTCTCCCTACCAGGAGCACTCCCCATGCCTCGCCCTTCCCGAACCGGGCGTCCCTCGCCGCTGTTCGCCTTCGGCGCCGTGCTGACCGCAGCCGGAGCCGCGATGTACGCGCTGCCGGAGTACAGCCGTGCGCTCCTCGCTCTGTGCGCCTTCGCCGCGGCGGCCGCGGCGGCCGTGTGGATCTCCGCCGAGCAGCGGTGACCGGTTTGCGCCGCACGTGATCCGGCAGGGGCCGCGGCACGCGCACTCGCCTGGTCGCGGCGTACGAAGGGGGCGTAGACGGCAGGACGGATGCGGGGGTGTGAAGTCATGCGGCAGCGCCGGATCAGGGTGGCGGCCGCGTTGAAGTGGATGCGGACCTGCAAGGACGGCCGCCTCGATGCGCAGGGTCTGACCGCGCCCACAGCCCGGCTCCTCAGCAGGCTCTCCATACCTCGCGTCGGGTGGGCACGAAGGCCCCTCGCCGCAGGTTCCTCCGCTCGGCTCCACGCCGGGCGGTCAGGGGCTCTTGCGGGTCGTCCCCAGCATCGCGAGCCCGGTGAGCAGCAGGGAGAGCCCGATGACCAGGAAGGGGAAGCCGGGGCCGGGAAGGACGTATAGGGCGACGCCGGCCAGGGTGGTGGGCGTTCCTGCGATCACCATGGCGATCGCCAGGCGGCGCTCGGTGATGTTGCGGCGCGCCCACGCCGTGATGCTGCGACCGCCCATGGTCAGGCCACCTGCTTGGTGCCGGCTCGCCGCGCCGTGCGCTCGGCCTGGATGAAGCAGCCGACAGCGGCCGCGATGAGGACGAAGCCGAGGACCGTGCAGGCCATCACGGCATCCGCAGATGCGTCCAGCATTCGGGGGACGGCGTTGAGCGGCATGAGGGTGTAGAGGGCGAGGACGGCCCAGGCGTAGGGGCGGGCGGCCGGTCGCCGCCCTCGCAGGACGCGTGGCGTCCAGCCGGTGAGGATCGCCACGGGGATGGGCAGCGCGAGCAGTGTGCCGGCCGCGAGGGCGATCGCGTGGTAGGTGGGGTTGCCGTTCATCGGTACCTTCCTGGATCGGACGCCCACGATAGACGGTGTTTCGGTGGCACGTTCATGCCGGAGTCCGGCAACCTTCCGGTTCGCTCAACTGCTGTCAGGGAATCGTCAAAGAGGCGTATGGAACCTGTAAAGTCCGCCGTGGTGTGCCGGGAAGTCTGGTCGGCGATGGGGATAGCTCTCTTCGCGGATCGGGGTTTTGACGTCATGGTGCTCGTCGCTGTTTTTGGTGTGGCGCTGCTGGTCGCCGTGCTGCTGTCCGGCCTCGCGGCCAGGACTGTTCTGTCAACCTCGCTGCTGTTCCTGCTGGGCGGGGCGCTGGTCAGTGACGGATTTCTCGGACTGATCCACATCACGGCCGGCAGTGAGATCGTCTCGGTGACTGCCGATCTGGCGCTGTTCGCGGTGTTGTTCACCGACGGGATGCACGTCTCGTTCCCGAAGCTGCGGCAGAACTGGAGGAACCCGGCCCGTGCGCTGGGGCTGGGCATGCCGCTGGCCATGGCCGGCATGGCGGTGATCACCCACTATCTGGTCGGGCTGGACTGGACGACGTCGTTCCTCGTCGGTGCTGTGCTCGCGCCGACCGACCCGGTCTTCGCCTCCGCGATCGTGGGCCGTAAGGAAGTGCCCGCCAGGCTGCGGCAGCTGCTGAACGTGGAGAGCGGTATCAACGACGGCCTCGCGCTGCCCGTCGTTCTGCTCCTCATCGCCGCGGCCGGCCCCACTTCCGGCCAGGCGGATGCCTCCGTCGGCGAGATCGCCCTCGAGCTCGGGCTCGGTCTGGTCTTCGGGGCTGTGCTGCCGCTGCTGGTGGCGGGCCTGGTTCGGCTGCGGCTGCTGGGCGCCGAGCCGAAGCTCCAGCCGCTGCTGCCACTGGCCACCGGGATCATCCTGTACGCGTTGTGCCACCTCACCCATGCCAACCCCTACCTGGCGGCGTTCTCCGCCGGCGCCGTCCTGGCGTCCGTCTCGCCCGAGGCGAAGACGGTGTTCGAGCCGCTGGGCGAGATGCTCGCGGAGCTGGCCAAGTTCGCGGCCCTCCTCGTCTTCGGCGCGCTGCTCACCCCGGCGCTGTTCGGGGACCTGTCGGTGGGCGGTTACGCGGCCGTGGTGCTGGCGATCGTGCTGATCCGCCCCGCCTCCCTGCTGGTTTCCCTGCTGGGGGCGCGGATCGAGCGGCGGGAGAAGCTGGTCGCCGCTTGGTTCGGGCCCAAGGGCTTCGCGTCCGTCGTCTACGGCCTGCTCGTGCTCCAGGCTGGCATCCCTCAGGGCGAACAGGCGTACACGCTGATCGCGGTCTGCATCGCCTTCTCGATCATCGCCCACTCCAGCACCGACGTGCCGATCGCCCGCCTCTTCGACGTGGAAGACCTGGCAGGCATCCCCACTGACGACGACCACGCCCCAAAGCCGACCGCCCCCGTTCCCGCGCTGAGCAGTGCACCCGACCAGGAGAAGCGCCATGATCGCCCGTGATCTCGCCGAGCCCTATCCACATGTGACCACCGATGACCCGGCCGTGGACGCGGTCCGTCTGCTCGCCGAGCACGACCTCGCCGCGCTCCTGGTCCTGGACTCCGACGGGACGCCGTACGCGGTGGTGCCCGGGTCCCAGCTGGTTCGGCAGCTGGTGCCCGAGTACGTCATGGAGGACCCGCTGCTCGCAGCCGTCATCGACGACCGGTACGCCGACGGCCTCACCGAGGACCTGGCCGGCAAGAGCGTGGCCGAGTGGATCCCGCGGCGGACGTTCAAACCGGCCTTCGTCGGCCCGGAGGCCGGGGCTCTTCAGATCGCAGCCCTCATGGCGCGTAGCCACGTCCCGCTGGTGGCCGTCGTCGACCGCGACGACGACGGACGCCGGTTGGTGGGGGTGGTCTCGGCCGCCTCTTTGATGCGCCATCTGCTCGACGTGGGAGGCAAGGCGTGAGCGGCTGGCAGAGCTGGGCCGCGATCGCCGTCTTCGCGGGCGTCTACGTCCTGATCATCACCGAGTGGATCCACCGCGTCGCCGCGGCCCTCGGTGGCGCGGCCCTGATGCTCGCCATCGGCGCCACGGACGACAAGGCCGCCTTCCACTCGGACAAGACCGGCATCGACTGGAACGTCATCTTCCTGCTGCTCGGCATGATCATGATCGTCGGCGTCCTGAAGCGGACCGGTCTCTTTGAGTACCTGGCCATCTGGTCGGTGAAGAAGGCGAAAGCCAAACCGTTCCGGGTGATGGCCATGCTGGTCGTCATCACCGCCGTGGCTTCCGCCCTGCTGGACAACGTCACCACCGTGCTCCTCGTCGCGCCGGTGACGCTCCTGGTCTGCGACCGGCTGAAGCTGTCGCCGATTCCGTTCCTGCTCGCCGAGGTGTTCGCGTCCAACATCGGCGGAACCGCCACCCTCGTCGGCGACCCGCCCAACATCATCATCGCCAGCCGGGCCGGCCTCACCTTCAACGACTTCCTCGTTCACCTCGCCCCGCTGGCCGCGGTCCTGACCCTCGTCCTCGTGCTGCTCTGCCGACTCATGTTCGCCAAGCACTTCGTCTTCGACGAGCAGCGCGCCGCCGAAATCATGAAGCTGCGCGAACGCGAGGCGATCAAGGAGCCCCGGCTGCTCATTCAGGGTCTGGGCGTCCTGACCCTGGTCGTCGCCGGGTTCGTCCTGCACCCCGTGCTGCACTACGAACCCAGCGTCGTCGCGCTCCTGGGTGCCGGTCTGCTGATCGCGATCTCCAAGGTCGAGACCGGCGAGGTGCTCGGCGAGGTCGAATGGCCGACCCTCGCCTTCTTCGCGGGCCTGTTCGTCATGGTCGGCGCCCTCATCGAGACCGGCGTCATCGGCGAGCTCGCGAGTTCCCTCGCGGGCATCATCGGCGGAGCCCAACTGGGCGGCACCATGCTCCTGCTGGGCGGCTCGGCCGTGCTGTCGGGGATCGTGGACAACATCCCCTACGTCGCCACCATGGCGCCCATCACCAGCGAACTCGTCACCGACATGGGCGGTGACCCCGACCACGTCATGTGGTGGGCCCTCGCCCTGGGCGCCGACCTCGGCGGCAACGCCACCGCCATCGGCGCCTCCGCCAACGTCGTCGTCCTCGGCATCGCCGAACGCAACCGCCACCCCATCAGCTTCTGGCAGTTCACCAAGTACGGCCTCGTCGTCACCGCCGTCACCATCGCCATCTCGGCCGTCTACCTGTGGCTGCGCTACTTCGCCCTGGCGTGAGAACCGACCGCCCCTTCCACTGGGAAGGCGAGAAAGGGAGGTTCGGCATGGCACGCAGCCGGCGCGTGGAGGCCGTCTCCATCGCCCTGTGGTGGGGTGGGCTCACCGCGTTGTTGTGGGGTGGAGGGCACCTCAGGGACGCGCCTGCCTCGCTGGTGGCGTGTGCGGCGAGCGCCGCCTTGCTGATCAGCCTCGGCCAGGTGGCCCACCGGCTTCGCTGCCGCATCCGGGAGCACTGGGCGGCGGCCCGCAGGAACCGCACGCGCTGAGGTGCGGGCTCACAGCTCGGTGTCGGGCCAGCCGAGCAGGCGGGCGCCGATCACCGCGGTCTGGAGGGTGTAGCGGTTGACCGGGTCGGCTGGGTCGGCGCCGGTGAGGCTGTGGATCCGCTGCAGCCGGTAGGTCAGTGCCCGCACGCTCAGCGAAAGCCGCCGCGCTGTCTCGGTCGCGACGCAACCGCTGTCGAAATACGCGGTGAGGGTGTCGATGAAGGGCCGGGCGCCACCGCGCCCCTTGCGGAGTGGGCCCAGCACGCTTTCCACAAGGTCCGCCATCGCCTGCCGGTCCCGTGTCAGGACCGGATACACCAGTAGATCCGCGGCGTGCAGCACCGGACCTTCCAGGCCCATCCGCTCCGCCAGGTCCAGGGCGTTCAGTGCCTCCTCGTAGGAGTGCACCACGCCCCCGGCACCGGGGTGGGAGCGGCCTATCGCGACGCGGCCACCGTCGGTGGCCGCGTAAGCCTGCTTCGCGAAGAACGCCAGAACATCGGGCTGGTCTCCGGGGGCCACACAGATCAGCCGCCCGTCCTTCGTGGTCAGCAGGATCTGCCGGCCCGCGAACCGGGCCAGCACCGCCGACTCGATCCCGCGCGCCACCGGGTACCCGTCCCCGTACGGCTCCGGGCCCGTCGCCACGGCCACCGCGTGGGCCTGGGACAGACGCAGCCCGAACCGTTCGGAACGCTCAGCCAGCCGGCCCAGATCGCTGCGCCCGTACAGCAGGTCGTCGATGAACTCCCGACGTGCGGCCTCCTCCTGGCGTACTGCCTGATGCTGGGCACGCTCGTAACCCTCCACGAACGCATCCACCGCCTGCTCCAGCACGGCCAGCAATGAACCTGCCGCTGCGGGGGGCAGGGTCGTAAGTGCCTCCTGAGCCGCGCACACGTGCTGCCGCAGGGGCCCACGAACCGGCACGCCCAGTTCCGCCGCCCGTTCCCCCCGGACCCGGCAGGCCTCGAGTTCGGCGCGGGTCAGTCGGCGCCCCGTGAGACAGGCAGAGTGCAGGAGATCGGGCAGCCCTGCCACATGCTCGTTCGATACTGCCTGGTCAGCCACGTCGTCCCCCTGATCGCAACACCTCTATGGCGCGGAACAAGGGTGCCACGCAGACAGACGGGCGCTGTCTGTGCCACCAGAAGAGTGCAGTCCGATGCCGGTGCGCAGCAGCGCTGGTCCGTGGCGATCATGCCACGCGCTGCGCGTTTCAGCGGTGGCGGGCCGTCACCCACACCGCGGCCACGACCGCCAGCACGAACGCGCCGACAGCGAACAACGGCGTACCGCAGCGGGGCACCACGTACAGCGCCAGACCGGCCGCGGTGAGGACGAGACCGGCGGGAAGGAGTGGCGATACCGGCCCACGACAGGGAGCACGGAGCATGGCATGTGCCTCCTGGCAGGAGGGGAAGATCGGACTGATCCCAGACTCGCATGCTGCGGCCACGGGGCCCAGGCTTCCCCCAGGCCCGGGCCGCAGATCGGGAGTGGCGGAACAGGCTCTTTCCGCCCCCCGTGGGGGCGGTTCACGACGCAGATACGCGCGTCCCGCGACCTGATCGGCAGCCGCGCTCGATCGCAATGAATCCGCACGCGTGATCGATGAGCTGCCGCCGTGCCGTTACCCAGGTGGGCTGGGCAGCCCTGCAGCCCGCTCCCCGTCGGCGGCGTGCCTCCGGCTCGGTGTGAGTCATGCGGCGCCCGGTGGTGCAGGCGGCGTCGCGCAGGCACTCGGCACATCTCGTCAGCTGCCCTTACGGCGCTTCCGGCTCCGCCCCCTCCCCGTTCTCATCGCTTCGGCGAAGCCACTTACGTGGAATCAGCGCCACAGGTAGCGAAGTCTCCTCCACCGGCAGCGGATGGCAGGTGAAGACTGCCGGTCTACGGCAGTGTGCTGCCGCGAAGCGACAGAGAGGATCAAGGAATGCCGTGTGCCAAGGAGAGCTGCGCCGTGCCCGGCATCCGATGGTCGCTGCCGCGGCAGTACTGGACGCGGCAGGCATGGCACAGCGCATATTCGCAGCTCCCAGACCGTCGTCGATCCGTGGTTCGTCCGCGAACACAGGCAGTTTGACGGTCTGCAGGAAACAAGGCTTTTCGAGTTGAACGGGGACGGTCGTGTCGGGGGACTTCACGCAGGAGTGGGGCGGCGAGAGAGCAAGGGCCGCAGATCAGGCGGCGATGCGGCTCAACAGTGTTCCGGCGGCCGACGGCGGTGGCGGTGGGACTTTCGCTTCGACGCCGGCGCAGAAGAGGTCTGCCGCAAACACCATTCAGACCGAGCTCGAGCCGAACACCAAGAAGGCGACGGAGCACGCGGACGAGAGCACCAACACCGCGGTCAAGGGCTTCGACGGCTGGGACGCGGCAGTGGGGCTGAAGAAGGTGGCGGACACGTGGGACCAGCAGGTGAAAGTCCTGATGGGCCGGCTCGGTTCTGAAAAGGGATCGCTGCGCGGCGCCTCGGGCCTGTTCGTACAGAACGACCTCGGCACGGGGGACGGGTTCCGTCCCCTGGGCACCCACTCGAAGCTCAACGGTCTGTAAGGCGGAGCAGTACATGTTGACGTACCACGAAGTGATGTCGACCGACCTGGGCCTGCTGACGACGGCAGCGGGCAAGTGGGACGATATGGCGGGCGAGCTGAGGAAGGTCGAGACCCGTTACGGCGACAGTGTCCAGAAGATCACCATGGGGCCCGACTGGAGCGGTGTCAGTGTCGGCGTCGCCCAAACGAGCTTCGCGGCCACACGGTACGAGTACTCCGCAGCGCAGATCCAAGCAAAGGCGGTCGAGAGCCTGCTGCGCGATGCCCACACCCAGTTCGCCGACCTGAAGAAGCGCCTCGAGTCCGCGCGCGACGACGCGATCAAGGCGGGCATGACCGTCTCGGAGCAGGGCACGGTCGCATTCGACTACGCCAAACTGACTCCCGCCGAGCGCAGCGCCTATCACCACGACCCGGACGGCCAAACCACCAGCCGTGACGCGGTCAACAAGTGGCAGCAGCACATCAACGACCGGGTCAAGGCCGTCTCCGAAGCCGACCACGGCGTCAAGATCGCCCTTGGGGCGGTCGTGGTGGACAGCAACAAGGACGCCTTCGGCAAGGGCAACGACGGAACCCTCAACGGCTTCAACGCCGACGCGCAGGGCGACATCGAGGTGTACGAGGCCCGTAACGCCGAGGACATCGCCACTCGTATCAACAGCGGCGACAAGGTGTCGGCAGCCGACTACGCCGAGCTGGACCGTTCCTTCCGCGACAACGCCAAGAGCACCGAGTTCAACCAGACCTTCCTCAACGGGATGGGTGCCCAGAACACGCTCAAGTTCACGAACAAGCTCAACGACCTGGCGTATCAGGATGACAAAACGGGCAAGCAGACCTACCTGGACCTGGAGAAGGGGCTCGCCAACTCTCTGTCCAACGCGATGCAGGACCCGAAGTCGAAGTTCTACAAGGACTTCCGGGAGCAGCTGAAGAAGGCCGGTGTCGAGAAGTTCGACCTAGCGGTAGCCGCCGAGGCTCCGAACGTCATCAGTCGTCGCCACGGGGAGCAGCAGGTCCGGGGCTATCAGAGTCTGATCACGCTGATGCAGAGCGGCGACGGATACTCGGCGCCGTTCCTGCACGACCTGGCGGACGACATCCGCTCGGCCGAGGACAAGAAGCGCGGCGGCGATCCGAACGTCTGGGATCTGCAGGGCGACTTCAGCGGCAAGAACGGCGGATGATTCGCCAACGACCCGCTCGACGGCCTGCTCGGCATCATGTCCAAGGACCCCGCCGCCGCCACCTCGTATCTCGACCCGGGTGCAGACCACAAGAACGACAACCTCCAGTACCTGCTGAAGGAACGCGACTGGAAGTTCGACGACACTCCCGTCTGGCACGGCGAGATCGAGACACGCAGCGACATCGAGAGTGAGGGCAAGGACGCCCGCACCGGTCTGGGACTGCTCCTTGAATCCGGCACGACCGGCCATACGCCGCTCGGCCCGAACCAGGAACCTCGGCCGGCGACCCCGCACACCGAGGGACAGGCGCGCATCATGCACGACGTGATCGGCGGGCTCGGACCCGACCAGAGCGTCCACGAGAACATGCGCGAGCCCCTGGCCCGCGCCCTGGGCACCTACACCGCCGACACCCACGAGATCCTCGGAGGCCTGGACTCCAAGTACATCTCCGCTTCCGGGGCCGGCTACTTCCAAGACGGCGACAAGATCCACATGGCGGTCAGCCAGAAGGATCTGGTGCAGTTCATGCGTGGCCTCTCGGAGGACCCCGAGGCCTACGGAACGCTCCACAAGGCGGAATCCCGGTACATCGACCTCTCCCTCGAAGAGATCCCCAAGGGAGCGCACGGATCGGAGCTCACCAACCCGATCAACAAAGCGGGTACGGCTCTGGGCGTCATGAGCTCCATCCGGGAGGACGTGATCAACGACGGCCGGATGGCCGGGTACAGCGAGGCCGACTGGAAGGCGAAGCTCGCCTACCACGTCATCGGCGGTGCGGTGACTCCCATGTACTTCACCACGGCCGGCGGTGTCTCGCTCGCCTTCGGCGACGCGATCCAGCGCGGCGTGGACACCTGGGCCTGGGAGTGGGGCAACCGGATGAAGGGAGAGGTCGATGCCAAGGTCAACCCCCAGATCGCGGACGAGTACCTTTCCGTCAACACCCAGGCGCCGATCCTGATCCGCGAATGGGCCAACGACCGGGCCGACATCTCGGAGAGCGACGTCCAGGACTACACCCGCGATGTCCTCGAAGGCCGGGTCCGCGGTACGGAGACAGCACACAAATACCTGACCGACACGACGAACTGATCGGGCAGGCAGGCAGAGAAGTGGGGACATCGATGACGGGGAGCACAGGACGCCGAGCCGTGTCGGCGAAGGCTTGGGCTGCGGCAGGAGTATGCCTGGCGCTGCTGGGCGGATTCGTTGCCTGGTTCCTCGTCGGGCGCGAGACGGCCCCTACTTGTAACGGCCTGGCCGAAGACACGAGGGTGCAGAAGTCGGTGGGGCACTCTGTCCACCCCGGCATCAGTTGCGCGGCGATCGGAGAGGCGATCGTAAAGGCGACTACGGGCAGCCAACCGGGGCGTCACACCCAGGCGCAGGCGCAGGCGATGAAAGATGTTGTCTTTGCGCTCGGCTGGGTGCAGTCGCAGAAGATCGAGATCGACCCCGCCTTGAGGGTGCCCCTTGCCACCGCCCTGGCCGACTACGCCCCCGACGTACATGAGATGCTCGCCGGTCTTGACAACGAGTACATAGTGAACGCGGGCGACAACAAGTCGCCCTGGGAAGCCGATGGTACATACCACCTGTCGGTCTGGAACAACGTGCTCACGAAAACCCTGCGCGCGGTGGCGGTGGATCCCCAGGCGTACGCCCTGCTGCGAATGGCGGAGACCCACACCGCGGCTGCCCAGCTTGCGGCCGTCCCTGCGGACGCGACCGGCGTAGACCTCTCCCTGCCACCGACGAAGAACGCCCGCGCCCTCGGCATCCTCGACGGCATCGCCGACGCAGCCGTAAGCCAGGACGCCCAAGAGGCCCGAAAATGGCACACCACGGTCTTCGACCGTCTGCTCACCGAACAGGCAAACCAATCGGAGTCGGCCGGTCGCCTCACCGCCACGTGGCTCCAGGAACTCAAGAACACCCCCGAACAGCAACGCGCGGAACACCTGCGTGCCCAGGGCCTTGACATGGCCCGCACCTGGGCACACACCCGCACCATGGACGAGCCCACCCGGCAGGACCTGCTCACCAAAGTGGAAAACAGCGCCCGCAACGCCCACCAGGAAACTAAGCACTGAGCCCTCGGGCTTCACTGCGAGAAAGCCCAGCCTTCACCGCCGCCACGAAGCAGGCCCTTCCGTCCGACCCGTGGCCGCCGGCCAGACATCGCAGAACCGTTTCGCACCGCAGCCAACACCACCCATGCACCCGGGGACGGGGGCAACGCCCTTCCCCCGTGAACCGCCCCGCTCAAGCGGGTGCACTCCCCCACCACAGGACAACGCCGACGACGGCAGAACGCTACGCGCCGGTCCGCCGTCGACAGCGTGATGCGGGGCAGCGACCGCCGTCTTCCTCCGAGGGATACCGATGAACAAGAAGTGGCTGCCGCTGACCGTCGTGCTCGGCGCCGCCGGGGTGGCCGTCGTGACGGCGAGCTTCTGGCCTGACGACGAGAAGCCGCCGCTACCGCAGACACTGTGCCATGGGGCGCTCAGCCGGCAGACGGCGGAACTGATCGACGACGGCAAGGGGGGCGAGGCCAGCACGGAGGAGTGGGAGAGCAAGGGCAAGAGCACCGATCACGCGGTGTTCAAGGGGTGCCAGGTGCTGCGCGCCAACGCGGACAGCGACTACCCCCGAGGGGTCTACACCCTGATCATCGAAGACAACCGGAACGACCCTCACTACAAGCCCAAGGACTCCGTCCCCCTCGGCCCCGGCTTCACCGGCTGGGCGCTTCCCGACAGGGCCGAGGCCAACCTGCCCGCCGGCTGTGCCGCCCGCATGGGCTCGACGGCGCCGAACATCGCGGTGACGCTCATGGCGCCCTCCAAGAAGGGGGAGAAAGAGGAGAAGGACCTCGTCGACCGGGACGCCCCCGAGATCAGCAACAATGCGGCCGTGGTGCGGGAAGCCGCCACCAAGCTCGCCAAGAAGTACGGCTGCGAGGCGTAGAACCGACGTCAGCGGGGGCAGTCGTCCACGGGCCCCCGCTGACGTCGGCACGATGACCCGCCCGTCGTGCCTCCGCAGGGGGTGGGTTCGGTGTGGGTGGTGAGGCGGTCGATGAGGTGCCATCCGTAGCCGCCGGTCCCGTCGGTCCGTGGCAGGCGGGGCTCTGCCGGTTCGGGGCTGGTGTCGGTGACGCGGATCTCGATGTGGTCGCCGTGGAATTCGAGGCGAAGGACGGCCGAGCGTCCGATCCTCTTCGAGCCCGCCCTGATGTCGGCCGGTCAGCGCGACCGGGCCATCCGGCCTGGGCGGCCTCATGGAGGTGGTAAGGCGTGCATGGGTCTCTTGGTCATACGCCGGCGGGATCAGGTACGTGGTGAACGGAATCGTGAGAGGGAAGTACGAGGGTGGCGACAGTAACCACTGACATCGAGAGGGCAGCGGACGTGCTGCGGGCGGGGGGCCTGGTGGCCTTGCCGACCGAGACCGTCTACGGTCTGGGCGCGGATGTCGAGGACCCCATTGCCGTGGCGCGGATCTTCCAGGTCAAGGGGCGGCCGGCCTCTCACCCGCTGATCGTCCACATCGCCGCTGCGGACGAGCTGGACGCCTGGGTCGAGGAGGTGCCCGCGGCCGCGCGCCTACTGGCTGAACACTTCTGGCCCGGGCCGCTGACCCTGGTCCTGCGGCGCGGCCACCGCGTGCCGCTCGAAGCCACCGATGGTCTGGAGACGGTGGCCGTGCGCGTGCCCGACCATCCCGTTGCCCTCGCGCTGCTGTCGGCCTTCGGCGGCGGCATCACGGCCCCGTCCGCGAATCGCTTCGGCTCGGTCAGCCCCACCACCGCCGACCACGTTCGGGCGGAGCTCGGTGACGCCGTCGATTTCGTCCTGGACGGCGGCTCCTGCCAGGTTGGCGTCGAGTCGACCATCGTCGACGTCACGGGTGAGACCCCGAGCATCCTGCGGCCGGGCGGGGTGACGCGTGAGGACCTCGAAGCGGTGCTGGGGCACCCGGTCGTGGTCCCGTCTACGAGCGATGTCCGGGTACCGGGCCAGCACCCGTCGCACTACGCGCCGCGTGCCCGGGTCGTCCTCGTCGAGCCGGAGAAGGTCGTCGCCGAAGCCGAGCTCGCCCAGCAGGCGGGGCACCAGGTAGGCGTCCTTCTTCCCCCGCCCCTCGCCGACGCTGCGGTGAAGGCGCACGTCGTGGTGCCCCTGCCCGGTTCGCTGGACGCCTACGCGCACGGGCTGTACGGGTTCCTGCGTGAGCTCGACCAGCAGGGATGCGACCTCATCGTCGCGTCCCTGCCGGTGGAGGAGGGGCTGGGCCTCGCGATCGCCAACAGGCTTCGCCGGGCCGCGGGGCCCCGATCCTCCCAGTGAGCGGCCACGGCCGGGGCGGTCAGGACGTGGTAGGGACGGCCGCGTCGAGGCCGCGCGTGGCGACGAGCTGGGCGCTGCCGTCGGACAGGCGGTAGGACAGCCCCACCACGGCGGACCGGCCGGCCGCCACCGCCTCGGCCAGGACACGGGAGCGTTCCAACAGCAGGTCCACGGTGTGCTCGATGTGCTCGGCCAGGATCTCCTCGGCCGTCTCGCGTCCGGCGGCACGGGCTGCCAGCACACTCGGGGTCACCCGTTCGACAACGTCCCGAACGAAGCCGCCCGGCGTCTGCCCGTTCTCCAGGGCGGAGCAGGCAGCGGCGACCGCGCCGCACGAGTCGTGGCCGAGGACGACAACCAGTGGCGCTTCGAGAACGCTCACGCCGAACTCGATGGACCCGAGGACTTCGGTACCGGCGACGTGCCCGGCGGTGCGGACCACGAACAGGTCACCCAGGCCACGGTCGAAGATGATCTCGGCGGCCAGCCGGGAATCCGAACACCCGAACATCACCGCGAAGGGCTGCTGGGAGGGTGCGACCTCGGTGCGGCGGGTGGCGTCCTGGTTCGGGTGCTCGGGGGTACCGGCGACGAAGCGCCGGTTACCGGCCATGAGCATGTCGAAGGCGTCGCGGGGCGTCGGGGTCTGGGTCTCGGTCATGGCCGCAGCCTACGAGCAGGCACCCGCCGTCGCGACAACTGGTCCCGCCGGACACACTGGCCACGGTCACCATCGTGACCGTGCTGGACGCCGAGGACACCGACGACGCCATCACCACGGCCGTCGACAAAGTTGTCGCGGAGACCGGCCGCCTGGCCGTCCTGAGCTGCGCGGCACCCAAGAGACGCCGCCGGACGGACATGTCCTTGCCACCGCGCGCCTGCGGGGATGGGGCTGCGAGGGTAGAACGATTCGGGGCGGTCAGTCGCCCGCGCGGGAGGCGCCCAAGACTCGATCGCCGCCACCATCGCCGAGCCCGTTGACTTCGAGCTGCGGGGCCACCAAGCACCAGCTCGGTAGTGGGGTAGCGCGCTACGGTACGTGACCGGCTCCGGGATTCGACTCAACGTCGCCGCCAGGCGGAACGTGTACATCCTCGTTCGTCTGCCCACGCGAGATTCTCCGATGCTGGTTCGGTGCTGACTTCGGAGGGGTAGCGGCGGGAAATCTGCAGGTCCTAGCTCTGGTCTGATGAGTTGTCGTACCACTCGATGGTGGTCCCGATGAGGCTGGCGGCGACGATTCTGCGAATTCCGGTTGACGATGGTGCGGCTGTTGCGGGGGAGGTCATGTGCACCACTTCCGGGGGCTGCGGGGACGTTTGGTGTGGCCACACCGTAGAAGCCCGCAGGTCGGCAACATATGTGGCGGGACATCACATTCAGGCACCACCTTGTGTACCCAACCACCACGCCGCTGCCTTGGACACCTTGAAGGCTTCCGGAACACCTAACCGACTCCTGCCTCAAAGCGTGGATCAGCCTGTTTTGCACCCCGATGCTGACTCCCGTGCTGGTTCGGCGCTGACCCCAAAGCCCTTGTCAGCACCTCTGGCGACTCGTCGTCCCGTGCTCGTTCGGTGCTGACTACGCAGCGTTGAACTCGGCTATTCACGGGCGGACCGGATCCTTGGCACTGCCAGTCCGGGGATGCGGCCGGCCTGGCGAGACCGGTCGCACCGCGGTCCCGCCACCGGGCGTCAGGCCGCTTGGACCACGGCCTCGAACTCGAGCGGCCGGCTCAGCTCGGTCTCGCGCGTGAAGACCGAATCCGTCAGGCCTGGATGCTGCCCGCGGGCACCCCAGCGGGTGCAGAAGTTCGCCGTGCCGAGCGCGTACTAGGACACACGCAGGCCGGTCCGGTGTCCGAAGGTCGTGTAACGCATCAGATGTCCTTGCTCAAGGGTCGATAGGGGCAAGCGGTGGTGCGGCGGGGCGTGCCTCACGCCGCATCCGGCGAAGCGCTCAGGCTCTGCCTGACGTACCGGCTGATTTCGTCGGCGAGGACCGAGAGCAGGCCCGTCGATGCCGTACAGGGCCTGCGCGGCAACATCGGCGGGGCCGCCCTCGTGGATCCGTCGGCGCGGCCGCGCTCACGGTCTTCGGTCCAGGGCTTGGGCAGGTAGAGCTCGCGGTCGACCAGAGCGTGGCCGCGCACGGTGGTGGCGTAGGCGGCGAGGACGCCGATCTGACAGTTCTCGGTTCGCCCGGCATGACCGTCCCGCGACCGCCGCACACCCACTACGCTCCCCACCTCCAGGCCGTTGACCATGCAAGTCACTGAGACTCCGGCCGCAGTGTCAGCCCGTGGCAGTCGTCAGGAGAAGGTCCTCGTAGATCGTCGGGTCGTCGGATTCGATCACCGGAAAGCCGACGCCGTAGGAGCCTTCCCAGCGTACGTCGATCCCGGGGTTGGCCCAGTCGCTGCCGTCGGGCAGGAACAGGTGCGGGCTGCAACTGACCGCCTCGGTACGGGCGACCGCGGTCTGGCCGGAGAGGTTGCTGCGGGCTCGGCCGTCGTCCAGGGCCTCCGCCAGCGCCGTCACGTCGACGACGCCGGTCTCCGCGGCCACGTCCAGGATGACCTTGCGGTGACTGACGGACCGCGACTCGGCCCAGAACGCCTTCCGCAGGCCGAGGTCGAGCTGTTCGGACGCCGCAAGGGACTGCAACTTGGCGGCCTGGACCGCCTCCAGCGCGGGCAGCATGGTGGAGGGATAGAGCCAGTCCTTGGCCTGCCAGAGCTGCCAGCCGGCCGCCGGCTCCAGGCTGGCCATCCGGCCCACCTCGCTGTCGGTTCCGGGGCGGGGGCTGGGCGCGTCGTTGAGGAGCTCAAGGGGGAAGGCCCGCAGGTCGAAGCCGACCTGGGTCTCGAGTCCGAGCCGCTTGCGCGTGGCGTGCAGACGGTGGATGGCGATGTGTGCGAACGAACACCAGATGTCCGAGAAGACGGTGATGATGCCCGGCGGCGGTGTCAGGGATGCGGTGGTCAACGGTGGCTCCGAGGGGTTTCAAGGAATGGTGGAGTGATGGAGTGATGGAGTGATGGAGTGGTGATTCAGGGCTCAGCAGTCGCTGAGGTTCGAGAGCTCGACGGTGGCTGAGAGTCGAGTGCCCGGACAGTCAGGGGGCGGCCCGGCCACCGTGCGCGTCCAAGGCGGCTTCGAGGTCGACGTCCGCGCCCGGGAGCCATGCCGGCAGGAACGGAATGCGGGCCATAGCCTCCATCAGGGAGGCGACCATCCGGCCCTCCACCGTCGGCCCGTGGGCGGACAGCAGTCGGGCCGGGGAGAGGGAGGACACCGCCTGGACGGTGCGGAGGAACTTCTCCGCGTCGACGAGGGCCGTCCACGGGGCGATCGCCCGGTTCAGGACGTCGAAGCCTTCGAAGAATTCCTTGGCGTCGGCGTCACCGACGTGCTGCACGGTTTCAGGCAGGACGGTGCCGAAACTGTCCGAACTGAAGAGCGTGCCGGCCTCGTGGTCGAATACCGCGAGCGTGCCCGGCGAGTCGAACGTGGGCGGCCGGTGGAAGCTCACAGTCCGGTCACCGATCGATAACCGGCTCCCGGAGTTCACCGTCACGACCCGCCCACGCGGGATCTCGAATTCCTCGGACAGTCGGGTGAGTGATATCCCGTTCGTGACGACCTTGGCACCGGGAGCGCGATCGAGTATCCGCATCAGGCTCCCGGTGTGGTCCCGGTCGTCATGGGTGATGGCGATCCACCGCAGATCGGCGGGGTCCACCAGGGACCACAGGGCCTCTTCGAACGCGTCCCGGTCCACGGGCATACCGGCGTCCACCAGCATCGGCTGCTCACCGCGCAGCAGGTAGGCGTTGACCGGTTGCAGGCCTGAGTCGGGTATCGGCAGCGCAGAGGGCAGGGCGTGCAGTTCGGGCCCTACGGCGTAGGTCTCCAACAGGAACAGTCTTCTCTCTCAGGGTCGTACGAGCGCGAGCTCAGACGAGTTGGATGGCCAGCGATCCGGCGAGCAGCAGGCCGAGTCCCGTCAGACGCGGCACGCTCAGCACCCGGGTCGGCAGCCGGAACATGCCCCGGTGATCGATCAGGGCGGAGGTCAGCTGCTGGCCGGTCACGGTCAGCCCGACGGTCACGGCAGCGCCGATCTCGGGGATCAGCAAGAACGTGCCGGTGACGTAGCCCGCGGCGCAGGCTCCGCCGAGCCAGCCCCACCAGGGCATCGCCTTCAGCGGGGCCAGCTGCGGCCTGGGGGTCTTGCCCGTCAGGCGCAGCACCAGCAGGACGACGGTGATGGTGAGCGTGGCCACCGTGAAGCTGAAGGCCGCCACCGCGATCGGGGCGCCCAGACCATGCCGGAGCTCGGCGTTGACCGCGCCCTGAACCGGGAGCACACCGCCGGCGACGATGCCGAGGACGATCCATCCGATCCGGCCCGGGCCCGACGTCGTCGGGGCTCCGGGCGGGGCGGTCGCCCGCTGCCCTCGGATGATCACGATGATGCCCGCGAGGACCGCGAGGGCGCCGAGAGCGACGCCCGGGCTCAGGCCCTTCTTCTCCAGCCCGAGGAGGCCGCCCAAGTCGAGGACCAAGGAGGAGAACATCTGCCCCGTGACGAACAGCCCGACCGAGGCCAGGGCCCCCAGCCGGGGGAAGAGCAGTATGCCGCTGGTGATGTAGAGGGGGCTCGCCAGGCCGCCCAGCAGGTGCCACCACTCGACGCCGGGGAGCTTCCCGAGCGCGCCGAGCGCCCCGGTTAGTGCCGCCAGGACCACCAGGAGTCCGGTGGCCACGCCCAGTTGGACCGTGGAGGCGCCGTAAGGGGTTCCCACAGCCTTGTTCAGTTGCAGGTTGACCGACGCCTGGACGGCCAGGAGGCACCCCACCAGGAGGGCTGCCGTGAGCAGCGCAGCGTTCATCTCGTTCTCCCCCACATTAAACGGACGCTCGTCTCATTTAATGTAGTCCAGAGGCTCCTAAGCGGACAAGCTGTCCACTTAGGTTTCTGGGAAGTAAGGTGACCTGCATGAGCAACGGCGACGAGCATCCCGCCCCGCAGGTGGTCCTCCGCGGTGACCTCCAGGCGGCACCCCGAGGTGCCACCGCACCCCGGCAGCGGGCCGACGCGGTGCGCAATCGCGCACAGATCCTCTCCGCTGCCGAAGCGCTCTTCACCGCACACGATCCGAGCACCGTGACGATGGAGCAGATCGCGAAGGCCGCGGGTGTCGGCCGCGCGACCCTCTACCGCTCGTTCCCCGACCCGCCCTCCGTCGCCACCGCCCTCCTGGACGAGCACGAACGCCTGCTACAGGGGCAGATGATCTACGGACCGCCGCCCCTGGGGCCTGGGGCACCCCCCGCCGAACGACTGGCGGCGTTCTACATCGCCTACCTGGACTTGATCCGGCGGCATCTGCCCCTCGCGTTGGGCGCGGAAACCGGGCCCGCCCGCTACGCCACCGGCGCCTACGGCTTCTGGCGCCTCCATGTGCGCACCCTGCTCATCGCCGGCGGATCCCCGGACCCCGACGCGCTCGCCGACATCGCCCTCGGCCCCTTGGCCCCGCAGCTCTACCACCATCAGCACAACACCCTGGGCATCCCCCACGAGCGCATCGCCCATGCCCTCTCCGCGTTCGCCCGACGCCTCCTGCACTCCGGCCGATCCTGAAAACCCGGCCTGCCCACCCCCAGGCCGCCGACAAGGAAGAACACCGAACTCCGGCCGGAGAACCACATGGTTCGCGTCCCAAAGCGCTGCTCTACGGGTGAGGTGATGGGCCAAACCGACCAGAGATCGAACTGGGGACCGTCCGAATCTTCCGGAGGATGCTCTTCTCCTAAGCTACGCGCCTGGCGACCGGACGCATGCGGTATCCGCCCTGGGGGGGCCGTCGGGGAGCGACCAGTGATCACAGGTCAAGAAGCCTGCTCCCCGAACCAGCGGGGCCCGTATCTGCGCGGGTCCGCTGCTCCCCACACCTGCAGGGATGTGCCCGGGCTCAGGGTGCTCCCAACGCTCCCTCCCCTCACTGCGGCTGCGGCTGCGGGGACCTGGTCGATGACCACACACTTTCGGAACCAGGCGAAGGCACTGCAGACACCAGTCGAGGGCATGGAACAACGCCGCTTCCTTGGGCGAGAGACAACCTCAGGACACCTACACCTGAAGACCTTGGATGGCGGAATCGGCGACGCTCCGTAGTCGGCCCCGATACGCCAGTCGAGCCAGTGGCATGCGCCGCGAAAGCCACTTCGTCAGCATCTAGCAGGCGCGCCGTTGACCCGTGCTGGTTCCGTGCTGACTTCGATCGCACAAATCCTGGGATACGACAGGTCATAGCCCCGATCAGATGAGTTGTCATACCACTCGATGGTGGTGCCGATCAGGATGCGGCGGATGCCGCCTCCTGGGGACTGGGATTCCATGGCAGGGTGACCACTCCTCGGTTGATGGGGATGTGCGGGAGGTGTGTCAAGTGCGTCAGGTACGGGATCTCAGGAGGCGGTCCAGCCCCCGTCGAGCGGCAGGGAAGCCCCGGTCAGCTGTGCGGTCTGGGGGCCGCACAGCCAGAGCACGACCGCCGCGACGGCCTCCGGGGCGATCAGCTCCTTGATCGCGGGCCGGGTGAGCAGCACATCGGATACGACCCTCTCGGGGGCGATGCCGTGGGCGGCAGCCTGCGAGGCGATCTGGTGCTCGACCAGCGGGGTGCGGACGTAGCCGGGGTTGACGCAGTTGCTGGTCACTCCGTGGGGCGCGGCTTCGAGGGCGGTGACCTTGTTCAGGCCTTCGAGGGCGTGCTTTGCCGTCACGTACGCCGATTTGTACGCGCTGGCCCGCAGCCCGTGGACGCTGGAGATGTTGACGACCCGGCCCCAATGACCGGCGTACATGTACGGGAGGGTGTGCCGGAGCAGCAGGAACGGTGCGGTGACCATCACCCGCTGGATCAGTTCGAAGCGTTCCGGGGGGAACTCGGTCAGCGGCGCCACGTGCTGCAACCCTGCGTTGTTGACCAGGATGTCCACGTCTTTCGGCAGCCGCGCAAGCGCCGCGGCATCGGCCACGTCGACCGTGTGCGGGTGGCCGCCGGTCGCATCCGCCACGGCCTTGGCCGCGTCCGCGTCGAGGTCCACCACGTGAACGCGGGCCCCGGCCGAGGCCAGGGCCACGGCGCAGGCCCGGCCGATTCCGCTGCCGCTTCCAGTCACTAGGGCGGTCCGTCCGGTGAGGTCGACCGCTCCGCCGGCGGCCGGCGCGGTGCCGCCCCCGGGATGGATTCCGCTTGTCATGGCCGGAAGCATGCGGGAAGCCGAGGACACTTCCCACATGTATGAAACACATAGTCTCGCGCCGGAACATATGGGAGCACCATACGATCTCGTGGCGCGCTGTTGCGGCAACGCCGAAGTGGGCCCGAGGGGTCCGCTTCGCAGAAGGCGCCGGACGCGAACAGCCGGGAGCCGTGGCCCGTCAGCCGTCGGCGTTGATCTCCAGCTCCGCAGAGACGGTCAGCTCCACGCCGGGGGCGGCACGGACCTCGTCCACGGTGACACCGTGGACCAGTTCCCGCAGCAGCAGCCCGGCGGGGACACGTCGATGACCGCGGGCAGTTCGCGGGCGGCGCGCACCGCCATCTGCTCACGTGTCAGTGCCATCTCAGACCGCCTGACCGCCTCGCCCTGCTGTCGGCGCGCAGTACGCCGCTCGATCCGCTTGTCCGCCCAAGGATCCGCGGCCACGACCTCTACCACCTGCTGGACGAACACTCCGGGCAAGTGCACCTGGTCCGGGGCGATTTCGCCCGCCCCCGCCGGCTCCTCCGCTTCCGTCACCGTGATCCGCCCGGCCGTCACGGACACCCGCCTCACCGGACGGCCGGGCGAACTCGTCATCCCTCTCACTTGCTCCCTGCCGATCTAGCGGAACAGTCGGGCGGGTCACTTCGGGCGGCATTCGCCGGGGCCCGCCCCTGCGTCGGGCCCGGGCCGAGGCTCTCGAAGCCCGGTGAGCTCGTTGGCTGGCGCCATCCCCGCCGGGAGAGGTACCGGCCTGGTGATGGCACAAGGCGGGCCTCCTGGCCACGGGAGTGGCCTTGAAGTCCAAAGCCGCACCCCCACCCTGTCCAGACCCATCCCCTGCGCCGTCAGCTGCACCGCCTGACGCGGCTCAAGCCTGTACGAGGTACGGGTACGTTCACGCCACGCCATGGCGCCGCAGGTCGTGCAGCACCTCGCGGGCGGCCCGCGCACCGGAGGCCAGCGCGCCCTGGGTGGAACCGGTGGCCCGGTGATCACCACACACATAGCGGCCCGGCGCGACGCGCGTGGTACGGGTCAGCGGCTGCGGCGGAGCCATGGAAGGCAGTGCGTCCTCGATGGTGCGGACGGTGACGAGGTCCCAGCCGTCCGTGTCCGTGCCGTACGCCTCCGCGAGCGCCTTTCGGAGCTCGCGCTCACGGCCCTGCCCGTCCCGGCCGGTGACCGACGTGGCGATGAGGGCGTGGCCGGGTGGTGCGTAGCCGGGCACGACGTCGCTCAGGACGCAGGTGTTGAGGAAGCGGCGGCGGGTGTCCACGAGTAGGGTCGGCTCGCCGAGGGGGGACCGCGGAGCGACGTGGTAGTACGTCGTCAACGTTCGGTAGGCGGGCAGGGTCACCTCGGGGAGCAGCGTTGCGACGCCCCCGGGGCCGGTGGCGACCACGACGGCGAGTGCCGGGATCTCCCGTCCCTCGGTGGTGAGCACACCGTCGGCCGTGAGCTCGGCCACTGGGGTCTCAAGCCGCACGGCACCCTCTGGTAGGTCGGCGGCAAGGGCCTGCGGGACCGCCCCGATGCCCTCGGTTGGCAGGCAGATCGTTCCGCGCAGCATGCTCCGCCACACCATGTGGAACACCCGTGCGGAAGTCTCCAGTTCGTCCTCCAGGAAGACCCCCGACACGAAGGGGCGGAAGAATCGCTCGACGAACGCTTCGGAGATCCCGGCGTCGGCGAACGCGGTGCGGACAGTGGTGTCCGGCCGTCGTTTGAGCCGAGCCGGGGGCAGCAGCATGTCACGAGCAGACAACAGGCCGAGGGCGGCCAGGTCGCGACGGCCGGCGAGGCGACCCGAGAGCAACTCGGGCAGCGTGCCCGGGCGACGGGTGGGGTCGTTGAAGCTGAGTCTTCCGGTCGGAGTGTGAACGAGGAACCCCGGCGTGAAGGGCCGGAGCCGGAGTTTCTTCAGGTCGAACCTGCCACGGACCTGGGGGTATGCGGTGTTGAACACCTGGAACCCGCGGTCCACGACGAAGCCCCCGACCCGGTCCGAACGCATGCGTCCGCCGACCGCGTCGCTGGCCTCCACCACCCGTACGCGCACACCGGCCGCCAGCAGGTCCCGGGCGCACGCCAACCCGGCGGCTCCGGCACCGACGATCAGCACGTCAGTCGTGTCGAGGCCCGAGGACATACGACCACCTCTCTCACGTGTCGCTTCGATGCGGCCCGCGCCGCTCGTTCACTGTGTGCCGCGGATGACTCCGACACGTACGCAACACCGCCCGGAGGCCCGACGGCCGCCCGTCCGGGTGTGTCCAGTGCGTGTGCGGGTCCGGGTCCGGGACGGGCGGAGGGTGCGACATCCGGCGGGCGAACCCCCGCCACACCGGTGCTGCTCGGTCGTCCCCGGGGCCGCCTCCACCGCGACGGAGTCCCGCTCGATCTGGGGTGAGGACCTGGCGGGTCACGCCGGTGCAGGTAGAGGTTCCGGCAGTGTCCACGTCGCAGCCCGTGCCTTCCACCCGGCCCGCCCGTCGGCGAACCGAGTGCGCGTACGCACCCGGCTACCGGCCCGACCACGGCAGGTCAGCGCACTACGCCACCTCGCCGGGGGCTGCTGTGTGCTGAACTCCTGGCGCGCCTCCAGGCAGCGCAGCCAGACGCCGGGCCGCCCCGGTTCCCGTGTCGTACGGTGTGATGTCGCGGCCGCCCACCGTCCGCAACGGCTCTCACCGAACCCGTCGGTGCTGCCGGTACGGCCGAAGGGTCTGAACCACAACCGGGACTCAGGCAGCGACCAGTTCCTGATCGCGGTTCGGCGTCTTGACCTTGGGCTTCTTGTTCGGGAGCGAGAGCCGGAAGACCTTGCGCCACGCGGAGAACACCTGCTTGGGCAGCGGCCCGGTGACGTACTCCAGCTCGTACTTTTCGAACAGCGCGCGCACCTTCACCGCGACCTCGGCGTACCGGTTGCTCGGCAGGTCCGGGAACAGGTGGTGCTCGATCTGGTGCGACAGGTTGCCGGTCATGAAGTGCATGGCTCTGCTGCCGCTGATGTTCGCCGAGCCCATCATCTGGCGCAGGTACCACTGGCCGCGCGTCTCGCCCTTGATCGACCGGCGCTCGAAGACCTGTACGCCCTCGGGGAAGTGCCCGCACATGATCACCGAGTGGGACCAGATGTTGCGGACCAGGTTCGCGGTGAACGTGGCGGCGAGCGTGGTGAGGAACGACGGGCCGGACAGCAGCGGGTGGATCACGTAGTCCTTGAGCACCTGCTTGCGGATCTTGCGGCCCACGGCCTTGGCCCGCGCGCGGAACTCCGGGTTCTTGCGGCGGCGCTTGCTCAGGTTCCTGCCGAGCTCCAGGTCGTACGCTGCGATGCCGTACTCGAAGAAGCAGGCGTTGATGAAGTTCCACAGCGGCTGGCCGAGGTGGAACGGGTGCCACCTCTGGTCCTCGTCGACGCGCATGATGCCGTAGCCGAGGTCGTTGTCCTTGCCGATCACGTTCGTGTACGTGTGGTGCAGCTCGTTGTGCGAGTGCTTCCACTGCTCGGACGGCGAGACGTGATCCCATTCCCAGGTGGTGGAGTGGATCTTCGGGTCCCTCATCCAGTCCCACTGACCGTGCAGGATGTTGTGGCCGATCTCCATGTTGTCCATGATCTTCGCCACGGACAGTCCGGCGGTGCCGATCAGCCAAGCGGGCGGGAAGAACGAGAACAGCAGCACGCCCCTGCTGACCAGCTCGAGCTTGCGCTGCGCCGAGATGACCTTTCGGATGTAGGCGGCGTCCTTCTCGCCGCGGCTGGCGATCACCTCGTCGCGGATCGCGTCCAGCTCGCGGCCGAGCTCCTCGATCTGCTCCGCGGTCAGGTGGGCGGTGGGGTCGATGGCGGTCAAGGTGCTCCTACCGTTCGATGTCGCAGGGGCCCGCCGCGGCGGACACGCAGGTCTGGATGAGGACGCCCGGCTCGGCCTCGGTGATCTCGCCGGTGCGCAGGTCGCGGACGGCGCCCGCCTTGAGCGGCGTGACGCAGCCGAAGCAGATGCCCATGCGACACCCGGACGGCATGAGCACGCCGGCCTCCTCGCCGACGTCCAGCAACGGCGTGGCGCCGTCCGCGTCAACGGTCTTGCCGGTGGCGCTGAACGTGACCTCGCCGCCGTCACCGGCGACGACGATGCCGGGGCGGAAACGTTCGGTGTGCAGGCGCTCTTGGACGCCGTGTTCGCTCCAGAGCCGTTCGGCGGCGTCGAGCAGGCCCGCGGGCCCGCAGGCCCAGGTCTCGCGCTCGGCCCAGTCGGGTACCAGTTCGTCGAGACGGGCCATGTCGAGCATGCCGTCCGTGTCGGTGTGCACCTCGGTGAGCCGCAGCTTCTTGTCCGCGACCATGTCGTGCAGTTCGTTGCGGAAGATCACGTCTTGCGGCTGTGGCGCGCAGTGGACCATGACGGCATCGTCGAACTCGACGTCGCGCAGCATGCCCATCACGGGCGTGATGCCGCTGCCGGCCGTCAGGTAGAGCACCTTCGCGGGCTTGGCCTCCGGCAGCACGAAGTCACCGGTTGCCTGGTCGAGCTGGATCAAGGTGCCCGGTTTCGCGCTGCGGACCAGGTGGTTGCTGACCTTGCCGTCCGGGATCGCCTTCACGGTGATCGTGAGGCGGCCGTCCTGGCGGTTTGTCGGCGAGGTGAGGGAGTAGGCACGCCACAGGCGCCTCCCGTCGACGTCGACCCCGATCCTCACGTACTGACCGGCCGTGTGCCCGCGCCAGCCCCGCCCCGGCCTGATCACGATGGTCGCGGCGTCACCCGTCTCGGGATGCACGGCCTCGATGCGCCCTCGCAGATCCGCACCCGCACGCAGCGGGCTGACCAGGTCGAGGTAGTCCGACGGCAGCAGCGGCGTCGTGACCATCTCCAGCAGTTTCCACGCCCTACTGCGGAGGGCTGTACTCGTCATGACTCCAGCTTGATGCGCTTCAAGGCGTAAAGTCTTGACCGCAGGACGTAAATTTGGTCGGCTGAATTGTTCACAGAGAATAAAACATGAGCCATGCACTCCGGAGGGCCACCGAACTGGCCCTGGATGAGACGACGGTCACCGCACTTCGGGCCGCGCTGAAAACCACCGCCGACGAGGTCGTCCAGGCGATCATCGACGAGGTGCCTCCCTACGCCAACGCCCTTTCGGGCCGCATGGGCGGCACCATCCGCCGTGCCGTCCGCACCGCCCTGGGGCACTACCTGGACCTCGCGAGCGGGAACGCCACGGGCGGCGACGCCGGTGACGCAGCCTACGAGCTGGGCCGCGGCGAGGTGCGCGACGGCCGTTCGATGGACGCCCTGCTCAGCGCCTACCGCGTCGGCGCCCGCGTAGCCTGGCGATGCCTGGCAGCGGGTGCGGTTCCCGCAGGTCTGCCCGCCGCCGAGGTCGCCAAGTTCGCCGAGCTGACCTTCGCCTACATCGACGAGCTCTCCGCCGCGAGCGCCGCGGGCCACGCCGACGAACTGGCCGCCCGGGGTCGGGACCAAGAGCGCCACCTGGAACACCTGGCCCGCGACCTCCTCACCGGCGCGAGCCCGGACGTGCTGCTGGCCTCTGTTCAACGGGCCGGGTGGCAGCCTCCGGTTTCACTGACCGCGGTCCTGCTGCCCGCCGCCCAGGCCCGGCCTGCCTACCGCGCGCTCGACCCGAGCACCCTCGTCCTCGACGATCTGCCAGACGCCACCGGTGTGCTGCTCGTCCCCGATGCGGACCGATCACGTCTCTTGCGGCAGCTGACCGACCGCACCGCAGTGGTCGGCCCGGCCCGGCCGTGGACTCGTGCGTCCGCCTCGTACGCACGGGCGGCACGCGCGCGCTCCCTCTCCTCCGATATCCGCGACACCGAGGACCACCTGCCCGAGCTGGTGCTGAGCGCCGACGTGGACGCGTTCGCAGACCTGCGTGCCCGTGCCCTCGCGCCGTTGCGGACCTTGCCCGTCGCGACCGCGCGGCGGCTGGAGGAGACGCTGCGGGCGTGGCTGATGCACCAGGGCAGGCGGGATGAGGTGGCGGCGGCGCTGTTCGTCCATCCCCAGACCGTCCGGTACCGGATGTCGCAACTGCGGGAGCTGTTTCCGGATCTCACATCGCCGGACCGAGTCCTTGAACTGACGCTGGCAGTCGGTCTGCGGATGAGCTGACGCGTACTTCTACCGTCCATGATCGCGTCCGCGAGCGGTCCAGTATGGCCTGTGTATGCAATCGACGCTGAAATTATGGTGTGCGGTTCTTGTGAACCTACAGCTGGTACGGGATCTCAGCGCCCATGCCTGAGCCATCCCCGCCAAGTGTCGTGTAGGGCGGTTGAGTTGGGCTGTCCGAGCGTCAGCGTCGGCTGGCTGCGCAGCTGTCCCCCGATCTCACCCCGCAGAGTGTCAGGGGGCATAAGCTGTGCTGCTGTCTGTGCATCTCGGCGGTGATCACCCAGCACTCGTGCTCCCTCCACTCGCCGTTGATGAACTGGAAGACTGCGGAATAGCCCTCGCGCTGGTAGCCCAGTCCGCGCTTGACGAGGTTCAGCAAGGAAGTGTTGTCCGGCTGAATGTGACCGCACCGGTGCTGTGCGGGCAAATCACGAGGCCCGCACGGGTGGGCTGCTCAAGTCGTTCGAGGTAGCTCTCGAACGCTTCCACTGTGTTCTCGCGGGCGCCAGACAGCGGCGAAGCACCGCGGCGCTCTCCGGGGCAAGCGCTGTGAGTTCGTCGTAGTCCTGACTGCGGACGCGGCGTATGACCACTCGCGGCCCGTGTAAGAGGTAACTGGTGATTGGCATCCGGGGATGCTACGCAGCTTGCCCGTGCACTCGTCCAGCGGCTCATGGGTATCCGCTTCCGCGGCACCATCTGAGCCCGCCGTCAGGTCACCAACGACCCAGTACCCCAGCGGACGATCCGCAGCAGCCGTTGCCCCTCGTCGTCATCGATCTGACGCACACGCACGCGTATAGCCACGCGATCATTGTGAGCACCCTTTCCGGACTGTGGAGTGGGGACTTCATCGTGAACGGCGACGTGTCAAGATCCTGGAATGAACGAACTGACGCTTCGCCCTCGCGCCGATGACGACATGCACGGCTGCGTACAGGCACTCGCCACGGTCCATGCGGCAGATCGCTATCCAGTGGATTGGCCTGTCGATCCCGAAGGTTGACTGACTCCCAGAAGCATGCTCGATGCCTGGGTGGCCGTGGATGGTTCGGCTGTCCTGGGGTCATCTGGCCCTCGCTCGTCCCGGGGAGGCGCTGGCCATCGCTGTCGGTCTGCCTTCGCAGCGTCTGGTGTCCGTGGCGCGGTTCTTCGTCAGTATTGGCGCCCGCCGACGAGGGGTGGCCGCGAAGCTGCTGGACAAGGCGATCGAAGTAGCTGCAGCCGACGGACTCAGGCCCGTTCTGGAAGTCGAAGCCGGGGCGACCGCGGCCATCAACCTCTATGAACGTGCCGGATGGCGGTACGCCGGCAGTTCCGCAGCTGAATGGATTACGGCCGACGGGCGCGTCGCGCAGATGCGTTCTTATGTTGCTCCCTCAGGCAACCAAACCTGACGAAAGGCTCATCTGATGATGCTTCAGGCAAGGGCCCCGGTCGACGGCGCAGGTTCCAGGGCCTGGCCGGTGTGCCTGGCGAAAACCTCGATGAGACTGCATGCTCGCGCTGTTCGACCCAGCAACCAGACGACAAGTCACAGCGAGGCGAACGTTGCCTGATGCGGCACTAGGAGGTGGCGAAACCGTCCCCAGCCTTACTGCGCTTCCGGAGAAAGCCTGTCCAGCGTGATGAACGCCGGCCGCCTTCGGGAGGGGACGGCGACAGCAACTGGACCACCGGGTGCGGGCACCAGGTGAGGTGTCGTACACGGTCGCCCGGGATGCCCAGGGTCTGGATGAGGACCGCGAGGGAGGCCTCGTCGTCGGTGTTTCGGCGGTCGAGCCACACGGTGACCCCTGTCCTCCACATCGGTGAACTGGCTCAGGCTGAAAGAGCCGAAAACCGCGCCTGCCTCGACACGGCCGAACTGAAGATCCAGGGGATCGCGAGCTTCCTGCAGGGCCAGTTCAGCCAGCGCGTCGTCGCGCGCCTCGCCGCCATCGAAGACCCCAAGCAAGTCGGCCGCTGGGCCAGGGGCCAGAACGAACCACGCTGGTGGAGGTGGTGCGTGAGGTGAGGGCCTGGGTCGCTCGCGCGGCGGGTTCACCCTGGGCGCATCACCCTTCGCTCCATCCGCCCCGTCGCCGGAGGAACCTTCGCACGCTGCCAGCGACGGCGCGGCGAACGGCGTCACCACACCCACGGCTACTCGGAACTCCTTGCCCATCGCCTGTCCCCCGAGCACGAATTCGGTGGCTGCGGAAGTGTCCGGGTCGGGCTCGAAAACCCCCTTGGCGCAACTGCGGCGGTAATCCTCGTCATCCGGCGCATACGTGATCGCCCGGGCAGGTCCCAACCGGGCAGACACATCCGATCGACTCACCAACCCATAAAAGAGACGCGCGCTAGCCAGGAGACCCCGGCCGGCTGCTCCCGCGGGGCAGTCGGGCCCCGGTCAGATCGTGACCGGGCCATGGGCGGTGGCGAACTCGACCGATACCAGGCCCGGTTCCTCGTCCTCGACCCAGGTGACGTCGATCTGGTCGAGGGGGTGGTCGGCCGGTTCTCCGAGGAACTCGGCGATGGAGGCGGCGTCGCCGGCGATGGAGACCCCGTGGATGGTGCTGGAGGTACGCGGGTCGGCACTCGGGCGCTCCTCGCTGGGGACCAACCACTGTAGGAAGTAAGGCAGTTGCGGGTCTTCCAACAGTTCCAGCAAGCCGATCTGCTTCCACCTCAGGTCGAATCCGTCGGGGCGGACACGGTGGCCTTCGGCCGAGGTGCGGCCGAGGCGGGCCTCGACCGGGGCGATGTCGTCGACGGAGACCACCCAACCGAGCCAACCGCCTCCTTCGGCGGCGCGGCGCGCAACCGCCTGGCCGAAGGGTGCGCGGTCGGCGGCGGGGTGGTCGAGTGTGGTGACGACCTCGACGTAGGTGCCGCCGCTCAGCGGGAGAATGAAGTTGCGGGTGCCGAATCTCGGGTGCACGCCCCCGTCGACGAACCCGGCGCCGAGGGCCGATCCGATCCACTGGACGGTCGAGACGAAGCTGTCGCGGGCCACCGCATAGGACACATGATCAAGTCGCACTTCGCCATCATCACCCGACAACCCGCACAAATCCCGACGCCACGCCCGCCTCCCCGACCGCGTCCGCCGTGGATTCAGCCGTGGAGCGGATCGATCATCGTCGGCCTGGTCGTCCGCCCCGCACGCCGAAAGCCAGGCGCGGATGTCGGTGTCCGAGGGCTGACCGCCGGAGCAGCGCGAACCAGGACCGATGTCGAAGAAGCCCGCCCACGACCCGGCGTACGGCTACGCCTCGGAGGCGAGAACCGTTCGGTTTGGTCAGCGCGACCTGGCGCGGCTGCTGTTGATGTCCCGCTCGCTGATGCGCTACCAGAAGCCGGGCTCGTGAGATCACGCAAACGACTGCGACCCGTCCTTCGAGCCCGACTCGGTCGATGCCAGCTCGCAGCTCCGGTACGGCAAGCGCTGAACTAGGCCTGACCTGCTCATACGCTGTGCCACGACCGAATCGATCTATGACTGACCCAAGGGCGCACCGTACGTCAGGGAGGCAACGGTCACCTGGAACGTACCGGGCTACGGCTCGCATGCCACTGAGGACGAAGAGATCCAGCCGTGCAGCACGGCCACAGCCTTGTACGGGTTCAGCTGGGCCAAGAGGGATCGGCCGCGCCGGATGAGCTGCCTGCCGAACTGCCCGGAGTGTCGGCGCGAGGTCCGACGCGGCGCCGAACGCCGCCGCGGCTACTGGTGAGCTCCATGCCAGGGATGCGCGTTGCCCCGGCTCGATGCGGCGGCCGGAAGACCGGCGCTCTCCAAGGTCACGGCAGTCGCGAGACCCGGTGGTTTCCTCCAAGGGGATACCAGCCGGCGCGTTGGCTGGCCTACGGTCGTTCCATGACCAGTGAAGGCGTAGTGGTGGATGAGGCGGTCCGTGCGGCGTGGGACTCATATCGGGTCCTGGAGAAGCGGACTTCCGCCGAAGAGCGTCAAGAGGCGCAGCAGCGGGTCAAGGCCGCGGTGGATGCGTACGGACGCGAGGAGGTGTCCCGGGGCACGGTCTTCCTGGTGGGCGTGCTGACCGGATACCTGATCGCCGAACAGTCCGGTGGCGAAGACCGGCTTGATCCGCTCAGCGATCTGATTCCCGCAGTGATCCGCAGGCTCCCCGGCTTCGAGACGGCCGACCCGGCTCAGGTGCCGATGGTCACCGGCGTTCTCATGGCCGCCGCCATGGGCATGGACACCGTGGCGTGGCGTGACCGGTACGGGCAGATTCCGCCGGAGGAAGCTCTGGTGCACGGCTTCGTGTTGTGGCTGCTCGCCGACCTCTTCGATTCCCTGATCGAACAGCCCGGAGCCATCGACCGGATGATGCGGGAGACCTTCGACTCCATGGCCGCCGGACACAGCTGACCTGCGGGCATGCCCATCGGCGCAAGCAGTTGAAGAGGCGCTGCGCGTACGCGGGTGGAGGGTGGACGGCCAGGTGGCGGAAGCTGCCGTCGTCGGTCGTGCCGACCGCGGTGGTGCACCCGTACCGGATGCGGGTCTCCAGCGTGATGCCGGTGCTGGCGGCAGCCTGCTTGCGGCGGCGGCTGCGGACCACGGACTGGCATCGTGCGCAGACGGCGTCGTCGATGCGGTCGGCGATCCCTTCGGCGGAACCTTCCGTTCGCCCTTGCGATAACGCTCCACCGACCGCTGGCTGACACCAAGCTCTACGGCGACGCCCTCGGTCGACTTCAGCTGTGTCTGACCAAGAAATCGATCCGCCCCCTTCAGGGCCTTGGGCGGCTCCCGCGTGAACCCCTCCCGATCGGCGCGGGCCAGGGCGTCATCGATGTCCCCCCACCAGCCGTGTTCCTTCCTCGCGGCACCGCGTCCCGAGCGCATCGCCCGGTACGGACAGCCCCTTCTACGCCGGGCTCCTCACAGCTCCCGCGCGGCGAAGGGCGTCTACCAGCGTCCAGGAGAGGTCGTCGGAGTCCAGGTCGTCGGCCGCGACTTCTGCCAGGTAGTAAGCCCCGATGGCCTCGCCCGGGACCTCGGCCTTCTCGCCATCCGTCACAGCGGTCAGTCTGACCGACCACCGACCACCGCCGGCCGCGAGGCCACGGGTCCGGGACAGGCCGGTGCAGCGGATCCCTCCGCCGGGATGCCACTCCATCACCGGCTCGACGGCCAGCCCGTGCTCGGCGCACCAGAGCCCGTACGCAGCACTGCCAACGGCTGCGGCGTTTCGGAGAGCACGTAGCGATCCGGTAGCTCGTGGATCGGTGAACCACGACCCGCAATAATCTTCCACTTGTCGTATCAGCGTCAGACACAGGAAGCTCAGTAAGTGCGGCGCTCCGGGGAGGCGCTCGGTCCGGGTCGAAGTCGTGCTCACCCAGCACCGGCCCGGGGCCCGCATGCAAGGCCCACTCATGCGGCGGGCCCGGGGGTCACCAGTCGACGTGCGCAGTGATCCATCTGGCCAGGCCGTCTTCGTCCTCTTCGCGCGGCAGGTCAGGGCCGCAGCCGAGTGGTGTGTAGGACAGCTGAAGGTGGGTGAGGTAGCCGTAAGGGCCGTTGTCTGCCGCCGGTCCGAGTACCAGCGCGTGGGTGCGGGTGCGCCAGACGCGGTGCGTCAGCGCAGGACCTGTGACCACCGCTGCGGACGACAGAATCGTGCGCTCTGGAGCTGAGCCGAGGTACTCGGTGACGGCTCGCGCTGCCTGCGCAAGGACGTACTCGCAGTCCTGATCGGTGCCCGTTCGGCGCCCACTCCAGCCGGCCTGTTCCTGCCAGTCGTCCATGAGGCCGTACAACCACGGTCCGTTCGTCATGCTCTCGTCGTCCGGGTCGACGGGGTAGACCTCGCCGAAAACCAGGAAACGCCGGGCCTCTGGCTGCCCGAACGGATTGCCGCCCTCAGCGCACAACACATGTCCGTATCCGGTGCGGAAGGAGTCGCAGACCAGGTCGTGCTCCCAGCTCCATCCGCGTTGCAGGATCACCGCTTCGACGTCGTCATAGTGGATGTGCAGCTCGGCCGGCAGAGCGACGAGCTCGGCGACAGCCGCTGCCGTCAACGGCCGGTGGGCGAAGGCATGTACAGGTATCGGCACGCGTCCCACCCTAGTGTCGCGTGAGGCAGCGTTCGCCCTGTTGGCGCGGGCTGGTCCGTCAAGACAGACTGCACCGCATGGAGTTGATCGCGCGGGGTCGGGATGCCGATGTGTATGCCCTGGATGAGTCCAGGGTGCTGCGGCGGTACCGGCACGGGGGTCCCACTGGTCTGGAGTCGCGTCTGATGACGCACCTGACGGCATGCGGGTATCCGGTGCCCCAGGTGTACGAGGCCACCGGGACCGACATGGTTCTGGAGCGGCTGACCGGGCCGACGATGCTGGACGTGATGGCCCGGCGCCCGTGGCAGGTGGGTTCCCTCGGCCGGATGCTGGGCGGCCTCCACGACCGCTTGCACGTGCTGCCGGCACCGGAGTGGCTGCCCAAGCGCTTCAGCACGGCGGATGATGATCGGGTGCTGCATCTGGACCTGCATCCGGGCAATGTCATGCTGACCCGCCGGGGCCCGGTGGTGATCGACTGGTGCAACGCGAGCGCTGGTGATCCCGCTGCCGATGTGGCGATGACAATGGTGACCATCGGCAGCGCGGACGTCCGCGGACTTGCCGCCCGCCTGGGGCGGGGCTTGTTGCTGCGCGGCATACGCGACGGCTCTCGGAGCGATCCCACGGGACGGATCCAGGAGGCGGTCAGGGCCAAGCTGGCTGACCCGAACCTGATGCCTGCGGAGGCAGCGTGGTTGCGGAGCCGCTTTGCCGAGGCCGCTTTCTGACACTCGTGTGGTGGCCCTGGCGGGGGCTGTGGGGATCTGCCAGGGTGCTGGTCTGTGGCTGGGCAGGTGCGGGCGCGCGAGATCGATGACGACGAGGCGGACGGCTGCTGCAGATCATCAGCAGGGGCATCGGGTCGGTGTGACCTGGCGGCGGGCCCAGATGATCCGCTGTCCGCGCAGGGCATGCCGGTGGCGAAGATCGCCGGAGTGTCGTTCATCAGCGTGGACCGGGTCCGCGACGTGATCCACAACTTCACCATCGACGGCTTCGACCATGCTGATCGCGCTGGGGACCGAGGCGGCGATGGCCGACTACCGGCTCGAGTACGTGCTGGCGACGAAGCTGGTCAACTTGCTCGTCGAGGCCGCCGATGAGGAGCAGCTCTCGCAGATATTCGCCCGCAACGGCCGTATCGACCTGCCCTGCATCGACGGACTCGGCTGGGATGGGGCTCGGCCGCCGCGGCGCCGAACTCCTCTTCCAGGTCCTGACCGAACGCGAGGAGAAGAACATCGTGGCCGTCGCCTCGAACGAGTCGTTCGGCGGCCGGACGAAGACGTTCACCGATCCCCGCCTCTGCGCGGCCATCGTCGACCGCCTCGCCTTCGGCGGCGCCATCATCGAGACCGGCACCGACTCCTACCGCCGCGCCAGCACCCCGAGCCCGAGCCGAAGCCGCGGCCAGCTAGCTCCCGCCAGGGCCGTCGGCCGTTTGTCCAGCCTCACGGGAAGTTGGCCCGCGGCCATCAGGGCGAAGGGCGGTCCGCTCCTCGTAGGGGGGAGGCTCGGGGTCAGGCACCGGCTGGCCGTCGTCGGATGGCCAACCAGGGCGGATGCGTTCGACCAGGGCTGCGAAGTCGTTCCGCAGATACCGAGAATCGCATGGCACCAGCCGGATCTGTTGGCGGCCGTCAGCCCACCAAATCTTGAAATCGGCAACCGTGCCTTCCGCTGGCCAGTCCTCGACCTCACCCGACAGCCACAGGACGTCGACAAACCCTCCGACGCTCAGGCCGATGTCCACGAAGATCCCGATCACACCGGGCCGGGGAACCTTCACCACGGTGCCTTCAAATATCTGCCCGAAGCGCAAGTCCCTCCGGATCCGAGTCCACTCTGCATCCGTCACCACGAACAGATCCTCGCACCTTCGTCCGGGCGCCAGCATCCGGGATTCAACGTGAACCGAGCCAGCGTCCCCTCACGATGTTCGCCTCAGCTACACGGCACTGCCGCTACTTCTCGTGAACATCCACGCGCCAGATGGCCGACCAGACACTGCTTAAACCCATCAACAATCGCTGCTGCTGAACGTGAACAGAGCCAGAAAGTCTTCGGCCAGCCGGCACTTCACGCTTTCGGTGGTCCCGAAGAGACGCCTGTAGCGTCACGGTGCGACCGTACAGCTCGTCAAGGGAGAACGACGATGTCAGACTCGGCACACGATCAAGCAGCCTGGCGCGGGTTCCGGCGATTGTGGATATCCACGGCCACGTCGAACCTCGCGGACGGGATGCTGCTGTCCGCCACGCCACTGGTCGCCCTGACCATCACTCGCGACCCCCTGGCCATCACCACGATCACCGCCATGCAGTACCTGCCGTGGCTGCTGTTCTCGGTGCCGTTAGGAACCCTGGCGGACCGTGTCGACCGTGTGCTCCTGCTCCGCATGGCGAGCACCACTCGGGCCCTGGGTGTCGGCCTCCTGACCCTGATCCTGGCAACCGGGCACGTGCACATCCTCATGCTGTGCACCTTGTCGTTCCTGTTCGGCCTGGCCGAAACCCTGTACGACAACACCTCCTCGGCGCTGGTGCCCACGCTCGTCGAGGACCATCAGCTCGAACGGGCCAACGGCAGGCTCCAGGCGACCTACACCGTCGCCAACAACTTCGTCGGTCCTCCGCTGGGCGGCAGTCTCTTCGCGCTCGCAGTCGCCGCTCCCTTCGCCCTGGGTGCAACTGGCTATGCCGTGGCCGCACTGCTGTTGACCGTGCTCCCCCTCGCGCGCAGCAAGCGGGCGCCCGGCAGGGCCGCGACCACCTTCACGGAAGACCTCACAGCGGGAGTGCGTGGCTTCACCGGCTCGCCCCTACTCGTTGCCCTGTGCGTCCTGTTCGGCGTCGGCAACCTGGCAAGCTCGGCCACCTACAGCCTCATCTCCCTGACCGTGGTCGAACGTCTCGACGCAGGCCCCTCCGTCTTCGGTTTCGTCCTCGCCGGCGGTGCGGTCGGAGCCTTCCTCGGCGGCGTGTACGGCGACCGCGTCGGCAGGCTCACTCGCCCCGGTACGACCCTGCTCTGGACCACCGGCGTGTCCGGCGTGGCGACCGTCGCCCTGGGGCTGGCCGACCACGTCGTCGTCCTCAGCGCCCTGATGGCGCTGGACGGATTCGTCGTGGTGACCCAATCGGTCATCGCCGTGAGCCTGCGGGCCCGGCTCATTCCGGACCACTTGCTCGGTCGAGTCACTGCCGTCTTCCGGACGCTGTCGACCGGCGCATCTGCCCTGGGAGCGGTCCTGGGCGGTCTCTTGGCCCGCGCACTCGGCTTGTCCTGGCCCTTCATCATCGCCGGCGCCGTCGTCGTCGCTCTCGGGCCGGTCCTGTTCCACTGGCTCAGCAACGACCGCATCGCAGCAGCCCACCCCACCAGGCAAACGGCTGAAGAGAAGGTGTGATGTTCGAGGGTGCACCATCACGCACGCGCCCTCGGCAGCCACCGCGCCGCAGCGTTCACGCGCTGGGTCACTCGTACATCGTCCGCCCCTCAAACGCCTCCGCGGTCACTATTGACTAGCGCCACACCCAGTGACGATTGCGGAATTGGGACCGGCTGAACGAGGAGCAGCAGCGCAGGCTCGCCACGCTCGGCGTAGGAAGGCCTTATGGAGACCGAGTTCCGCATGGACGCACGCCCACGCCGTCGCCCAGCCGTAGTTGGCGCAGTGCCTTCGGCCCCATCCCCTGCAGCTGCCTGGCGAAGGCCGAATGCGCCGATCGGTTCGCTCCGCCCCCATTGCAGGGACTTCGCCGCTCCTACGCGCCGGTCCGCCGGCGTGCCCGGCGACGGTACTCAGTGCCCTGCGGGGTCGCCGCTTGGGACGCTCCTCTCCCCTGCTGCAATGCAGGGAGTGTCCGGGCACGCCTTCTCCTGTTCCACACGGAAGTCGGTGCTGCCGCCGGCGGCGGGGGTGACGGTGGATTCCAGGGCGGCCGGCCGTGCACCGTGCCCGTGCCGAACGCCCGGGCCGCTGCACTGTGTGTCGGGCCTGAAATTCGGCCGATACCTGACGGTGCGCAACGTCACCACCCTGTATTGATACACATTGCGCGACTACGGCCTCAAGTCTCCTGTTTCACAGGGCTCTTGAGGCTACACACGTTTCAGCAGACCACTACCAGCCGCCCGCACATCGGGCGGCGGATTGCGCAGCCTCATGGCTCTGGTTTTCGACGGCGTAACCTTCCGGTACACCCGGAGGAACGACGTGTTCGATGGGTTCGACCTTCACCTGGACAGCCCCGCTACAGTCCTCCTGGGACCCAACGGCGCCGGCAAGTCGACGCTCATGGCGCTGGCCTCATCACAGCTGCGTCCCCTCGGCGGCAGACTGTCCTTCAATGACCTCGATCCTGCGCAACGCCGCGAGAGGGCAGCCTTCCGCCGCCAGGTCGCCTGGATTCCCCAACAGGTGACGCCGATGCCCGGCCTCACCGTCCGGGAGCAGGTCGCCTACGCAGGCTGGCTCAAGGGAATGTCCCGTAGAGACGCCTGGCAGGCGTCCGAGCGCGCTCTTGACCAGGTCCTGCTGAGCAAGCTCGCAGACCGCAAGAGCCACCAGGTCTCCGGGGGCCAGCTCCGTCGAATGGGCATCGCGGGGGCACTTGCGCACCGCAGCGAACTGATCCTCATGGACGAGCCGACCGCCGGACTCGATCCACAGCAGAGGTCCGTTTTCCGCCGACTCGTCGAGGAACTCACCGGGGCCGTCCAGATCCTGGTCTCCACGCATCAGACCGAAGACCTCTTCGACCTCTACAGCCAGGTCGTGGTATTGGACGAGGGAACCGTCCGTTTCCAGGGCACGACCGCCCAGTTCCACGAGCTGGCCGACCACGGCGACTCACCCCGCGCACACGCAGAGAACGCCTACGCCCGTCTCGTCGGCAAGGAGGTCTGAGATGCTGCTGCGCGCCGTCATCCGTTCCTCCTCGACCACCTGGCTGCTGCCCCTGCTCGCCCTGTTCGTGGTCACGGCCCTGGGCGACGACCTCACCACCTGGGTGACGCCGCTGTACTGGCCCTCCGCCACCGGCACCGCGACGTTCGCCCAGCCCTTCATCGCCTCCGCATGCGCGGCTGCCGGGGCATGGGAAAGCGCCCGCCTCCATCGGGGACGCGTTTTCGACCAGGGTCCGGTCCGCTCCCCGCTGGCCATCGCCTTCCCCGCCCTCGCCCCGGTCGTCGCCATGGGCGTGCTCGCCCTCCTCGTCGCGTTCGCCCCTGCCGCGGCCGCCGCCGACCTCGGCTTCGGCATCCCGGACCTGGGCATCCTCGCCGTCTCCACCGCCGCCCTCATCGCGAACACTCTCGCGGGAGCCGTCCTGGGCCGAGCCCTGCCCGGCGCGCTCGCGGCGCCCCTCGCACTGATCGTGGCCTTCATCGCCAACGCCTACCCCGCGTCCTGGAACATCCGCTGGATCCGGCACCTCGTCGCCAGCAGCCTCGACAGCTGCTGCGCCGTTGACCAGGTCATCGACCCCCGCGCCCTGTGGAGCGGCGCCGTCTTCGCCCTTGCCGTCAGCGGCGCCGCCCTGGTCCTGATCCACTTCCGAGGCACCCTCACGGCAGCCGCGGCAGCCGTAGTCGTGGCGGTTTCGGGCGCCGGAATCGCGGGCTACCTGGCTCGGGACATCGGCTACGACCCCGTCGTCGCCCGCCCTGCCTCCGAACTGGTCTGCGACAACGGCGCCCCCAAGGTGTGCCTGTGGCCGGAGCTGGAACCCCGAGCGGGCATGATCGCGGCAGGGGCCCGGGCCGCGACAGACCGCCTGGCCACAGCCGGACTCACCATCGCGCCCATCCTCACGATGGCGGCTGAACCCGGCCCGGGGGAGAGCAAGCTCGGCATCCCCACCCGGCCCACCCCCCGCGACCTCGCGGCCGGTGTCGTTTCCGGGTTCCTTCCCAAGCCTCCCGCCTGCGTCCTCAACGGAGACGTCTACCCAGCCGGTGCTGCTCAAGGACCCGTCGCGGCGTGGCTCTATGCCACGGCCACCGGGGAAACCCGCCTCATCGAGGGCCGCTTCGACCCACGCGACGTCGCCTTCGTCACCGAGAAGGTCCTCAGCCAGCCGAAGAACGTCCAGCTTGACTGGTACCGGCGCAACACCGCTGCCATGGCCAACTGCACCGACGAGCCCCCGATCGCCCTCGTTGCCGGGAGCGGCCAGTGATCTGGTGGTGCAAGGCCCGCGCGGTCCCCGCCCTCCTGGCCACCCTCGCCGCGACCATCGTCCTCGGCCTCCTCATCGGCGACGTTCGGCTCCCCGTACCCGCGCTCACCGGGGCATCAGGTGTTTTCCTGATCGGGCACCTGATCACGCTGGCGCCGGCGATCGTCCTTCTCTACGGCACAGGGCGAGGCGACCTCGCCACCGAGACGGTCGCGAGCCGATCCTTACGCGTCTGGGACACCGCGCTTGCCGGGGCCGTCGGTCTCCTCGGACTGAGCACCGCAGTGGTCAGCCGCCTCGCCGGCTCGGACGGCCTCACCACCGTCCTGGGCCGCAACCTTGCCGGCTACACCGCACTCGCCTTGCTCCTCATGCCCATCCTCGGCCGGCACCTGTCCACCTCAGCCCTCGCCTGCATCCCCCTCATCTGTGCCGCCACGGGCTGGGTCCGCAACGGCCAACCCGAGCAGTGGGCCTGGATCCTCCACCCCGCCGACTCCGTCCCCGCACTGCTCCTCGTCGCCGCCCTGCTCCCGGCAGGCATGGCGTTCGCACTGACATGGTGCCGACCGCCCCTGACCATCCGGGGTCTTTGAGTCCCCACCCCCAGACCCGGCCTCTGCACGAGAGGCCGTTGTCACGTCTCCCCTCACTCCGGTGGCCAGCCCCGAAGGGGAAAGCAAGCGCCAGTAGTTCTGGTGCCGGAGCGGTTCGAACAACCCTCCGCCTTCGGGATGCGTGGGTGGTAGCCACACGACCGGGTAGGCGGGCGGACGCGTGTTGCAGTCCGCCCGTACTGGTCGCCGCTTTCTCAGCCCTTGCGGAGCGCGCGGCTCTTCTGCTGAGCCTTCATGATCGCTGTGTGCAGGTGCATGCGGGCATTTTCCTGTTCCATGGCGCGCTCCAACTGCTGTCGTCGGTCTCCGCTCGTGAGCGAGGGGAGACCTGTTGAAAGGTATGAGGTGAAGCCCTCAACGACTTCCCTCAGCTCAGTGCGCATGGCTTCCGGCGCATTGGCAGGGGTGCTGATCTGGGTGCGAAGCTGGCGCAGTGAAGCGAGGTCGCCGGTCGTACACGGCACCTGGGCGAACTCGCACAGTTTTTCGTGACTCTGCCTGAGAGTTGTGTCGATGTCGTTCAGGTCGTCGCCGTTTCGGTCGATGGCTCGCGCGGTACGGGTGTCGTGCAAGACGCGCTGTCCGTGACGGTAGAGGAGAACGGATACGGTCAGGGCGGCCATGCCGATGACCGCACCGATGGCGCCGACGATCAAGGTGCCCGCACTGGTACCGATGGCCAGGACGGTGTAGCTGGGGAGCATCGTGGTCGTTCCTTCTGGAATCACTGCTGGACCAAGTCTTGGATGTTCAGCGTCCGTGGAGACCGTTCGTTCCGGGGAACGGGCGCTGCGAGCTATGAGGCAGCGACGCCTTGGAGCCTGCGCATGTCAGTGACCATGAGTTGCCGGTACTTGCAGGCGACCACTTGGTACTCGCGCAACTGAGCCACGGCCTTTTCCACGGTGGACTTGCCCAGGAGGAGGGCGTCGGCGATGTTCGTCTGGCTGAGTCCTGTGATCGTGATGCGCTCGGGGTCGTTAGGGTCCTTGGCGCCGGCGACGACGGCGAGGTGGGCGAGCAGGGTGCCGACACGCTGGACCGGTGACCGGTCGGCGGTGCTGTAGATCAGCTCGTCGCTGCGGTTGCGCGCCTCGAGGCTGAGGAGGAGGGCGTCTTCGACCTCACGGCTCTGCTTGAGCAGTACGTGCAGGCGTCGCGCGTCACAGGGCATGACCCATGTTGTGCTCAGGCACCACGTGGTGACGGACGAAGACGGATCGATGAGCTTCGCTTCGCCCACGACCTGCCCGACGCCGCGGAAGCGAGACACCTTGGGAGCCCTGTGGCCTCGGCCGAGGGGAAAGCGTTCCTGGATGACGCAGCCACCCATGACGATATAGACGTGCTGGTTCCCGGGGCCGAGGGGAAGTTCCTCGCCTCTCTGGTAGGTGCGGGCGTCGGGCCCCCAGGTGTGGACGAAGTGGGGCCAAGCTGCTGCCGAGAGGTTGCCGAGGAAACTTCCCGGGGGCATCGGTTGACGCCCCATGAGGACATCGGTGGTGTGGAAGGCTTCCACGTTCGGTGGCATCTACCTACTCCCCCGTTCCGGAGACGGAGGAAGCGTTCGTGTTCACGAGCGTGTGGGAGGACTGCGTACCACCAGGTTGGTGACGGGCAGTCAGTGTCGGCTCTGCAGTGGGGCGGACAGGCTGAGTCCGCGCTCCACGCGTGACGACGCCGTGAGTAACGGCGGTGGCCATCTGGTCTGAGCTCCTTCGATCGGGGACACAGCAGGTGGTGGGTCCAGCGCCCTCTCCTCCGCCTGTGCTCTCCGGTTGGTAGCCGGAAGCGGCGTCGACGACGTCAGGCAAGCCACGTTACTCCGTCGTTGGAGCGAATCCCAGCCGCCCCTACCCGGCTCCATTTAGCTCGACGCACTTCCCTTCTCCATAGGGCAAGTCACACACTGCCGAATATAGCTGCGCGCTGCATCAAAGAAAACGCCATCACTTTTTCCAACGTTTCCAAAGTGCGCGACACGCGCAAGTAGATATCTGCAAATCACGGCAGCAACGTTAAATGTACGTAAAGGGCAGAAAAACAAAGAGGCCCCCGGGGTACCACCCGCCGAGGGCCTCCTGAAAGGGCCTGGACCCACCAAGGCTCAGACCTGTGCCCAGTTAACACCATGAGCCGCGAGAGAGTTGCGGGCGAGGGCCTTCAGTCGCCCACTTGCCGTATTTATGGGGGGTTGCACGGCGAGAAATCCGACTCGCGGTCGGGTGAGATCGCGCTCCAGCCGGCCGTCCCACATGTCCACTACGGCCCGAATTGCCACATCTACCGCACGCGGACGCCGAGCGGCCCTGCATACAACCGTTCAGACAAAGACATCCTGCGATCACTGTTGACTTCTTCCAAACATGCACCTGGTACGCCCTACACACCCTTCGACCGTACCCGAGCGGCCCAGGTCGGCCCGAACAGTTCCTCGCTCACAAGTTGACTGACGGTTCAGAATCAGTCCCACCCATTATTTTCCAAATGGATCTCTTGCAGTCGCCATTACCCTGTTCCGGTTTTACGCAGACCCCCACCGACTCCCCTTGAAGTCGACGTATACACAAACCCATAGAGGGAGTGCGACCCACACGGCACATTCACGCTGACCGAATGAGGAGGTCTCTCGCTTGACCGGCGACGAAGCATCAACTCCCCTACGAGCCAAGGGAGTCGTTGGCCCAGCCGACCCGCCGGTGAGGCTTATCACTCAGAATGAGAAGCTGCTCGCCCTGTGTAATCATCCGATGAGTAAAGCGGCCCGCCGCAGCGCATCGAGCCCAACTCCGAAGACGACCGGAGGGCGAGTACCCGTGCCGAAACCGTCCAGAGACCGGGGACCGGGGCTTGCCCAGGCATCAAGAGGCCCGCCCGGGGCGGAAGCGGGAACGCCAGCCGCGGGCTTTTCGGTCGGGGCGGCCCCCTGCTCCAGGCGGTCGCGCTCAGCTGGTCCGTGGCCGCGACCATCTTGGTCTCGCACAGCGTCGGCTGACACTGTTGGCTGTTCCTCCATGGGTCACGGTCGAACCTCGTCCGCGGACGTCGCAGACCGGGCGGGCGGCTTCGTGCTCGGCCCGCTGCTGCTCGACCGCGCGCCGCAGCTTCGCCCGATATTCCGCCTGGTCCACCCGAGCCCGCTCCGCACGGCGAGCGAGGACGGCGTCTCGGCGGCGCTTGCCGGATCGCGTCGCGCAGTGACTGCATGTGGGTGCGGCCAAGCGGAGCAAGCCGGGCGATGCAGATCTCGGACACCTTCGGTCTGTGCACCTGCGTCCGTGCCGAACAGTGCACGGACGGCTTGGCTTGCTGCAGATCCTCATGGGCATGTGTCATGTGGGCCGTGAAGACGTCGACGCCGACAACCCTGCATCGTCCTGCCCGGGTTCACCCGAGGCCCTGGATGCGGTAGGGGACAGAGGCCGGAGCCGGGGTGACTGCTGACCGGGGGCGGCGCCGGCGACGTGTGACGGCTACCTGGCCTACCCGCGGTCGACAGCACCACGGGGCCGGGAGCAGCCCGTCCGAAGGCGGCTCCACAGCGGTCGCTATTGCACCTCTCGGCGGGGGTCCGGCAGGGCGTTGCCGCGCTGGCGATTCCCCGCCCGCGTGGCCGTCGGCTCGCTGCTCGCTCCGCTGCTGGTCACCGGATGAGGAAGGCGGGTAGGCGCTGGTGCGCCATTGCGTCACGGGGAAGGAGCAGCCCGAACCGGGCCTCGATGAGCGCCAGCGTATGCCGGTCTCGGTCGCGGTAGTCCTCGCTCTCCGGTCGCGCGTACTGGCCGTCCGGGTGCAGTACACCAGCTGCTATCAGCTCCGGCAACAGAAGGTCCGGGTCCTCACCCCATCGCCAGACTTCTTCACCGATCCCGAAGCTACAGACGTGCACACCGTCTCTGGCGTAGGCGAACATCGACGGCGGATGGTCAGGGGAAGGCTCCAGGCCGACGGCCTCCACTCCGTTCAGGGAGACCTCGGACAGCCGGCCACCCCCGTCGCCCAGCCCGTATTCGATGGCGAAGGACCAGCCAGCACACGCACCGACCCGCACGACGTCTTCATCGTCCGTACTGAGGTCCAAGACCATGTCCCACGCCTGCGCATCCGTGATCGGCGACACGACGGATCCCGGCGTCCCACCCATCCGCAGGCCCAGTTCCTCCGGCTCGATGCCGCGCGCGAAGACCACTGTGTGCTGCCAAGGATCCTGATCCACAAGCCACTGAATTCCGCCCACCACGATGCCCCCTGCTCCACGGACACGGGCCGTCCGCCCGTGCCCACCGAAGTGATCAGCCTATTCGGCAGCACCGACAGCGCCAGGCGCGACGCTGGGGCGCGTGAGCGATGCGGCAGTGGGCGCTGAACACGGCGGCCGCCACCGGTTGTCAGTCCGCCGGCGCGTCCACGTCCTCACACGCGCTGTTCGCGGCCGTCTCGGAAGGTGTGATCGCACGTCCACCGGCGCAGGGTGCAGCAGAGGGCTGAGTGCGGCCGACCGGAGTAGTGACCGGCGAAGTGTGACGGCAGCCGGGGTCCTGTACGCGGTTGGCAGCGCCACGGGGGCGGAAGCAACCCGTCCGTCCACCGGCCCACTCCCCCGCCACCCGCACACAGCCGGCCACAGTGCGGCTGCTGGCCGTCGCACTGAGCCCGTTTCTGCCTCCCGGCGCCGGTGGTGGAAGCGTCGACCTCGCGGACTTCGCCCGTATCTGCGCCCTGCCGAGGGCCGTTTCCGGGAGACCGTGGAGGTGCGCTGCGCCACCTCCTCTGTCCAGCCTCCGAGTTCCTCAGCACGCGACCAGAATCAACTCGTCCACGGCGTCAGAGCTCAGGCGTGAGGAGGGTAAGGCGCAGGATCGCGGCGAAGGCCAGCAGTGCCGGCAGGGTCAACCACCATCTGCGCAGCCACTCGGCCTTCACGAACACCCACGTGAGGAGTGCGATCACGGCGGCAAGGGCCAGGGCCAGGCCGGCCGCGAAATGGGAGTGGGCGACGCCTTCGCTGTCCCAGGGGCCGGCGGGTTCCGCAGCGTAGGCGAGCAGGAGGAAGTATCCGCTCGCCAGGCCGCCCAAGGTCAGGAGGATGGCGCACACGACAGCGCCTATCTGATGCGAGGGGCTCCTGAGGCGCTGCTGGGTCATGGTCCTCGTCTCGTTCACCGCAATGCTCTCCCCGCGTCATCCAGGTTGCCGTCGAGTAGACGGCCGTATGCCTGCACGCTGCTGCTTTCGTAGGAGGGGCCGCCGTTGTAGCGGGCCGCGAGTTCCCTCGTCTGTTTGCGAGTCATGTCCTCCGGCAGCACGTCGGCGAACCCTCTCTCGGCCCTGGGCTGGGCAAGGTGCTCGGAGGCGATGAAGATGTTCTTCGCCGGGTTTCTCACGGCGGCCACCACCTCGCGCTGTATCTCCGTGAGGCGCTGCGGGCAGAGGCTACGCAGGAGCCCAGGACCATCTCTGCGACCCTCTAGCCGGACGCCGTCGCCGTCAGCCGTAGCCGCGTCGTGCCGCTCTTCTCCTCGATGACGACCGTATACGTGAGCGTGGTCGGTCCGCAGGCCATGCTCATCGCCGGGCAGGCCTCGGCAACCTGCGTAAGGTCGGAGGGGACGCCGTTGCCGTTCCACTCGCGGACTAGGGGGTACGGGGCCTCGCCCTTCTTGAAGCCGCGGAAGGCGTCAGTGTCCTCCTCGTGACCAAGCAGGGTGAAGAGCTTGTCGCAGGCGGCCGGCGAGGCCTGGCCCCGTTCCATCTCGGCGCCCTTCAGCACGGGTTCGCTCTGCCACCCGGACCGCTCCAGATCCCTTGGCAACGAAGGACCGCCGCCCCCCTCCACAGCTGGTCAGGACAAGGGGAAGGACGGCGGCCAGGTATCGCTTCTTCACTTCACTCCGAGGTACTCGCACAGCTCCGGTCCGGACTTTTCGGCCAGGGCCAGGAACTCGCCCAATACGACGGGCTCGTCTGTTTTCAGCGCGAGAACCTCCTCGACTTCGGGAGACATGCGGATCTGAGGCGGTGAGGTGCTGTTCTGGGCGGAGATAGTGGGGGACTCGCCTGCCGGGGTCAACTCGCGCAGGACGTGGGCGACCGCCAAGTCTCGAGGTTCGACAGCGACACCGTGACGCACCCGCGCCACCTCGACCGCCACGGCCAAAAGCCGCCGGGCGTCGGAATCCATTGTCCGCATGCGCGCTCCTTCAGGGGGTCAGGTCAGCCGGTCAGTTAGTGGGTCCGGGAGTAGAACGTCGGGAGGGTCCAGAAGTTCCCGTGCCGGCCGAAGTGCGTGCCCTCGGTCCGGTACAGGTATACGCCAGGGACCTCGCAAGGAAATCAGCACCTTTCACCGGTCGGCGTCTGATCTTCCGGGGCAACCTCCACCACGTGGTGGAGGCCCTCGACGACAACCCAGCCAACGCGGGACGCCTCCGCGAGCAGGCCGCAACTCCCCGGGCCGACATGCCGTCGCGGCCGGCCCCGGGCCGGACGTCAACCGCTGCCCCTCTGCACGCCTACCCCGAAGGCCTGTTGCCCGCACTCGGGCAGCGGGCGCGGCACGAAGGGCGCCCGCGCTACGTGCCCGAAGACCTCGACCTCTCCGCTCTCCCCCGCTCCGTACGCGTGAAGGCAGTCCTTGTCCTTCACCACGCCTCGAGATGAGCTCGGAAAGGGCTCCGCTTTCAACGGCCATGCCGCTTCGCCGGCCGGGTGCGGCAAGCGGGAAGGCCGCGATCGCCGCGCAGAAGGGCTCACACGCAGCACACGGGTGCCCTCGCACCTCTGGGTTGCGGGGGCGTCCGTATGTCCGGTCGTGGCTATCTGGGCTACAAACCCTCAGTGCCAGTCCGAGTAGCGCGTCAGACTGCTGGTATCGGCCAGTTGCTCCACGGCTCCGTCAAGGTCCTCCGGCAGAAGGCTCCAGACGATGAAGTCGGTGCGTACGGCGGTCCAAGCGCCGTCGTTCATGCGGGTGCGCACTATGCACGCGTTACGCAGGACGCCCTCGCTGAGGCAGCCGATCTTCTGGGCGACCTGCTGGGAGGCGGTGTTGTCGGCGGCCGTGCGCAGTTCGATGCGTTCGAACTTCTGCTCGCTGAACAGCCAGTGCGCAGTGGCGAGCGCCGCCTCGGAGGCGTAGCCCTCGCCTCGAGCCCAGGGGGCGACGATGTACGACATCTCGGTGGAGCGCACCCGCCAGTCGGTGTTGCGCAGGTGCACGGTGCCGACAAGGCGCTGCGTGAGGGTCTCGACGATGGCAAAGACGATGCCGCGGCCCTCAGCGCGTTCGGTTGGGGCGTACTCGGTGACCCAAGCGCGCGCGTCGCTCTCCGTGTAAGGCTGCGGAGCAGTGATCCAAGCCGCGACCTGTTCGTCGTTCATCATCTCGGCCAGTGCGGGCACATCCTCATCGTGGAGGGGACGCAGCAGCAGGCGCTCAGTGTTGATGGGATTGTCGGAGAAGGTCACAGTGCGCGGCTGGAAGGCTGTGGGAGGTTCTTCAGGACTTGTGGGTCCCTGAGCGGTATGTCCCGCATCGGCGACGGTGAGGGCGGCACGGATCACACTGAGCAGCTCGTCAGAGAGTGCTCCTTGCGTGCGGTACCCACTGTCCTCGAGGAATTGGAGAAGCTCGTGGGCGGCCTGCACGGTCCCCTCCGGGCCGCCACTTGAGTGTGCGATCTGATTGCGCAGCTCGATGATCCTGCGCACCGTACGAGCCTGGCTGTGCGGGGTGCGCTCGCGTAGCCTTCGGGCGGCTGGGCTGCCCAGGGACGACCTCTCCAGCAATGCCTCGAAGTCATCGTCTTCCTGGCTCACCATGTTCGTCACCTTCTTCCCTGTCCCAGTTTCGCTGCTCATTGGTCCGCCAGCGATGGAGCAGTCCCTCGACTACGCGGACCGATGCCGCGTCCAAGACTTCGCGGATTTCATCCTGAGGGCAGTCGTCGATGGTCAAGGCCACGGCCACTCGAGTCCGGGTGTTCTTGATGCGGCTCAAGCGCCCTTGCACCACCATTTTGCCCAGGACTTCGTCGTCGACCCTGACCGGGCTGACGGGGTCCCCGGAGTGCTCTTGTAGATGCTGCAGGGCGCGGCGGTGTCGTTCCTCGCCTTTCCGCCACCGACGGAACTCGTTGGCGAATTCGTAGGTGCAGGCGCCGATGAAGTAGGTGCTGATGCTCGCGCCACCCACAGGGGTCCAGCCGCCCTCGATGAGCGCTCGTTGTCTGAAGCGGGGCAGTGCGCAGGCTATCGTCATGATCGCCAACTCCTCCCGCAGGTCACTGTCCGACGCCAGTAGTTCCCGTTCGAAGTCGTGTGGCTGGAGGGCGTGGCCGCGTTTGGCGAGCAGTGTGAAGATGAAACCGGAGTACATCCATCCGCGCAGTACCGGGATGCTGTAGCGGACCAGCTCGTCCACAAACCGATCGTAACGCGGGCCCTGGAAGTCATCCCGGGCGAGGATATCGAAGATCTGCTGGTCAGCATCGGTCCTCCCCTGCAGCCGTTCGGCGTCACGACTGTCGTCGCCGTTCAGCTGGTGCAGCCCGTCGTCGGCTACGGGCTCATCTTGATCCTGGAGCCTCGGTTGAACCGAATGCCGAAGGTCGTGAACAGGCTCGGCCGCGGACTGCCCGCCCGCGTCGTCGCCTTCCATGTCCTCTCCCTTCCTGTCCTGTCGTCGTGCGGCCATTTCTTGTATGTGCGTCGCACGCGGATACCCCACGCATCCTTTCAAGATTTCCCGGAAGCCGTGGGGGACTCGAACCAACTCGAATCAATCCGTGGGGTCCCGGGCCGGACGCGACGTAGGAGCAGGCGTCCGACCACCAACACCGCTGGAGCAGTCAGTGAGTTCAACATCTACGCCTACCCCGCCGAACCAGCCCGAGCCGATGCAGAACGACCCCTTCGTGAGTCAGCACACCGCCATCATCCTCTTGGCAGGGTTCGTCATCGGCCTGGTCGTCGGTGGCCTCACGTTCCTCAGCGGCACCCCGGCCGCCGGCGCGGTTCTCGCCGGGCTCCTCAGTGCCGGAGGCAGCGTGCCCTTCCTGCGCACCCTCATCGGCTGACATGCCACCGACACTGGACCGGGGATCGTGACCGTGGCCGATGCGCACCCCGACCTGCTGCTTGGTGATCAGGACTCGCACGTCACATGAGCCGGCCACTCCAGCGGCAGAAAGGCGTCTCGCCCCGTACGTCCGGGGCCAAAAGGCGGCCGCGCTCGAATCCGCCCAACGGTGCCAGGTTCGAGACGACCGTGAACCTCACGCCGAAAGCCGAGGCCAAACGCCCGACCCTGCACCGCTACCCGACGGGCCCGTGTTTGCCCGGGCTCGGCTAATACTCCAGTGTGACTTCGTGATCTCGGGCTGAAGTGAAGTCATCGAGCGTGCTGTGCGCGGCAACGCAGTAGGTTCAGCGGACTGTCGGATGCCATTCGTGGAGCATGCGCTCCAGAATTCTGCGGGCGGCGCAGTGGGGCGCCAAGTATGTAGTGCGTGGCGTAGCCGGGGCGCGCGATATCCCACATCGCAACAACATCACTAGCTCCGGTGAATGTTGATGACGTGTCATTCCGGCTCCCTCTGATCTGATCATGGTGCCGATCGGCATCCGTTCACAGAGAAGGTGGTTCCGAATGACCAGTGACCCGACTCCGTCGGTCACCGAAGCGACGCTCACCGACATCGCCACCAACGGCATCTGGGGCCCAGGCCACACCGTCAGCCAGGCCGTCGTCGACGTGTCCCGGGCACTGCTCGCCTCCCTTCAGGGCGAGGAGGGCCTCGAACTCCCGCCGGAGCTCTCGGAGCTGGTGGCCGAGGTGAAGCGGATCGCCACGATCGCACTCCCCCGCATCACCACGCACGACGGTGTCCGGCTGTCGGCATTCAGGATCAAGCTGAAGGACGACGCCCCGCACCCCGTGGTGATCGTGCCCGCCGGCTGGAACCCGTACGGCTGGCTGCCCTTCCTCTACGCGTACCTCAAGCTGGCGCAGCGCGGCTACCACGTGCTCGCCTACTCGCCGCGCGGCATCGGCATCGAGGGCTGGCCGTCGACCTCCGAAGGCTTCGTCGACGTGGCCGGGCCCAACGACTGGGCCGACGGCTCGTACGTGATCGACTACGCGCAGCAGTCCCTCGAGCCCAGCCGGATCGGCTTCCTCGGCGAGTCCTACGGCTCCGGGATCAGCCAACTGGTCGCCGCGCACGACCCGGCCGGCCGGGTCGACGCCGTGGTCGCGCTGAGCACCTGGGGGAACCTCGCCACCAGTCTGTACAACAACGGCACCCGGCACCTGGAGGCCGTGCAGGCGCTGATCGACTTCACCGGTGGCCCGCTGGAGGAGAAGTTCGACGAAAGGGCCCAGCAGGTCCTCAAGGACTTCATGAGCGGCCGGAACCTCGACGAAGTGATCGCGTGGGGCACTGAGCGCTCCCCAGAGACGTACGTCGACCAGACGAACGCGCGGGGCATCCCGACGTTCATCTCGAACACCTGGCACGAGACGCTGTTCCCGGTCAACCCGGTGCTCGACCTCTTCGAGCGGCTCACCGTGCCGAAGCGGCTGAACCTGTGGATCGGCGACCACGGCGCCCCCGAGGGCCCCGGCCTGGCCGGGCTGGTGCTCGGTGCGCCGTTCCCCGGGCTGGCGGTGCCGACGCGGGAGGCCTACGAGTGGCTTGACCACCATCTGCTCGGCGTCGACAACGACGTACCGAACTGGCCGGCGGTGAACAGCCAGAGCATGTTCACCTACCGGACGGTCGCCAACTCGGGCGGCACCCACCTGATCACCGCCCCGGCGCGCCGCGAGACGTACGCGTCCTGGCACGAGGCCACCACCGGCAGCGAGGCCTGGTACCTCACCGGCACCGGCGACAGTGGAGACGGCGCGCTGACCGACAAGCCGACCGCCGGGTGGTCGCGGGACTTCGAAGCCGGCGCCCTGACCGCCTCCGTCGCGGGCGAGCTGCTCAAGACCGGGCAGCAGGAGTGGTTCGGCAACCCCAAGGCGTACGAGCCCGCGAAGTTCGAGCGCGACCAGCTGCTGGTCTGGTCGACCGACCCGCTGACCGGCTCCGGTGAGGTGGCCCGCCGGATCCGGGGCGCCGCCACCGTGCGGCTCACCGTGCGCAGCAACGTCGACGCCGCCACGGTGATCGCGTACCTGTACGACGTCGCCCCGGACGGCACCGCCCGGATCATCACCCACGAGCCGTACACGGCCACCGACCTGACCCCGAAGGCCGACACCGCCATCGTCTGGTTCCTCCAGGCCGTCTCCTACGACCTGCCGGTCGGGCACCGCCTCTGCCTGGTGATCAACAGCCGTGACCCGCTGTACTCCTACGCTGGCTCCGACCTCCCCGCCCTCACCACCACCACGGTCAGCTCAGTGAGCGGGAGCGAGGCCCGGCTGGAGCTGCCGCTGGGCTGATACCCCACGGCTCCAGTGCCCGTACAGCAGCCCGCCGATCGGTGTGCAGCGGGCTGCTGTACCGGTGTCACGGGGGCCGGGTGGGAACGGCAACGGCGCCTGGAAACCGCCGAACGACGGGGGTCGTGTGAACTCCCGAAGATCATGCGATGGCCGCGGGTCACGGCATTGACGCCGCCCGTTGGCTGGCGTTTTTCGACCAAGCCATGGCCCGGATCGCAGGCCGGTTCAAGCGGGTGAACCCGCGTGCCGCGGCGGCGCCAGCCACCTCCGCCCCAACGAGCCCCGCGTCCTGGAGGAACGGAACGGCTTCGCGTACGCACCCGCCGGCACGACCCCGAACCTCGCAACCACCCAGGAGCGGGTGAACGAAATCCCGATCGACAACAGCCCCGCCGCGCAGCCACCTCTGGTGACTGGCAGAGGCCGTGATCGGCAGCCGCGGCCCCGAAGGGCCAGCGGTGATGTTTCCTGGCTGCAGGCCCCCTGTCTCCAGTGGAGCAAGGGCCCGGCGGCGTTGACGGTGTGGTGTCAGTCGAGGAGGTTTCCCACACCGGAGGCGCGCAGGGATGTGGGCGTGCTCAATCTCTTGTGAGGCGTGTGAGGCGTTGGCGCGTTCGGTGAACGGCCGTCGGCAAGGAGGCCGCGGCGCGGCGGCTCGACCACATGTAGGCGATCACACCAAAAGAAGCGATGCCTCAGTCAGTACGCGGGCGCCCCGGGTGCGGACCCGGCGCCCGGGGGACGGAAGGCGCCCGGTACAGTCCCCTCTCGATCTTGATCAACTCGGGGGACGGGAGCGCTGCATGGCGCGGCGGGACGGGTACGAGCAGCAGCCGGACGGCTGGCCTCGGGCGGGACGGGCCGACGCCGGACCGTACGGGACGCCACCGGCGGACCGGGAGCAGGCGCCGCGCCACGGCTGTGTGACGGTGCTGATGGCTCCCTTCGTCACGGCCGCCCGTTTCCAGCGGCCGGGACGCGAGGACCGGCTGGCCGACCCCGCCATCTCCGGGACCCAGGTGGCCCGTACCTGCATCGGCCTGGGTGCCACGGCCTGGCTGTTCTACGCGTACTCGCTGCGCCAGGGGGCCGAGGACGTAATCAACGACAAGCTCACCGAGGTGCTGATCGCCGCCGCCGTGCTGATGGTCGTGGGACCACTGGCGGTCGGCGCCTTCGTGCTCGCGGCCCGGCCGCCGCTGCGCAGCCGGTACCGCCGGCGGCTGCCCGGCCCGCTGACGGCGTTCGGCGTCCTCTTCGGAGCGGCGGCCCTGCTGGCCTTCTCCTTCAGGCCCGACCTGCACGACCGGCTGTTCGGAGGAGCCGGCGACGTCGGCTTCCTCCTGAGCCTGCTCACCGGGATGGCCTCCCTCTTCCTGCTGCCCTTCGTCCTGACGTCCTCGGTGCTGTGCGTCCACCACTCATTCCGGACCGCTGACGTCCACGAGGTGCTGCCGCCCCTGCTGTCCCCGGTCGTCATCGTGGCGATGTCGGTCCTCCAAGCCATCGACGGGCCACCGGTCAACGCCCCACAAAGCGTGTGGTTCCTCTTTCTCGCCGGAGCACCCCTGTCGGTGACCGCCCTCTCCTTCTGGGAGATGCGCCGGCTGCGCACCCGGTACGGGATCACCCTGCGCGGCGCCCTGGGCCGGTAGGCGGCCGCACCGGTTCCGCGCCGCCGCCGGAACCGCCCGGTGCTCCGACCGCGTCGGACGGCGCATGTGGCCTTCGCCTTACTGCCGACATCACAACCTGCCGGTCAGCGGCTCGAAGCCGTTCTGCATCGCGACCATCATCGGCCTCGCCCCACACCAACTCGCCGGGTGGGCGATCCCCGAACACGTGCGAACCGAGCTCGTCAGCAGTGCCTTCGCTGAGATCTGCAGTTCAGCGGGGGGCCGGCAGAGCACTGGCACGGTCGGGTCCAGCGCGGACAACGCCGCCGCGGAAGCTTCAACGCCGCCTTCAAGAGAGAGTGTCGGCGTCGGCTGAAAAGTGGACCAGTTTGGCCGGTTGAAAAGTGACCCGCTGGTGTCGGTTCAGTCGTTGTCGTTGACGGTGGGAACGCGGCCGAGTTCTCGTCCTTTCATGCGGTAGGAGTCTCCCTTGAGGGAGTGGACCTCGGCGTGGTGGACGAGGCGGTCGATCATGGCGGCGGCGACAGTCTCGTCGCCGAAGACTTCTCCCCAGCGTCCGAAGGGCTTGTTGCTGGTGACGATCACGGACGCGCGTTCGTATCTGTTCGAGACGAGCTGGAAGAACAGATTCGCGGCTTCGGCCTCGAAGGGGATGTATCCCACCTCGTCCACCACGATCAGCGGATAGCGTCCGAGTCGGGTGAGTTCGTCGGCCAGGCGGCCGGTGTGGTGGGCATCGGCCAGGCGGTCGACCCACTCGGCCGCGGTGGCGAACGCGACGCGGTGACCGGCCTGGCAGGCCCGGACCGCAAGTCCGGTGGCCAGGTGGGTCTTGCCGGTGCCGGGCGGGCCGAGGAAGACGACGTTCTCCTTGCCCGCGATGAAGTCCAGCGTGCCCAGATGCGCCAGCTGCTGGCGCGTCAGGCCGCGCAGGTGGGTGACATCGAGTTCCTCCAGGGTCTTGACCGCGGGGAAACGCGCCGCCCGTACTCTCGCTTCGCCGCCGTGGGATTCCCGGGCGGATACCTCCCGCTGGAGGCAGGCGACGAGGTATTCGGTGTGGGTCCAGGATTCCTTGCGGGCCCGTTCCTCCAGTCGGCCCGCGGCATCCAAGAGTGCGGGGGCTTTCATCGCGCGGGCGAGGAAGGCCAGGTCGGAGGCGGTCTGCTGCCCGGTCCGCCGGTTCACTCCAGCCGAAGCGGCGGTGGTGTCCTCGGTGGTGTCGGCGATGGTGGTGCGGGGCATGTCAGATCACCTCTCTTCCACCGTCGATCACGGTGAACAGACGGTCGTAGGTGCCAAGCTCGCGTTGTTCGACTTCGACCAGCGGGCCGGAATCGACGGACCGGATGTGACCGGTGGGCCGCTGGTGGTGGTGTTCTCGGCGCATGATCCGGCCGGTTTCGGCGTGCTGGGGGTCGGTGATGGTCTGGTGGCGGGCCCAGCAGCGGGTGTGTTCTGCGACGATCTCCCCGCCCGCGGCCAGGACGATCACCTTTTCGTTGTCGGACAGGACGGTGACCTGGTGGCCGATCGCGGCCGGGTCGACGGAGTAGTCGCAGGTGTCGACGCGGACGTAGTGGTCGCGGCCGAGGCGGACCTGGAACCGCCACCAGGTCGGCGGGTCGGCGGCCGGGAGGGTCAGCATCTGGGCCCGGTCGGCTTCCCATCGGTCGGCCGGGCGGGCGCCGAGGGTGCGGTGGATCCTGCGGTTGGCGACCTTCAGCCAGGCCGTCAGCTGGCTGTTGAAATCGTCCGGGCCGCTGAAGTGGCGGCCGGGCAGGAACGAGGTCTCCAGGTAGCCGTTCGCCCTCTCGACCAGGCCCTTCGCTTCTGGATCGCGAGGTCGGCACAAGTAGATCTTCGTGGCGAGCAGGCCCGCGAACGCGGCGAACTCGGAGGTCGGGCGGCCGCGGCCGACGCCGGCCTCGTTGTCCCAGACCAGCGTCTTGGGCACCGCACCCCACTCGGTCAGCAGCCGCCAGTGCCCGTCGATCAGGTCCCCGGTCCGCCTCGAGGGCAGCATCCTCGCGGTGATCACCCGCGAGTAGCCGGAGACCATCACCAGCACCGGCATCCGCCCGCACTGCCCATAGCCCAGCGGAATGTCCGCCTCGGGAAACCACAGGTCGCACTGGGCCAGCTCGCCGGGCCGATAAACCGTCCGCGAGACCGGGTCGACCGGAACATAGGCCGGCCGGAGCTCGCGCACCCGGTCTTTGAGGATCGTCATCCCGCGGTCCCAGCCGATCCGCTCCGCGATCACCGTCGCCGGCATCGTCGGGGTCTCCCGCAGAAGCTCACGGATCTGCACCTCGACCGCGTCGACCGCCGAGCCCTTCACCGCACGCTCGTACTTCGGTGGCCGGTCCGTGGCCAGAGCCCGCTTGACCGTGTTCCTCGAGATCCCCAGATGCCGGGCGATTGCCCGGATCGGCATCCGCTCGGCCCGATGCAGCCGGCGGATCTCTGCCCAGTCCTCCACGAGGATCACCCTTCCCTCCTGACCTTGATCACCAAGGTCAGAGTCAGATGAAGATCACCAAGTGGGTCACTTTTGATACGCCGTCAGAGGGTCCGAGTTCAGCCGTCGCCGACAGAGAGACCGATGGGGCGGCCCGGGTGCTCGGGGCGGTGAACCCGCTGATCGCCCTCCCGCACCGGATGCGGTGCGGGGCGTTCCCGGTGGAGGTATCGCTGCTTGAGCGCGCGGCGTCGGTCAACCATCTCGGTGCCGGCCTCGGTGATGCGACGCGTCTGCTCGGCGGTGAGCTTCAGGGCCTCCGCGGGGCTCGTCACCACGCCGTCCCGTCGAGCCCGAAGGGCAAGCAAGGGCCTCCCGCACCCGGGAGAGCTCCCCTCCCGGGCAGTAGTGCTCATACGGTCCCCGCTCCGAGGATCAACGGGAGGCGGCGCGGCGGCGCCGGAACAGGACGTAGGTCCCCGCACCTGCGGCGGCCAGAGCGGCGGCGGCACCGACGAGCCAGGCCGCCCTCCCCGCGGACTGCCCGCCCGCCAGCGCGGCTTGCTGGTCCCGACACGCCCGGCGGGCCACCTCGTCGATCGGCGCTACCCGGTAGCGGGCCCAGACCTCGTCCCTGCCCACCCAGCGGACCTCGAACAGGCCGGGCTGGGCGTCACAGCGAACGACCGCCTTCGCCGTCAGGACGGCCTTGGCACCGCTCATGACGGCCTCCCCGGTGAAGCCCGGCGAGGTGAGAGTGTCGCCGTACCCCAGGTCCGCGTCCGAGCCCGTGGGCGTCATTTTCTCGCCCGGCCAGAAAGTCCGTACGTCCCAGGGCGACTGCGGCCAGGAGTCACCCGCAGGCCAGCGCTCCTCCTGCTGCTCCGGGGGAAGGGCCGCCACTTCCGCGGGGCACGCCGTGCGTTCGCTCTCGTCGATGTCCGCGACCTTGACGGTCACCCAGACATCGCCCTTGGCGCCTTTGGTGGGCCCGCCGGGCCCCGACCGCTCGACCGGGTAGACACCTGGTCGGGCGTCACATGCCACGGTGGCCACGGCGCTGATGACCGGATCGTTCATCCTCAGCGTCCCGTGCTCAATGAAGATCTCAGAACTTACCCAGTTTCCGTTCATCCCCGGCAGGTACGAGCCCACCGCAAACGTGAGCCTCTCACCGGGGCGGGCCGATAACTGCGCCCCCACGGGTGGTGAAGGGGCCGGCGGACCCGCGGTCTGCGCTGCCAAGGCAACTCCCGCAGGCGATGTCAGCATCAATGCCAATGCGGCAGCCCCACTGGCCCTCATCCTCATTGCACGCATTTGCCCTCTTCTCATCTTCGTTGACGATCTTCGGTGCCCTGCATGACCTGCCCTTCGCCGAACTGGAGCGCCGTCACCGCTCTTCGTTCCGAATCCTCAACTCGCCCAGGAAGCGAGTCTTTGAGATCCAGATGGTTCACCGCGTTGACGCTCAGCGTGATCGCAACCGTAGTGAGTTCCAGCCCGAAGCTCGCCGCGACCGTCCCCCCGAGACCACGACCCACCCGCCCCACGGTCGACTCCGACCCAAAACCGGGCACCACCACGATTCCGTAGGCGACCGGCACCTCCAGCCCGCGCGCCGGCACGCCGGCCGCGAGGACCACTGCAACGCGGCCGACCTCCTCAGACAAGCTGCGGGTTGAGGAGGAGTACTGGACGGTCGAACACTTGGCCGTCGCCGTGCCCGTCAACGACGCACGGGCGCGCTGAGGCAGATGCACGGCATCGGGGGCGCCCAGTAACCAGCAGCCGGGCCGCAGTGCGGTCCTCGCCGACCAGAACCTGGAAGGAGCCCCCGGACCTCGACTTCAACGCCAAACCAACCCCGATCGCCTACCGGCGCACCCACGGCATCACCTGCTTCCACGTCTGCTACTCCGTCGGCGACGACCAGATGTGCGGACCAAACGGCGCCGCAAAGGCATCGACCACACCTGGGCCGCCCGCCGCGGCCCGACCACCCAGCCCGGCGAACCTTCCCGGTCACAGCAGTAGATGATCGATTCCAAGGGATCGGTTGCGCTATGAGGCGGGGGAACCCAACGTCAGAGTGTGAAGACAGAGTTGGACCCGCTCACGACCGCACATTGCGTGAAGACGGACGACCTGCTGAAGGCGTCGCCGCGTCATGCACCCTGGCGTCCGGTCGTCGGGAATGCTCCGCGAGCTGACCGATGCTGAGCTAGTCACGCTCACGATGATGCAGGCCATGCTCGGCGTCACCTCCGAGGCCGGGTGGCTCCGCCATGCCCACGCTCACCTGCGGCATCTCTTCCCCTGCCTGCCGAAGCTTCCCGGCTACAACAAGCGGCCATGCAAGGCCGCCAAGCTGCTTCGCCGGGTCACCCGGACTCTGGCCACCGACACCTCAGTGTGGAGCAACGACGTGTGGATCCTGGACTCCACACCCGTGGACTGCGCGAGCCACAGCCGCTTCTTCTGGGGCTTTCGGCTGCACCTGGTGTGCACCCTCCAGGGCCTGCCGGTCGCCTTCACCCTCGCCTAATCGCGGCCGAACCGGGGCTCGTCGCCGGCCAGCCCGAGCAGACGCTGATCGGGACTTCGGTCGCGACTTCGAGCATCCGTTGGCCGAGCAGGGCATCCGGCTGCTGCAGCCGGCTCGGCGCACCACTGTTCAAGCCCTTGCGGCAGGTCATCGAGTCAGTCAACGAGACCTTCAAGGGCCAACTCGACCTCGAGCAGCACCGAGGGTGCACACCCGGCGGTGTCGTCGCCCGCGTCATGCAACGCACCCTCGCGGTCACGGCACCGCGATCTGACACAAGGGCCACACCGACCAGCCCGTGCTGCGCTCATTGACCGCCTCCGACCCGCGTGGGGGAGGCCACCGTCATCCTCCGAGGCCATGGCCTCCGCGAATCCGGCCGCGCTTCTCCGGCACGCAGTCGGTTGGACCGATGGCTGCCCGGCCGGGTGAGACTATGTGCGGGTAGGGCAGGGTAGTTGTCACCACAACAGCGCGCTACGTGGCACCACCGGGGCCCCTGCAGCATTACTCTCGGCCGTTGGCCATCTCATCCACCCCTGAGTAGGACGGCACGGGGCATCGCCTGGGCCGGCGCATCGTCAACGGCGGCGCGAGCGCGACACCCCGGCGCACCCGCCGGACGGACAACCGCACGAGTGCCAGCTGAGGCCTCACCAGTAGGCGCGGTCGTCAAAGGGCCGGAAGTCCGCGACCTCGGCAGGGTCGTCGTCCTCGTCCGGGGTGGCGAACCCGGGCGCGACCAGGGTGCCGCGCTGCCAGTCGAGGAGGGTGTCGATCAGGCCGCCCTCGAGTGGCGGTCCCTGGTCTGCGTGGCGGGGCCAGAGGATCAGCGGCCATGTATCGGGATCCTCGCCCTCGGTGAGCCAGCCGAGGTAGTCGCCGTCGATGGAGTTGGCGAAGGCGAGGAAGCCGCCGGGCTCGGGCCAGACGGCCAGCGGGTACCAGCCCGGGTGGTCGTCCTTGAGCTCCCGGTAGGCGTCCGCTGTGTCCTCGACGTGTGTGAGGAAACGCCGCTCGCCGGTCCGGAGCGGGGTGTGGAAACGTAGCCACCCGTTCCAGATGCCGGCGCCGTACCCGTCCATCAGCCGCACGTACTCCCCGGGCAGCCGTGTGCCCAGTTCGACGAACAACCCTTCCCAGGAGCCGTTGCCGAGGTTGCCGAGGTACGGGCGCTCGGGTGGCGGCGACAGCAGCCGCAATGCGTCCAGCCCGGTGCCGGTCTCCAGCGCGATTCGGCGCTCGGCCTCGGTGAGCCGAGGTGGGGTAGGAGCGGGTGGGGTCCACGGCGCGGCGTCGGGGAGGAAGCCGGTTCGCGCGACGGCGCCCGGCAGCGGGCCCAGCAGCGGGCCGGGAGGAGAAGGGAGCTCCCAGGTGTCGCGGACGGTGTGCCGCAGATAATCGGTGAACGTCAGGTCGTACCGGTGCCAGCGGAGCAGGCCACTGCCCGGCACCGCCCCCGAGTGCCGTACCACCACGGTCCACTTGTCGGGGTCGACGGAGGCCGAGGTGTCCCAGAACAGTACGTCGCTGCCCCGTGTGCAGCCCCAGGCCAACAGGCCTCCGGGCTCGGGGTGGAACACGGGCCGCTCGACCTCGGGCAGCCCCCGCGCCTCGATCCGCGCCTGCCGGTGCGTCGCACGCAGCCAGTCACCGTAGTCGAAGCGGTCCCGCTGGACGCACGGCACGTGGATCCACACGTACTCACCGAAGTCCAGCGGCCCGTACCGGTCGGCGAGCCGCTTGTAGTCAGCCGGTAGCCGCAGTCCGAGCCAGTCCTCGACGGCCGTCCAGTCGATGGGTACAGAGGAGGGCGGGCGCTCGGCGGATGGGCTGGCAAACGTGCCTATGTCCGATGTCAATTGACGTCCCTCCAGCGTGCCACGTGTTCGGCAGATTCTTCCGTCTCCGCGGACCAGGAGGAAATCGGGCGGCGGCGGGTATGCCTTACGGATCAGACTGGTGCGCCCGCAGGGTGGCGATCTGGAAGCGGATCGGAGTCGACCGAAGCGGCCCGAGTGTCCTGTCGAAGCGCCTCTGTCAGGTACCGACTCGTTGACCTGCTGAGATGCCAGTCAGGAGACACCGGTTGAAGATCGCTTCCCAGGCGGCAATTGTTCTCTTCCCGAGGCGAGCGGACCTACAGGAGGGCCGGGTCTTCGAACCTGACCGTGCTCGTGGCACGATCAGTGAGGGTGTCGGTCAGTAGCTGTAGCCGCCACCACGGATCCGGCGTTCCCGTGCTGTGGTGGACGTCTTGCAGACTCCGCCGTCGGTGTGCTCGGCTGGGCATCGGATGGTGGCGGCTACGGTCATGTGCTGCTCCACGGCCTGTTGGCTCAATTGGCTCCCTGAGGCGGCAGCGCCGTGACGAGCGGATGATCCCTCTCGATCGGGCCGAGCCTCGCGCTGCTACCGGGGGAACCGAGGTCGGAGAAGAACTCGGCGTTCACAGCGTTGAAGTGCTGCCATTCCTGCGGGGTGTCGTCCTCGAAGAGGATCGCTTCGACTGGGCACGCTGGTTCGCAGGCGCCGCAGTCGACGCACTCGTCCGGGTGAATATAGAGCATGCGCTCTCCCTCGTAGATGCAGTCGACAGGGCACTCCTCGATGCATGCCTTGTCCTTCACGTCGACACAGGGCAACGCGATCACAAACGTCATTGGACTGCCATCCTCTCCAGATCATTTCTGCTTGCCGTTCCGACGCAGCCGACCGTAGGGCCTCAAGTAGGCTTGAGGGCAAGAGGAGGCTCTGGATGACGAGCGATCTTTCCGTCGGTGTCCGGGCCACCCCGGACGACTGGCTGAGCATCGGCGAGGTGAGCGCGCGGACCGGATCAGCGGTCTCCGCTCTGCGGTTCTACGAAGAGCTCGGTCTGATCGCCTCCGAACGCGACGAGCGCAATCAGCGCCGCTACCCGCGGCACATGCTGCGTCGTATCGCGTTGATCTCGGTGGCGAAACGAATCGGCATCCCGTTGCAAGACCTCCGGGAGGCGTTCGCCGATGTGCCGCTCGACCGTCCGCCGAGCCACCAGGAGTGGCAGCGGGCCTCGCGTGAGTGGAAGCGTCGACTGGAGGAGCGCCGACAGACCATCGAGCGGCTTGAGGCCGAGCTCACCGGGTGCATCGGCTGCGGATGTCTCTCGATGAAGGCCTGCGCTCTGCTGAACCCCGGCGACGCGCTCGCCGACGAAGGCGTCGGGCCCCGACGGCTGTGAGGGACGATCGCGCGCAGGTCGCGGTGGGCAGCGCCTTGGGCAACGGCGGTGAAGAGGCGCTCGGAGTAGGCGGCGGGGAGGTGGACGGTCAGGCGGCGCACCCGGCCGTCCTCCATCGCGGCCAGGCATCCGCCGTCGGTCACGTCCTTGGTGACACGCCCAAGGTCGGCCAGGGTGTCCATGAACGCCGTCTTGAGGCGGTCGTGCCAGGGGCCGAGGTGGGCGCCGGTCTCGCTGCGCAGGGAGGCCTCGATGGGGTGGACGTCGTGGCCGAGTTCCTGGGCGTAGGCCAGGGTGTGGACTTGGTACCAGGCCGGTCCGGTCAGCCGGGTGCCGTCCGACGTCGTGGCGGTCAACTGAACCAGCCTTTTCCAACAGCCAATGCTCGGAAGGAGGAAGGCTGTTCGATGCTCTCGACGGGGCCAGCGACTCGGGCGGCGGTACGGCGTTGTCGTGGGTGTAGTCCCAGTCCTCAAGCGTGATGGCGCCGCATGCTGGTTGCCACCCTCCCCCTCTCCCCTTCCTCGACTCGCCCCAGCAGCGCCTCCCGTTCCGCCTGGGGCCAGAAGCGCTTTGGAGGTTCGGGCCTCCTCGGCTGAAGACCGGCGCGCCAGGTGGGTGGCTTTCTACGTGTAGTTGAGCGTGAGGAAGCAGGTGGGCTGGTGGGCTGGTGGGCTGGTGGGCTCCTAAGCGCTACGGAACAGTGGCTTACCGTCCCGCAGCCGACGGCAGACCCGCCGGTAGCTCGGGCGGCCCAGCTTCGGCAGCAGGCCCTTCCTGGCCCGCTTCGCGCCACCGTCGTACACCTGCGGTACGAAAATGTCGCGGGCGGCCCGGAGTTGCTCCTTGGGCGGATGGTAGGACTCCACCTCCACGCCCAGCTCCCCCGTCTTGTAAGAGGCGGACTTGTCGTACAACACCAGCGCTCGGGCGTGTACCTCGCCCTTCACCTCGAACGTGAAGTCGTTGTAGTAGCCGTAGACGATGCCCTCCGCCCGCAGGTCGCCGTCCACGTATACCGAGCCCCAGGAGACCAGGTCGCGGACCACCAGGTCGCCGAGCACCACGAGCATGCCGATGTCGTGGACGTAGTCGTCCAGGAAGCCGTGCACGATCAGGTCGCCGTCGACGACCAGCGCGATGTCGAGGGCGAGGTCCTTCGGGATCACCAGGTCGCCCGCGTGGTATTGCCACGCGATGCCGGCCCCCCGCCCGTGCCCAAGTCCGAGTCCGAGTCCGAAGCCGCTACTACCGCCGCCGACACGGAGGCCTACGCATGACCATCCGCGTGCTCATCGCCGATGACCAGGCCATGGTCCGGGAGGCCTTCGCCATCCTGCTCGGCGCCCAGCCCGACATCGAGGTCGTTGCCACCGTCGAGAACGGTAGGCAGGCCGTAGCCCGGGCCGAGGAGCTGGCGCCCGATGTGATGGTGATGGACATCCGGATGCCCGGCCTGGACGGCATCGAGGCCACCCGCCAGGTCGTGTCCGCCCCCGGGCCATCGACGAAGATCCTCATCCTGACCACCTTCAACCTCGACGAGTACGTGTACGAGGCGCTGCGCGCCGGGGCTTCCGGTTTCCTCCTCAAGGACGCCTCCGGCATCCAGCTTGCCGAAGCCGTAAGGGTGGTGGCCCGGGGCGAGGCCTTGCTCGCACCCGACATCACGATGCGGCTCATCGCAGAGTTCTCTCGCGTGAGTCCGAGCGCCAAGCAGCCGACCGATGTGCGCATCGATGCGCTCACCGACCGCGAGAGCGAAGTTCTCGCGCAGGTGGCGCAGGGCATGTCCAATGCGGAGATCGCCCAGGTGTTGGTCGTCGCTGAAGAGACCGTCAAGACCCATATGGGTCGCATTCTGCACAAACTGCAGCTGCGCGACCGGACCCAGGCCGCCGTCTTCGCCTACGAAACCGGCCTGGTCGTTCCCGGCAACGCTACCCACTGGACGCCCTCGCTCCGAACCGCCACCTAGCCGGGCCGCTTTCTTAGGATCGCCGGGCCGGCGACTGCCGCTGTGGCCGCGGCGTCCAACGGGGCGCTCGGCCTCCATCCTCACCACCGTCTTCGAGGTTCCTGGGGAACGCCCTGGCGGCGTTGCCGTGCCGTGCCAGCCTCGGTTGCCGCATCGGGTGGCCGTTCGCCTCTCTGGTGGGGCCATGGAGGAGTGGGTCGGAGGGGCCGCCGTGGCATTCCGTCCCGTCGGCTCCTCGATGGTCCTGCTGATACACCGTCGGCGGCAGGTGGTCGTTGCTCCGGTCGAGGCGTCGGCGTTGCAGGTCGGCGTAGCCCTGGAGGGCTACGCAGCAGGTTGGCTCCTCCGGGGGACGCAGATCACCGACCTTGAAGGCGAACCTTGTAAAGCCCCAGTTGGAGGCACCGTCCTCCCGCGCCCCACGCCTTCAAGGAACGCCACCATGTCAGAAGTCTCATACCCGGTACCTGGTTCCCAGGCCTCGTCCCCCGGCAGGATCAAGAGGTCCCTACGCGTCGTTCTCGCTTCGGTCGCCTCGGTCTTGGCCTTCTTCACATCTGCCATCATGCTGGGTGCGTACTTCCGGCCATCCCCAAGGCCGGCGTCATCGGCCGGTCGTCGGCGGACAGTACCCCCTCCACATAGCACTCATCGGCATCGTTGGTACCGCTCTGGGAACCCTGGCTTGGCGTAGCGGCTTGGTGCGCTGGGGGCGCGTCCTCACCGCGGTGACCGCACTGTCAACCACCGCTGCCCTGGGCATCGGGAGCGTCCAGTTCACTGCCACGCGCGACGCCGGTACGAAGGTCTCCTTCAGACAGGTCTTCAGCCAGCTCGCCTCCCCCGTCGGTGCCGCACCGGACGCGACCCACGTCTACGCCACCCATGACGGTGAGGCGCTCGAAGCGGACGTGTACCTGGCCAAGGAGAGCCGGGACAGCAAGGTGCCGGCCATCGTGCTCGCCCATGCCGGAGGCTTCCACACCTTCGACAAGAGCGACCTGCGGGGTATTGGCCGTTGGTTGGCGGACCACGGCATGGCGGTCATTGCCGTCGACTACCGCCTGGCCACCCCCGAGCGCCCCACGTGGAACAAGGCCCCGCAGGACCTGATGACCGCCCTGGGTTGGACGCGGGAGCACGCCGACGAGTACGGCATCGACTCGTCCCGTATATCGCTGGGCGGCATGTCAGCTGGCGGCAGGCTCGCCATGAACACGGCCTACCGGCTCAAGAACGGCACCATACGGGCCACCGACGGCGCCACTCCGAAGCCCCCGTTCTCCGTCGTCGGCTTCTACCCGGGCACCGATGTCGACGGCATGTGGAAGGAGGACGTCGCCGGCACCCGTGAGGCCGCGGAACTCTTCACCGGCGGCACGCCTGCCCGCTACCCCGAGCGCTACCGCGAGGTCTCCCCGATCACCGACGTCCAAGAGGGCCTGCAGCGCACCCTGCTCGTCGTGGGAGACCGCGATCGCAGCACCCGCCCCGACACCATCAAGGACTTCGGCGCCTCGCTCCGGGCCAAGGAGGTGGACACGACGGTGAAGGAACTCCCATTCGCCGAGCACGCCTTCGACGACGCCTACGGCAGCCTCACTTCCCAGACCAGCCGCCAGATCCTCCTCGACTTCCTCAACAAGAACACGTGACACTGCCTTTGCGGCCGCAGCCTCGTTGGTCGCACCCTCGGTGTGACCCTGGTCAGGCCGCGCTGCTCCGCTCGCCAGGGCCGCAGGCCCGCTCGTCTGGCTGAGGTCCCGCAAAGGGCGCAGGCGGCCTGCTGGTCGCCGCAGTGCCGGGCGCGTGGGCGAGGTCGCCCGGCGCTCGGGCGTGCGCACGCACAGGGAGGACCGGCATGTTCGGACGTGTGCCCGGCCGGGTGGTTGAGGTCCGGTCGGGCACTGGGCCTGTGGGCGTGCAGTTCGCCAGGGTGGTTGGGCCGCGCTCCGTTTGTTGGGGTGTCGATTCCGGTGGTGTGTGGTTCGACGAGTACCGGCGCTGGACTGGGCCGTCTCTTCCGGATCTTGTCGGCCGAGCCCGCGGCGTCCGGTGCCATGGGGTCTCCCCAGGCCCGCCAGGGCCGAGGGGAAGGCCGGCAAGGCGGAGGGGCGCCCGTGTACTGGACGTACTCGGGCGCCCCGACAACGCGGCCGGGTGCGGTGCCGGGCGCCGCGGGCCCGACAAGATCCGGAAGAGACGGCCTAGCCGTGGTGGGTGGAGATCCGGGCCGGCTTGAGGTGCTTGGTGGTGCTCGGGCGGGTGCCGGAGGCCGGTGCTTGGATCTCGTACACGTCCGGAAGGCCTTCGATCGCCTTGCTGGATCCACGGGAGGGGCCGGTGGGCTGGGGGTCCGCGGCGTCTCGGGTGGGCCGCAGCGTCTCGCACTGCCCGGCCCCGGTGAAGGTCTGCGCGATGAGCGAGCTGGCGGTGACGGTGGAGGGACTGTCGACGGTGATGTTCTCCACGGTGGCGCTGCCGGTGTCGTCGTTGACGTTCAGGGTGCCGGTGGTGCGGACCATGGCGTTCTGCGCGGAGAAGGTGAGGATGTCCTTGGGCTTGAGGGTGGTCTTGTAGTTCATCCTTTCCGAGGTGCCGGTGGCGATCTCGGTGCCCGCCTGGAGCCGGAAGGCGGCTTCGAATGCTGCCCTGACCCCGACTTCGAGCTGGTCCCTGGCCTGGACCGTACCGGTGGCCTCGGTGGTGTTGGTGAGCTGGTTCTCGGCGTCCTTGGTGACGGAGTTCTCCGTCTTGTTGGTCACGGTGCTCGTGGCCTCGGTCGCAGTCTCGGTGGACGTGGTGGACTCGTTGTTGGGGCCCGTGTCTTTCGGGGCGGTGTGGAACGTGTTGGAGCTGGTGTTGGTGTTGGTGCCCTTCACCTCTCCGGCCACCTCCTTGCTGTTGGTGGAGGTGTTGCTGATCTTCTCCGTGGTCTGCTGGGTGACGGTCTGCTTCAGCTCGCCGGTGACCGTGACCTCGGCCTGGTTGTCGACGTGGCCCTCGATGGTGGCGGTGCCGGAGATCTCGCCCTCGATGTTGTCCGTGATCGAGGATGTGAGGATGACCTCGCGTTCGACTTCCATGTCCTCGTTGGTGCAGTTGATGATGGCACTGCCGACGTTGGTGACGGCGGTCAGGAACTCGGTCGGGCCTGCGGTCACCCGGAAGCCGCAGTTACTGCCCTTGCAGGCCTTGAGGACGTCCTTGACCGCGACCTTCTGGCCGTTGCGGAAGGCCTGGGCGGCCGGGTTGCCGCCGGGTGGTGCGGTGGCGAAGGCCGGCAAAGCGGCCATCGCCGTGAGCGCGAGCGAGACGACTCCCACGTTGGCGGTCAGTATCGGGCGGCAACGCCGGGCAGAGCGAAGGGAGCTGTTCTTGAGATTGCGCATGGGACTCTCCAGTTGAACGATCAACGTTGCAGGGACGGGGATCCGGTTACGGCTTGACCGCGATGAGGGGGGTGAGCTCGGTTTCACGGCCGGACGGTGAGGCCGGGGTGCGCACCAGCTGGTCTCCTGCGTCACTGCCTCGCATGAGCGAGCGGGTGCCGCCGTTGTCGGGGGTGACCTTCAGCGGACGTTCGGTCAGGCAGTGCTTCTTCTCGTCCTGCGTCAGCGGGCCCGAGCGCTCGTAGAGCCGGTCGGGAACCTTTCCGGAGGGGAAGTCGAGGCTGGCCTCGATGCTGATCGCGGTGTTGGCGGCGGTGCTGCGGAAGAGCCCCTCGACGCGTTCCCGTGAGGCCTGCACCTCGATCCAGCTGGCCTCGCCGGGCTGGACCGCGGGGTCCACCGCCTTGGTGGTGGTGCGGGCTCCCAGGAACGGGTTGGTCGTGTTGACCAGGTTCGGGTTGCCCTCGTTGCGCTGGAAGCCCGCCGCGGCCTGCTGGAACATGTTCGGGTTGCCGCCCAGGTTCGCTGCAGTCGTCTGCATGTTGGCGTCGTCCACGCCGGTGTTCGCGGCGTTCTGGTCGACGGAGTGCGCGTTCTTGACCCGGTTCAGTTCCTGGCTGATGCTGTCGAAGCCCTCTTCGGTCCAGGTCACGTTCCGCCGGTCGGTGATCTGGTTGCGGGTGCAGTTCAGGTACGCCTCGCCCAGGATCCGGTTCGCGAGGTAGTACTGGTAGGTGTAGCGGGGGTCGGCGGTGAACCTGCAGGCGGTGGGGGACGACTTGCAGGTGTTGCTGGCGGTTGCCATGGAGACCTCGTCGACGCCGTTGAAGGCGCTGAACGGCATCTTGTTCTGCTCGATGTCATGGTTGATCGCCACCGCCTGCTCCTCGGCCGAGACGTCCGTGACCATGGGGCCGCAACTGACGTCGGCGGGGGCGTTCTCCTCGAGTGACTCGAAGACGATCATGGGGTTGTCCTCGGCCGCGGTGAACTCGAACACCTTCGGCGTGTCCGACCAGGCGCCGCTGCCGGGCGTGGTGGTGCCGGTCTTCGGATAGCCGAGGGTGGTGTAGTCCTGCGTGACGTGTACGGTGCGTGCGATTTCCTGGGTGTTGCCCACCTTGGCGGGCTCGCCGTTCGCCTCGTAGGCCGTCTCCTTGTAGGCCGTCACCCGGTACTTCTGGCCGGAGGCGACCTCTCCGGGCGTGCAGGAGGCGAGGGTGGAGGCGGAGTCGGAGAACCGCAGGCGCACCTTGGAGCCCGCGTTCACGTTCCACAGGCGCTGGCGCAGCTTGCCGGTGCCGTTGTTGTTCAGCGACACGGCCTGCAGGTTCTGCGGATGCCTGGCCAGGGTCGGGGAGAACATCTGGAGGCGGTTCGGGTTGGGTGTCGACTGGTACCAGCCTGTGGGCGTGTTCGTGTTCGACTGGGCGGGAGGCACAGCCGGAAGGGCGAACTGGGCGTTCTCGATCGCCACAGGCGTCCACGCGGTGTCGGCGCGGGCCGGGGTCGCGGCCACCGACAGGGAGAGTACGAGGACTCCACCGAGGACGTACGAGGCGGGAGTCCGCGTGACACGGATCAGCACAGTCTTCTCCTGTTTCGGTGCTGGGGGCCGCCGCACACGGCGGCGGAAGACAGAAGGGCGCGCGCCGATAGACGAGTCCGGCGTCACGAGGCGGGGCCGGTGGCGCGGACCGGGGCATTCGCCCGCGGACCGCGCGATCAGCAGCCGGGCCACCTAGGAGGAGGGAAGCTGGGTGAGAGTGCCGCTCGGGGTGGGCCGGATCTGCTCGCCGTCCTGGTTGGACAGACCGCCCTTGCAGTTCCAGGTGCCGGGGACGTACTCGTACTGGTCCTGCGTGTACGGGCTGGTGTGCTGGGTGTAGATCCCGCACATCGCGTTCGCGGCGTTCGCCGGGCTGGAGTACCGGTCCTTGTTCACGATGCCGTCGACGAGACCAGCGGTGTAGGCGGTGTCCTGCTTGGTCGCCGCACCGTCGGTGGCGTACTTGGCGATGCAGGAGGCGTTGCCCGGCGGACAGTCGTCGATCGCCTGCTGGTTCTCCGTCTGTTCGATGCAGCCGGTCGGCATCGAGCCGTCCGAGAAGGGCACACAGGTGTTGGAATTGCCGACGGGCGGCCTGTCCCCCGAGGGAATCGGGGGCCGGCTCGGATCCGGCGTGTTCGTCGTCGGGGTCTCCGGGTTCGGAGTACCCGTGGCGGCGGTGTTCTGGTCGATCCGCACGTCGGCGATCACAGCACCGTAGACGCCGGTGTCGAGCGACGTGAACGTCAGCACGGGGTTGTCCGTGCTCGCGGTGAACGTGTAGGAGTTCGCGAACCGCCAGGGCGTGCCCACCGTGGTCCGCGGGAGCGTGACCAGCTCCTTCGTGGCCCCGCCGGGGGCGCTGATGTTGTAGCGCCGCGTGGCGGGGGCCCCTGCGTCGTACTGGTTCGGCGAGTCGTCCCACCGCACGGTGACGGAGCTGCCGGCCTTGATGTTCTGCAGCGTCTGCCGCAGGAAGCCCGTCGTTCCGGGATTCAGGTCGAACGCCTGAAGGCTCCTGGGATGCTTGGCGAGACCGGATCCGTACAGGTCGCCACTGCCCTCCCAGAAGTCGGGAGCCCTGGTCAGGAAGCCGCCGGTGGCGACCGAGGGCTGAGCCATGATTCCGTTCACAGCGGTCGGCAGATCGTCCGCCAGTGCAGGAGTTCCCGCCGCATACATGCCGAGGAAGGCGGTCGATCCGACCACGGCGGCAAACCTGCCACCAAGAATCCTGAGAGACACGTCAATCCTTCGATTCGAACGTCCGTGTGGGGAGATCCCCTCACGAGGACGATGCTTTGCCTCCACCGAGAGCCGGGCAAGCCGAAACGACGACTACTAGACCCAACGCCGTTCAGTTAGGGCAGGGCTGGGTGGCGTCAAGGGTCCGTGGTGAGCATGTTGATGCTGATGGTGGCCTTGTAGGTGGCCCGGTCGATGGCGGGTCCGCGGGCGTTGTATTTGGAGATCGCTCGTTTGACGATGCGGTCTTTGGTGCGGACCCGCCGTGGGGGCAGGAGCTGGGCCAGCACGTGGCGGCCGATGGCTCCGACCAGGTCGATGACGGTGTCGGCGATGATGCCCGCGGCCAGGACGAGCTGGTCACGGGCGGCGGACAGTGCGACGGTGAAGCCGGCCCGGTCCGGGTCGGTGCCCGGGATGCTGTCGGTAGCATCCGTCATCGCGGTCCGCAGAGCCTGGTAGGCGACCAGGAGAGCCCAGACCTCCTGGTCGATCCCGGCCGGGGTGCGGGCACGCAGGACCCGTCCGCCCAGGATCGTGGATTTCAGCTCCGCGTAGGCAGTCTCGATTTCCCAGCGTTCGTGGTAGAGCCGGATGAGCTCGGCGGCCGGGTGCGTTGACGGGTCGGTGAGGGTGGTCAGCAGCCGGTAGTGGCCGGTGCGGACCTCTCGGGAAGTGGCGATGCTGATCTCGGCGTCGATGACCCGCACGGTCAGTGCGCCCAGCCGGGCCAGGAATGAGCCGTCGCCGCAGTGGGCCACCGGTGGCAGTCTCCGGCCGGACTTGCAGCGCACCAGCAGGTCGGCGCCGGTGGCGGCGAAGCGGTTCAGCAGTGCGGTGGCAGCGAAGTTCCGGTCGCCCAGCAGCAGCATGCCGGCACGCAGATCGCCCGCCAGTCGGCCCGCGTACTCCAGCTCGCCGGTGCCGGCAGGGCCGAACGCCGCCCCGATCACCGCCCGGGTCCCGCAGGCCACCAGCGCCACCAGCCGGATCTGCGGATAGCCCCCGGCCCCGTTATTGCACCGCTGTTTGGAGAACACAGCGAGGTTCGCCGGGGCGTCCGGCACCGGCAGCAGCGTGCCGTCGACCGCCACCACCAGCAGCCCGCGCCACCGCATGGCGGCCGCCGTCGTGGCCACCGGGCCACGCACCAGGTCGAACAGCGCCTTCAACGGCGCCGCGCCCACACGCTGACGGGCCTGTCGTAACGCGCTGCCGCTCGGTCTGGTGGGCGCCAGGCCCGCCAGACCCGCGCACAATCGGTCGAAGACCTGCCGATAGCCCAGCTCGGCGAACAACGCCCCGGCCAGCAGTAGGTACACCGTGACTCGCGCCGGTACCAGCCGGACCCGCCGCTGAACGGCCCCGCTCGCCGCCAACACTTCATCGACCATCTCGAACGGCACGATCCGGGTCAGCTCGCCGATATGGCCAGGCGCGAACACCCCGGCCGCTACCTTGACCGTCCTTGTTATGGCAGCCTGTTCCAACAGCGGAGCTCCTGTGGTGAGGATGTCTTGGAGGACAAACCTCTTCTACAGCAGCTCCGCTGCCTCGTTCATCGGTCTTGACGAACAGCCCCCGCCCCTAACTGAACGGCGTTGCTACTAGACCGTCTTGATCACAAAGATTTTCGGAAACACGATCGCTTTTGAAGCACTCGTGCGAAGTGCTCGGGAGCTGATGGGGCAAAGGTGTCACGGACCTTTTCGCATCCGCCTTCTGACGCCTTTTTCGGTCGTGGCAGCCGGCGTAGCGGAAGGCGACGGACGCACCCGTTCTCGCACCTTCCCCAGCGGACCGAACCGGCCTCGGCGTGGTCCACGGCGATGAAAGCGCCGGTCGTCGATGCTTTCCGAGCCTGGCCACGGTCACCTCAAGGCGGTCGCTTCACGGCAGAACCTGAAGCGTCGGCGCAGGAGCCCTGCACGGAGCCGAACGCGTGAACGGGCGAGACGGCCACCACACTTGGGGGGATGGGTACAGAGGACCGCAACAGCGATCGCCCCCTCTGCCCCAGGAGATTCCCGTGCACCGCTCCACATGCGCCGCAGCCGTCGTGATGCTCCTCGCCCTCGGCGGGGCCGCACCCGCTTACGCCGTGGCCTGCCCCCCGGAGCAGAACCAGCGAAGCAGCCTCACCTTGACCGTGTCGCCCACAGACGGCACCTCGGCGCGCACCGCGCAACGGAGCGCAACACTGGAATGCGGGACACTCGCCGGAACCCACCCCCGCAAGGAAGAAGCCTGCAGCCAACTGGAAGCCGCCGGCGGGAATCTCGACTCCCTCAATGTCGAACCGGAAGCGTTCTGCACCATGATCTACGCGCCGGTAACCGCGACCGCCACGGGAACCTGGCGCGGCGCACCCGTGGAATGGCAGAAGACCTATGCCAACGAATGTCAGCTCACCAGTGAGACCGGCCGCGTCTTCGACACCTCGGCGGTCGGTGACGCACCGCAGAACGACGCCGCCCGGTAGCCGTCGGCGGAAAGCGAGGCCCGTCATCACGGCTGCCCAGATTCCTCGGCTCCTTCGCAAACCGCCTCTCTCGGCAGCAGCACGGTGCGCTGGTGCCGAGAGGGGCGGCTGAGCCCCCGAGCCCGGGGAAGGGGACCGGGGCTCGGGGTGTGGGGCCTACCGGCGTCCGTCTACTTGAAGGTGACGTCCGAGCAGGAGTAGAAGGCCTCCTCGCTCTGGAAGGAGCCGTCGGGCCTCTTCAGCCCGTGCCAGATCGTGTAGATCAGGTGCTTGCCCTTCTTTTCGGGGAGCACGGCCTTGAACGTGAACGCCTTCGCGCCGAGGAAGCCCGCGGGTGCCGTCGTGGCCGCGGTGTTGTCGGCGCTGAGGAAGGGGGTGTCCTCCAGGTCGGACCACTTCAGCGGCTTCTTCGGGTCGTAGCCGTCCTTGGTGACGTACATCTCCATGCGGTACGGGTTGTGCAGCGCGCTGATGTCGTAGCGCAGGTCGTACTCGGCACCACCCGGCAGTGTCGTCGAGGGGAAGTCGTCCCGCGCCAGGTCCAGACCGGAGAACTGGGCATTGCCGGCGCTGCACAGCTTGCCGTCGGGTATGCGGGCGCGGTGCTGCGGGGAGGAGGTCGGGGTGCTGTGGTCGATGGCGCGGCCCTGGACGATCGACTTCCAGTCGCCGGGGATACCGGGGCTCTGGGCGAGGGCCAGCCGGCAGGCCTCACTCGCCTTCGGGTTCTTGGTGCAGGCCACGCTGCGGCTCACCGGGTCGGCGAGGGAACCGTGTGCGGAGGCGGGTGCGGAGCCGAGGGTGGTCACGGCGAGGGGGAGGGCCACGAGCGCGGTGAGGCGCAGCAGGGCGGTGCGGCGAGCCGGGGGCCGTGCCAGGGCGGGGGACGTCGTGGCGGCGGGGCGGGTCGTACTCATGAGGGGGACGCTCCTGGTCATGGGGTCGGTCATGCGCGTGGGGCGGCAGGCGGGCGGGCGGGTGGGTCAGCCCGCTGTCTTCACGGTCAGCTCGCGGGAGAACGCGCCCCACGTGCCGTCGCCGAGCCGTGCCCGGATCTTCACGGTGTACGAAGAGCCGGGGTGGGAGCCGACCAGCACCTCGCGCGAACCCTTCGTCGTCGGCACCGGCAACACCGGATCGCCGGTGCCCCACATGAAGGTCTGGGCGGGCTTGCCGTTCAGGTAGACCTGGTAGGCGGTGATCTGGCCGACGCCCTGCGGGACGGACCAGGTGAGGTTCAGGTAGTGCTGGGTGACAGCGCCGTCCTGCTTGGTGGCGGTGGTGGCGGCGAAGTCGCCGGGGGCGGCCTTGCCACCGTTGCCGTCAGGTGCCGCAGTGGTCGTCACCTGTGCTTCGCGGGTCGGGTCGGACTCCTTGCCGGAGGCGTCGACAGCAGTGACCTTGAAGCGGTAGGCGGTGCTCGCGGTCAGGCCGGAGACGGTGGCCGAGGTGGCCTTGGCGTCCGCCTCTTGGACCTTCGTGCCGCCCCGGTAGATCCGGTAGCCGGTGACGGCGACGTCGTCGGTCGCCGCGCGCCAGCGCAGGGCGGCCTGGTACGGGCCCGAGGCGGTCGCCTCCAACTCCGCGGGGATGACCGGCTTCACCTTGTCCTGGCCGGGCGCCACGAGGGTGGTGAGCACGATGTCCTTGCTGAAGCCGGTAGTGCGGCCGTCGGCGCGGACGGCGCGGACCTTGAACGCGTAGCGGGTGGCGGGGGTCAGGCGCTCGACGTCGGTCATCGTGTCCTTGACGGTCTTGACCTGCTTGCCGTCCTGGAAGACCTCGTAGCGCACGACCTCGGCGCCGCCGACGGGCGGCTTCCACATCAGGTGGACGGCGGTGTCGTCCTTGACGAAGGAGCCGCTGTCGGCGGGGACGGCCGTGTTCGTGCCGGTGTCGCCTCCGTTGCCCGACGGGCCGTTCACCTTGCATCCGGTGATTTTGGGCATGCCCTTGCCGGCGGGGTTGATCCCGACCTTGACGGTCCGGTTGCCCTTGGCTGCCACGTCGGCGCGGTCGGCGATCGGCTTGATGCTGACGTGCTTGCCGGTCTGGCGGAGTTCGTACGCCCAGGGGTTGTCGAGGGTGACTTGCCCCTGCGACACGTCGAACTCGGCGGTCCAGTCCCGTACGGGCCGGTCGCCCTTGTTGGCCACGGAGACCTCGCCGGACGCCCACCACACGGTGGCCTGGTCCGCGAGGCGGCAGGCGGCGCTGAGGCCGTCCTTTTCCTCTCCTGCATTGGCGGCCACGGGAACGACGACGGAGCCAACCCCGACGACCACGGCCGCGCAGGCCAGGGCAATTCGCTTTCGGGACATCAGAAACCTCTTGGTCAAGCCGATCCGCCGGTGCAGCGGCAGCATCGAAAGTGTCTTGGTCAACACCCGTGACCCTAAGCACGGTTTGCGGCCGGAACGGGCCTCTGAGGGGCTGCGAGCTATCTGTTATCCGTCCCTTAAGGTCCGGATAGGACGCCCTTGATCCCCCTGGCCGCACCCTTCGACGCTGCGAACGCTGAAGATCACGCTCCGTTCCCGACCTCCGGGTGCCGCCCCCTGGGAGCACGGTGGGTTCGGCGGCGTCCGCGACCGCGCCCACCAGCCGCGCCGCCTCCTCGGGCCCTGGCACCGACCGGTGGACATGGACGCCGAGCATCCCGGGAACCCGCCCTGCGAGAGCACCCGGTCGAGTACCTGAGGTGCACGAGCACCTTCAACGCGACGAGCGGATCCTTGGTACGCGGCCCTACGTTGGGTCGTTGTGGGAAACCCGCTCTCCGAAAGGACACCCCGCATGCGTGGACCGCAGGGCATCGAAGTCCCTGGCGCCCTGGTCGCGTCGTACACGAGGAACGGTGGTGAAGAGGAACGGGCCTGGGTCGCCCGGCTGCCCGCACTGGTGGCGGAGCTGCTCGACAGATGGGGACTGGAGCGCGACGGCGGCACCGCTTCTGGCGAGGCCTCACTGGTGGTCCCGGTGCGCCGTACGGACGACACCCGCGCCGCACTCAGACTCCAGATGCCCCGCGAGGAGACGACCGCCGCGCTGATCGGGCTGCGAGCGTGGAGCGGCGACGGCATCGTGCGGCTGCTCGACCACGACCCGGAGAGCAGCGCCATGTTGTTGGAGCGCCTGGACCCCTCACGCACCCTGGCTTGCGTGGGGGACGACGACGTAGCCATGAGCACCTTGGCCGCCATCATGGGCCGGCTGCACTCCGTCCCGGCGCCCGCGGGCCTGCGCGGTCTCGGTGACGTCGCGCGCGACATGCTGGCGTCCGTGCCGGAATCCGCCGCCGCTCTGACGGACCCCGCGGACCGGCGGCTGCTGCGCGACTGGGCCTCGGCAGTCACCGAGCTGGTCGACGAGCCCGGCGACCGGATGCTGCATTGGGACCTGCACTACGACAACGTGCTCGCCGCCGAGCGCGAGCCGTGGCTGGCCATCGACCCCGAACCCCTCGTCGGCGATCCGGGCTTCGATCTGTGGCCGGCGCTGGACACCGGGTGGGAGGGGCTCCACGCCACCGGGGACGCCTCCCGGGTGCTGCGGCGCCGCTTCGACCTGCTGACCGAGGTACTCGGGCTGGACCGGCGACGCGCGGCTGGCTGGACCCTGGCCCGGCTGCTGCAGAACACGCTGTGGGACATCGAGGACGGGCGAACCGCCATCGACCTCTCCCAGACCACCGTGGCCGAGGCGCTGCCCCGCCACTGAACACTTCGCCGACGAACGCGGGCTGCCCCGCACCGGACCGGCCTGGGGGCCTTGACGAAGACATCGAGGCCATCGGCCTGGACACCTGTGCGGTGGGCGACGACCGAGTCCTCGACTCGGGGTCCGGGCGAGCGCGCGGGCCGCCCTCGTTGTGGTGTCCCTCAGCGGTGGCGGTGACCGTCCCCGTACCTGCGGGCGGCCGGTTGCTGCGGGAGGCGTCGGGACGGTCTTCGTTCGGGTTCGGGTTCGGGTTCGGGTTCAGCGTCCAGTCCTGGCGCTCCAGGTCGGCGCAGATCACCCCGAGACCCGGTTACAGCAGCCGTTTTGACCTGCGATTTCAAGTTGGCAGGGGCTCGCTGACGTACCAAGTTGATGTGGCTCCACCTGTGTGACAGGGGCAGTTCGGATCGGGTTCTGGAGGGGCTGTGCAGCGCACACTGCAGCATGATCGAATAGGGGATGACATCCTTCTGGACTGGCGACCGGGTACGCCTTCGCGGTATCGAGCCCGACGACTGGACGGCATTCATGCGCTTCGCCGTCGACGAGGAGCGGTTGGGAGACGTGCTGCACCCACCCCGTTCCGCCGAGGGCTTCCGTGCCTGGGCGAAGGAACAGGCCGCTGCCAAGTCCGACGGCGACTGCTTCGGGTTGGCAATCGAAGCAGTTGGCACGGGGGAGATGGTCGGTGCGATCGGCTCGCACCACGCTGATCCCCGTGCGGGCTGGTTCGAGTACGGCATCACGATGGGTGCTGACCACCGGCGCAAGGGCTACGCAGCAGAAGCCGTGGTGATGTTGATGCGCTTCATGTTCGCTGAGCGGCGCTATCACAAGTGCGGGGCACGGATCTTCGCCCACAACGAGGCGTCGTTGGCACTTCATCGTCGGCTCGGTTTCGTCGAGGAGGGTCGCCTCCGCGATCACGTGTTCTTCGCCGGCCGGCACCACGACCTCGTCGTGATGGGCATGCTCGCCAACGAGTTCGCGCGGCTGCACGCGATGGGCGAACTTGCCTGAGTGTTGGATCCTTCGCGGGAAGCTCACCTCGATCGCCTTCGACTTCCGCCAGGAGGAGGACGAGCTGACACCGCTGCCCGGTAAGGGCTTCGTGTGCGGCAGTTCGCTGTGCAGTGCCGGCGGGACTTCCTCGAGCGTGGAGCGCGCACTCCGGTCACTCCCCCAGGGTCCTGCTGGTCCTGGCCGTCCTGCTGGTCGTGCTGGGGTCGTCTTCTGCGAAGGAGGCAGCTTGACGTCACCGTCCTCATGGCAGCGCGGTGAGGCGGGTGATCAACTGGCTGAGGTCAGGGGTCGATAGGTGCGACATGAGTTGGCGCAATGCCGTGGCATGCTGACCAACCCGCTTGAGCGTCGACCGTCGTTTCGGGGCTTGACCGGGAACGTCCTGAGCGGGCCCGCATCCGGCAGCAACGTAGAGCCTGTCCAGTCCAACCCGCCGCCCCCTGACTCCGTCTGGCCCGACGACGGCCAGGCCGGTCACGACCTCCGGTTCTCGGCCGTCGTAGAGCTGTACTTCCACGTCCAGTTCAGGGCCGCGGAAGAACAGTGCAGTACCGCTGAAGGGCAGGACTTCCGCCGCTTCTGGATGCGCGAAACCCGCTTCCTCATGCAGGAACGAGAACGCCGCTGCAGCCTCGGTCCGGAACTCTGCCTGCAGATCTAATGCCGGGCTCATGACCTGATCATCCACCCACCGGGCCACCTCCGGAAGCCCTCGTCCTGGCATGGGCTGCCGGTCGTAGCACGTCGAAGTGCTTGGTCAGAGCCTTGGTGGAGACCGCTCGGGGCTCTTGCGTCCCCTGGCGGTCCGGCGGTCATGAGAGTGATGGCTACCCAGGTGACGAGGGTTCCGGAGTGCTGGACGAGTCGTGTCCGGGTAGCGGGGACGCACTGCTGCCATCCCCGCCCCGGGTCGGGAGGCGCTCGCCGGTGGCCGTGGCCGCGACGACCAGAACCGGTCGACCACGCGTGCCTCGCCGAGAACGGCGAGCGGCGGTGTGCCGGACGCGGCCGGTTGCTCGACGGTCAGCCCGTACGTGCCCGCGGACGAGGCGGCGAGGATGTCAGCCTCCTCTTCGGTGGTCCAGCCGGAACCCGTGCGCATGGGGGCTGTCGGCGACGACCAGCGAGGCGGGCCGCTCGAAACTGGCGAACGGCCGATGTGGGCTCCGGACAGTTCGAGCAACAAGGCGACGCCGTTCAACGGATCCGTCCAGATTGATGGCGATGCAAGTACCTGACCGGCCAGAAGTGCATAGATCGTGCCCGAACGATGGCCCGCGCGATATATGCCCGCACAGCATCGAGTAGGTAAGATCGCGAACGCCTGTGCGATACGTCCTGCAGGCACCCTCTGCTTGGGCGCACCATCTCACGCCCGCCCACTTTGATTCGGCTGCGCACGCATGGCGCATCGGAAGGACCAGTCATGTCAAAGTCGCCGCAGGACCGCCCTCTTACACCACTCGCCAAGAAGAAGTTCTTTGACGGACTCGCCCCATGGCAGGTGGTTCTCTCCCTGCTCCCGCTGGGACTGCTGTTCATAGGCGGCGCGATCGGCGGTGGGCTGGGCGCTGTAGGCATGGTCGCCAACATGAAGATCGCCAAGACACAGCTGCCGACTGCCGGCAAGGTGGCGGCCATGCTAGGGGTCGGTCTCGCAGCGGTCGTCGTCTTCCTCGTGGTCGCAGGATTGCTGTCCTACGCCTTGCACGGCTGATTCCACAGCGGAACCCTCGGGGCGGTGGTCCATGCCGATGGCCCGGGGACTTCGGCGACGTCTGCGCCGGCCTTCTCGCAGAGTGTGGCGATCTCGTTGGCAAAGCCGACCTTCCTGCTTGCGGACTTTCGCCGAGCGGGCAGGATTCATCCGGCGGTACTTCACTGTCGCTCTGGTGGCGCGGGCCGATGACCCGGTGCACCCGCCGTGTCGCGCCCCGCTCGTCGGCCGCCGCGGGGATCGCCGCATGCCGGGGCCGGAGCGGGGGCGGGCAGCGGGGTCGAGGTCGCAACGTCCGACCGACAGCACCCGGATGGCCGAGGGCCGGTCCTACGTGATCGCGGTCGCGCACGGTGCACAGAGGAAGAGCGCTGGATGTTGCCGGGAAGCGTCCACGTGGACACGCCGTCGCCGGACGACACCGGAGACTCCCGGCAGGGCGAGCACAACGCGTCCCTGTGCGAGGCAGCACCGGCAGGCCAGGGAGCCCGCTGGGTACGGGCCGTAGCCCGACAGATGGAACGATGACTCCGGTCAGCAGGCACCCTGCGGGAATCGCGCGAGTCCTACGGTCCTGAGCCGGGGGCCGGGGTGGGCGCGGCCCGTGGGTCGTCGGCCGGTACCCGGGCGCCGGGCGTGGCCGCCGGAGCGGGCGAGACCGAGGTGGTCGCCCCCGACACGGGGCCCAAGATCTGATGGAATTCGGGCGACAGGAGGACTTCTCCCGCGTCTCCGCTTCCGCGGAGTTCTACTCCGTTGCCGAGCTGCACCGTGTGGCGCGGGAGTTGTCCCCGGGATGGTTCCGGGCGCGGGAGCAGCACGGGGAGTTCGACGGCGTACCGCTGGAGGAGCGACCCGCGCTGGTCGTGGGAGTGGAGGGGCTGACCTGCCGACCGACCCGGCCTCCTACGAAGGTCGGCTGCCGGTCGAGTTCGATCTGTACGACTGGGCGGTCGGCAGTGTGGAGGACGCCTTCACAGCGGCCATCGGCCTGAACAGGGGCGAGATCAACTGGCGGAACCTGTGCTGGCCGGATGTGCCCGCACAGGCCTTGTACGGCGAGTGCACGCACGCCGAAGTGACGCTCCTCTTCAACACCCGCACCCGTGACCTGGACGAGCCGGCCGACGACCACACCGTCCTCGTCCACGTCCGCAGCATCACCGTCGACGGCCGCCAGAGAACGGAGCCGCAGGCGCAGTGGCTCGCCGGACGAATGGGCCTCACGGTTCTTGGACCCGGGCAGCTATGAGACGTGGACGGCGCCCTTTCGCAGCCCAAGATCGACGGGGCAGAACCCGGTGGTTCGGGGGAGGGATGGTCGGGAGGCACACGGCGCCGTCGCGCCAGCGCGGGATCCGCCCGGCCAGGCCGCTGAGGATCCAGCCCCCTCGAGCGTGGGCGAACCTGCCCCCGCGCCCAGGTCCGGCGTCCAGGTCCGGTGCCCGCAGGCGCGTAGCTCTGCTTCGTCACCGGCGTCCGGTCTAAGGGGCGTTCACGGCCCGCATCGACGGCCCCACCCCATCGCGGGGCGCCGTCTTGACGCCTCGTATTCTCCTTCCGACCCGCTCCCTCCCCCTTGAAGAGAGTCTCCGTGTACACCGCTCACCGCTCGATCGCCGCCGTCGCCCTCACGAGTGCCGCGGCGCTCGGGCTCACCGGATGCCTGGCGTCCGAACCGTTCCCCGGCCAGCCTGCCTCTCGCGTCCTGAACGACTCCTTGACCGCGCTGCGCGGCGCGTCCACGTTCACCGTCAGCGGGACCTCGTCCAGCCAGGGCGTACCCACGCAGGTGAACCTGTCGATCAGCGGGACCGGCGAATGCAAGGGCACCCTCTCGGCCCAGAACGGCGGCAACATCGAAGTGGTCCGGACCCAGAAGCACACCTTCCTCCGGGGTGACGAAGCCTTCGTCCTCGCCCGGACACAGGACATGCCCGAGGACCAAGCGGTCGAGGCCCGCAAGGAGATGGCGGGCCGCTGGATGCGCACGGAGACCTCGGACCCCTCCATGAAGGGACTGACCAGCCTGTGCGACCGGGACGGTCTGCTCAGGGACTTGTACGGCGTTCAGGGCGCGGAGAAGGGCGCGCTGACCGAGATCGGCGGCCAGGAGGTGGTCACGGTCAACACGACTCAAGGGGTCTTCCTCGTGGCCACCAAGGGCGAACCGTTTCTGCTGAAGGCGACCACCAGCGGCTCGAACGCGATCGATCTCGCCTTCACCGGCATCAACAGCCCCGTAAAGGTGGACGTTCCGGCCGACAAGGACGTCTACGAGCCCGACGACAACGGCTGACGTCCGCCCGCACCTGTTGCCTTCGATGCGTGCTCGGAACAAGAGGTCCACCGCGTCGAACCGCTGCCGGGCGGGCCGTAGCCGGGGGCGGCGAACGCGTCGAACGGACGGTTCCTCCCGGCGGCGGATCGTACCGCGGCAGTGCGCGCCGGGAGAGTAAGGAAGCCGGCATCGTCAGGTCCCTCCCTACCGGGTCAGAGTGCGGGTGAAGGTCTGGCGGACGCCATCCCGGATCTGGACGGTGCCGGCGTCCTCGCGCGGTGGGTCGGGGGTGGCGACGTAGAAGTCGGGGTGGTTGAGGATCGCCGCAGCCACCGCGTCGGTCAGGACCCGTGCGGGGAGGACGTCGGCGGCGGCTCGGCGTCCTGCAGGGTGAAGGTGACGTTGATGCCGGCCGGGCTGGTGAAGCGGACTCCGTCGCCGCCCGGCTCGGCCGAGGCGGCAATGGTGTGCGGGCCGCCCAGGAGAGCGTCGGCGATACGGGCAGGTCGAGCCGCACCTGCTCTCCTGGTGGCGGTCCCGTCGGTGGGAGTTGGGGGCGCTTTGCCGGCCGGGCTCAGTTGGTGCGAACGGGGCGCGGCTCAGGGAGGGTGTGGGCCGGCCAGAGGCTGTCCGGGAAGGCGGCGTCGTCGGAATCGGTGTCGGGCATGAGGGTGGTGAGCATCTGCTGGGCGGCCTTGGCGTTGTTGGTGGCGCGGGGCAGCATGACGCTTTCGTAGGCGTCGAGTGCCTGGTCGATGGTGGGGTGGTCGATGATGGCTCGGGCGAGTTCGGCGCCGTCGAGCAGGGCGAGGTTGGCGCCTACGCCGACGGGTGGCATCAAGTGGGCGGCGTCGCCGAGCAGGGTGATGCCGGGGACGCGCTGCCAGAAGTGGTGAACGGGAAGGACGAACATGGGCCGGTTGATGAAATCGCCCTCGTTGTAGCGCAGGATGTCCAGGAGGCTCTCGTGCCAGCCCTGGTACTCGGCGAGGAGGCGCGCGCCTACGGCTCGGGGGTCTGTGAGGTCGAGGCCGGCGTGCCAGTCCTGGGGCCCTCGGAAGTTGATGTAGGCGCGGACGTGTCCGTTGCTGTTCCGCTGCAGCACCAGGCTGCGGCGGCCCGCCTTGGCCGACATGGTGCCGCGCCCCACCAGGCGGGCGATTCCGGGGTGACGGTGGTCAACGTCGTCGAAGTGGGCTTCCACCAATGTGACGCCTGCGTAGATGGGTTGGGCGTCGGAGAGCGCGGGGCGTACGCGGGACCAGGCGCCATCGGCGCCGATGACCAGGTCGAAGTCTTCGCCCGTGCGGTCGTGGTGGAGGCGGGCGGCACCGCGGGGTAACGGGGTGACGGCCTTCACGGTGTGGCCCCAGCGGACCGTGCCGGGAGCGAGGGAGTCCAGCAGGAGCGCGCGCAGTTGGCCACGGTCGATCTCGGGCCTGCTCAGGTCGCCCTCGCCCGCCTGGTCGTGGCGGATCAGGTTCGCGTGGCGGTCGTACAGGCGCCACTCCTGGCCCTCGGGCCGGGAGAGGGCGAGGAACTGGTCGAACAGGCCGGATGCGCGCAGGGCTGCCTGGCCGGTGTCTTCGTGGATGTCGAGAGTGCCGCCCTGCGAGCGGGAGTGGGGGGCGGGTTCGCGTTCGAAGACCGTGACCGGCACGCCGTGCTGTTGCAGGACGCGGGCGCAGATGAGGCCGCCGAGGCCCGCGCCGGCGATCGCGATGCGAGTGGTGGTGGACACGAGGGTCACGCTCCGTTCAAAGGTTGGGGAGGGTGCTGGGGTACTGGGGCGACGCCCCGTTCTGGGCATGCCGGATCAGTCGTTCCGGTGTGGAAGCGCGTCCCGGGTGACGGGGGCCGGGTGCCGGTCAGCCGCCCTCGCTCACAGAAGCACAGTAGATCCAAAAGTACAACTACTCCGACTTTGCAGTCGGTTGCCTTTACGATCGAGTCCCCTCAAGGGGGTAAGGTGGCGGAATGACCGGGACAACGACAGGACGTCGCGAACGCAAGAAGGCCCAGACGAGGCAGGCCTTGACGGATGCCGCAGTGCGGCTGTTCACCGAGCGCGGCTTCGACAACGTCGGTGTACGCGAGGTGGCGGAGGCGGCCGACGTCTCGCTGAGCACTCTCTTCAAGCACTTCCCCAGCAAGGAAGCCCTCGTCTTCGACCTGGACACGGACATCGAGAGCGCCCTCGTCGCCGCCGTTCGCGACCGAGCCCCCGACCAGCCCGTGCTGCACGCCCTGCGCGACCACATGGTGCGCACCCGGACCTCCGTGCGGACCGACGATCCCACTTTCGTCCTCGTCGAATCCACCCCCGCGCTGCGGGACTACGCCCGGCACATGTGGTTGCGCCACGAGAAGGCGCTGGCCGCCGTCCTCGCCGAGGCCACCGGGCTCGCCCAGGAAGCCGCCGCCGTCACCGGCCTGGCACGCTTCACGCTGGAATCCGCCAGCATCGCCCGTACGAGCGAGGACCCGGCCCGAACCATGCGCGACCTGTTCGCCCTGCTGGAACAAGGCTGGGCCACCACTCCCCTGGCGGGACGGGAAGACCAGACCGATTGGGACGGGTGACCCGACACGGGGAACATTCGCCGTTGTCGGGGCGTGGCGACGGGGTCGGGTGGCGGCGCGGTTGTCGGGGGCCGTGAATCAGTTCTGGGTCAGTGCACTGCGGCGGCGCGTTCCAGTTGAGCGGTCTCCCCGTGAGCCGTCGGCTGTCGTCGCAGCGGGTACAGCAGGAACGCGCCGAAGGCGAGTGCGAGGACGGCGAGGGGGATGCCGCCGAGCATGAGGCGCATGCCCCAGGTGGCCCCATCGGACTGGCGTGCCGCGCCCGCTTCGTATCCCGTGGCGGAGAGTACGACGGAGGTGATCGCTGCCTGGATGGAGACCGACCAGCAGACGATGAACCCGTTCATTGAACCGTTCCGGGTTCGGTAGGGACTCGATCGTTTGAGAGGATCGAGTCATGGCACGTCCTTCCCAGTACCCGCTTGAGCTGCGCCGTCGTGCGGTGCGGATGGTCGCCGAGGTGCGGCCCGACTACGACACCGAGTGGGCTGCGATGAAAGCGGTCGCCGCGAAGCTCGGCATCGGCACGACCGAGACGCTGCGCAAGTGGGTCCGTCAGGACGAGATCGACGCCGGGACCCGGCCGGGGACGACGACGGAGGAGTCGGCCGAGCTGAAGCGGCTGAAGAAGGAGAACGCCGAGCTGAAGCGGGCGAACGAGATCCTCAAGGCCGCGGCGAGTTTCTTCGCGGCCGAGCTCGACCGGCCACACACACGCTCGTAGCGTTCATCGACGAGCACCGGGACCGCTTCGGCGGAGTCGAGCCGATCTGCCGTGTTCTGACCGAGCACGACTGCAAGATCGCCCCGTCCACCTACTACGCCCACCACAAACGCCGGCAGGCACCCTCGGCCCGCACCGTTCGCGACACCGAGCTGAAGACCTTGATCAAGGAGGCATACGACGCCAACTACCGTGTCTACGGCGCGAGGAAGATCTGGCGGCACCTGAACCGCCAGGGCCAGACCGTGGCCCGCTGCACCGTCGAACGGCTGATGCGCGAGCTCGGCATCACCGGCGCGGTCCGCGGCAAGAGAGTGATCACCACGATCCCGGACCCCTCCGCGCCCAGGGCGCCGGACCTGGTCGACCGCGACTTCGTCGCGTCCGCGCCGAACCGCTGCTGGGTCGCCGACTTTACCCACGTCGCCACGTTCTCCGGCGTCGTCTACGTCGCCTTCGTCGTGGACACCTTCTCCCGCCGCATCGTCGGCTGGTCCGCCTCGACCACGAAGCAGACCCGGCTCGTCCTGGACGCACTGGACATGGGACTGTGGCAACGCGACCGCGACCAACACCCGCCCTTGCTAGGCGAGTTGGTTCATCACTCGGACGCGGGCTCGCAATATACGTCCTTCACGCTGGCCGATCACTTGGAGAAGGCCGGCATCGCCGCCTCGATCGGATCGGTCGGCGACGCGTACGACAACGCGCTGATGGAGTCCACGATCGGCCTCTTCAAAACCGAGGTGATCAAGCCGCAGCGGCCCTGGCGATCCCTCGCCCAGGTCGAGCTGGCCACCGCCGAATGGACCGACTGGTACAACCACACCCGGCTCCACGGTGAGATAGGGCACATCCCGCCCGCCGAATACGAAACCAACCACTACCTGGCAACCACGAAACCCCAGGTCACACACACCATCTGAGATCTCTACCGAACCCGGAACGGTTCAAATCGTGGCACGGGAGCCGATACGGACGTTGTCGAAGCGGTAGCGGTTGCCGTCACTGTCACGCAGCGTCCAACCACGCAGGTTGATCGCATCGCGGGTGGTGTTCGTGATCTCCACCCACTCGGCGTTCAGAGACCGGTTGGAGTGGTCATCGCGTCCGGGACTGTCGGCCTGGACCCGGCTGATCTCCACCCGCGGCCGCTGGTGATGACGGCCTCCATCGTGCGCAGCCGCCGGCAGAGCAGCAGCAGAAACGATCGCGCCGGCAGCCACAACAGTGGCCGCGATACGACGCACGGAGGAAGAAGCAGAAGACATGGGTGACGCTCCCTCAAGAACAGTGCCTCACCAACCGAAACACGATGGTGGAGACAGTGGTGGAAATGGCTCGGGGTGAGCCGTTGGCCACACTCTCGACCCGACACGAACCCCACCGCAGCACCCACCGACACCAGTTACCAGACACGGACACATCCGTCACACTCACCTGCACACTGCACCCACCCCACCCGAACATGCCCCTGACATTCACTGAGCCCTACACCCACCCGCCCCACACACCACACCCCCCACACAACTCGCTCCGACGCACCACCAGGCGCACCCCTCCCCCACCTCACCCACCCGGACCAACCAACCAAGTAACAACCGTTCTGCAGAATTCTTCGCACACAAACCCACAAACCGCACACCCATCACAACCCGCCAGATCCCGCAAAAGCCCAACACCACCGGACACGAGACAACCCCCGGAACCACACCAGCAGGGCAGGGCAGCACAGCGCACCGGCGAAAACCACATCCACGTCACGATCCTGCACCCGCCACCGCAGGCGGCAAGCGGTCGGATGCCGGATCCCGGCTACGCCACTGCGTCGCCGTCAGTGTCCGACTTCCCCCTCACAGGTCATCCGCGTCTACGATCCGGACGATGACGCGCACGGGCTCAGGGGCGGTGTAGGGGAGGTCGTAACCGGTGTCGGCTATCCAGCGGGGCCCGCGCACGGGTAGCTCGCCCGCCTCGCCCACGGGAATGCTGCCGTAAAAGCTGATCTCCGTCTCACTGAGCAGGGCCCCGTCTCCCCCCAGGGCCTCGACGACCAGTCCGGGCAGGCTCACGTCGAAGGGGCACTCGTCCTCGAGCGTCGAGTCCTGGTCGCGCCAGTCGTGCGCGGCTAGGTGGACGGCGAGCAGCTCCTCGGGAGCTCCGATTTCGACGCTGCCGGCGAGGTGGACGCGCAGCCGGCTGTCGTACGGGTCATGGAGGAGATGGGCGCTGATCGTGCTCACCGTGAGCCGTACTGCGCTGATCTGTGTCGATTTGTCGATCACCTCGACCGGGAGCACCGTGTGCTTCTCGGGCGCGAGGTCGAAGTCGGACTCGATCTCCTCCAGGTCCAGGGCCGTGATCCGCAAGGTGATTTCCTCGGGCGCCAGGGGGCTCTCGCACTCCCACGAGCTACTCTTCTCGCAGAGGCGCCAGGGACGCTCGGACAATGTCGTCACGGTCTCCATCACAAGCCGCTTGTAAAGGGGCGGGGTGGGCGAACCCGTACGGCCGACGGCGAGCAGGAGGGCAGGCGCGTAGTCACCACCGCCGAAGCGGTCGGACCGATCCTGCCCGAGGAACCGGGCGGTCCCAGAGAGCTCGATCTCCTGATAGTGCTCCCACTCCCCGTATGTCGTGGTGATCAGGCGCGCCCCGATCTCGTCGATGCGCCAGCCCAGCTGGGACAACGACGGCTCGTCGACCTCTAGTTCCAGCCGCTGCACTGTCTTGTCGTCGTCGCACACCGGTGCGCCTGCCCTCCTCGCGGAACCCGCGTTTCATGAGCCGGACCTGGCTCGACAGGGGACGATAGCTCCTGTTCGGGGCGTGGCGTCGAGGGGGTGCGTACGGTGTTGGGGGCGGCAGCGGGACCGGATGGCTGTCGGTCGCCGGGGGTGGGCGGTCGGGGGTGGACGGTCGGGGGCGAGTGCCCGGCGGCGGACGACGGGCCGCCGGGCGGGCGTGGCTCAGACCAGGGCGTTCTTGTAGAAGATGCTGGAGCGCCGGTCGCCCTCCACGCCGGTGGCGAAGCCGATGAAGAGTCGGGCCTCGCCGGCGTCGGTGCGGTAGATCGCCAGGCCCTCGGGCTCGCGGTGGTGGAGGGTGGAGCCGGCCTTGGTGAGGACGGGGCCCTGCGTCACGGTGCCCGTGTTGATGTCGATGGCGGTGACGTAGGTGTTGCCGTCGCCGGTGGGGGTGCCGTCGCCGGGGTACGCGTCACCCGTCAGGTAGTACATGTACGAGCCGTAGAGGGTGTAGCCCTGAGGGGTGCCGGAGATCGTCGGCTGCTTGAAGTCGACGAGCGGGGTGGCGAAGTTGCGCGTCTCGAAGGCGGAGAGGGGGTATACGGCGATGCGCTTGCCGGAGCCGGTGTGGTAGCGGACGATCATGCGCCGGTAGACCGGGTCAACGGAGCAGGTGTACTCGGTGGCGCCGGAGATCGGCCGGTAGGCGGCCGCGGCAGCCGGCGAGTCCAGGGTGGCGTCGGCGGTGTAACGGATCGGGGCGAGTGCGGTGCCGTACCGCTGGTGTTCGCGTCGCACTCGATCCAGCCTTGTTGAGGACGGCGACCGGGCGCGCGTCGGCCTGGCCCCCCGTCGCCAGGTGCACGTCTTGCGACTATTCCAGAGGTCCGCGCGCTGCCGCCACGATCCGCTCCAGCGCCGAGGCGTGCCGCTGGAACGCCTGACGCCCGTACGGGGTGAGGCGGAGGTGGGTTTGCCGTCCCGTGCGGCTCCGTGTCTTTTGGACCTCGACGTACCCTGCGTCCGCCAATGCGGCGACCTGCTTGGACAGGGCCGAGTCGCTGGTGCCCACCGCGTTCCGGACGAATCCGAACTCCACCCAGTCGGCCGGGGCCAGGAGCGCGACCACCGAGAGTCGCGCCGGGACGTGCAGGAACTCGTCGAAGTCGGGATCCATCAGGCGTGTCCGTTCCTGCGGATGAAGTTCCCGACGACCGGGCGCAGCGCGTACGAGGCGGCCGTGGCCGTCAGGGCGGTGACGGCTGCGGCGAGGGTGTGCCGTGCCGGCAGGCCAAGGAAGTAGGCGCCGATGGCCAACGTCCAGAAGAGGACGAGAAGGAGGACTCCTATGGCCGTGTAGAACAGCGCCTCCGAGCCGACGATCTTCCGGCGGACGGGGGCCCTGCGCCGCTGCATGAAGAGTCCTCCCAGGGTCAGAACGTTTCCCGTAAGGACCGCGGCGGTCTTCCAGGGGTTCGGGAGATCGAAGGACGAGCACGCCGCGAACAGGCCCAGCGCCGCAAGGATCAGGTAGGGACGGGAGTGGGCGTGGCGCACATATGCGTCGAGCGTCTGCTCCTGACGGTGGTGTATGGCGTTGAGGGCGGTCTGGGCGTCGTAAGTGGTCATGGGCGTGTCCCTGGTCATCGGTCTTCCGTGTACTTTCCCATGAGGAAAGTACCACCTTCTTTCCGGAGAGGAAAGAAGGTGGTCCGGGGTCAACTCGGCCCGCTGGAGGCCGAGAAGCCGAGGAGCCGAGGAGCCGAGGAGCCGGCGGGCCAACTGAAGCAGCTCCAGGTGGAGCGGCTCGGCTCAACGGACCGTGACGGAGGCAGCAGTTACGGGGCAGCGCCACACCACGACGGCTCCCGTCGGTGATACTGCGCTGACCGTCCCGTCTCCCCAGGGCACGCCGGTCCTGTTGAACGGGTGGAGGAGCCGGTGGGGCGTGTGCCTCAGCGCGCGAACTCGGGGGCATTCTCCGTGGGTAGCGTGCGAAGCATTCGGAGCGGTGACAGGAAGTTCGGAAGGACGCTCAGCGTCATACCAGCTGCGCCGATCCACAAGGTGCCGGTTGCTCCGAAAGCAGATCCCGAGGCTCCACCCAGAAGCCCACCAAGAGGAATGCCACCACAAGAAACGAATCGGGCTGTTGCGCTCATCCGGCCCAGGAGCCGATCCGGCGTCAGGGCCTGTTGGATGCTCGATTGAGCCACCACCCGAACGACTCCGCCCAGCGAAAGGGCCGCGAGTCCGAGCGCAGCCGCGGACACGCTCCAACCCGTTCGCGCCAACGGCATGAGGACGGTCAACGGACAGGTGACGAGTGGTGCGAGCCAGATGACCGGGCCTTGCCCGACCCACTTCGAGGCCCTCGTGGCCAACAGCGCACCCGTCAAGGCACCGCAACCCATTCCCGACAGAACGAGGCCGATGCTGGAGGGCCGGAGGCCTAGCTCCCGCTCCAAAAAGACCAGCAACATGGTTTGATACATGACCAGAAAGAGATTGAATATCGCATCCCCCAACACGATTGCACGCAGGATGGGATGCCCCGCGAGGAACCTCATTCCTTCCTTGATCTCTCGACCCAGTTGGGGAGCCCCGCTCGACTCTGGCTTATGTTCGCGCTTCCGGATGGTGATCGTGAACAACCCCGACATGGCCATCCCTGTCGAACTCAACAAAAGCGTTGTAGTTGATCCGGCCAGGCCGACCAGCGGCCCTGCCAATGCCGGCCCGCTGATACTGGCCGTCGAGCGTATCGCTGCCAGCTTTGAGTTTCCTTCCAGGAGACTACTGCGCCCCACCAAGTGGGGTAGATAGCTGACGTACGCAACATCGAAGAATACGGTCAGCATTCCGTGAACCAAGGCGACTGCGCAGAGCCACCAGATGGTGAGAAGGCTTGCCCACCACGCCGCCGGTATCGTCAAGAGGACGAGTGCGCGGGCCAGATCAGTGCCGATCATCACCGATCGTTTCCGCATACGGTCCACCCAGGCGCCCGCCGGCAGCCCGACCAGGAGCGGTCCTGCCGTGGTCACCGCGGCCATCAGTCCGACCTGGAACTCATCTGCGTGCAATGCTGCGATGGCAGCCATAGGCAGGGCCAGAAAGATGATGCGGTCGCCCAGTTGGCCGAGTGCAGTGGCGACGAACAATCGGCCGAAGTCCCGATCGCGCAAGAGACCGAGCCGGGGAGTTTTTGACATTCCAATGCCCTACTGTCGGTTTTGCGACGTTCCTCCGATGCTTTCAACGGCTACCGGCGATCGACTCCGAACTCGTAGACCACTTCGCGGCACGCGTCCGGAATGACCATGTCGGCCGTTTCAACCGGACGTCCGGCCGTGTCGAAGATGGTCCGCTCGATTTGGAGCACGAGGTCCCCCACGCTGATCCCCAGGAGGTTCGCCTGCACCTGGGTGGCACGAGCCGGGCGTGGCACTTCGACCACGGTCGAGATGACCACGCCGATGGAGCGCATGCGCTCAACCACTCCTTTCCCCGCCAGGGGACCCATCTCGGGCAGCACGATCGGCGTTCCGTCCGTGATGGCCATTGGCTCCCAGGATTCGGAAAGCTGGACGGGTTGCCCCTCGGCGAGGAACTCGTAATGCGTGTTGACGCACAGGTTTCCGGGGCTGATGGCGAGCCGCTCGGCGATCGGCTTGGGGGCGGGGACGCGGACCTGACTGTGTGCGTCCCATGCGTCGGCCCTACCCCGCTCCTTCCTCTCCGGCCGGGGGCGAGTGCCGTCCCCGCGTTCGTGGTGTCGCGAGCGAACCAACCGCAGGCGCTCTCGTGGCATGCGGACGTAGGTACCCGAGCCGGCACGCCCTTCGAGGAGACCGTCGATGATCAAACGGTCCATGGCCCTCTGCATGACGTTGCGTCCGACCCCGTACTCCGCGGCGAATCGTGCCCGGGACGGCAGGCGCTCCCCGATGGCCCACTCTCCCGCGAGAATCCGTGCGCGCAGCACGTCGGCCACTGCGAGGTAGGGCGCCTCTCGGGGCATGCTCGATCCTCCGGTTGTCCTGCACAGCGGCCGCTGGTCGTTCCCAGGGGCGTTTGGCAAGCTACTGCACCGGGTGAAAGTTGCTGGAGTAGAAATACGCTCGGCGCTCATCCGCCTACGGAGGTATGCGGCATCGCGGCGGCCCCAGAAGGAAACGTCGAAGTAGTCGATGTCGGTGAACTCGACCCGGAGCCGGTCGGCTCGGGTTCCGCCGCCCTTGAAGTAGACCTCCTGGAGCCCCTCGGCGACGATCACCCGCAGATCCCCGCTGCCCGGTTGCCCCGCCGCCCCGCTGCCATACAACGGCGAATGGCAGGGCTTGCAGGCCATTCCGCTCGACCACAGCTCCGACTCCCACAGAGCGCCGGCACTCCACCTTCACTGAGAATCGCTGCGGGTGGTCACCCATCGAAGGTCTGTGGTGGCCAAGCGAGGAGGATCAAGGCGATGGGATGATCCTCCGCTCCACGGCGGAAAAGTAGTGCCTCAAAACGTCACGGGTATCCGGGGTGAACAGGTTCTCCCGCATCGAGGTGAGGAGCTCGGACTCCGACATCCAGCCGTGCCACATCACTTCGTCCGGGTCAGGACACAGGTTGTCGGACAGGACAGCCTCGTGCACGGCGAGCCAATGGGGGCTGAGCCCGTTGCGGTTCAAGAACTTCGCGATGAAGCGGACCGGCGCTCGAACACCCAGTTCCTCGGCCAGTTCGCGCGATGCGGCTTCCTCATAGGACTCACCCGGGGCAACGGCACCGCCCGACTCCACCTCGTAGTGTCCCGGGAACCGATCGACGTGCTCGGAACGACGGTGCACGAGGATCCGGCCTTCCCGATCCCGGCATACTGTCACGGCAATCCGATGCAACCAGCCACGGCGAACGGCCTCGCCCCGGGCGACCACTGCCAAGACCTGGTCTTGCTCGTCCACGTGCTCGACCATCTCGTCCACGTGCTCCATACATGGTTGCCGGGGCACGGCCACAGAGGCGGATGCCTGCTGCCGATTGAGTTTCTCCAAGACCCGGTCGCGGAGCAGCTCGTACTCCTCACGGAGCCTGCGCCACTCGGTCACGGGCGGGCGGGGGACAACAACGCCGCCCATGACAGCCTCCTCCGGCCCGAACTGCTCGCGAGTGAGATCGACCTCAATGCCCGTGCTCAGGCGGTTCCACCAGTGGTAGTCCACACGCTCTCCGTTGACGTGGACCTCTCCGCGGATCAGCTCGCCTCCCAGCAGGTCATTGAGCACCATGGCGGTCACCCCGCACTGGTCCCGAGCCGGATTGTCCTCGGTCCAGCGCGATCGGTACTCAGGCGGGCATGTCTCGGCACTCCAGCTGCTGCGAACGGCTCGTTCGATGTCGGAAAGAAGCAACGGCGTCATGCCCGTGATCCTGCCTGCACGCACTGACAACGGCGTGGTTCAGGTGCTGGTGTTCGCGAAGCCGTCGCCCGGAAACGGGACGACGGCGGCTGGCTCGGTCCGAAGGACAAGGCGGAGGACGCAGGCGCGTCACCGCAGAGCGGGTCACCTTGATCTGGACAGTCGTCACCATGCGGCCCGTGTGCACGGGTTGTTGACGGTCGTGCGAGCCGATCGCGCGGTGAGCTGGGGTCACGAACAGCCGGGGAGAGGCCGGTCCGACCCTCGGGGCCGGAGCCCGGGGCCCGGGGCCCAGGGCCCGGAGCCCAGGGCCCAGGGCCCACGGTCCACTACCGTCACCGCCGCCACGCACGAGCGCGGAGACCAGCACGCCTGCGCCCTCCACACCGTCTTCAACGGCCTGGTCGGCGAGCCGTCCCCGCGCCTACTGCGCCGAGAGCCGGGCGATGAACACTCAGCCTCGCTGCAGGACCGGCCGGTTGGCGGCCTCGTACTCGTCCGAGATGCTGAAGAGGCTGGCACATCTCGGACACTCGGCCTTGCCGAAGAGATGGGCGATTCCGTCGGCGAGTACCGCTTGCCCGTCACGGACGGCGGTCTCGCGCATCCATCGGCCGACGCCCGACAGTTCCTCTGCAGCCGCCGGCCGTAGATCACGCCGATCCACGTCGCCCCGGTTCCAGTCCCGAATCGCCGAGTAGCGCCCGTAGTCGCCGATGGCGATGGTCACCTCCACCGCGCAGTGAGGGCAGGCCACGTCGAGGAAGTCGTCCGTGAAGTCTCCCAGTACGTTGGCCCAGTGGTACTGCTCCGAGACCGCGAGCAGTGCGCGGAAGGTCACCGGGTAGTCGACCGGCCGCGACTGCAAGTGCTGGTCCAGGAGTGCGCCGAACTCGGCGATCTCCTGGGCACTGTCCGCCAGGAGATCGTCACCGCCGTGTTGCCCTGCCGCGCGCTCCATGATCTCTCCGGCCAGGTGTCGGGCTTCGGTGCTCCCCGACGCGAGGCGCATCAGCTGGGGCAAGGCGGCGAAGCCTGCGAGTGATACGAGATCACGCTCCAGGACCAGCCGGTGGCCCAGTTCCGTCCACGCTTCGGCATCGTTCGTACGTTCCACTCGTTCCAGGAGCTCGGGAACGCGATCGGTCTCAGATCGCCAGTCGTACATCTGTGCCCAATTGACCACCTCGGCATTGAACCCTCCCGCGGGCTTCGAGTCGACCCGAACCGATCAGGCGACGGCCGTGTGATCAGAGCAGGGCCCTGATGACGTCGCGCTGCTCCGGCAGGCCGGCTTCCTTGAGCCAGCGAAATTTGTTGCCGATGTTTCCCCAGCATGCTTCGTTGGCGGTGACGGCTTGTAGGAGTTCCCGTTGCGCGACCGACAGCGGCTGGCCAGGGCTGTGGCCGTGGGGGAACGCTTTGACGAGCAGCGGACCCCAGTCGCGGTCGACGGTGTGGTCGCTGGCGAGCGGTATCAGGGCCATGGCCGCCGGGGCCAGGTCCTCGAAGGCGTCGACGCGGTCAAGGGCGGCCTTCAGGAGGGTGAAGCGGAGCCAGCCGTCGACGTGAGGGAGGGGGTCGGGGAACCAGTGGTCTGCCTCGACCGGGTTCTGCAGGGCTTCGAGCAGGACGGCGGTGGCGCGGGGCACGCGCGCAACTGAGGAGGCCAGAGCGGCGCAGGCCCGCACGGCTGGATCAGGATCGTCGAGGAAGCCGGTGGTGTCCTGGCCCCAGGCGCCGATCGCCAGGACTGCGGACGCGCGTTCTCGGCGGCTGCCGTCTGCTTCGAGAACGCTCCGCAGGCGGTGGGCGGCACGCGGGACGAACCCGGCGAGGTCGGGTGCCTGCAGAAGCAGGGCGACCGTTCCGAGGGCGACCTCTCGGGTGTCCGGATGCGGGTCGTCGAGGAGCGGTTCGACCGCATCGTAGAGCGCGGGCCGGATGCTCCGGCACAGTCGGGCCGCCTCGAGCTCGTCTTCGTAGTCGCCGTCGCACCCATCCCCGTACTCGCCCTCGCTGGTCGGGTCCTCGCCGTAGGAGGCCGATTCGACGATCTGGCCGAGCCAGTCAAGCAGTGCGGCCCGCAGGGGACGGGCCCGGTCATCCCAGGGGAAGAAGTTCTCGTGCTCGACCGAAGTCTGGGGATGCGTCAAGATCGCTGCTACGAACAGTGCGGCCGGCGGCGTGGAGCTGTAGAGGGACCCTTGGTGCAGCACGGACATCTCCAGCATTCCGAGAGCCTCGGCCTGTACCTCGGGGTCCTCGTCCAGGAGTCGGCACAAGTACGGCGGGATGTCCTCAGCGCTCCCATATGCATGCTGCAGGGCGTCCCATTCGGTTGACATGAGCAGCGCTCTGGCTGCCGGGGGCAGTCCGGCCCGGATGGGGGTGCCACGTTCCTCGTCTCGATTCATCACCTGCACACCCTGCCGAATCGCACTGACAACCCGCCGCACCGGGCTGTCGCGGGCCGGGGCGGGGCAGGGCAGCGGGCCGGGGATCGCGCCGGTAATCGCATCGGATGGGCAGGCCCATGGGGGCGTCCCAGGTGTCAATGACACCCGGGTTTGACGTCGTCGAGCATCTCGGTCTCGACCACACGCCAGCCACGAACGCGGCCGTGCTGCGGGTTCATCACGAAACGTATGAATGAAACGATCGATTCACATGGTCCCGACGATCATTTCACTGCCTGGACGGGACGCGCGATCCTTCACTGCCGGATGAACGAGCATGCCGAGCCGGGGAAGCAGGCCCCAAGGTGCGGTGCTGTCGGTACATCACGTCTCACACGTCTCGGTTTCGCTGGGTCGACCGGGACAGCAGGGCGCAACGATCGCAGCGGTTGTGGAAACGATCGTTGATCTGATTCAGTATCCGTGCACGCTAGGCACTAGCCTCCAGCAATCAGGCCTAACAGACCGAGAATCGACTGCCGGGAGCGTTCGTGACCGACGAGGCCAGCCCTCATCTGAAGAGTCTGGCGCGCCTTCAAGACCTCATCGTGAAGGCCGACCTCGACTGGGCCGTAGTCCTCGACCCAGGACCCCTCGCATTGAGCACCGGGCTGCCGCCATCGGTGGTCACCATGGGGCTGCACGGTCGAGAGATGCCGCTGATGGACCTGCACGAGCAGGTCCATCAGCGCCTCGCGTTCCTTCGAAGTCACCGGCCTCGTCCGGACGGCAAGCCCTACTCCCAGAAGGAAATCGGAGCCGGGGCTGGACTGACGTCGCAGTGGAGCGGCCAGCTTCTGAACGGCGGAAAGAAGCCCAGCCTCGAGCATGCTGCCAGGATCGAAGACTTCTTCGGGGTGCCCCGGGGATTCCTGACGGCGACCCCTTCCCAAGCACTCGATCGCGCCCTCAGCGAGAAGGTGGCCGAGTTGCAGGACGCCCAGGTGGCCGCGCTCCAACAAGCCAATGAGAGATTGCAGGCGGAGCGGGATCGACAGGAAGCACTGCTCCAACAGGGCGAGCGAAACCGGGTGAAGTCCCTCTCCTTTCGCGGTCCTTCGCCGCAAGTGAAGCGCGAGGTCCTTGAGGAGCTGCTCGCCTCCATCGTTGACGAAGAGGCGTGACAGTGGCGGTTTCCACCGAGACATCGCCAGCACGTCTGACATCGCGCCGAACTGCGCGGAGGCAAGGAGGCACGGGTGGCGAGCGTTAGCAGCCGGCGCGAACAGCAGCGCCTGGAAGACGAAATGGTCGCGCTGTGCGCGGAGCTGGCCAACAGCCTGGGCAAGCCGGCACCTTCGGATACGGATCAGTTGTTCGATCGGATCGCCGCGCACCTCTCCGTGCGGCGGGGACGACCGGTGCGGATCGTCCGTAGGGACTTACCGCGCGAGTTCGGCACCGTGTCGGGCCTGTGGCTGGATCGTGAGATGGATGACGTGATCGTCGTTGTCAGGAACACGAGCCCGCTGCACTCTCTGGTCATCCTGGGGCATGAAATTTGGCACATGGTGCGGGGGCACTGCGGCAGCCATGTGCTCGGTGCACAGGTGACCACCCGACTGCTGGGCGACGGTCTCAGCCCTGCCGGCCTGAGCCAGGCCGTCCTCAGCGTTGCCGCTCGGACTCACGCCGTGCCCGGTGACGAGGCAGAGGCGGAGGCTTTTGGTCGTCGGCTCGGCAGTACGCTTCGCCGCTACGTGGAGCACGACCCGAGTGCCCGCGTCCTCAAGGGGGCGGCCAGACGCATACAGTCTTCCCTCGGTGCGTCGGAGGATTGATGGAGGGGTCCGACTACTACATACCGGCAGCGATTCTCATGGGCGCGTTCCTGCTCAAGGGCCCTGTTCTGGTCCGCCGGTGGCGCGATCCCGCGGTCCGGGCCGTGTCGGGTTTGCTGTTCCTCGGAGGCGTTGGATTCGCCCTTGCCGCGCCACCAACCATCCTTGTGGTCAACAGGGCCGCTGGAGTGCCCAACTTCTCAGCTCCGCTGGTCTATGCCGTCTTGTCCTGCTCCAGTGCCTGGTGCCTCGTGCTGCTGGTCCACTGGATGGAGGGCCCCGGTGCTGAGGCGCGGCGCCAAGTCCGATGGTGGTCGTGGGTCTTTGCGGTCGTGGTGACTTCGATCGGCGCGTTCTTCGCTCTCGGCGATGCGCCTGTCGAGCGGTTGCAGGATCTGGATACGCATTACGCGTCCACGCCGTACATCCGCGAAATGATCACCGTGTACCTCGTGTGGCACTTCGCGCTCTGGTCTGCCTGGCGAACCTATCGCTTGCCGGGTCCTCTGTGGCGCCGCTTTCGCGTGGTGGATCAACCTGACAGCGGTCCGGGCACCCCCAAATGGTGGAGACCTGTAGATGAGCACCTTGTTCACAGGGAAACCGACCTGCAGGACTGGCTCCGCAGGTTGACCTTGACCCCCTACTGGTCGCGGACCATCATGACGGACACGATCGAACAGGCCTCGCGAACCGGGATGCCCACGCAGCACGCTTGGGCCCTTGGCGCCGCGACCATGATTCATCACGCCATCGAGTCGGCTCGGGAAGCGCAGCACACTCACCCCGCCGAAACGCTGGGCACCGGCATCGATTCCCTGACCCCGATCCTCGGGGCCGACTCACACGGCATGGCTCGTGTTGCACGTCAAGACAGGGTCCTTGCCCGCTATTCCACGGCCGCTTGATCAGAAAGAAGCCGACATGAACACCTTCCGGCCCTTTCACGGCCGAACGCGGCTCCGCGTCGCGACGATCGCCGGCCAGTTTCAGCAGCCGTTCTGCGGCCTGCTCCGTCCTTCGGCTGGTGAACAACAGTGACCACTCCTAGCGGACTCAACTTCTACATCCCCGGGGCCCTCCTCTTCCTGGTGGCGTGCGCAAAGCTGCCCGCACTCCTCCGGAACCCGCGTGATGAACTCCTGCGCTCCGTGTGGGTGTTGCTCGTGGTCTCCACGGCGGTGTTCTGGTGCTGTGCTGTCCCGTCCATCGCCGCCTTCAACCGGCTGACGGGCGTCCCGAACGCGGCAGCGCCGTTGGTCTACACCCTCCTCACCGTGTTCTCCGGTTCCAACATCAGCCTCATCATCCGATGGAGCAGCGGACCGGAGGACACCCAGAGGGCGGACCGGTGGTCCAAACGCTGTTACATGGCCACGGGCGTGGTCATCATTGCGATCAATGTGCTCTTCCTCCTCGGCGATGCAAGCGTCGAGAGATTGCGGGACCTGGACACGTACTACGCGTCCACCCCGTTCATCCGTGAAATGATCTTGCTCTATCTCGCCGCGCACACCACCGCAGCCGTCACCATGACGGTCCTGTGCTGTCGGTGGGCACGAGAGGTTCATGGAGAGCTTCGGGTCGGATTGTTGCTGATCGTCGGCGGATATCTACTCAACTTGGCTTACGACGCTTTGAAGTTCACGGCCATTGGCGCCCACTGGGCAGGCCGGAACTGGGACGTTCTCAGCGTTACGTACGCCGCTTCGCTCGCCTCGTTCTCGGCGCTGCTCATCGGGGCCGGCTTCATCTTTCCGCTGTTGTCCCAGCGTTTCATGCACTTCTGGACCCCGTGGCGCCGCTACTACCAATTGCGCCCACTGTGGCGTGAGCTGCGCGAAGCCTCCGAGCACTCCATGGGCATCGGGTCCTCGGCCCGGACACCCATAGAGATCAGGCTGGTTCAGGTCGAGGCCGACATTCACGACGGCATCCTCACCGTGAGTCCGCACATCGACGCACGCATCCGTGCACAGGCTCTGCAGGCCGCAGCAAAGTCCTGCCGCTCCGACGACGAGGCGGCTGCCACCGCAGACGCGGCTGCGCTCGCGCACGCTGTGTCCGTGTGGAGGCAGCACCAGACGGTTGCGGCTGACCCGGAGGAACGCGTGAACGATCACAACGAAACGCTCAGCTCCGCCCACACCCCCACGGGTCTCGTTCGCATGTCCATTGCGCTGTCGTCCGACGTCGTCCAGCGATTTCGCCGCCATGCCGCCGTCGTAGAGAGCAGTACCCGATGACTCAACCCCTCTCGTCACGTGTTATCCGCGCCGTCGTTCTCGGCGGTGGTCTGTCCGGGACACTTGCAGCCGCTGCCCTCGCCTCCCATGTGGATCAGGTATTGATCGTCGAGCACGACGTACTGCCCGAGGAGCCGAAGGCGCGGCGCGGACTTCCGCACGGCGACCACGCCCACATGCTTTGGGCAGGTGGGGCTGATGCAATGGATCAGCTGCTCCCGGGCGTGATCCAGGAGTGTCTGGACGCGGGAGCACACCGCATTCCTGTCCCCACGGGGATGGTCAGCTATGCGCCGGCCGGCTGGTTCCGTCGGAGCTGGGAGCCCACGCACTACCTGATTGGCGCGTTGCGTCAGGAACTCGACCTGGTCGTGCGCAGGCGCGTTCTCGCCCTGCCAACCGTGTCGGTACGTTCCGGGGTCAAGGCCACCGGCCTAGTGGGTAATGCAGCGAAGGTCTGCGGGGTGCGCGTGCGCAATGAGGACCAGGAGCCGGAGACGATTTCGGCGGATCTTGTCGTGGATGCGACGGGGAGGGGGTCGAAGTCTCCGATCTGGCTCGAGGAAATGGGTGGTCCTCGCATTCGCGAGATCACAGTCGATGCCGGGGTCCGCTATGCGAGCCGTCTCTACAAGGCTCCGGCAGGAACCGATGGGAACTGGCCCGTGATCCACATCCAGGCCGATCCGAGAGATGGCACACCCGGCCGAGTGGCTTCGATCATTTCTGTTGGCGGCGGCCGGTGGCACGTGAGCCTGTCCGGGACCCGTGGAGACGAGCCCACGGCCCAAGAAGACCAGTTCGAGCTCTTCGCGCGAAATGCCCGCCATCCCCTGGTGGCCGATGTACTCGCTCGGGCAGAGCCGATCAGCGGCATCGCCGTCTACGGCCGGACCGCCAATCGGCGTCGCTTCTACGATCGGGCACGGCTGCCAGCCGGGTTCGTGGTCCTTGGTGATGCTGCAACCAGCCTCAACCCTGTCTACGGACACGGCATGTCCGCCTCAGCGCTGGGTGCTCTCGCCCTGCGGGCAGTGGCTGATTCGACGTCGGTTCTCTCTCCCCGGTTCGGGCTGAAGGCCCAGCGCCGGATCGCCCGCCCGGCGGCAGACGCGTGGTTGCTGGCAGTCGGTCAGGATCGCTTCTATCCCGGCTCCATGGGCGCGAAGCCGAATGTCCTCGACCGCATTGCGGCACGATATGTTGGACGTCTCACGTACACGGCAACTGACAGTGCCGTCGTGGTCAAGAGCCTGACGGACGTGATGACCATGCGGAAGCGCGCTGGAGTGCTCTTCCGATTGGGCGTTCTGGTGGCAGCCGCCCGGGGTCCGCGCCGGCCGGTTCTCGACGCGCCGCCGCTGACGCCCTCCGAGTTGGAGGTACTGAAGCGGGAGCCCGTCAAACGGTCAGCAGCCCAGAGCTGATTCAGCAGCCGTCTCCTTTCCTGCAAAGGAAACGACACCTTTGATCGCAAGCCTGGTTCGCCAGGCCCCTTCATCCTAGGAGGTTGTCTCACGTGGCACGTTTCGCGAGCTCCTTGTGGCAGGTCGGGGCGGCGACTGCGGCCAGGCCTCGGCTCTGCCGGTTGCTACGTACCACGTCCGGGATTTGAGACCACGAGCAGCCCATGGCAGGCTCGTGCCGCATGATCGATGAATTCGCGAAAGACACCCTGCACGGGAGACTGCGGCGGGACCGCGAGGCGCTGCTCTGGAAGCTCGACGGCTTGTCCGAATACGAGGCCCGCCGACCTTTGACGGTGACCGGGAACAACCTCCTCGGTCTGGTCAAACACGTGGCCACTGTGGAGGCCAGGTATTTCGGCGAGGTCTTCGACCGCCCTTCCCCGGAACCGCTGCCCCGGTGGCAGGACTCCGACGGCAGCGATCTGTGGGCGGCCGAGGACGAGACCCGCGATCAGATCATCGGGTTCTACCGGCGCACGTGGGAACACTCGGACGCGACGATCAACGAGCTTCCCCTCGACGCCGCCGGCCACGTGCCGTGGTGGTCGGAGCCCTATGCCGACACGAACCTGTTCGCCGTCATGGTCCATGTCCTCGGCGAGGCCAACCGGCATGCCGGGCACGCCGACATCCTGCGCGAGGGCCTCGACGGCCGGACCGGGTTGCGCCCCGAACACGAGAAGCAGATCGACGAGGAAGCCCGTGCAACCTACTGCGCGAAGATCGAGCAGGCCGCCAGGTCGGCCGCGCGCATCGAAGCGTCCGGTTCCTGACGAACTCTGCTGACTGGTCGCCCCGTTACTGCCGTCGTTCGCTGCTCGTCCGCAAGGCGGTGGGACCGCTCCCTGTGACGAGCCGGCCGTGTTCACCGCCGTGGTGTACGCGCTGACCCGGGCAGCCGGACGGCTGCCGCCTTCCGACGACCCGCCGCCGTAGCTGGCGCCGCGCGCCCGCCGGGGATTACGGGACAGCCCTTAGGGGGCCTCGAACCGTCGGCCGGTGTACGCGGGTGTGTCGGAGGGCTGGCTGATCCCGACGTAGCGCTGGAGGCCCGTGCGGGCCCGGGGCAGGGCGCGGACAAAGGTGTGCAGTCGGTCGGGCGAAGGGCTGCATGGGAGCGGCCGGAAAGGCATACGGGTTCCGTCCTGGCGGGGGCTGGCCCGGCGGCGAGGTGCGGGCCGCAGCAGTATGTCGACTGCCCGCACATGGGTACGTGCGTGCGGCGGTGCCGGGCCGGCCCGTTCGCGTTCTTGTGGGTCAGCCGTTGGCCAGCGCGGTGGACCCGGGGCCGCCAGATGTGCTGAGGCGCTCGCCGCTTGGGCTGGGGTGTGGGGGGAGCCAGCCGCGGATGGCGGCTTGGACTCCGGCTTGGAAGCGGGTGTCGGCGTCGAGTTCCTCCAGCATGCGGGTGATCCGTCGGCGGGCGGTGTGTACGTGCACACCGAGGCGGCGGGCAATGGTTTCGTCCTTCAGTCCGGAGGCGAGCAGCCCGAGGAGTTCCCGTTGGTCCGCGGTGAGCGGGCCGCCGGGGCTGCCGAGGGGGGTGGCGCGCACCCATAGGGATTCGAACAGGGGTAGGGCGGCCTGGTGCAGCAGGCGGTCGCCGATCACCAGGGCCGCTCCCTCGCCTCCTTCGTCGTTGCCGGGCGGCGGGGGTAACAGGCACGTACGTCGGTCTACGAGGACCAGGGCGGTGGGCAGGCTCTGTCCGATGCGGGCCTGGAGGCCGAGTCCGGTGAGGGCGACGAGCTCCTGTGCCCGGTCGGGGAAGTCGGTGCCGCGCCGGTCGGTGACGGTACGTACGGTGACGCCGCGCGCCAGTAGGTGTCGTATGCGGTCCGCGCCGGCCTCCCCGGTAGGGCGGGGCGTCCTGGTGCTGCCGGCCTCCCTTGTGCTGCCGGCCTCCCCGGCCGTCCGGGTGGCGCGGTCGAGGATCAGGACTTCCGTCTCGGCTGCTTCGAGCATGGTGTCGAGGCGGGCTCCGGCCGCTTCGCTGCCGTTGAGGATCTCGATGCCGGCCAGGGGTCCGGAGGTTCTCGCCGGCTGTGGGGGAAGCCGGTGGGCCAGCCGATCGGCGTAGGAGCGCAGTGACTTCAGGTCGGCCGACTCCTGGTGCAGGAGGGCCTGCCGGCGCTGGATGAGTACGTGCAGTACGGCGGCCGGGTCGGCGGCCGTGTGGATCACCGGCCTGCTGTCGTCCTGCGTGCGGGCCGGAGTCCGGTCGTGCGGGTCGGTTTCGATCATGCGGGGGATTTTGACCGCCTTCACAGAGCCCCCACAAGTGTGCATGGCCACTTCTGAGGGGGGCTCGGGTCTGGTCGGGAGCCGCCCGCGGCGGTTGCATGGCGGCGACTCGCAGCAACGCACCAGGCACTCATGGTTGAGGAGACCCCTTGCCCAAGTACAGCGCAGGTTCGTCGGCACCAACCCCCGCCGCACGACGGATATGGCGGAAAGAGCTCCGCTCCGCCGGAGGAATAGCGGTTCTGTTGGCCGCCGCAATGACCTTGCAGGCGTCGCCGGCGTGGGCCGCGGACCCCGGCCCTTCAAACGCCCTTCCCCCTCAGGGCACCGCGACCCCGGTGCTCGTCGAGGGCTTACGGGAGCCGGTGGACGCCAAGGCCGCCCCGGCCGACGCGGCACGGCAGCACCTCGCCGCGAACAAGAGCCGCTACAAGATCCCGCGGGCGGGCAGCGACCTGGTCCCCCTGGCTGCGACGGCCACCGGGGCCAAGGACGAGACGGTCCGGCTGCAGCAGAAGCACCGCGGTGTCGACGTCCTGGGCGGCCAGTACGTCGTGCGCATGCAGAAGCAGGACGGCAAGCGCGTGGTCACCGGCACCTCGGGGCACTACTTCACCGCCCTGAGCACCGACGTCACCCCCCAGGTCAGCGAGGACCTCGCGGTCCGCCGTGCAGTGGCCGCCACGGCCCGCCGGCTGGGAGCAGCGCTCGACAAGGACCGGGCACCGCAGTCCGAGTCCGGTGATCCGGCAGCCACCGGGATGACCGGTGACGCCAAGGGACTCGTCGTCCTGCCCAAGGGGGGCGGTGTCCTCGCCTACCGCGTCACCGTGCGGGGTACCGCGCCCGGTTCCGGGGCTCTGGTCGTGGACGAGGTGTACGTGGACGCCCGCTCGGGCTATCCGGCGCTCCAGTACAGTGCGTTGAAGACGATGGCGGCCCCCGCGGCCCCCGCGGCCGGTGAGGCCGCCGACGGCCCGACGGCGGGTGGACCGCCGGCCACTCCGGCGAACCTGGTCCCCGAGACCGGTTCCGGGGCGCGGCTGAGCGGCGCCGCGACCTCGCTGGACATCGCCTACGACCCGGCGGCCGGCAACTACCTGCTCGCGGACGCAGGCCGCATGCGCTCCTCCAGCAAGAGCCTGCTGGGCACGTGGGACGCGCGCGGCAAGTCGGTGTCGGAGACCTCGGGCACGTGGCCCTCCGGCATCACCATGTTCTCCTCCCCGAACACCGCTTTCGGTGCCGCGGCGACGGATTCGGGTGCCGTGGACGCCCACTGGAACGCGGGCCAGGTCTACGACTTCTACAAGAAGAACTTCGGGCGCGACAGCCTCGACGGGAACGGCGGGGCGGTCAACTCCCTGGTCGGCGTGACGTACTACGGCCTGCCCTACGCCAACGCGTTCTGGGACGGCACCAAGATGGTCTACGGCAACGGGGACACGGAGTTCAAGCCGATGTCGGCCGACACGGACGTCGTCGGCCACGAGATGACCCACGGTGTCATCGAGCACACGGCGAACCTGGTCTACGCGGGCCAGTCCGGCGCCCTGAACGAGGCCCTGGCCGACTACTTCGGCAACGCGATCGACGTCACCGCGAGCGGGACGTCGATGAGTGATCCGGCCGCCGGCCTGATCGGCGAGAACCTGTGCCGCACGAAGGCGGCCGCCGACTGTGCCCTGCGCGACCTCAATGACGGGGCCACCACCTCGAAGAGCTTCCTGGGCGTGTCGTTCGCCACCGACAACGGCGGCGTGCACCTGAACTCGACGATCTTCTCGGGCGCGCTGTGGGACATGCGCGAGGACCTGGGCGGCGCCCTGGCCGACAAGATCGTGTACAAGGCGGTCACGGAGTACATGACGCCGCTCGACGGGTTCACCGAGGCGCGGGGCGCGGTGCTCGCGGCGGCCAAGGCGCTCGGTGCGACTTCCGCCCAGCAGAACACGGTCAAGCGGTCGTTCAACGCCCACGGCATCGTCCCGGATTGGGAGCAGGCCCTGGGCATCGACACCGACACCCTCTTCGGGAAGCTGAACACCACCGATTCCGCAGTGGGTGCGGGCGGTGGTTGGTGGACGGCTTCCAAGTCCAATGACGACGGCTCCGAGCCCTACTCGGTCTATGCCGGTCGGCTGGACGGCAAGGGCTCCCCGAAGGTGATCAGCCCCAACGACGGCCGTTACCACACCGCCCCGGCGACCGATGGCAAGACCGTGGTGTGGACGGCGTACGGCCCGACCTCGGTCGACGTCCTCACCCGTCCCGTGGCGGGGGGCCCGATCAAGACCCTGTACAGCTCGGCGACGGGCGTCGCGGGTCTGCGGGTGGAGAAGAACACGGTGGTGTTCGAGGAGTACGACATCTTCGGCGGCCGGCACGTCGGCTACATGCGGCCCACCGACAAGGCCCCGGTCTTCACCGACGGGAAGAAGTGGAACACGCTGACCGCTCTGCCCTCCATCAGCGACAACAAGATCGCCTACGCGAAGCTGTACCCGCAGAACGGTACCTACCGGCTGGGTGTGGAGGTCGTTGACCTGGCCACCGGCAAGGCCGTCATGGCCGAGCAGCTCGACGAGCCGGTGAGCCTCGGACAAACTGGCCTCAACGGCAAGAACGTGTTCTGGGTGGCGGACACCGACGAGAGCGACGGCGGCCTGACGTCGGTGATCAGCTCCGGCCTGGACGGTCGCGGCACCTACATCGTCAGCAGTGAGCACAAGCCGGGCGCCTTCATCGCCTCCGACCTGACGGTCTCGCAGGATGCGCTGACCCTGGTCGCGCAGACGCCCGACACGAGGTACCGCAACGAGTCGCTGCCCAAGCTGTGGCAGCTGACCACCGACGGTTCTCGTCGCGAACGGGTCTCTTGCAACCGTGGTGAGCAGAGCTACCCGGCGGCCGGCGCGGGCCGTCAGGTCGCTTGGCTGGACGCGACCGCCGGCTCCACCGATCTGGTGGTTCGGGAGCGGCCGGCCGGGACCTGCTGATCCCTGCCGATGAGTGAGGGGGCCGACGGCTGTGCCGTCGGCCCTGTGCGTGTCGCCACCTCCTGGTGGGGAGGTGGCGACACGGCCTTCAAGGTGTTAGCACTCGCGCAGGCCCGGGGCGGGGTCGACCGAGGTGTGGAGGTCCACGGCCGCGACGTTGCCCCACTGGCCGTTGTCCAGCTGGGTCCAGTACCAGACGTTGTTGCCGCCGGCGTGCTGGTCGCCGCGGCCCCAGCACTGGAACCAGCTGGGGCTCGTGTTCAAGGGCCCCCGCACCGCGGAGTTGTAGCGGCGGTGCTCGTAGCCCTTGGCGCCCACCCGGTTGCCGCACCACAGCTTGCCGTCGGCGCGCACGCCGCATTCGGTGGCGGCGCTCGTCCCGGTGGCGCTGGTCCCGGTGGCGGACGTCCCGGTGGCGGACGTCGCTCGGGCGGGGCCGGTCACGGTGGCCAGGGCGCCCGCCAGTGCGACGGTGGCGAAGCCGAGGGCGATCTTCCTGCCTGCGTACATGCTTCCTCCTCGGAAGGGCTCCTTCGGGAGCCGGGTGACGGTGGTGCGTGATCGGTGGTGGGGGTGGTGCTCAGGGGCAGGTGGGTACGCCGTCCAGCCAGGCGGCGCCCTTGATGTAGATGTTGGTGATCCACGACCCGTACTCGGGCAGGTAGGACCAGGCGTCGTTGGTGTAGCCCTCCGCCGTCACCGATTGGGCGTGCTTTTGGCAGTCGACGCGCACGGTGGTCGGGCCGGGGAAGCGGTGTGCCCGCGGGCTGTCGGTGGACGGTTCTTCGTGGGTCCACACGTCCGTGCCCCAGGTGCTGAACGTGCCGGGTGCCGTGGCCGGTGCGATGCGGACCGCTCCGGCGTAGTCCCCGCCCAGCCGTACGTCGCTGACGGTGATCCGGGTGCCCGATTCGCGGGCCTCGACCATCTTCCCCGCGCCCAGGTAGATCGCGATGTGGTGGATGGAGCCTCCCGGACCCCAGGCCAGGAGGTCCCCCGGGAGCAGCGGGGCGGTTCCTTGCGCGGCGGTGAAGCGCTGTTGTGCCTGCGGTGAGTGGAACTGGTGGTGGGCGTTGCCGGGGAGCGGGTCGCCGCCGACCGCACGGTGGTAGGCGTAGCGGACCAGCCCCGAACAGTCGAAGCCGAGTCGCTCCGGGTCGTGTGCGCTGTCCGGGTCGCTCGGGTCGACCTGACCGTAGGTCGGCCCCGGCTGTTGTCCGTGGCCGCCGCCCCAGGTGTACCAGGTGCCGATCTGTTCGCATGCCGCTTCTACGGCCTTCTCGGCCGTCGTGGAGGCTCCGGGGGCGAGCACACCGCACGCCTGCGCCGCCTGCGCCGCCTTGGTCGTCTTCGCCGTCTTCGGTGCCGGGGCCGCCGTGGCGTGGTGGGCCCCTGCCCAGGTGGTCAGGAGGGTGAGCACCATCACCGCCGCCACCGCCGCTCTCCGCATCGCCATGTCTGGTCCCCCTTGTCCGTGCCACGCGGTGTCCTGCGGGGCGTTGTATTCGTCGTGGTGTTCGCGCCGTACTCGCCGTACGAAGCACGGACCGGCCGCCCGTCGGGCCCTTCCGAGACTGTGCCCCGCCGCCCCTGCGTGTCGAGGAGGCACGGGTCGCCCACTGCAACGGGAAACGGGAAACCCTCGGGAAACCCCCTCCCACCAGGTTCTTTGAGCATCCGTCAACCGGCTGCCCGCGGGTCCGCGGCGGAGGCGCTCCTCGAGGTCGGGGCCGTACTGCGACCCCGTCGGGCTGGACGCTGGGGTGCCCGGCCTCTCCGTCCGGGGACCGGTCGGGGCCCCGCCGCCGCGCGGGGAGCATCGTGCGCGGTGGTCGTGTCAGGCGGAGGCCACGCGGGCGGCCTGCGCCGCAGCAGGCCGTCCCTCAATGAGCAGCAGCCGCCGGCTCGCGCCGGTCAGCTGTTCCAGTTCGGTGATCAGGCCTTCGAGTTCAGCCGACACCGCCGCCCCTCGCCCGTGCCGTCCAGGAGGTCGCCTCCCGCATCCGTCTTGGGAGCGTCACGGTCAGCGAGGGTAGGGCCTCACTCGAACTGGTCGCCGCCGGGTGACGTCCCGGAGGGCGCCGAGGAGCGGCCGCGGCGACGGTTCCCGGTGTGCGCCGGTGTGCCTTGTCCCTTGGCGGAGGCGGGGGTTGCCGGCCGGGTCCCGACCGGATGGGGCCGCCGCGGGCAGGTATGGGCGCTCCCTGCCTTGGGGTGAGGTGGTGGGATACACCAACCGGTGCTTGCCAGCGGCGAGTAACATCCCGCTCCAACGCACATCCCTGAAGAAGGAGCGTGGACTGCCGTGGCCAACGAGCCGGTCAACACCCCGATCCAGACCGAGTACGCGGAGCATCTGGCCGCCGCCCTCGCAGCGAACCAGGCCGAGCAGGCGACCCTCAGCACGCGCCTGAGCAAGCTCCAGGGCGAGGAGAAGTGGCTCGCCGCGGCGCTGGCGGACACGCCGTCGATCGTCGTTGCTGAGCCGACACCGGTGCCGACACCGACGCCGGTGCCTGCGCTCGCCCGGCCCTCGAGCAGCGCTCCCCCGGTCCGCGACGGCGCGGATGCGGCGGCCGTGCCGCTGCCGAGGGCGGAGAAGGCGACTGCGGCCAGGAAGACGGCCGCCAAGAAGGCCACGGCCAAGACGGCCGCGGCGACCCCGGCCAAGAAGACCGCGACCGCGAAGAAGGCGGCCGCCAAGAAGGCCGCGGTGGCCGGGGCCGAAAAGACCGCTCAGGCGAGCCCCACGCTCGGCCGGCTTCTCAGTGACATCCTGTCGAAGCAGCCCGGCGAACCCAAAAAGGTCAGCGAGATCCAGAGCGAGCTGGAAGAGGCGCACCCCGAGCGGGCAACGTCGGTTCAAACCATCCGCAACGCCCTGCAGAGGCTCGTTGAGAAGCACGGCCTCGAGAGGGACAACCGGCAGGGCGTGGTGCTCTACACCTGGCCCGTGCCCGAGGCCACCCCTGCGCCCGCGACGGAGGTGAAGGGCGAGGAGCCCGCACCGGCCGCCGTCTGAGCGCGGCCAGCTCCCGGTCCGGGCGGGGCGGGGGCGCCCCGCCCCGTCGGGGACCGATCAAGGGCCCGGCCCCGACGCACTAGGGCCCGTGTGATGTTGTGATCAGTCGGTGACTTTGAGGAGGTCGTCGCTCCAGATCATTGCAGCGAGGTCAGATCACCCCCTCGAACTCGTTGAAATTCCACTGAGCATCAGCGAGTTACCCACGCGTCACAACCCCAGCCTTTCCGGACTCCAGCCCCCGAACAGGGCAGAACCCGGCAGCTGATCACGACACCACGCAGGCCCTAGCAGCACACTCACGGCGCGAACCACTTCGGCGCGCGCGAACCGGTTGGCGTCGACAGGACCCTCTCCACCCAACTGGAGGAGACCGGGCGCAGTGTCAGCTCACCGCGGTCCGCGGCGTGACCGAGACCGGCGACGTGTCCGGTGAAGGCAGTTGCGGCCTACCTTTCACCCGGCCCGGCGCCAGCCGTCGGGAAGTCCAAACCGCGCTCGGCCAGCGGCAGGTGCGTCGCCGTCCCGGGCGACGGCGCCCGCTACCTCACTTGGCCTCGGTGCTCGCAGTGCCGCGTCGTGCCGTCCGTCCAGGCAAGGCGCGCGCCCGCCGAAGGCCCGCTGAGCCTCGAGCGCTACGCGACCGCCGAACACCTCACCGTCTCGCGACGCGGGAAGCTGTGCGATCCGATCGACGACGCCTTGACCGCACGCGGCCTCGAACGACGCGTCGTTGTCGCCGGGCCCACCGTCGCCTTCGCCCTGCGAGACCTTGACGCCGACGCCGTCCAGACACTATTCGCACCACTGACCGCCTCTCAACAACTCCTCACCAACCGGACCGGGCGGACCGGGCGCCCCATGCCGGTGCGCGGCAGTGGTCAACCGGCGTAGCGTGGTGGGGTATGAGCGAGGTTGTGGAAGCCAAGGGTCCGAAAGTTCCGCCGAGTTTTCCTCCGAAGTCGCCGCCGCCGCAAAAGAAGCCGGTGGAGCCGCCGCGGCCGCAGCCGGTGACGAAGCCGAAGTCCGTCACCGGAGTACCGCCGCGGCTGGTCGTCACCAGCCGGCGGGCAAGGGTGCTGGCGTTCCGCGCGGACCGATGGGCGGCGAAGAAGGCCGCCGCGCAAGCCGCACTCGCCGTCGCCGAATGGGGCTACCCGCTGCTGGACGAGCACGACTTCCTCAAGACGGTCCACGGCCTGGTCCACACGGCCGTGGCAGCCGGCGGGAAACGCGTCAGTGTCCACCTCGCCGACCAGGACGCCAAGATCCTGGTCATGGTCCTCAACCACCAGATCACCGAACAAGACGGTGCAGGACAGATCCCGACGGAGGTCGCGGCACTGCGCACCGTCGACGCCTGCGGCGCCCACACCGACCACGACGGCCACGCCTGGTGGGCACTCGTAAACGCCCAACCCGAGCCGAAGAAGCGCCTGTCGTAGCACCATCAGGCAGCCTCAGGTCACCACCGACCGCCCCCGCCCGTTGCCGGAGCGGGGCGCAATGCTGCCAACCGGAACGGTGACCGGCGACGTGTGACGGCAGCCGGGTCCTGCCCGCGGCCGGCAGCGCCACGGGGCCTGGTCGCGGTCCACACGCCGTCACGACGCCTCCGTCGAACCCTGACCGGGCAGGGTACGTCCGTTGGGGGTAGTGGTGTGGGCCGTGGCCCGGTCGGGGCGACGGCCCGTGTTCGCGTGCCGGTCAGTAGCCCGTTGCCACACAGCCCGGCCGCGGGTGGATCACCTCACGCAGGTTCCACGCCATCAACACGCGGACCCAACACGGGGCAGGTTAGCGCCGACCCCAAGACTCGGTGTCAACGGTGCGACCACGCTCATCGCGCAGCGTGGCCGTGTCGCCACGGTTGCCCCAAATGTAGTCGCGGCGGTCCTGGAAGAGGTCAGTACGGGTATCCCGGCCGTTACCGGTGTGGATACGAATCGTGGCACGGGAGCCGATACGGACGTTGTCGAAGCGGTAGCGGTTGCCGTCACTGTCACGCAGCGTCCAACCACGCAGGTTGATCGCATCGCGGGTGGTGTTCGTGATCTCCACCCACTCGGCGTTCAGAGACCGGTTGGAGTGGTCATCGCGTCCGGGACTGTCGGCCTGGACCCGGCTGATCTCCACCCGCGGCCGCTGGTGATGACGGCCTCCATCGTGCGCAGCCGCCGGCAGAGCAGCAGCAGAAACGATCGCGCCGGCAGCCACAACAGTGGCCGCGATACGACGCACGGAGGAAGAAGCAGAAGACATGGGTGACGCTCCCTCAAGAACAGTGCCTCACCAACCGAAACACGATGGTGGAGACAGTGGTGGAAATGGCTCGGGGTGAGCCGTTGGCCACACTCTCGACCCGACACGAACCCCACCGCAGCACCCACCGACACCAGTTACCAGACACGGACACATCCGTCACACTCACCTGCACACTGCACCCACCCCACCCGAACATGCCCCTGACATTCACTGAGCCCTACACCCACCCGCCCCACACACCACACCCCCACACAACTCGCTCCGGCGCACCACCAGGCGCACCCCTCCCCCACCTCACCCACCCGGACCAACCAACCAAGTAACAACCGTTCTGCAGAATTCTTCGCACACAAACCCACAAACCGCACACCCATCACAACCCGCCAGATCCCGCAAAAGCCCAACACCACCGGACACGAGACGCCTCGGGGCACACCGGCTCCACTCCGCACGGGGAAAGGGGGCAGAGGTTCCTCGGGCCGCCAGAGTCCGACGCCGTAACGACACGATCGGCCCAGTGCAGAGGAAGAAGAACCGCAGCACCGGCCAGGCCCGCTCCGTGACCGGCGCTCAGGTATCGCTCCGGCGGCAGAACTTCCCCCAGCAGCTCGGTGAAGGTACCGACGGTTCGTCCCAACCGCCATTGATCCAGCTGCCGTTGACCCTGGTGGTGACATCTGTTCGCCATCACGAGCGGCGCAAGCGTGCGACGTATTCGTCATCCTGCCCGGTGAGGAACGCGAAACCGAGTGTCTGCACGCGGTCGTCTTGGGCGGCTCGCGGCAGCTCTCGCACCGCCCTCGCCGTACGTCCGCGAGGTCAAACCTGCTGGGCCGGTCAACGATAGGACGCCTCGCCGTGTCGGGTGCCCGATGATTCGAAGGACCTGCGGCGGGCTCACGTCTTCGGATCCCAGGCAGCTGCCCGTTTCGGTAGCAGGTGAACTCCGCGGCGCCCCAGCAACTGCACAGCCCCGCGTCGGTGCCGGGTGGAAGGGTCACAGGTGGCCGGACGTCCGGCCACGACGGGGGTACGGACAGGGGCAGCGAGAACATGTACAAGTGGCCGCGTGGGGCGACAGCGTCGGGCATGACCCAGTTGGAGGCGTGGCTCCCCCAGCACGGCGGGGAGGTCGACCCCACGGTCTGCATCGTTGGCGCGGGCGGCGCTGCCGTCCGGGTACGACACCAAGGCGCGGACTGGCAAAACGGGGAGGCGGGGCTGCGGAGACGGTGCTGCGGGACGGAAACCGGATGCGGACCGCACCCCCGGCTACCGTTCCGTCCTGCTGCACGGCCTCGTAGGCTCAGGGTCGAGGAACACGAGGGGCGGGAGTTCGGTAGACATCAACGAACAGCTCGAGGCGGCACGGACCGCTCCGACGATCCCGGGCGAGGAACGGCGCCGAAGTTGGCACGAAGAGCAGATGGGAGACCACGAAGAGAACCTCCGACATCTGGCCAGCGCGGAGCAGCGGCCCGACGGCAGCGAACTCCCGATGTGACGATGGCCCTGCTCAAGGAGCAGCGAAGCATGTAGTAGGCCCCCGCGGGCTGGTCTGGGGCCATGCCGCAGCTGTCTCGTTCGGTGGCTGGGTTGATGCACAGCTCGGTGTGCTGCCTTCCCTATCGTTGCCCTTTAGGAGTCCGTGTTGTCTTCCGAACCGCCGAACCTCTACATAGTCCAGGCAGACGTGTTGAGGTCTGAGAGAGTTCTCCGAGCGGTCGAACGTGCATTGGCGCGCGCGTTGGACTCCCAGGAGGCGGCAAGGGCAGAGTACGAGGTCCACGAAGCCAAGGTGCGGGCGGAGAGCGCGACTGGTACAGGGCGCCTGGGCTTCGACGAGCGATGGGCGGGCAGCTCCGGCCTTCATCAACTCCAGGCCGACGTGGAGCTTGCACGGAAGCAGCTTCAGGCTGCCAAGCAGCGCCTGACCGCGCTGCTGAACGGTGGGCATCGCGGCCAGCTGCCGAGGTACGGAAGTGGGGTTCGCCCACGCCTCGTCCATGCCGGCTGCGCTCAGCGGCGCGCCCCGGCCCTTACCAGTGCCAGGTGAGGGTGTCGCCCTCTACCACCCCGGCCCAGCGCTCCGAGGCACGGTCGAGCGCCGCGCAAGCAAGGGCGACCTGCCGGTCGTCGAAAGGACCCTGGCCCACTCCCCCTGCCCTCAGTGCTCAGCCCGGACCAGACATGGTAGGCCCAGTTGACGCAGAGCTCGGCACGCATCACTGCATCACCGCATCACCGCGTCGCCGCCGCGCCGCATGTCCGCGATCTGCACCGGCCGGTCGTCATTCAGCTGGCGCGGAGCATCCTTCCCCGACTGCTGGTCCGCCTCTCGGGCTCAGTTGCCGACGAAGGTGAGGCTGGTCGCGTCGTAGCGGGTGCCCGCGACCTGCTCGGGTGGGGCGGCGGCCTCGAGGGCGGCGAGGTCATCGGCGGACAGCTCGACGGCCAGGGCCGCGAGGTTCTCTTCCAGGTAGCGCTGTCGCCGAGTGCCGGGGATGGGTACCACGTCGTTGCCCCAGTGCTGCAACCAGGCCAGCGCGAGCTGGCCGGCGGTGACTCCCCTCGCCTCGGCGAGCCCGTTCAGCCTCTCGACGATCAACAGGTTCCGCCCGAGGTTGCCATCGGCGAAACGCGGCTGGCTGCGCCGCACGTCGTTCTCCGCCAGCCCTTCGACCGAGCTGTACCGGCCGGTCAGGAAGCCGCGCCCGAGCGGGGAGAACGGGACCAGCCCGATGCCGAGTTCGCGGCAGGCAGGGCCGATCTCCGCTTCGAGGTCGCGGGTCCACAACGACCACTCGCTCTGCAGCGCGGCGATCGGGTGCACCGCATGTGCCCGCCGGATGGTGTGCGCGCCGGCCTCGGACAACCCGAGGTGACGAACCTTTCCGGCCTCTACGAGTTCGGCCATAGCGCCGACGGTCTCCTCGATCGGCACCTGCGGATCGACCCGGTGCTGGTAGTAGAGGTCGATGTGATCGACCCCGAGCCGACGCAGCGACGCGTCACACGCCTCACGCACGTATGCGGCGTCGCCGCGGACACGGGTGGGCTCACCCAGGCGATTGGCGAAGCCGAACTTCGTTGCCAGCACGACCTCGTCGCGGCGCCCGGCGACGGCCCGTCCGATCAGTTCTTCGTTGTGCCCGGCACCGTAGAAGTCTGCGGTGTCCAGAAGGGTCACACCCAGGTCGAGAGCATGGTGCACGGTGGCGATGGACTGTGCGTCGTCCGTGGCACCGTAGCCGTGGCTCATGCCCATGCACCCCAGGCCCTGCGCCGAAACCACCAGGCCGCCCAGGTGCCGGACGGGAAGGTTGCTCATACTGCTGCCTCCTGAGCTCGGAATCACTGCTCAGGACGCTATGCGTTGGAGCACGCTCCAAGTCAACCCGCGCCAACGTCTCGGGCCGCGCGCAATACATGCTCCCATCCACGCACCGACGACGGCCGTCCCTCTGCAACATGCAGGGAAAACACGGCCTTCAAGGACGGACGAACACGGCCCGTCAAACGCCCACCCTTGACTCGTACACGTCGCCGCCAGCAGACTCAGCATGCTTGCTGATCTTCGCTGGGGGGACTATGAACGGCTTGATCATTTTCTATGCGTGTCTGGGACTGCCGGTCGCCGCACTGGTCGCGTTCCTCCTCTGGAACGACAGGGCCACGCGGACGAAGAATCTCGACGGGCTGCAGATGGAGGAACAGGCCCGCCAACAGGCCCGCTTCGACAAGCTGTCCCCCGCGCGCAGGCTGTACATCCCACCGGGCGAACTCAACCGCCGCCGCTGACCCCGGCCGTCGACGGCCGCGCCCAGGACCGGCCTCGGGGAACACAGGTCCGGCGGTTGGCGCTGAGACCCTGTCAGCAATCAGCATCGGATCTGACTGGATTCGGGCCGCCGCGAACCCCCGGATTGCACGGGTTCATTGGACGTGCCGCCGCCCTGCCGTCAAACGATCGTTTGACGACGGGCTGACAACGCCCCGGAGACGCAGCCCAGACGGACCACTGTCCGCCAGCGGTGAACAACCGTCCGAGCGAACTCGACGGTCATTACAGTCCAATCGCATGACGACGGTCACAACGCGTGCAGTGGAGTATCCAGCCGACCACCTGACGATGGTCGGGCACCTCGCGCTCCCGGCTGGTACCGATCGCCGGCCCGCAGTCCTGATCGGACCCGAGGGGATGGGACTCAGCCACGTCGAGCGCCGCCGGGCCGAGGCCCTGGCGGAGCTGGGGTACGTGGCGCTGGCCTTTGACCTACATGGCGGGCGCTATTTGAGCGATCCCGAGGAGATGCTGGCCCGTTGCATGCCGCTGCTCGCCGATCCCGACCGGATGCGGTGCATCGGCCACGCGGCGCTTGACGTGTTGCGCGCCGAACCGCGGGCCGACGTCGACCGCATCGCGGCTATCGGATACGGCACCGGGGGCGCCATTGCATTGGAACTCGGGCGCGACGGGGTCGGCCTGCGCGCGATCGGGACAGTCAATGCACTGACCACGGGCCGACCGGGCGAGGCGGCACGCATTCGCTACCCGGTGTGGGCCGGAGTCGGTTCGGAAGACCCGATCATGCCGCCCGCGCAGCGAGAGGCATTCTCCGCCGAGATGCAGGCCGCAGGCGTCGACTGGCGCGTCACGGTCTACGGCGGAGCCTTGCACGCCTTCCACCACCCACCGGTCGACCACGCCGTGCCCCCCGGTGTCGGCTACCACCCGCGACACGCACAGCGAGCTTGGCGCGACATCGTCGACCTGCTCGCCGAGTGCCTACCCGTAACGCAGTGATGTGCTCGGCTACTGACGCTCGCTGATGCCCGCCGTCCTCGTCCTCGTCCAGCTCCGGCGCGTGCGGGCCACGCATCGTGCGCAGGGCGCCGGCGGCCGGGACCTGGGCGGTGAAGCTGAAGCGGCCGAGCAGGTTCGGGTTGCGGTGCTTGAGCGGGGACGGGTGGGAGATGTCCTCCTCTACGATCTCGGGGCCCTCGCCCCACAGCTGGGCGACGGCGGCGTCGATGTGCTTCGTCGTCCAGAGCACGATGGTGTTGAGGACCAGGCCGAGGGCGCCTAGCTGGTACGCCATGCCGTCGCGGTACGGCTGATGGATGGTGCCGCGCTTACCGTGGCACACGTCCCGGGCAAGCTTGTGGCGGGACTCCTGCACAGTGAGCTGCCGGTTCACCTGCCGCCGATGGGTGTCGTCCACCGGATCGACCACCCGCAGCAGGTGCTCGGTCTTGGCGATCCGCCCGTACTCGGCGAACGCCTCGCCCAACGGGAACCGGTGACCTTCAGCGTGTCCGGCCAGTGCGTGATCAACTTGTTCGGGTTCACGCGGTTGCGGGCCAGGGCCTCCGCCACGCCGTACGTTCCTGTGCCGACACCGGGCATCGTCGCCCGCCAGAACCGCTGGTCATCCAGGTCGCGGAACTGGGGGACGAAGTTGTGGCCAAGGATCTTGAACAGGCCGAACACCATGTTGAAGTAAGAGGCGTTGTCGGTGGTCACCCTCTCCGGCTTCACGCCGCCGCCCAGGCTCAGCAGCGCGTCCCGAATGTACAGGGAGTCGCGCGGGGTGCCGGGCACGACCATCTACCGGATGCCCGTGACCTGGCCGTTGACCCATTGAGCCAGGTGATGCCCCGCTTGAACCCTAAGTACTTGGGCGACGGCGCCGCGCTGACGGTCCGCACGGGGACGACGAACCGCAACCCGTCCACCGAGGCGAGCGGGCCTTCAACCGCCCGAGCCGGTGCGCGCCGATGTCGTCCAGCCGCTCCAGCACGCGGGCGAACGCCGTACCCGTCGTCCGCGTCGGCGGCCGGCACGCTCACCCCCGGCAGCAGCACCCGGTTGCGGCGCAGCCAGCCCACCGCGTGATCGAACAGCGCCTTCGGGCCCTCGGCGTGTGTCCACGCCGGCGCCGCCCACGGCGCCGGAGGCGTCGGTGACCCGTCCGAAGGCAATCATCTGGAGCCTGAGGGCAATGATCATGAACGTTCCGTCGATCAACGAGACCGAGTTCGCCGAGCTCAGCAGGTCGCAGGGGCACCGCCACACGATTGGGCAATACCGAGGCAGCCCTGCCGACCGGGTTGCCGGTGCATGTACCAGGCTGCGCGTCCGTGATCGGCGACACGACCGATAAGCACACACCCCACGGTGACGGCTGCGGACGCAAGAACGCCCGGCCGGGTAGTCCGGGCCGGGCGTTCTCGTCAGTATGGTTGTCCGCTGGTGGCTTAGTACCAGTGGTTGGCGGACCAGAAGTTCCAGGCGCCAACCGGGCTGCCGTAGCGGTCGTTCATGTAGTCCAGGCCCCACTTGATCTGGGTGGCCGGGTTGGTCTTCCAGTCCGCACCCGCGGAGGCCATCTTCGACGCCGGCAGGGCCTGGGCCAGGCCGTACGCGCCGGAGGAGGGGTTGGTCGCGGTGTGGTTCCAGCCGCTCTCGTGAGAGATGATCTTGTCGAAGGCGGCGAACTGGGCCGGGTCCTTGATCATCTGCTGCGCGATCGCCTTGGCGCTCACCGGGGCCGCCTGGGCGGGAACCGTGGCGAGCATGGAACCGGCGACACCCAGGGCGACGACGGTGCCCGCGAGGGCCTTCTTCGAAAGGGCGATGCGGCGAATGATGGCGTTGGACACGGAGAAAACCTTCCACAGGGAACAAGGGCGGTCGCAAACATGTCGAAGACATGCGTGAGCCACTCACGCGGTGGAGAGGGGTTCGTCGGCGGCGGGTGAAGCACCCGTGCCGCCTGGCGACTCATCCAGTTCTACAGACGCCCCGACCCCCTGGCAACGACCCCTCTTACTAACGACCCTCGCAGCCAACAACCACCAGCCCCCGACAGCACGGCAAACATCCGCGCAGGTGAAAGGCCACTCCTAGGGCCGATACGGGGGCCTGTCAGGGACTACTACCCCGGTTCGTATGTGACGTGGACCCTATGGGGCGGGTCACCCCCGAGACACCCGAATCTCACCGACCGTGATCAGCCGAACCCCTCTCGAGCACGACCAGCCGGCAACCAGAACCACCTAACGACCAAAGCGAGACGGGCCGACTGCGGGAAGTGAGGGTCTTGGCGAGGGGTGCAGATACGACGTGCAGGCGGGTTTCTAAAGGCTCCTCCAGATCGGCTCACGGGTACTGGGGAAGACGCCGAAAACGGTGGCGGACATCTGTGAGCCCTTCGGGCTGGGCGGCGAAAGAGCTGCCCTCCATCAGGCCGAGCTTCACGAACGGGTGCACACGGAGTCCAAGTACGGGCGACGCGCCTGGTGCTGTGAGGATCAGGATGGTTGGGCGAGGACGACGGCTCGCAAGAAGGCGGAGGAAGCTCGGCCGTACGGCCGGCCTTTGATCAGTTTGGTGCGGGTGACCTGCCCCTCGGCGGCGCCGGAGCTCCAGGGGAGCGTCAGGCCGTTCACAACGGCGTCCCAGTCGATCCGGAGGAAGGCCGCGAAGCCCTTGATCAGCCGTGGACCTTGATCGCGGGCAGGGCCCTCCAGCTGGTGGGGTCGCGACCTCGACGTTCGCGGGCGGTAGCACTGTGCTCGGGCCGGGTGTTCTGCGTTCAGGGCGCAGCCGCCACGTCCAGGCCGGACGGGCCGGACGGGCCGGACGTTGCGCGGGCCGGGCGCTCTGCGTCACGGGGGCGGCGGCGTCCAGGCCGGGTCGCGCCCGCTCAGTCCAATGGCCCGGTCCAGCAGTGGGGCGTCCTCAGGCACGGGCACGACGGCCCCGAAAACGCCCCCGTCGCGGCCATCCTCCCGCGCGGCCGCCAGCAGAAAGGCGTGCGAGGCGCGCAGCGCCACCTGATCGGGTACGTACTGCTGACCGGTCGCCCGGGCCACGTCCCATCCGTGCACCACCAGCTCGTCAACGGCCACCACCCCCGCAACGGGGCCGGGCAGGTCCACACCACCCGCCCGGGTCATACCGGTCCAGGCGGCCGGGTCCTGCCAGGCCTCCGCCAGTTCGCCAAGGACCCTGGGCAGGTCCTCACGCCAGCGGGCGGGTAGAGGGTGCGCGGCCTGGCCGGGAGGCGTTTCGGTCGTGGCGCCGAGGTCTTTGCGGGCGGCGTCACGGAAAGCGATGGAGAGGCTTGCTAAGTGACCCAGCAGGTCGCCGACCGTGTACGCGGGACACGGCGTCCGGCCGGCGAGTAGCGCATCAGGGACGGCGGCTGCAAGACGGGCCACGATCCGGGCCTGCGGTCCGAGATCGAAGGCCGCCGTACCGGTCATCTGCCGCTCCTCCCGGATGGTGGATCTGCAGGCTAAGGGCTGCCCCGTACTCCTTGGTGGATCGGCGCGCGACCTCAGATGCGGCACCCCCGCAAGGCGGAGGGATGCCCCCCATACGGGAGGGGCATACGGGTGCTCCGAGAACCCGGGGATCCCCGGACAAAGTCTGGGAGGGGCAGGTTCCGTAGCCGTCGTCGGGCATCCGCCGGAAACTACGGGCGGCAGGCCCGTACGCGTCAACGCACGAACGGGCGAACTCGATCCCCGGACGGACCGGCGCGCCCCGCTCGACGTGCCCACCCCACGACGGAGGATGAGGGACTGTGATGACAGTCCTGGTAGTCGGCGTAGCGGAAGGCGCGGAGCTGGAGCTGCTGCGGTCGCGGATCCAGCGCAACCCCCACTTCCGGGTCATCTCCTACGCCCACACACCCGACGTCGCTCTCGCGCACGCCCGGGTGCTACTCCCCGACATCACCGTGCTCACGCTGTCCGGCGGCTTCCGTGACGACCCGGCCGCGCTCGGCGTGTTCCAGGGGGTACGCGCCCTTGACCCGCCCAGCGGGGTGGTGCTCCGCACCAGAGCGGGGGCAGCCCCCGGCGATCTCGACGTCGCCTGCGCCGACGGAGCCGTCCACCTCGTCCGCGCAGGTGACGAGGAAGGGCTGATGCGGGCCCTGCGCACCATCGGGCTACGCCGCGCGACCTGCGACCCGGACGAAATGCCCTGACCCTCCGCTCCCCTGCGCGAGGGTGTACGAACGGGGCGGACGGTACGGCGTCCGGCGCCGCGTCAGGCGAAGCGCTCAGGACGGGTACGGCCGAGCAGGTTGCCGTGGCCGTCGCGAAACCATGATGTGGGCCCTGTCCCCCACTGGATTCCGGCGTAGGCGACCTTGAGCGCCAACTGACCGGGGCCGGGCACGGGCTCATCGAGTTCAGCGACGCGGTAGCGGTCCTCGGCACCAAGAAGAACAGCCTTCCTGGTCACACCATGGAAAGCCCGGTCGAGGAGTCCCACTTGGCATTGCCGCAGCGTAGGGCGGTTCCGGCAACTGTCATGGGCTCGGGCTCAGTCCCGTTCGGCGGGCTTGGCGCCTGTCCAGTGGTGGGCGGGTCGTCGGTAGGGCCGACCGGTGACAACTTCGAGACCGACGTCGTGGTGCGTGGCACGCGGTAGGTTTTTCGAGCCGGGCGGCCGTCCGGGACCTGGGCGGGAGGGCTTGGGAACATCAGCTGGCGAGGGCAGCCGCGCATGGAGGTTCCTAAACCCGCGACAGACGCGGGCCGAGGCGCACGGCGTCCAAGTTCTCGGTCCAGGATTCGGCCGATCTCGGCGCGGCTACGAACGGGTAAGGCCAGCCGGGGATCTTCCGGTGCTCGCTCGTCCCCGCCCGTAGGTGTGGCAGAACGGGCGGTCCGGCGAGGTCGCGGCTCCCGGCCAGAGAGCGCCGCAGTCGGGCGAGGTCTGGGCGACCTCAATGGAGAGCACACTAGAGGGCCCCGCTACCACGATGGCGTTCCGGACTGAGCGGGAGATCGACCAGACCGTCAGAGGACAGCAGCGCGTCCGTCAGCGCCAACAAGGGGTCCGCCCGTCCGGTCATCGGCGCGGCGCGTACGGCTCCGCCCGGAAGCGTGACAGCAACGCGAACGCCTCACACTCGCGCTCCCCACCCAGCGGGCTGGTCCGCACGGCCTCCCACCGCTTCACGTGCGCTCCTTGATCGGATGCGCAGGATCAGGCAGAGGCCACCCTCACGTCCGGTGAACCCCCAGGTGAGGGAGCAAGTACCAGCCGCTGTTCGAGGGCATGGGTTACGGCCAGCTGAGCTTGTTCTTCATCCTCCCGTTCCGTCGCAGAACGTGCTCATCGAAGTCCGAGCACCGGTACGGCAAGGACCGTGCCCTCTAGAAATAGGAGGCAATGAGGTTGCGGTCCACCGTGATGCTGCGGCGGTCCAGGGGTGGCAGACCCAGGTGATCACTGATCAGTTGGGTCAGACGCTCCTCATAGTTCCGGTCCTCGTAGCCCAGCCCGGCGGTTGTGATGAGGGATGCCAACTCGTTGGGCCAGTACTCCCCTACGTGGCCGGGATTCTCGTAGTCAATGCAGGACCGGACCTGGCCGCTTCTGTAGTGGTACGCCTTGGGACCGTGTGCCTTGGCGATACACGGATTGGGCTCGAACACCACCAGCTCGGCCCCGGCAGGGCACAGCTTGCGGTAGTCGATCAGATCGAAGTCGTCGCCGTTGTACATGTGATGCACGATCACCCCCCACTCGCCCAGCCCGACGCTGCTGCCCTGTGCGAACGGCGGCCGGTGCTGCGCGATCAGCCCTTCCGCCATGTCGGTCAGGCTGACGCCCTTGAAGTACACCAGCACGGTTTCGTCCTCGAACCGCGTCTCTTCCAACCAGGCGATGACGCCGCTTCCGATCCAACCTGTCATGCCCCGCACCGTAATCGACACCACTGACATTGATACTCGTAGCGGGTTCCGGTGGTCGTGGCTCTGCCACTGACTGACACCCCTGCCCTCAGGGCACCACCCCGCTTTCGTGCAGTGGCCACGGTGGGTGACGACTGAGCGTCTCCGGACGATATGCGAAGTCGCCCGTCGTCGTGATCGAGGCCGAGCGGTTCGTCCATACCGAGCACTGGCTGCGGCGCGAAGGGTTCGCGCCGCCTCAGTTCTGGACCCGAGCGGACACGTAGGCCGGTTCTCCCGGCGGCTGTTGGGGTGGTCGGCCGGCGCGTCTCGAACGGTTCCTCGGGCAGCGGCATCAGTAGCGGTTCTCCGAATGCGAAGTACTCCGCGACCGTTTTGGTCTCCTCGCTCGCCGGGGTGAACGAGATGGTCGCAGACCTCGGGTCCGCGGGACTCCTCCAATAGGCGAGTCTCGATGTCAGGTCTCCGACTGCCTTTGAGAAGCTGTCCAGGACACTCTTGTTGACCGCGAAGCGCAGAGCTGGGGAGCCCGTGGACGTTGTTGAGCACGACCTGAACCATCCCTGGGAAGGCGTTCTCGCTGCTCCTACCCATGGCAGTGACGTCGGCGTCCTGGTGCTAGCCGGTTCCAGCGGACGCATCGAACGCGAGCGAGCACGTCTCCTCGCTCAGCAGGGCATCGTGGCTCTGTCCATCCGCTGGTTCGGCGGGCCAGGGCAGTCTCCGGAAATCTGTGAGATCCCCTTGGAAACCTTCACCGCTGCCGTGGACTTCCTCACCGCGAACGGGGTACGACGCATCGGCATCCTCGGTGTCTCCAAGGGTGCTGAAGCAGCTCTGCTCACGGCCGTGCACGACCCGCGCGTGGACGTTGTCATCGCGCTGTCGCCCACATCCCGAGTCTGGTGCAATGTGGGTCCGGGCCCCGATGGGCAACAGCGCCCGTACCGGTCTTCCTGGACCTGGCAGGGGCGCCCCTTGCCCTTCGTCCCGATGGATGACTCCTGGGCCCCCGTCAACCACGGCAGTGGTCCGGTCGCCATCCGCGGCTGGTACGAACTCAGCGAGCGCAGCTTCGCTCACCTGCTCCCTCCGGCAGAGATCCCCGTCGACAAGGCCCGGGCTGACCTGGTGCTCGTCGCCGGCGGCGACGACGCGATGTGGCCTTCGCTCCGCTTCGCAGAACAACTGGCAGAACGACGACGCTCAGCCGGGACCACCGCGCACCTCATCGCCCGCCACGATGCCGGCCACCGACCGCGCCTTCCGGGCGAGAGCCTGGCGCCCGCCTCCCCGCATTTCCTGTACGGGGGCACGCCCGAAGCCGACGTGCTCCTGGGGGAGGCTGCGTGGCCGCACATCCTCGACAAGCTCGTCGGAACAACTCCCTCCAGTTGCTGACCGCCGTCAGGAGGCTTCTTCGTCGAGTCGGCTGAGGAGTCTGTCGAAGATCTACTCCCGTGCGATCTGCCCTTCGGCCGCCGTGTCGTCCCACTGGCGTTCGAAGGTATGGCGGAACTTGGCCGTCTCCGCCCCCTCTGCGTCGGCCGGCAGCTGGCGCGCGGGGCGTCCTAGAGTGACTCGACGTTCTCCGAGACGGCGAAGTACTCGTCGGCGACGGTGCGGGGCTGCGAGCCGAGCGTAAACACGTGGCATCGAGAGTGGCCGGGCGCCGGTGGCCGGTGGCCGGTGACCGAGTAGTGCTGCGATGGCTTCCAGGGACATGCCCCGATCGATCGCCTGGACGGCCAGCGTGTGCCACAGCTGGTGCGGCGTGACCAGCCGAGTCCGGCCTGCTGCGCGGCTCCGCGGACCGCGGCTTCGATGCGGGAGGCATTGACGGGGCGGCCGTGGTCGGTGGACAGCGGGAACGAACTCAACCACAGGCCTGCGGCTCGCAGCTGACGCCTCCGCTCTCCTTTTCGATCGCCTGCGGCTCGATGGCCGCGTTAGGTTGACGCCATGACCGAACTACGAACCGAACGCCTCGTCCTTCGCGGGTGGCGCGACAGCGACCTCGCCCCATGGGCGGCGATGAACGCCGACGCCGAAGTCCGCGAACACTTTCAGGATGTACTCACACGCGAGCAGAGCGAAGGGGCAGCAGCCCGCTTCCAAGCCGATCTCGACCGGCGAGGCTGGGGCTGGTGGGCGGTAGAGGTCGCGGCGACGGGCGAGTTCATCGGCTTCACGGGCCTCGATCCGGTCGACGAGGACATGCCCGTCACGGGGGTCGAGGTGGGCTGGCGCCTGGCCCGCACGGCCTGGGGGCACGGATACGCGACCGAAGCCGCCCTGGCAGCGCTGGATTTCGGCTTCGACTCCCTCGCCCTGCCGGAGATCCTGGCCATCACCACAGCCACCAACCTCCGCTCCCGGGCGGTCATGCAACGCCTGGGCATGACCCATGACCCCGCCGAGGACCACGACGACATGAGCGTCCCTGCCGGCCCGCTACGCCTGAACGTCGTCTACCGGATCTCGGCAGGTGAACGGCAGCCCAGCGCGCGGTAGGCCGACCCGACCGCACGAGACGTTCAACCGCGACACGGGCCGCCACCGCCACCCGCACAGGACCAGCAGTACGGGCGCGGCGGCCGGGGGCCCGACAGCGGCCCCGCGCGTCACCGCGCGCGCAGCCGCCGCCGGACCGTGGTCAGCCGAGGCCGATCACGGGCGCGAGGAAGGACTCGACCGCGAGGTTGAAGAGTTCCGTGCTCTCGAGGTTGACCATGTGGGCAGCCGACGGGAGGCGTTGGTGACGGGCACCGGGAACGTCTTGGGCGATGGCCCGAGCGTGGGAGGAGATGTCGCTGCTGTCGAGTTCTCCATCGAGGACCAAGGTGGGCACGGCGATGGCGGCCAGCCGGTCCGCTGCCCCGATCTCTCCGGGTACACCCGCCCCGAGGCCACCGGCGTGCCGGACGACGTTTGCGGTTGCCGACGCGCGCATCCGCTCGCGCAGGTCGGGGTCGACCTGGGAGGGCTGACGGAACGGCCCGTCCACCCACATCCGGAGAAAGTGCTCCACGAACCGCTGCGCACCGCCTGCCCGGTCACCCACCGCGGCCATCTGCTGTGCGGTGTGGTGCGCGACGTACGGGTCGGTGAACGGCCGGCCGCTCACCCCGGGTGAGGCGAGGACCAGTGCCGAGACGCTTTCCGGATGGGCCAACGTCATGTCCAGGGCGGTCCGGGCACCGAGGGAAAGCCCGATGAGCGTGGCGCAAGGGACATCGAGGTGGGTGAGCAGGGCCTGCACATCGTCATGGTGGGCGTAGTCCTGAGTGACCGTGGAGGAACGCCCGTGCCCGCGGGCATCAAAGCGGACGACGTGGTACCCCTGGCCCGCGAGCCACGAGAACTGCTCGTCCCACATGTTCAGGTCGAGCATGCCGCCGTGCAGAAGTATGACGGTGGGGCCTTCGCCTGCCGACTCGTAGAAGAGCTCGCCCGCCTCGATGGGTAAGGTGCCGGCCGTAACAGGATGAATCCGCGTGTGTGTCATGGTGTGTCGTCTCCTCGGTCCTTCGGGGGCGGCTGGGCGTCTTGCGCGAGCTCCTTGAATTCCTCGCCGAGGCGGCGGAGTACTTTCAAGGCCGTCGTGACGTCACCTGCGGAAAGGTCGGCCAGGCGGCGCCGCAGTTCGGCGTCCTCGGCTTCCTGGATGCTGCTGATGGTGGCCTCCCCCTTCGGGGTGAGCCTGATCAGGTGCGAGCGCCGGTGCTCCGGGTTCGGGGCGCTCTCGGTCAGCCCCAGGGCCGTCGCATCGTTCACCAGACGCTGGACCGGCTGCCGGTCCAGGCCCAGCAGACGGGCCAGTTGAGGGACGGTTCGAGGGCCGCCCCTGCGCAACTCGTCGATCACCGCGTGCTGACCGGCCGTCATGCCCGTGCCCACCAGCTCCCGCTCCACGGCACGCACGATCGTACGGTGGAGCGGCCACAGGCTGCGGATGACTTCGTACAGCAGGAACCCGACCGGGGGCTCGTCATTCGTACGCTGAACGCCACTCATGGTGTCATCATGACATCTTTGATGTCATCGTGGCTAGGTTCGGAGCGACAGAGCCCGAACGCGTCCACTCGTACGCGACTGGGCGTACGAGTGGACGCGGTCCGGGCCGGACGCGACTGCCTGCACGCGTCCGGCCCGCAGAAGGACGGGGGCCGGCGGAACCCTCCGCCGTACGGGCACTGCCGGCTGTCGGCGCCGTCAGCTCCCGCCGGCCGCCGTCGCCGCGCCGAACTCGGTGGTGAGGATGTCGCCGAAGACGCCCAGGCCGCTCCAGTCGCCGTTGACCTGGCTGGTGAGCAGGTGCTTGCCGTCACGGGAGCCCATGGCGCAGGTCCACGAGCCGTACGTCGCACCCGCGTTGCCCCAGACCGTGACGCCGGACGGCAGCGCCCAGGAGAAGACGCCCAGGCCGTACCGGGTGCCGGGGATCCACGGGACGGGTCCCGCGGTGTCGACGGTGGTGAACATCTCCTGCTGCTGCTCGGCCGGCACCAGGTGGCCCTGGAGCAGTGCGCCGAAGAAGCGCTGCAGGTCGCGCGTAGTCGAGATGACGCCGCCTGCCGCCCAGGCGAAGGACTGGTTCATCTCGGTCGCGTCGTGGACCTCGGGTCGGGCGTCGGAGGCGAAGAGGGTGGAGTAGTGCCGGGGGTGCGGCCCTCGGATGGTCGGTTCCGTGCCCGGCAGGTAGGTTCCGGTGAGCCCCAGGGGGCGGGCGATCCGCTGGATGAGCGCATCGGCCAACGTCACGCCCGTGACCTTCTCGAAGATCAGGCCGGCCAGGAAGTAGTTGGTGTTGGAGTACAGGAAGGCTTCCCCCGGAGCGAAGGACGGTGGGGTGGCCAGGCCGATCCTGATCAACTGCTCGGGGGCGTAGGTGTCGTAGCGGTGCTCGAACCAGGCCGCACCGATGCCCTTCGTGAAGAACTGCTCGTCGTTGCCGTAGTTGAAGATGCCGCTGGTGTGGTTGAGCAACTGCCTGATGGTGACCGCACGGCCGTCGTAGCCGTTGCCCGCCACCATCCCGGGCAGCCATTGCTCCACCGTGTCATCAAGGCCCAACCTGCCCTCGGCCGCCAACTGCAGGACCAGCGTGGCCGTGAACGCCTTCGTCGTGCTCCCGATCCGGAACCGCTCGCCCGGCCGGCGCTCGTCCCCGGTCCCGGTGTCCGAGACGCCTGCCGAGCCGAACCACGGACCGTGGCCGTCTCGTACGTCGACGACGACGCCGGGAGCGCCTCCCGGGGCGGCGGCGCGGTCCAGGACCTGCTGCAGTGCGGCGCGGGCGGGGGTGGTGGTGACGTCCGCCGCGGGGACCGCCGGCGTGCCCTCTGCGATCGCCTCGGGGGAAGAGTGACGGGTCATGTCGGTGTTCCTTTCGGGAGTTCGGGTTCGGTCGGTCGGTGGGTGGGTTGGTGGGTGGGTTGGTGGGTGGGTCGGTTGGTCGGTTGGTCGGTTGGTCGGGCCAGCGACGTGGCGTCAGCGCGCCAGGTGGGCGGGCTCGGGAATTCCGGTCGGTCGCGCCGTGGCACGCTCGGCGGTGGCGCGTTTGGCGGTCACGATCACTCGTGCGGTGGTCCCGACCGTGAGCAGCAGCACCGCGATGAGGGCGAGGAGGGTGGCGGCATCCGGATGGATCAGGGACTGTCCGCGCCACGCCTGCCAGGTCACCACCGCGACCAGACCCGTGTAGCCGAGGGCCGCACTGCCGACCAGGCGGGCCCGTACCTTCTCGTCGCGCAGCCAGACGCGCTCGGCGGCCAGGGCGGCCAGTACCGCGGCGATCAGGAGGAGCACCTGGATGCCGTGCAGGGCGAAGAAGTGCGGAACCCGGAAGTCGCCCCCGGTCACGCTCCAGTTGGTGAGGGGCATGCCGTGGCCGTCGGGGTCGCCGATGCCATGGCCCTGGTACATCTGCACGGAGTGGCCGTTGGCGTCGGTCACCGTACGGGAGTGGATCTCCGTGACCATCCAGAAGACCGGTACGACCATGCCGAAGGTGGCGAGTGCGAGACCGGAGCGGATGGCGCGGTTCAGCGCGGCTCCGCCCGTGCGCTGGATCAGGACGACGACCGCGAGGACCAACTGCGCGATGACGATGACCATCACGCCGAAGGTGAGGAGGGGGACCATGGCCAGAGTGACCGGGTCGGTCTGGTCCGCGTTGAAATGGCTGAAGGTGCCGCGCGCCGCCTGGGCAGTGATGGCGCCCACCTCCACGGTGGCGGCCACCGCGAAGACGGTGCCCAGCAAGCGCCCCAGCCGCCTGCCCCTCGTCAGCTTGGTCAGCAGCCATGCCAGCGTGCCCGAGTAGAGGCCGAAGGCGAATCCGAACTTGAGCGGCTTCACCCATACCGACTCGTCCAGCAGCGTCCGCCCGTCGACGAAGGTTCCGACGCCGGAAACGAGCACCAGACCGAACATGAGGACGGCGCAGACCACCAGCGGCCGGTGCCAGGCACGCACGGGTGTGAGTAAGGACGTCATGAGGGCTCCGATCAGGGTGACGAGCAGCCCTCGACCGGGCCGACTCGGGTTCGCATCGCTCGTTCGCGAATGACTAAAAGCTAAATTGCTTTCACTATTTCGTCAATCGAAAAAGTGACCCGTTCAGCAAGCATGCAGGTCAGAGCCGAAAACTATTGCAATGACAATGAGGTCGAATGCAAAAGTCGCCGAGGCGCCACTTGCAATGACCTGGCTGCGAAAGCAATACTGGCCGCACACGCGGAACCGATACGGAGGCAATGGCGATGCCCGGAGGCAGACTGACCCACCACGAACGGCAATCAATCGCCGAGGGGTTGAGGGAAGGGCTCAGCTACACCGACATCGCCGGGCGCCTGGGCAGGCCCATCTCCACCGTCACCCGAGAGGTGGCCCGCAACGGCGGCCCCGCCGCCTATCGGGCCGACGCGGCCCATCGCGCCACCACAGGGCGCGCCCGCCGCCGCAAGCAGCCCGCGGCCCCGGCCGCTTCCCCGAGCGCGGGCGGCACGCACGGACGCGACCCCCAGGCAGTCCTCGAACTGGAGGAACAGTTCACGGCGATGATGGTCGGTACAGGTCTCCCGCGGATGACCGCCCGAGTGCTGACGTGCCTGTACGTCACCGATGGAGGCAGCCTGACCGCCACCGAGCTCGCTCAGCGCCTCCAGGTCAGCCCGGCATCCGTCTCCAAAGCCGTCGGCGAACTCGAACAGCAGGAACTCATCAGGCGCGAACGCGACACCGGTCGACGACGCGACCGGTACGTCATCGACGCCGATGCCTGGTTCCGGGGCTGGATGGCCAGCGCCCGTCAGAACGCCCTGCTGGCCGACTTCGCCCTTCGTGGCGCCCAGGTCCTCGGCGCCACGACACCCGCCGGCACCCGGATGCAAGACATAGGCCACTTCTTCGAGCACGTTGGCCGGACCATGATCGAGGCAGCCGAGCAATGGCGGCAGGCCGACGCCGCGAGGCGGAACACGTCCGACTGAGGTGCTGGAGGACACCTTCGGTCCGCCGATCGACCGACCGGAGGTGTCGCACCACCCTGCCTGCCCTCGGGCGAAGCGCCGCCCGTGGACGCTGCTCGGGACAGACCCCGGGCGCGGCGAGGCCCGTGCGCCCGGTCACGAACGCGACGACGCGCTTCCCGTTCGACATGCGGCTGTCCGTCATACGGCGTGACTCGATGGGTAGTTGCGGGAGGCAGGCAGGGTCGGCGGATGGCGCTCGTCCCGCACCGGGTCAGGTGGCCATCTCACCGGTTTGACTGAAACACCTGGTGCATCCCGCCCCGCCTGTGGTTATCTGGGCCCATGACCGTACTCGTGACCCGTCGCCACGTCGACTACGTGCGTGTCACGACCACGGGTTGTCCCGTCACCAACTGACGCGGCGCCGCGCGGCATAGATCCGCGCCCTCCACCCTCGCACCCCACGTACCCGCCGTACACAGTCACGCCCTCCCTCGTGACCGTTGCGGCGGTGGCGAGGGTTGCCGCCACGGCTGCCGGACGGGAACCGTTCGATGCCGGGGCGCGATTGCACGGTGAACACCCCGACGCGCCGCCCACGCCGCCTCTCCCTGTCCGCGCCCACACCTAGGGGCGCCGTACCTCCCTTCCGCACGCCTGTGGCCAGTTAACGGTTGCCGGTTGCCGGTTGCCGGTTGCCGCCACGCTGTTCACCCTCATCTCCGAGGAGACACCCATGACCCAGCCCATCGATGCCGTCACCGCAGGTCACACCCCCGAGAGCGAGCCCTCCGGAGCCGGGACGCCGGACTGGTCGTTCGAGACCAAACAGCTCCACGCCGGCACCACCCCCGACCCGGCGACCGGCGCCCGCGCGGTCCCGATCTACCAGACCACCTCGTTCGTCTTCCGTGACACCCAGCACGCCGCCGACCTCTTCTCCCTGGCCGAACCCGGCAACATCTACACCCGCATCCACAACCCGACCCAGGACGCCCTCGAACAGCGCATCGCCGCCCTCGAAGGCGGTGTCGCCGCCGTCGCCCTCGCCTCGGGGCAGGCCGCGGAGACCCTCGCTCTCCTGAACGTCGCCTCGGCCGGCGATCACATCGTCTCCAGCGCCTCCCTCTACGGCGGCACGTACAACCTGTTCCGGCACACCCTGCCGAAGTTCGGCATCGAGGTGTCCTTCGTCGAGGACCCCGACGACCTCGACGCGTGGCGGGCGGCCGTACGGCCGAACACCAAGGCACTGTTCGCGGAGACCCTCGGCAACCCGCGCGGCAACGTCCTCGACGTCCGGGGCGTGGCCGACGTCGCGCACGCGGCGGGCCTTCCGCTCATCGTCGACAACACCGTGCCCACCCCGTACCTGCTGCGCCCCATCGAGCACGGGGCGGACGTCGTCGTCCACTCGGCCACCAAGTTCCTCGGCGGGCACGGCACCACCATCGGCGGTGTGGTCGTCGACGCGGGTACCTTCGACTTCGGCGCGCACGCCGAGCGCTTCCCCGACTTCACCGAACCCGATCCCAGCTACCACGGACTGCGCTACTGGCCCGCTCTCGGAGCAGGTGCGTACGCCGTCAAGCTGCGCGTGCAGTTGCTGCGCGACCTCGGCCCCGCCATCGCACCGCACTCGGCGTTCCTGCTGCTCCAGGGCGTGGAAACACTGAGCCTGCGGCTGGAGCGGCACTCGGCGAACGCCCGGGCCCTGGCGGAGTGGCTCGAACAGCGCGACGAGGTGTCGGCGGTCCACTACGCCGGCCTGCCGTCGAGCCGCTGGTACGAGGCGGCGCGCCGCTACCTGCCGCGGGGTGCCGGGGCCGTGCTCTCGTTCGAGCTACGGGGCGGCGTGGAGGCGGGCCGGCGGTTCGTGGACGGGCTGGAACTGTTCAGCCACCTCGCGAACATCGGCGATGTCCGGAGCCTCGTCATCCACCCGGCCTCCACCACCCACAGCCAGCTCGACGAGGCGCAGCTGGCCGCCACCGGCACCACCCCCGGGCTGGTGCGCCTGTCGGTCGGCATCGAGAACCCGGCCGACCTGAAGGCCGACCTGGAGGCCGGGTTCCGCGCCGCGAAGGAAGCGTCCTGAGCGCCGTCCCGGCGGCCCCGGCCACCACGGTCCCCCCTCCCGCCACCGGTGCGTGGCGGGAGGGGGACCCGCCCGGCCGCCGCCGGTGGCACCGACGCTCACGGCCGCTGGAGTTGGAGGGGGGCGGGGTGCTCCCGGGGGTGCGACTGGCGTACGAGACCTGGGGGCGGCTCGCCCCCGACCGTTCGAACGCCGTGCTCGTGCTGCACGCCCTGACCGGCGACAGCCATGTCGCGGGTGCCGCCGGACCCGGTCACCCGACCCCGGGCTGGTGGGACGCACTCATCGGCCCGGGCCGGGCACTCGACACGGACCGGTGGTTCGTGGTGGCGCCGAACGTCCTGGGCGGCTGCCAGGGAAGCACCGGGCCCGCCTCCCCGGGCCCCGGCGGGCGCCCCTGGGGCGGTTCCTTCCCACGTCTGACCCAGCGCGACCAGGTACGCGCCGAGGCCGGGCTCGCCGACGCGCTCGGCATCGAGCGCTGGGCGCTGGTCATCGGGGGCTCCATGGGCGGGATGCGGGCACTGGAGTGGGCGGTCGGTGAACCCTCGCGCTTGGCCGCGCTGTTGCTGCTCGCCTGCCCCGCGACGGCGAGCGCGGACCAGATCGCCTGGGCCACCGCGCAGATCCACGCGATCCGTGCCGACCCCCTCTGGCGGGGCGGCGACTACCACGACGCCGGACCCGGACGGGGGCCGCACACGGGACTGGGCATCGCCCGCCGCATCGCACACATCACCTACCGGTCGGCCGGGGAACTCCAGGCCCGCTTCGGACACCTACCCCAGGACGGCGAGCAGCCCCGGCTCGGCGGCCGGTACCGCGTCGAGTCCTACCTCGACCACCAGGCCTCAAAGCTCGTCCGGCGGTTCGACGCGGCCAGCTACGTCGCCCTGGCCGAGGCCATGAACACCCACGACATCGGGCGGGGTCGCGGCGGCATCCGCACCGCCCTCGGCCGGGTCACGGCCCGGACGGTGGTCGCCGGAGTGGACTCCGACCGCCTTTACCCCCTCGCTCAGCAAGAAGAACTCGCAGCCGGTATCCCTTCCGCGGACGGGGTGCGGATCATCCGCTCCCCGTACGGGCACGACGGCTTCCTGCTGGAGACCGAGCAGGTCGCCGCATTGGTGCGGGAACTCCTCGACGGCGCACCGGTCCCGCCGGCCCGCCGCACCGACTGAGGGGGCCGATCCGACTCCACACTGCTGACGAACACCTGGCGAGGGCTCCCCACGCGCTAGAGGCATCGAGGGCGGGCGGGGATCCGACGACCGTACAGCTGCCGGCTTCGTCGGATCCGACCGTTTCGCCGGGGATCGGCCGACCGTTCCGGCACCACCTCACAGCCCGACCGGTTCCGGAGCCGGAGCACTAGGTCGATCCAGCCACGGGCCTGCGACCACGGCCCGGTACGCCGGCCCGGTGCACATGGAAGAGGCGCATGTTCCACACGCTCAGCCAACCGCCCCTGCGAGAGCCACCCGTCCACCCAGACGGCCGAGCCCCACGGATGACGACTATCGATGCAGGTCTCAGGGGATCTCGGCGCAACGGGAAGCCTGGACAGGCCCATAGTGATCCGTCCCTGATCGGAGGCCCCTTCGCTGGAGCAGCCGTACGCGATCACCACCATCTGGGGGCTCAAGTCCTTGGACGGGCGTGGACCGGGGTCCGGGACGTGGCCGCGTTTTCCGCACGCGCTCAGGGCGGCGACCCCGCCCCGTCGAGGGGACCGTCCTCTCGCCCCGCCCCGCCCCGGCCCGGGCAGGCGGGCGGGCGGTGAAGGCATCGAACGGCTCGGCCTCGATGACTTCGACGGTGGCGAAGCCGACGGGGAGGGGCTGCCTTCACCTCCTCCTCCCGGATACGGAGCACGAAGTCAAACCGCGGCGGCATCGGCCGCTCGGCCCACGGCGTGCCGTCATCGTCGGACGCGGCGATCCGGTCGGCCGGCACGCTCAGCGAACGCCGCGCCCGGTGTCGTCGACTCACGGACGTGGTCCAGGACCGCCTGCCTGGCAAGGCCCTCGCGCCAGCTCGCCCGTACCTGCTCGGCCACGGGCCACTCCACGCCTCGGCGCGGCTCGGCTCGGCCCGGCCGCCACGTCATCCTCGAACAGCGGCTCGGGGACGTTCATGAGGCAATGGTCACTCCGGACGATGGCGGACGTCGTCCGGCGTTCCGGGGTACCGCCCCGGCATCGGACGGACCAACGCGACGCGTCCCCCGACCGTGGCCCACACCGTCCCGGGCACGCCGCCCCCGGCCGCCGCGGGCCGGGGGCGTACAACTCCGGCGGTAGCCGGGAATCAACTCCTGGCGGGCCGACAGGGGCGGTGGCCGGCCGCTACGTTGTCGCCCGGTCCGCAGCATCCCTGACCGAGGAGCGCCGTATGACCCGTTCGGCCGACGACCCCCGCAAGCGCGTGATCTGGGGGATATCCCTGGTCCTGATCACGGTGACCGCCCTCCTGGGAGGAACACCCGGCCCCGCCGCGGCCGGGGCGGGGGCGACCGGGGCGGCGGGGGCGCCGCCCGTCCCGGTGCTGTCCTGGGGCCCTTGCGACGGGGCGGAGGACGGCTTCGAGTGCGCGACCGCCCGGGTACCGATGGACTACCGCCGGCCCGCCGGACCCACCCTCGCGCTCGCGGTCACCCGCCGGGCGGCGGCCGATCCGACGCGGCGCACCGGCGTCCTGATCCTGCATCCCGGGGGACCCGGCAACTCCGGTGTGAACTTCGCCCGCAACAGCTACGAAGCGCTGCCCACTTCCCTGCGCGACACTTTCGACGTCGTCGGGTACGACATGCGCGGGGTGGCGCGCAGCGGGCAGGTGGAGTGCTGGGACGACGCGCAGTACGCCGCCGCCGTCGACGGTGCGCGCGGTGCGCCCGGGCCGGGGGCCTTCACGGAGGCCCTGCGACAGGGCGCCGCCTTCGCCGCCGCCTGCCAGGAACGCTCCGGGGACCTGCTGGCGTACATCGGCACCGGGTCCAACGCCGGCGACATCGACCTGCTCCGGCAGGCCCTGGGTGAGGAGACCCTCTCCTTCTACGGCCGTTCATTCGGCAGCTACGTCGGCACCGTGTACGCCGCCCGGTTCCCGGAGCGGGTGCGTGCCATGGTCCTGGACGGGGCCTACGATCCGCGCCGCTACGCGGACATGCCCTACGCGTACGACGCCGAGCAATTCGCCGCCCTAGACGCAGCGGTAGGCCGGTTCCTGGACTGGTGCGGGCGCAACGCGGCGGCCTGCGGGTTCGGTGAGGGCCATCCACAACAGGCTTTCGAGCAGCTGAAACGAGATCTGGACGCACACCCGGTGATCACCACGAGCGGGCGCCCGGCCACCGGCTACACCCTTGCCTACCGCCTCATGTTCAACATCAACGCAGGCAAGGAAATCTGGCCCTATCTGGGGCAGGCACTGCGATCCGCCCAAGCGCGGCAGGCCTCGTTCCTCCTGTCGCCTCCCTCGCCCGCATCATTCGACTTCCTCAGCGTCAACACGGCCGTCGAGTGCGCCGACCGCCTCTATCCGAACAGCCAGCCACTCCTGCGCACACTGATCGCCGCCGAGACCGCGTCCGCCCCACTCATGGGACCCCCCATCGCTCTCGGGCCCCCCACTTACGACCACAACCACGCACCCACCTGCGCGCAGTGGCCGACGGAACGCCCGAGCCGTTTCGAGGGCTCCTACCGGGCGGCGGGGGCCGCCCCGATCTTGGTACTCGGCACGACCGGAGACCCAGACACCCCCTACCAAGACGCCGTAACCCTGGCCAGGACGCTGGCCAGCGGCCGGCTACTCACCTTCAGCGCCGAGGGGCACACCGCCTACCACCGCAGCGCATGCATCAGCACCCTGGTCGACGCCTACCTCAGCACTCTGGCGCTGCCCGCCCGAGGCACCATCTGTGCGGACGAAACTCCCCCACAACCGCTCGACCGCCGCAGCACCTCCCCCGAGGTCGACGAAACACACGACGTGATACCCGTCCTGTAGTCAACTTGACCCGGCCCTGAAGGACCGGGACCGGAGGTGGGGCGCGGCTGGCATCGGCCGGCTGCGCCCCGTACGTGCGTCCGGGCGGCCAGCAGGCCCGGCCGCCGCTACGACCGGCTGATCCTGACAGTTCGCCATTCCATAACCCGTCGCACATGGCCCGAGCTGGACATCCTCCCGAGACCCCCTCGCCAGAGCGTTCACCTTCACTCCATTGCAACGAGCCGCATGTCGCACGTTGCGTTAAGCTCGAAACCATTGCAATGAAATCCCACTATTGACCTGCAGCGATGCAGATTCAGCGCAATGAATCTGTTGCCAGTTCTGCGAACGCAACGTAGCTTTTCGTTCATCAGAAACCGCGGGGCGCACGGAGCGCAGCCGCTGATGAAGGAGAAGCACCATGCAGAAGTTCGCCACCGCCGCCCCGATCGCCGCCGTTCTGGACGTCCCCGCCGGGCTGATCCGGTTCATCGCGGCCGACCGGGCCGACACCACGGTCGAGATCCTGCCGGCCGACGCTTCCAAGGGCCGTGACGTGAAGGCCGCCGAGCAGACCACGGCCGAGTTCCGGGACGGTGTGCTGCGGATCGCGGCCGCACCGGTGAAGAACCGGGTCCTCGGCAACCACCCGGGTTCGGTCGAGATCACCGTCCAGCTGCCCGCCGGCTCCCGCATCGAGGCGAAGACCGCGGCCGGTGAACTCCGCGGCGTCGGCCGCCTCGGCGACGTCACCTTCGAAAGCGCCCAGGGCACGGTCAAGCTCGACGAAACCGCGAGCGCCCACCTCACCCTGATGGCCGGTGACGTCTCCGTGGGACGCCTGGGCGGCGCCGCACAGATCACCACCCAGAAGGGCGACCTGCAGATCGCCGAGGCCCAGACCGGCACCGTCGAACTCACCACCCAGTCGGGCGACATCACCATCGGCGCCGCCCGCGGGGTCTCCGCCACCCTCGACGCCGGCACCGCCTACGGCCGCATCCACAACGCCCTCAACAACACCGACGGCGCCGACGCCGGCCTCACCATCCGCGCCACCACCTCCTACGGCGACATCACCGCCCGCAGCAACTGAGAACCCCCACCCGAGCCGGTAACGGGCACGGGCGAAGGGTCCCGAGGGCGAGACCGATTCGACTCCTCGACCAGCTGCTCCAAGCCCGCCGGAGACACGAGCCCTCCGGCCGGCCGGCTCTTCTCCACCGCGAACGCCTGCACCGACATCAACATCAGGCCCGACAACGCTGGGCCGCCTGACCCTTCGGCCTGCCGCACGCACTTCCCCCGCGCCCTGCCCCGACCCACGCGAGGTCCGTACCAGCGGCTCTCCCATCGCAGCAGCCGGGCCGCGGATCCCCACTCCGCTGAGCCGCCCCACCACGCCGAGGTGGCACGCGGTCCCGGTCACGACCGGTTTCGGCGCCGAGAACCCCGCCCGTCGGCCGGTCGACCGTGACCATCCGGCCACACCGCGATGACCGTGCGGCGGAAACCGAAGGATCGCGGCAGGAGCCTCTCCTGTGCACTACCTGCTCGTCCGGGGGCATGACGGCGGCGGGCTCCTGCCCTGCTCCCCCTGAGCGGGCGGGGCGAGGGCTCGTCCTCTAGGGTCCATCACGGCGGCCCGGCACCCGGGCCGCGCGCGGCGCGGACCGGCAGCGGCCGTGGGGACAGGGGGAAGTGATGGAGTCTTTGCGGCCCGGTGACCCGCTGGAGATCGGTGGGTACCGTCTGCTGGCACGGCTCGGATCGGGCGGCATGGGCGAGGTGTTCCTGGCACGGACGCTGTCCGGGCGGGCGCTCGCCCTGAAGACCGTGCACCGCGAGCTGAGCCTGGAAGCGGACTTCGCACACCGCTTCGACCGGGAGATACGCACCAGCGACCGAGTTCGTAGCCCGTGGACGGTATCGGTGGTCGATTTCAGCGCGCCGGGGGCCTCCCCGCAGTGGCTGGCGACCGAGTACGTGCCCGCGCCGTCGCTGGGTGACTGGGTACGCGGATGGGGGCCGCTGCCGGCCTCGGCCGTCCAGCAGCTGGGACAGGAACTGTCGGCGGCGCTCGTCAGCGTACGGACGGCAGGTGTCGTCCACCGCGACATCAAACCGGCGAACGTACTGCTGGGCACTGAGCGGCCCTTCCTGATCGATTTCGGTATCGCCCGCACGGTCCGCGACCCGCGGCACACCCGCACCGGCACGGTCATCGGCACACCCGGATTCCTGGCGCCGGAACAGGCCACCGGCGCGGTGGCCGGGGCCGCGGCCGACGTGTTCTCCCTGGCCGCGGTGCTCGTGTACGCGGCGACCGGCCGCAGCCCCTTCCTGGCGGACGGCGAGGAACTGGACCTGCCGGCACTGCTGTACCGGATCGTGCACGACGAACCGCACCTCGACGGTGTGCCGCAGCCGCTACGGGCGCTGGTGAGGGAGTGCCTGGCCAAGGACCCGCACCAACGTCCCCTCGCCGAGGACGTAGCGGCACGGCTGGCCGCTGGCGGCACGACGCAAGGGTGGGGACCCGCCACGCCCCGGGCCCTGGCCGCCGAGACCGGGCGGCGGGAGACCGAGCTCCGCCGTCTCCTCACCCTCCCGCCGTCTCCGACCAACACCCCCCATGCGCCCGGTGCGGACGGCCACCTCCCCGCATCCGTGCCCGCACCGCTCTCACCCCCGCCGACGCCGCCGCTACCTTCGGCGTTGCCGGGGGCGCTCGCCGGTGCCGGGACTCCGCCGCACTCCCCCGTACCCCCGAGGCTCGGGCCGGGGCGAGCGGTCCTGCGTTCGCGGGGCGCCGGTGCGGCCGCCGGTGCCACCGCCGTCGCCGCAGCCGTCGCACTCGCGGTGTGGCTCCCCGGGCACCGCGACGGCAGCGACGGGAGCGGGCGGGCCCCCACCCCCGAGGCGTCCTCACCCGCGCCAGCAACGGGTCCGGCGGGGGCGTTGCCGGCCGCGTGGGCCGGTACGTGGTCGGGTGCCGGACCCGGAACACCCGACGCGGACGGTGTGTCCCGGGCGCGCACGGGTGAGTTCTCGGTCACCGTCACACTGAACGGCGGAGCGGTGGGCGAGCTGGTGGGCCGGCAGGTCAGTGACCTCAAGGAGGTCACCACCGGGCAGAACCTGGGATGCACCGAGGCCTTGCGGCTGAAGCAGGTCCGCGGGAACAGCGCGGTGTTCGAAGCGGCAACCAGCCATCCCACGGACCGTGCGGCGCTCCTCGAGTGCCCGCGGGGCAACCTGTACGTGCTGACGATGACGAACCCCGACCGCCTCACACTGGAATCGGAGGGTGCACAGTCGGCGGGTGCTCCCGCGGCGCTGGCCCGCCGCCCATGACCCGCGGCCCGCGGCCCGTGGTCCGCGAGGCGCGGGCGACGGGTCGCCTCCCGCCTTGGCCCGTCAGCCCTTCGACCGTCAGCCCTTTGACCTCAACCGGACTTGATGTTCTACACATGGGGCCATGACCACTCCGCTACGCATCGCACTCGTCGTCGGCAGCACCCGGGAAGGCCGGTTCGGCCCCACCGTCGCCCGCTGGTTCGAAACCATCGCGGCCGCCCGCACCGAGGTCGAACTCACCGTCGCCGACCTCGCGGACGCCGACCTCCCGGCACACTGGACCCCCGACCTCACGCCCCACGGCCACGCGTTCGTCGAACGCCTCACCCTGGCGGACGCCTACGTGGTCCTCACCCCCGAGTACAACCACTCCTTCCCCGCCTCCCTGAAGCAGGCCATCGACATCGCCGGGCAGATCTGGCGGCGCAAACCAGTCGGTTTCATTTCCTACGGCGGCCTCTCCGGCGGCCTGCGCGCCGTCGAGCAACTCCGCCCCGTCTTCGCCGAACTCCACGCCACGACGCTCCGCGAAACCGTCAGCTTCCACCGGTTCCCCTTCGACGAAACCGGAGCACCCCACGACTCCGATGCCGCCGCACGGGCCGCGAACCTCCTCCTCGACGACCTGCTGTGGTGGGGCCACGCCCTGCGCACCGCACGCCAGCACGACGAAGCACGCAACCGAGCCGCCTGACGACCCCGCACCCCGGCTGCCCGGCGGCCCGGCGCGGCCCGGCTGCAGTGCAGCCGGGTAGTCCGACCGCCGGTCCCGGGGTCAGGTGGGAACGGCACGCGGCAGCTCGGGGACCCGTAGTACGTCCAGGCGTGCCTGCGCCAGCCGCAGGTATCGGGGATCCAGAGCGGGCAGGGTCCGCAGCAGGGCGAGCAGTTCGGGCCCCGACTCCACCGCCGAAGCCCGGTCCCCGAGCTGGGTCCAGCAGTACAGCGCCCCGGCCGCCGCGGCATAGACCTCGGGGGCCGCCGCGCCCTGAGCGGCCAGCCGAACCCGGCAGGCCCCGATCCACAACCCCGTTGCCAGCAGGAAATCACCCGCCATCCGTGCCAGATCCGCACGGATCTCCGCCCACTGGACCGCCTCCGGGGAGGAGGACCCGTGAGCATGCCGGACATGCTCCTCCCACGCCCGGGCCAGAGCAGCCGCCTCCGAATGACGGCCCGCGGTAGCCAATGCATGGATGTGCGGCCGTGGATCCCCACCCGACCCTCCGCCCGGCACTCCGCCCATCGTTCCATAGGAGGGCGGGCCGGCCCCGCCGGCTTCCTGCCACACCCCCTGCCGGTCCGACTGCTGCGGCAGCGGTTGCTGCTGCGGGCCCGGGCGCATGCCCAGCTCACGGGCGGTCGGCAGGACCAGCGCACCCGGCGGAAGGCCCGCTGCGCCCGCCGCCAAAGCGTGCAACTGCACATCGGCCGGCCGGGACGGACTGCGGCGCAGTTGCTCGATCCAGTGCCGCGTGTAGCCGCTGACCGTACCGCTGCCCGCCGCGAAACCCGGCGGGCACACCACCCCGTACACCTCGGGAGACGGGAGGCCCGGCAGACCGCCGACCTCCTGGAGCAACGGCCAGGCCTCCTTGTCCGCGGCAAGGTCGAGGAGCACCGTCGTCAGCCCGGCAGGACGGCCCCGCAACTCGCCCACCAGCCAATCCCAGGGCAGAGCCGTGTATCGCACGGCCGCCCGCGCCGTCCCGGCCAGAGCCAAGTACAACCCGCGGCCGCGCCGGTCAGCGGTGAGCCGGCCCGAAAGATAGAGCAGCAACGGCCCCGGGGTCGCGGCCGCCGTACGCAACCGCGCCAGCACCGTGTTCGGATCACGCGCCCCGTCCAGACACACCGTGTCCGTGGGAAGCCCGCTGCCCAGCAACACCGAAGCCGGCACCATCGCGAGAGCGGCAAGATTCGCGCTCGGCGCAAGGTGCACCGTGCCGCGGCGCACCGCGGCGTCCCCCGCTATGAGAAGGACGTGACCCCGCTGGTGCCCCGGACCGATCAAGTACATGGACAGACGGTACCCACCCCACGAACGCCACCGCGACCACCACGGGGAAGAAGAGGACCGCGCGGGCGGGCAGCGCGTCCCGGAACGACGGGCAGATCGGACGGGCCGGTGGTCCTACGTGAAGGAGGCGGGGTGCCGTGCCCACCGGCCACCTCGTCTACCCTCGGTCAGATGATCGAGTACGTGGACCAACTCGGCTCCGGCGCACCGCGGATCGGACCGCCGCCCACGGGCACGGCCGCCCCGGTGTGGTCCCTGGACACCGCTGCGGACACGGTCGGCGGGTACCGCGTCCAGGAAGCGGACGCGGTCCTGGAGGCCCGGAACCGCGAGAGGGCCGCACGGTTGCTGCTGCCGGACCACCAGGAACAGGAGAACCGGGCATGATGATCGCCGTGCCGGGCGGGCGCGTCACCCTCTCGGACCGCCGCACCGAGCGCAGTTGGACGGTCGAGGTCGCCCCGTACCGCCTCGCGGCGCACCCGCTCACCAGGGCCGGATACGCGCAGGTGGCCACGGCACGGCCCGACGGCGGACAGGACGGCGGGCGGCTCCCCGCGCACAGCGTGTCGTGGTGGGACGCGGTCCGGTACTGCAACGCCCTGTCCCGGCAGGAAGGGCTGACCCCCGCCTACCACCTCCCCCACACCTCCGGAACCGCCGCCACGGCGGATGGCGGGGACGGCGGGGACGGTCACATCACATGGGACCGGGACGCGGACGGCTACCGGCTGCCGACCGAGGCCGAGTGGGAACTCTCCTGCCGGGCCGGCACCACCGGCCCCCGCTACGGGCCGCTCGACGACATCGCCTGGCACCGCGGGAACTCCGGGGAACGGATCCACGAGGTCGGCGGCCGCCGCCCCAACCCGTGGGGCCTGTACGACATGCTCGGCAACGTCTGGGAGTGGTGCTGGGACCTCTACGACCCCGAGGTGTACGGCTCCTACCGGGTACTGCGCGGCGGCGGCTGGTTCGACGAGCACTGGAGCTGCCGCGCCTCCGTACGACGGCGCAGTCACCCGACGCTGCGGATCGAGGACGTGGGAGTGCGGCTCGCCCGCTCCCTACGGCCCTGACCGGTCACCGTCCGGGCGCAGACCTGCCGCGCGCACGGGGCGCGGCAGGCCGGCCCTCGCACGGACGTCAGGACCGCGACGTCGGCTCCTCCGGTGCCAGCGAGTTGCCCGCGGGGATGCGGCCGCAGTCGGACGGGGCCTGCTTGCCCGCGAAGCGGTCACCCAGCCAGCCCAGCGCGGCCGGGGCCCAGGCCACGGCCGCCCCCGTGTGGCTGAGCAGCTCGTACTGGCTGTACTTGACGGCGGAGTTACCGGTGGCGCAGTACTGCCGGGCGAGTGCCCGCACGTCCCCGCTGACCATGACGCCGTCGCCCGTTCCGATCCCCCGGTGGTTGCCGAAGGTCCCTTCCAAGACGCCCGCGTCGCCCTGGGCGATGAATCCCGGGATGGCCGGGGTGGCGGCCGACCCGAGGTTAATCTTGTTCATCGCTTCCACGAACACGGGGATCGAGTTGGGGTCGGCGTACTGCGACTTCGCCATCTTCTTCCAGGTCAGCCCGGGGTATCGGCCGATGGCATCGACGATGGAGCCGTGCTCAAGGTCCTTGTACACCTCGAGGCCGTAGCCGTTGAGATAGGACTTGAGATCGATGCCGTAGGACCGGGAGACTCCGATGACCGCCATGGGGATGACGCCCGACCAGGCCAGTGAGCCGTCCACGTACTTCAGGTTGTGTGCCGGGTCGACGAGCAGGCCGCCCTCGGCGTAGCCGACCAGCTTGCGCTGCACGTCCGGCGCGTAGCTCGGCGCGAGCGCAGCGGCCCAGTTGGTCGCGATGGAACCACCGGAATAGCCCATGAGGCCGAATGAGGTGGCGGAATTCAGTCCGGTCTGCGCCGACTTGGTGGCGGCGCGGATCGAGTCCAGCGTGTTCGTCCCGTACTCCGGTCCCGCAGCGAAGTGCGCCTGCTGTCCCTCGGTGTCCGGGATGACGACGTCGTAGCCCCGGGTCAGCAGCGGCGCCAGGAAGACGGCCTCGACGTTCGGGATGAGGCCGCCCAGGGTGACGTCACCGGCGATCGCACGGGACGGCCCGTCCTCCGGGTTGAGGGAATCGTAGAACGACTGGTAGGACACCGCCTTGCTGCGGTCCCCCGTCGGGCTGCGCACCACCGTGGTCACGTTGACGGCCGGGCGGCCCTGGGCGTCGGTGGTGCGGTAGAGCAGTTGGACCGCCTTCAGGGGCGTGGCGATACCGATGAGGTGGTACTGCAGCGTCCGGGTCTTTAGCACGGTGCCCGGCGCGAAAGCGGACAGGGGCGTGCTGTCGCCATAGGTGTAGAACGGGTCGCTCGTCGTGGACGTCGCTGCTGCGGGCGTGGACTGGGCGGCCGTGGCCGCCGGCGCGGCGGTCATGGCCGCCGCGATGACGACGGCGACGGAGATCAGGCGAACGGCTGCCTTGGACATGTGGTCCTCGTTTTCTGGTGGGGGGGCTGACGCGCCGTTACGAGGTCGGGTGCATCGGCGTGTCAGGCCGGGGCGGGCGGCCCCCGGCAGGGGATTGCGGGGAACGACGCGGCCGGGGTCTGCCGCGTCTGGCCATCCACCGGTCAACCGTGTTACCAACCAGTAGGACATGTCCCGGAAACATCATCGGGCCGGTACGCGGCTGCGTCTGCGGGGCGGGGAACAGAAATGTGCGAGGTGAATTGTGACCGCATCCAACGCGGGGGGACGGGACTCGGTGCCGCAGTTCGGCGGCGTGCCGGTCCACAAGCGGCTTCAGGACGCCGCCGCGGCTCTGGAACGTGCGGTGATGGTCCGGCTCGTCGAGCGGCTGCCCGTCTACGGCACGCTGTCAGCGGAGCACCTCGGCGGTGACATAGCCAAGCAGGTGACCCGCGGCATCCGGAGCTTCGCCGCGGTCCTGCGCACGGGCGAACTGCCCGGGCAGGCCGAAGCGGCGGCGATCCGCGAGGCCTCGGCCCGGCGTGCCGACGAGGGCGTGCCGCTGGAGGCCGTGGTCGGCGCCTATCACCTGGGTGCGGAGGAGTGCGCCTCCCAGGTCTTCTCGGCGGCCGAGCCGCGGGATCTGGGCGACGTACTGTGGGTCCAGCGCCAACTGCTCGCGTATCTGCGGCTGGTGAGCTGCGAGGTCGCGGCCGGGTACGTGCAGGAACGGCGAACGGCGCTCAGTGACGAGCAGGTCGCCCTGCAGGCGTTGCTGTCCCGGCTGCTGGAGGGCGGCAGCCCGCAGGTCGCGGCGGATCGCGCGGGCATCCGTCTGCCGCCCTGCTACCTGGTGCTGAGCATCACCGTGGGACCGCACCCGGACGAGCTGGTGCCCGGCATGAACCATGCGGTCGCCGCGCGCCGCAAACTCCGGCGGCTGCGCAACGAACTGCAGCGCCAGACGAGGGGAGTCCCCCTGTCCGTGCTGTCCGGCGACGGCGGGCTGGTACTGATCCCGTACGAGACGCCGGCCGCCGACTTCGGTCGCGCGGACCGGGACCGGCTCTCCCAGCTGGTCCAACAGCTCGGCCGGACGTGCGGCGCCGAGCTCTGGGCCGCGGCGGCAGCTGCAACGCCGGAGGGCGTCGCCGAGGCCGCCCGGCTGGCCGGCGAGGTACGCGAAGTAGCGGAGTCGTCCGGCCGGGGGCCCGGCCTGTACCTGCTCGACGACGTGCTGCTCGAGTACCAGCTGAGCCGTCCCGGCCCGGCCAGGGACGGGCTCGCCGCGCTGCTCGCCCCCCTCGACGCGCGTCCGGAACTGCTCGTGACGTTACGCGCCTTCCTCGCGTGCAGCCTTGACCGGCGCCGGGCAGCCGCCAGGCTCCAGATCCATCCGAACACGGTCGACTACCGTCTGCGCAAAGCGACCGAGTTCACCGGACTGGACGCTGCCCGCGGTGCCGATGCGCTGACGCTGCGCGCCGCACTGGCGGCCCACGACGCCGTCCGGCCCGGTAAACGCGACGTGGGCTGACGAGCCTTGAACCCGGATCACGAACACGTCCGTGCGACTCGGGTCGCCCGGGCCGAGGTCGGATGGCGCAGGGTTCTGTCAGTGCGCCGGCGCCCCGTCGGTGGTGTTGTTCTCCCACTCCTCGGCGGGCTCCTCCGGCATTTCCCCCACGTGGTACTCGGCCTCCGCCAGGAGCTCCTGGGTCACCCGCACCCCGGTGAGGCGCTCGGTGAGCGCCAGGACCGCCGCCTTCACGTCGACCTCTGGTTCCCCCTCCCCCGACGGGTCGAGGCCGACCGCGAGCATCAGGGGGTTGAGCGCATCCGGAGTGCTGCCGGTCCTGTCCGCAGGCCACTCGAACGTGGTCCTCAACTCACCTTGTTCGTACCAGTGGAAGAAGTCCATCGGCTTCCCCCCGTTGCTGGAGTGCGAGACGGCGCACGTTTCGGCCGAGATCGCCTCCATGATGTCGGTGCGCATGTCCAAGCCGCCTCCGAACTCCAGGACGAGGGTCCAGTCCCCTCCCTCGCCCTGCACGGTGAACGCTCCTGCGAGGAAGGAGTCGGGCCACGTGTCGTACCCGCCCAAGAACTCCTGCTGCTCGTGGATGAGCTCGCCGAGTCCCTCGCACACGCCTTGGGGCTCGGCCCCCACGATCCGGAACAACTCCGAAGGTGAGACCCCCCGCACCAGTGTCAGGCTGTACCCGAACTCCATTCCGAAGGCGAACATCGAGGACGGGGAATGTATCCAGCCGTAGTCGGCCGCGGTGGCAAGGGTCATTCGTCCCATCCTGGCAGGGGCCACTGACACCGGAGCGCGCTGCCCTGGGCTGATGGGGGCCCCGTCGTACGCGGCCGGAGTCGGTGCCGGTCGCGACCTCGCCGGGGCGAGCCCGGTCAACCTCCCGGCGCTCGCGCTCCCTACCGACCGGATGCCCGGAAGGCAGGTCCGCTCTGCTCCTCCTCGCTCCTCTCCAGAGCGCTGATCGCACGACGGCGCCAACGCGTGACGGCCACCACGACGATCACCCCACCCAGCAGGCTGACCAACGCAACACCCCAGGCCGCGGCAGTGAACAGGGTCCCAAGTGACTCCATGACGTCCCCTCTCGGGGCGAGAGTACTCAGGAGGGCACGGCATCACGTCCGCGGGGCGGTACACAGCCCTTTGCCCGCCGGAGCGCCCCCCGCGTGCGCCGACACCGACCAGCAGGCGCCTAGCGAAGACGGCCAGCAGGGCACTACGGTGGAACAAGAAGGCCTCGGCGCGGTGAGTTCCTCAGCAGCTCCCACCGCACCGGAGGTCTTCGCCACGTCCAAGACCTGCAGCGCATCAACGACGTCCGTGGTCAATGACGCGGGCAGCTGAGAGCACGGCCGCCTCGTTGCCGCAGGGCCGTCCTGCCCGAGACCTGCTGGCGTTCAGCACTCGGGGTCGGGCCGGACGGGAGGGTCGGGGTTTCCGAGGGCGAAGCACCACGGACATCCGTGGGGGTCGCTCGGGGCGCTCGCTCGATGAGGCATGGGCAGGGGGAAGCCGGCCCTGTATTCGTCCTGGAGTACTCGTATCGGTCCCTTCTCGCCGGGCGGAGTGACCGCCTCGGCGAGGTGTCGGGTCACGCGCATCAGCGCGGCCCGGGCCGTTCTCACCGCTCGGGCGGCAGCCCTCCGGAGACGGTGTCGCACAGCCGACCAAGAGCCTCGATCCGATAAGTCACCACAGGAGCCATGCTCATGTCCCTTCACGAAATCAGTTACTCCTCGGCCGCACGGAACAGGAATAGAGGATGATATTTTTTTTATTTTGGGTATTTCCCGCCCTTTGCGTCAGCGCTAGTACGGAGGTGCGTCGAACGGGAATTACGGAGACCGTCGACGGTGCGGACGGTACAGACGGAGGCTAGGGCGCCGCGATTCGGCAATGTACGAATTGCCGGGGTTTTTACACTATCGACGATGTGCAGATTGCCGGGGTTTTTAAGGATTCGACGTTAACAGTTGCTCTTTCAATCGAATGCCCACCCTGCCGACGTGGGGAATTGCGCGGCATTCCGCCCGAGATCATCGGCTCATTACCGTACGGCAGTAGCATCGAATGCCTATCGCAAGCTCTGACCTTCGTCGCCGGACGTCGGCATCACGCGGCCCACTGGGGAGCAGAGGGGCCAGTACGGCTCGTGAACGACGTGGAGCGGCTCCACGACGGGGCCGGTCGAGGCTCCGACAGATGCCTCCGCCTGCGCCGCGGCTTGCCCGCGAGACAGTCGAATGGCGTCCACATGACAGGACAGGACGTGCTCGAACCGCTGTTGGCGCCTCAACTCGAGGGCGTCCACGCGCCACAGTCGGCCGGTCCCTGATGACGCGAACGCAGTGCAACCTGTACCCAGTGCGGCAGAGAGCAGCACGATCCACAGGAGAAGATGTCCCACAGCTGATCCTTTCGAAGGCAGAGGATCAAGGGGGCCCACGATCTGAGCCCCGTCGACCGTTCGGCATAACGCAGAGGCATATGCAGAGTTGCGCCTCGACCTCCGATTGCAGCAATGCGCAGCAATGGCATCTCAGTCGATTTACCGATGATCAGTCCATGAGTGGCGGCGCGAGCCGGCGCCCGGCGTGCTCATGTGCGGCGCATGGCCGTACGACGCCGGGGAAGCGACATGGAGGGATGAAAATATGGCGAGTCAACGACACGTGCTGACGCATCCGGTCATGCACGGGCGGCGCCGTCAGGCGGGCGCACGGTGCGCACCGGAGTCGTCGCGGCCCACGTCACCCCGCCCTCATCGCCTCCCTGAGCTGCGGCTTGGCGGCGCGACACGACGTGACCGCTGAGCTCTTGTCGCGTTACTAAAATCGACTGGAAGCAGGGCCGATACTTATCCATCCGTCACGATCACCCGGATGGCGCATACCCTGACCAACATCGACAGCGTTTATGGAATATGACAACAGCAAAGCCCCCCTTCTTCTTCCGCAGGCCTCCAGAAGAAGGCGAAGGGGGAGGCGGTTTTCACACCGGGACGACCCGGTTCGGAAAGTGGACTTTCACTCCAGGATCAACGGCCTGCAGCGAGAGTAGGCACGCGACGCTGGAAGACGAGGGCCTGGAAATCGATCTGTGTTACTCGTCCTCGGTCCTCGAGGACTTCCTTCATACGATGAGAATGATCCAGGTCGACTTCGACCGGAGGTCGCGGAGCACCGCACCGTCCACGGCCGTCGACGAGCGCTCGGGCGGCCGCTCCCGTGCATGAGTCGTACGGATACCCGGACGTCCACGGCATCCACCCGCAGCCGGCCACCACCATGTCCTGGCACCGGCCGGAGCACGGGGAAACGCTGGGCATGTCGGGCGAGACGCACCTGCCGTGGGATCCGGTGGAAGAGCTCGCGAGCCTGCTCCAGGAGAATCCCGCACCGGGACAACCGGAGTCCTTCACCCGCGCCAGCTACGACGTCACCGGTGACACGACCAGCACCATCGGCCTCGTCGCGGGCTTGAAGCAGAGCCCTAACGAACGACCCGCCAAAAGAGCGTCCAGCGGGCACCGCCGGAGCTCGTCGAGGACGCCGGTGGCGACCCTGGTGCAGACGGGCAGCCTGTTCACCGCCGTGCTGGTCGCCATCATCGCCACCCTGGTGAGCGTCCTCAGCGGGATGGCGATCTGCGACGCCCTGCGCCACAGCGCCGGACTCCACACGGCCCGCGAAGTGGTGAGCTGGTGGCCCCTGCTGATCTACGGGCCCTGGACGGTCGCCTCGCTGTCCATCCTCAGGTCCGCGCTGCACCAGCGCCGTGCGGTTCATTCCTGGGCGATCGTCCTCCTGTTCTCCACCTTGGCGACGCTCCTGTGCGTGGCCCAGGCACCCAGAACACTCGCCGCGGAGATGTCGTCCGCGCTCCCCGCCGTCGCGGCGCTGGCCTGCTTCCAGCAGCTGGTCCGTCAGATCACGCTCACGCGGCCGCCCCGCCAAGCCGCTCCCCGACACCGGAACCCGTCGACATCCATCCTTGGGGCCGGGCAGACGGCCACGGCCCGCAGCGGCCCGGACGGTGTCCGTCCCGGCTACTCCGTGGCGGACGGGAGGGAAAACCGCTCTCCGTCCAACGGTCGCAGGTTCGGGTACGGCGCATGACGGTCGTACCCGTGCGGCGGCGTCTCGTGCGGCGGCGTCCGGTGTGCCGGCCAGGGCCACGGCCCTCGGCTCGGGCTTCGAAGGGACGAACGGTGCCGTACCGACGGGCTGAGGTGCTGACGCCGAGCACGGCGGGACCGACCGTTGGGCTCCCGCGCGAGCGGGCCGACGGGAACGGCCCTGCCGGACTACGACGCACGGAGGCCGAACGTCCCGTGCGGGGCGACCGCGAAGAACTGAGGCAGTGACAGTCGCCAATTTCCTGGACAACCCCGTCCTTCCCACGCGTCACAAGGGTGCTCGCCTGCACCTTTGAAACGAAGATCCAAAGCGATGGTCACGGGCCGTGCGCAGACTGACCCAACGGTTCATGCCCAGGTCCGGGCCCGTTCGCCGGGATGTGACCCGAGCCCTGGCCCGCACTCCGGACATCCGGCTGCCGCGGCACGTCCGAACGGGACGTCGTTCCGCACCGCCGCGCCCCGCCGTCATCTGCGGCGAACGCGCCGGCTCGGTGATGAGCGACGCGGCACCCGTGGCAGCCGTGCGCCCAGGGGCCATGGGTCATGGGCCGGGCCGGGCCGCGGGCCGCACCTCGACGGACCGAACCGAACGAATCCACAACGCGCTCCGGCGCCCCACCCCTCACACTTCCCCCACCTCCCCCGAAGGGCAAGAACCATGGTGTACGAACTGAGCCACGCCGAGCGGATGCAGTACAAGCGGCTTCAGGACGCCGCCTACCAGGACGGCGAAGACGCGGTCACCAATCTCCAGGCAGCGCTCGCGCTCGCCGGCATGACCCTTCCCTCCCTGTGCAACGACGGGCCGGTGGCCAGCCACGGTTTCGTGCGGCTCGGCGGCTGCAACGCGGCCGTCGCCAACCGGCTCGCCGAGGTCATCGCCGCAGGTGCCGACGCTCTGCAGTACCAACGGTGAACCGGCAGCCGGCCCCCGTGGCCCGACCGCACGGCGCCGTCTAGTTCGGGTCTGTCGGACGAACCCGCCGCGGGCCGCTGGCCCGCTGGGGCTGACCTCCCGTCGCGCGGGGGCGTGGCCGGTCCTTCGCACGTCGCGTCCGTGCCGGTGGGGCAACGACACGGACGCGCTCATTTGAAATATGAACGATATTAATTGCGCATTTTTTGCAACCCTTCGGGTCCAGAACACATCCAAAGAGGAGAACCCACCCGTTCTGCCCGCCCGAGGGCAGCCGCCCCGTTCGGAGCAAAGTTCGTGCACGAGTACCCGCAGCCGCAGCAGCCCAGGCGATCCCGCAGGAAGGTGTGGATCGCGTCCGGGGTGGCGGTGGCCCTGCTCGCCGGCACCGGCGCCGGGTTGATCTACTGGACGACGGACTGGTTCGACGGGAACGGCGCGTCCGTCAGCTACGGGAAGCCCGCTGCCCCTGCGGACGGCAACAAGGAGACCGGCGGCGGGAAACAGGCCTCCGCCCCGAGCGCGGACCCGGACGTCTCCCTCCCCTCCGGGCCCTTCACCGACTTCAAGCAGACGGTCAAGCTGGACGACGGCACCCGAATATCCAAGGCCCGCGTGAAGGGCGCCAAGTCCGGCTTCGACGGCAGCGTCTGGGTGTGGACTCCCAAGGAATACGACCGCCCGGAGTACGCCAAGAGCGCCTTCCCCGTCATGATCGCGCTGCCCGGAGGCAACGGGAACGCCGACAACTACTGGGCGACCATGCCGAAGCTGGGTCTCCAGAAGGCCGTTGCCGAAGGCGCCGCAGCCGGCAAGAGCCTCCCGTTCATCCTGGTCATGCCGATCCTCAACCCGGACGCCAAGTACTACTACGACGGCTCCGACATACCCGGCCAGGCCAAGATGGGCACGTGGATAGGCGAGGACGTGCCCGACCTCGCCCGGGCCAATTTCCGTACGTACAAGTCCCGCGACGGCTGGGCCTTCATGGGCAACTCCTCCGGCGCCTTCGTCGGCCTCAAACAGCTGCTGCAGAAGCCGGACCGCTTCCGGGCCGTCATCGCCAACGGCGGCGAGATCGTCCCGGACTCCCCGCTCTGGAAGGGCCACCAGGCGGAAATGGACGCGAACAACCCCGAAAAGCTCGCCCCGAAGCTGATCAACGACAAGGGCCCCGCGGTCGACATCCTCTTCCAGTACGGCACCAAGGAGGGCGGGCGCGACCGGATGGAGAAGTTCCAGCAGCAGTTCGGCAAGGAGCCGATCAAGGTCACGATCCACGAGATCCAGGGCGGCGACCACAACGGCTGGGACTACGTCCGGGGCATGACGGAGGGCCCCCTGGAACAGCTCAGCAAGTTGATGAAGGGCCCGAAACCGCAATAGGTGGCGAGTGGGTGCGCAGGCCTGACGGCCGGGCGCCGCCCGACCGGGAAGCCCTCAGCCGCGGCCCCGCCGACCGGACCGTGCGCCGCGTGCGCCCGGAGTGTCCTGGAGGCTCCGGGCGCACGCGGTGTGTCAGCCGTTGTCGGGTGGCATGGCGTCGATCATCTCGGCCAGTACGGTCCGCCGGTCCTCTCCCGGGCGGGCGCGCAGTGGACGGGCCAGGCGGGCGCTGTCGTAGTGCCAGCGGTGATCGAGGTCCCGCGGGACCGCCCCGGTCCCCCGGATGTCCGCGCGGGAGCCGAGCAGTTCCGTGAGGTCCTGTGCCAGGTCGTGCCAGGACACGTGGCCGCTGCACGCGTTGGCGACTCCGTGCACGGGCCGTTCCAGGCACGCGGCCACCGCACGGGCCAGGGCGGCCGCGTGCACCCAGGCGGCTCCGTACCAGTCGTGTCCGCCGGTACCGGGGCGCGGCAGGTCGATCGGCCGGCCCTGGAGGGCGGACTGGTAGAGGGTGCCGAGGGCGCCCCAGCGCAACTGTTCGCGCAGCCGGTCGTGCGCGCCCCAGACGATCGGCGACCGTACGGCGCTCGCGCCCCCGCGCCCCTCGGTCCCCGCGGCGCGCAACACCATGGCCTCGCAATCGAGCTTGGCCCTCCCGTACGGGCTGACGGGCTCGTGGGGCGGCGACTCCTCGGCGACCCGGTCCGTCCCGGGATGCCCGTAGGCGTCGACGCTGCTGACGAAGACGAACGGTCCGCGCCGCCAGGCGTCGACCATCGCCTCCATCGCCGCCAGGTCCACGTCGTGCCGGGTGAAGGTACAGGCGGCGTGGACGACCGCGTCCGCCTGTGCGACGGCGTCCCGCAGCTCGGCCAGGTCGGTGAGGTCGCCTTCGATGACGTCGACGCCCTCGGTGGCGATCAGATGGGCGGACTCGGGGCGGGCCAGGGCCAGCACGGGACGGCCCCGGGCGGCGAGTTCACGTACGACGAACGCGCCCACGCCACCCGTCGCGCCGGTGACGAGCACGGTGCCCGGGCGAACGTCCCGGGAACGGGGGGCCGGCCTGCTCACGGTCTTCGCGGCGCTCTGCTGCGCCGCCCGTTCGTCGAGGAGCACGGTCAGCGCCCGGGGGGTGCGGGCCTGGAGCACGTCGAGGCCCGTGAGCGGCAGGCCGAGGTCCGTACGCAGCCGTTCGGCGAGCTGCACGGCCTTCAGGGAGTGGCCGCCGAGGGCGAAGAAGTCGTCGTCCGGCGACGGGGCGACGCCGAGCACGGCGGTGAAGCCCTCCTCGATCGCCCGGGCCCGCGGGCCGGACGGGGCGCTCGGTAGGGACGGCCCTGGCAGCCGGGCGGGGTCGAGCGTCCCGGAGGCCGAGCGCGGCAGCGCGTCGAGCAGCGTGACCGTGGCGGGCACGGCCCCGGGCGCGAGCGACCGGCGCAGCAGGCCCAGCAGTTCGTGACCGGACGGGCCGAAGCTGTCGTGCAGGACGACATAGGCCACGGACGACCCCTGTTCGGGCTGGACCACCATGGCGTCGGCCACGCTCGGGTGGGCGCGCAGGGCTTGCGCGGCCGGGTGGCGGTCGCCGTCCCGGTCGGCTCCGTCCCCGGGGCCGGAGCCGCCGCTCGGACCGGGGAGGGGCAGCTTGCTCAGGGCGAGTTCCGGGTCGTCCGCGACCGCGTGGAGCAGGGCCGCGTAGTCCCGTGCGGCCGCCTCCGCCACGGTGTCGTCCAGCGTGTTCGCGTCGTACTGGAGGAGCGCCCGGGGCGGTGCACCGTCGTCGCCCGGGAGCAGGCCGTAGGACAGGGTGAACTTCGCGCCGTCGGAGGGGATGTCGACGTATTCGGCCGTCGTACCCGGCAGCCGCAGTACCGTCGGCTCGCCGAGGACGTCGGAGGTGACACGGACCAGTGCGGTGCCGTCGGCGCCGCGGGCCCCGGCGCCGAGGCGTTCGAGGACCAGGTCGAAGGGGATGTGCCGGTGGCGCTGGGCTTCGAGGAGCGCGTCGCTCACGCGGCGCAGCAGCTCGGCGAAGGACGGGTCGCCGGAGACGTCCACCCGTACGGGCAGGGTGTTGACGCACAGGCCGACCAGGCCGCGCATGGCGGTTCCGCTGCGGTGGGTGCCCGCCACGCCGATGACGAGGTCGTCGTCGCCGGTGAGGCGGTGCAGTGCGGCGAAGGCCGCAGTGAGGGACACCGCGAAGAGCGTGGCCTGCCGCTGTGCTCCCAGCGCCCGCAGGGTATCCGGCACCTCCGGCGCCAACGGAACGGTGTGCGCGGCACCGGGGCGCGCCGCTGTGGAGGGTGCGGCCGCCGCCGGCCGGGGCAGGCGCGGCGGGGCGGCGTCGGCCAGTAGGTCGCTCCAGCGGTTCAGTTCCGCCTCGAAGCCGGGCAGGTCGTCGTGCTCGCGGCGTGCGTGGTCGGCGTACTGCGGCGGTGCGGCGAGCGCGTGTCGACCCGTTCCGTCGGTGGCCGCCGTGTAGAGGACGGCGAGCTCGGTGGCCACGGTCTCCAGTGAGGCTCCGTCCACGGCGATGTGGTGGAACGTCAGCAGCACGGTGTGGTCCTGCGGGCCGTGGCGCAGGACGAGGGCCCGTACCGCGTCGCCGGCCGCGAGGTCGAACGGCCGGGCCGACTCGCGCCGCAGCAGGTCCGGGGCGTCCGTCGGGCCGGCGTCGACCACGTGCACGGGGACCGTCCGCGGCGTGGGCAGCACCTCCTGGTGGGGCTCGCCCGCGCGCTCCGCGTAGCGGGTGCGGAGGATGCCGTGCCGGGCCACCAGCCGCGTGAGGGCGGTGGCGAACGCGGCCACGTCGAACGGACCGCGTACCCGGGTGGCGAACGGTACGTGGTACGAGTCGCCCGCGCCGCCGAGCCGCTCCATCAGCCACATGCGGCGCTGGGCGCGGGAGAGGGGGGCGCTTTCGGTCTGGGATGCGTGGCCGTCCTGGCCGGTGCCCGCGCCGGAGATCGGCTCGGCTCCGGCCGTCGCGCGGCGGGCGGTTCCGGCGCGGGCCCGGCGCAGCAGCTCCTGCTGGAGTTGCTGCCGGCTGCCGCGGGCCGCGGAGTCGGTGTCAGTGGACATCGCTGTGCTCCGGGGTCTCGGTCTCGGTCTCGGGGTGGAGGTCTGCGTGGGCGGCCAGGAGTGCGCGTTCGACCAGCGCGGCCTGGGCTGCGACGGTCGGGGCGGCGAAGAACTCGGCGAGGGAGAGTTCCACACCGAGTTCCTCGCGCAGGTCGTCGGTGACGGCGAGGGCGAGGAGGGAATGGCCGCCGAGGAGGAGGAACTCGTCGTCGGCGCGCGTGACCTCGACGCCCAGGGCCTGGCTCCACACCTCGGCGACGGCCTGTTCCAGCGGTGTCATCTGCGCCGCCGGCTCGTCGGCGGGCGGGCTCTCGGCGGTGTGCGCGCGTGCGGCGAGGGCGCGGCGGTCGACCTTGCCGGCCGGGGTGAGGGGCAGCCGCTCCAGCACGGTGACCGTGTCGGGAACCAGGTGGGCGGGCAGGACTGCGGTGAGCCGCTCGCGCAGTGCCGCGCCGTGCGGTACGGGGCCGGGCGCGGGGACGACGAACGCGACGAGGCGGGCCCCGGGGGTGCCGGCGACGTCGACGGCGACGGCAGCGTCGTCCACGTCCGGCTGCTCACGGAGGGCGTGTTCGACCTCGGCCGGTTCGATGCGGAAGCCGCGGATCTTCACCTGGTCGTCGTTGCGGCCGTGGAAGTGGAGGATGCCGTCGGGCCTGAGGGAGACGATGTCGCCCGTGCGGTAGAGCCGCTCGCCGGCGGCGGCGGGATGCTCGACGAAGCGTTCGGCCGTGAGTGCGGGCAGGCCCGTGTACCCGTGGGCGAGCCTGCTGCCGCCGATCCACAGTTCGCCGCGGTCACCGTCGGCGACCGGGTGCCCTTCGGCGTCCAGGACGTGCGCGGTGGCCCCTGCGATGGGCCTGCCGATCGGTATCGGCCCGGCGCAGTCCTGCCCGGTGACCCGGTGGGCGGTGGCGAAGGTGGTGGTCTCGGTCGGCCCGTAGCCGTTGACGAGCTCCAGCCAGGGGAAGGCGGTGAGCACTTCACGGGCCGGCGCGGCGGCCATCGCCTCGCCGCCCACGACGACCGATCGGAGCTGGGCGAAGACGCGGGAGCGACGTGCGGCGAGCTGGTGGAAGAGGGCCGTGGTGAAGAAGGCCACGGTCACGCCGTGCCGTTCGACGTGCCGGGCGAGGTCCTCCAAGGACGGCCGCTGCTCGGTGCAGACGACGACCGCGGCGCCGCCCGCGAGCGCGCCCCAGACCTCGAACGTGGAGGCGTCGAAGGTCATCGGCGAGTGGAACAGGACGCGGTCGCGGCCGGTGAGGGTGACGTAGTCGGGCGCGGTGACCAGCTCGGTGATGGCCCGGTGCGGTACGAGGACGCCCTTGGGGCGGCCGGTGGATCCGGAGGTGAACATGATGAATGCCGGGCTGTCCGGGTCGGACTCGTCGACCGGTCGACCGGTCGTGAGCGGCTCCTCGGGCAGGGCGAGGACGGGGCCGGGGAGTGCGGCCGCGTCCAGCAGCTTCGCGTCGCCGATGGTGAGCGTCACCTCCGCGTCGGCGATCATCGCCTCGGTACGCGGGCGGGGCTGGGCGGGATCGAGCGGCACGCACGCGGCTCCCGCCAGCCACAGCCCGAGCTGCGCCACGACCGTGCGGGACGACCGCGCCGTCAGGAGCGCCACCCGGTCGCCGCGAGCCACGTCCTGCGTGCGCAGGTGTGCCGCGAGGGCGTGGCCGGCCTGGAGGAGTCGGCCGTAGGTGAGGGTGGTGTCGCCGTCCACGACGGCGAGGGCGTCGGGGGTGAGTTCGGCGTGCCGCGCGACGAGTGCCGGCAGGGCGGTCGCCGGGGCGGCGGGCCGCAGGGTGGTGGGTGTCATGTCAGGCTCCTTCCGGGCGCGGGGTCCGGCGCTGGTCGAGGAGGGCGGCGAAGGCGCGCAGGTCGGTGCTGCGCAGCAGCTCGGGGGCGCGCAGGCGCACTCCGGTCTCGCGTTCGACGGTTGCCAGCAGTCGTGCGGCGACGACGGAGGTGCCGCCGGCGTCGGTGAAGTGGTCGTCGAGGCCGATGCCGGGCCGGCCGAGGAGGTCGCGCAGCGCCCCCAGCACGAGCAGCTCGGAGGCGGAGGCGGTGGCATCTGCGGGCTCGTCCGTGGTGGCGCTCCGGGGTGCGCCGGTGGCCCGGGCTGCCAGGGCCGGCCGGTCCACCTTGCCGTTGGCGTCGAGCGGGAAGCCGTCGACGATCCGTACGGCGGTGGGGACGGCTTGCTCGGGAAGCCAGGACCGGACGGCGTCGAGGAGGTCCCCCGCCGTGGGTTCGACGCCGTCGGCGGGCCGTACGTGGGCGACGAGGCGGCCGTGGCCGGAGCTGTCGCGCAGCACGGTGACGACGGCGGTGCGCACCCGGGGGTCATGCTCGAAGGCGGCTTCCACCTCGACCGGTTCGATCCGCACGCCGCTGATCTTCACCTGGTCGTCGAGGCGGCCGAGGAAGTCCAGGCTGCCGTCGGCGTTCATCCGTACCCGGTCGCCGGTGCGGTAGAGGCGGTCGATCTCCGGCAGTGCCGGTTCCGGCGCGGGCGAGGTGAACCGGCGGGCGGTGAGTTCGGGGTCGAGGTAGCCGAGCGCCAGGCAGTGGCCGCCGATGCGCAGTTCGCCCTCCTGCCCGCGGGCGACGGGGCGGCCCCCGTCGTCCGTGACGACGAGGGTGACGCCCGGCAGTGCGGTGCCGATGGGGGGCGGGGTCGGGTCGCCGGCTTCCGGGTCGGTGCCGCGCATGGTATGGGTGGTGGTGACGACGGTAGCTTCCGCGGGGCCGTAGGCGTTGTGGACGGTCGCGGTGACGTCGGCGCCGGGGCGGCGGCGCATGCGGTCGCCGCCGACGACGAGGTGACGCAGCTTCAGGCCCTGCGGCCAGGGCCGGTCCAGGAGCGGTTCGACGGTGGGAGTGGCCGCCACGGCGTGGGTGAGGCCGGTGTCACGCCACCAGTCGGTGAGTACGTGCGAGTCCCAGCGGGTGTCGTCCGGGGCCGGGACGAGGGCGGCACCCGAGGTCAGGGCGGCCCACAGTTCGAGCAGGTGCGGGTCGAACGCGACGCCGATGAGCAGGGACTGGCGGTCGCCCGGTGCGAGGCCGGTCTCGGCCCGGTACCAGTCGAGGGCGACGGACAGCGAGGACTCGGCCACGGCGACCGCCTTGGGGCGGCCGGTGGAACCGGAGGTGAGGACGGCGTACAAGGCTCCTCGGGGTGCGCGCCGGACGCCTCGGACGGAGTCGGCGAAGGCCGCCACCGCGGTGGTGGGGGCGTTGACACCGCCGGTGGGCAGCGGCAGCGGGACGTGCTCCCCGCTGCGGTGTTCCGCGGGCAGGACGCCGGGGTCGCCGATGAGGCAGGTGACGTCGAGGTCCTCGGTGACGGCCTGGATGCGGCGCTCGCCGGGGCGGGGGCCGAGCGGTAGGTAGACGGCGCCGAGCCGGGCGAGCGCGACGGCGGTCACCACCAGGGCGGTGGACCGGTCGAGGCAGACGCCGACCAGGTCACCGGGGCGGACGCGGTCGGCCAGGTCCGCGGCGACCAGCTCGGCCGCCGCGTCGAGGTCCTGGTACGTCCAGAGTTGTGTGCGGTCGATCACTGCCGGGGCCTGCGGGGTGCGCCGGGCCCATTCCTCGAAGTGGGCGAGCACTCCGGTCGGTTCGGCGGAGGGACCGTGGGCGACGCTCAGCGCGGGTCCGGTGTCGGTGGGCGTCGCGGGAAGGACGACTGCGATCGGGGACTGGGTCATCACGACTCCGTGGAAAGGGCGGTGGTGGCGAGGGCATCGGCCTGGTCGGCGAGCACGGGGTTGCGGAAGAGCACCTTCAGCGGCGGGCGCGTGCCCAGCCGGGGCTCCAGCCAGGCGGCCAGCTCGGCCGCCAGCAGGGAATGGCCCCCGCTGTGGAAGAAGTGGGAGCGGGCGTCGAACCGGCTGTGGCCGAGGACCGTGCGCCAGCCTTCGGTGAGCAAGGCCGTCATCGGATCGTCGGACACGTCCGTGGGGGCCGCGCCGGGCTCGGAGCTGGTTCCGGGCTCGGGCGTTGCCGTGGCTTCGTCGGGGTCGAGCGCCGCGGCCCGGCGGGACAGTGCCGTACGGTCGGGCTTGCCGCCGGCGAGGGTCGGCATGTTGTCCAGCCGTGCCCACCGGGCGGGCACGAGGGGGCCGGGCAGGCGGCGGCTCAGCTCGGCGTGCAGGGCCTTCTCGTCGAAGGCCGCGCCCTCTGCCCCGTCTTCGAGGAAGCCGACGAGCCGGGGCCCGCCGGGGCCCTCCCGGTCCAGTACGACGGCGCAGGACCGGCCGCCCAGCACTGCGGAGGCGGCCGCCTCGATCTCCTCCAGCTCGATGCGGTGACCGCGCAGCTTGATCTGGTGGTCGCGCCGCCCGAGGAAGTAGAGCAGGCCGTCCAGACCACGGTAGCCGAGGTCCCCGGTGAGGTAGACGCGCTGCCCGTCGAGTGCCTCGACGTGGACGAACCGGGCGGCCGTCGCCTCCGCGTTGCCCGCGTAGCCCTGGGCGAGCCCGGGTCCGGCAACGGCGAGTTCGCCGACGGCGCCGGACGGCAGCGGGCGGTGGTGGGCGTCCAGGACGTGGACCCGCTCGCCCGGGAGCTCGGTGCCCAGGGGGATCTCGGACCCCTCGGCGAGGGCGTCGCGGGAGATCTCGTGGACGGTCGAGCTGATGGCCGCCTCTGTGACGCCGTACGCGTTGAGCACGGTGGCGTCGGTGTCGGCGAGGACACCGCGCAGTGCCTCCACGGGAAGGCGCTCGCCGCCGAGGACCAGGAGCCTGGGCGTCCAGCTCTCGTCGCGCAGGGCGGGACGCAGGTCCTCGCGGGTGGCGAGGAAGTAGCTGGTGGGCAGGTTGGCGACGGTGACCCGGGCGGACGTCAGCAGTTCGGCGAGCTCCGCGCCCGTGGGTACCTCGTGCTCGGGCAGGACCAGGCACGCACCGGCGTGCAGGGTCGGCAGCACCTCCTCGAGCGCCACGTCGAAGGACGGCTGGGCGAACATCAGGACCCGGTCCGAGATGGTGAGGCCGAACCGGTCGGCGGTCGCCGTCATGTGGTGCACCAGTGCCTCGGGACCGACGGCGACGGGCTTGGGCGTGCCGGTGGATCCGGAGGTGTGGATGACGTACGCCGTGCCGGGAAGTTCGGCGGTTCCGTGCGCGGACGGCAGTACCGGGGCGTCGATCCGGGCGGTCGGCAGTGCTTCGGGCAGGGCCGGGGTGGCGTCGCCGATGAGGACGAGCGCGGGAGCGAGCCGTTCCAGCAGCAGTCCGAGCCGGGCCGGCGGGTCGGACGGGGAGAGCGGGCAGTAGACGGCGCCGGTCCGCAGGCAGGCGAGCAGGGCGACGACCGATTCGGTCCCCCTGGGCAGGACCGCGGCCACCGGCCGACCGGGGGTCACACCGGCGGCCTTCAGTCGCTCGGCGAGCGAGCCGACGCGTTCGTCGAGTTCGCCGTAGGTGAGGCGGCGGGCGCCGCACAGCAGGGCGGGCAGCGACGGGTGGTGCGCGGCCACCGGGTCCAGCGGATCGCGGTCGGCGGGGACGGGCACGGGCGCGGCGGCCGGCTCCGCGACGGTCGGGTGCAGGTCGGCCAGCGGAGTCTCGGGGCTGTCGAGGTAGGCGCGCAGCAGGTCCAGGAAGCGGCCGGAGACGAGACGGGCGACGTCTTCGCCGAAGAGGTCCATGTCGTAGTCCCAGACCAACGTCATACCGGGCGATCCGTGGCGCGGGGTGACGCCGCGCCGGTCGTCCGGGAGCAGGACCACGTCGAGGTCGAAGCGGGTGGTGCCGGTGTTGAAGCCCTCGAAGAGGGTGATGTCGAGACCGGGCACGTCGATCTCGGGCAGCGGTGCGTCGTGGGCGCTGAACATGACCGAGAAGAGCGGGTTGTCGGCGCCGGAGGTATGCATGCCGAGCGCCCGGGTCAGCTCCTGGACCGGTACGTCCTGGTGCGGCAGGGCCCGGATGAGGGTGTCGGTGACCTCGTCCATGGCGTCCTGGGCGGGGGCCGCGCCGTCTAGGACGAGCGGCAGTGGGATGGTGTTGACGAACATGCCCACGGCGTCCTCGTAGCCGAGGGGGCGGTTGCCGACGGCGGTGCCGATGACCATGCGGGAGCGGCCGCTGTGCCGGCGCAGGAGTTCGGCGAAGAGTCCGAGGAGCGTGGAGAAGGGGGTGAGTCCGCGTTCGCGGGCGTGCGTGCGCAGGCGTTCGGCGAGATCCGCGCCGATCGTCTGGCGCAGCTGTCCGCCGTGGTGCTTGCGCCGGGCGCCGGGGCGGGTCAGACCGGGCAGCGGCAGGTCGTGCTGCTGGTCGCGCAGTTCGGCCCGCCAGAAGTCGAGCGATGCGGGGGCGTACGCGGCCTCGGCCCGCTCCTGGACGTGGTCCGCGTAGGAGGAGGCGGTCGGGAGCTCCAGGGTTTCGCCGAGGACGTGGGCGCGGTATACGCGGAAGACGTCGTCGAGCAGGATCGCGAAGGAGTGCCCGTCGTGGATCAGGTGGTGCTCGACGTGGATCAGGCGGTGGTGGCGCTCGGCCAGTCGCACGAGCGTCCAGCGGATGAGCGGTGCCTCGAAGGTGTCGAGCGGTGTCTCGGCCTCGGTGCGCAGGAGACGGGCGAAGGCCGCGTCGGGGTCCTCCTCGGTGCTGAGGTCGACCGTGCGCAGTCGCGGCGCGCACTGCTGCGCGACCCGCTGCGCCGGTACCGACCCGGTGGAGGCGACGAGTTCGAGCCGCAGGCCGGGGTGGCGGGCCAAGGTGGCTTCGAGCCCCCGGCGCAGCGCCTCGCTGTCGAGGGTGCCCCACAGGTCCAGTGAAGCGGTGAAGTTGTAGGCGCGACTGCCGGGCTGCATCTGCTCGTGCAGCCAGACGATCTCCTGCGAGGAGGAGAGGGGAAGCATGGGCGATCCCTGAGGTTGTCGGGTCGGTCTCCGTGCCGGTCACGGTCGTGTCCGGTGGTCGTGCGGGCGGCTTCGCGGGTCGCGCGGTGCCGCGTTCCACGGGTGGGGCCGTGGGGGGATGCCGTGGGGAAGTTCGGGGTGCACGGCCGCGTGGGCTGCGCTGCGGTACCGGGTGCCGGGTGCCGAGCGCTGCGGTTGCGCGTGGGCACCGGTGCGCGGTGGCCGCGGGTCGGTGGTGTGGCGGGAGGTCACGGGTGCGCGTCGTTCCCGGAGCCTTCGGCGGCGTCCGGGCGACGGGGTCACTGCGTGGTGTGCTCCGAGGGGCGCAGCGCCCGGCTGAGCGCGTCGAAGGCCCGGTGCGCGGTCTCGTCGTCGAACACCGCCCGGTCCCACGCCATCTGCACGCGGATCTCCGCTCCCTGGGTGACGGAGACGGCGAAGGGACCGCGAACCGGTCTGCCGTCGACGTGGACCTCCCGTCCCTCGACGCCGGCGAGCGTCAGGGGCGGGCGACGGCTGTCGTCGTCCACGGTGAGCAGTCCGTCGAGGCCTCCCGTCCAGGCCGAGCCGGCGGCCCGCGCCGCGGTCACGACCGCGTCGAACGGTACGTCGGCCCGGTCGAGATCGTCCCACCACGCGTCGGCGGTCACTTCCGGGCCGGGTCCGTGGCCGGTGTAGGTGGGGAAGACGAGGGTGTTGAGGAAGCAACCGACGACCGGTTCCGCTCCCGTGGGACGGCCGCCCCACGGGTAGCCGAGCGGGACCGCGCGGCCGGGGCCGTACAGCTCGCGGGCGGCGGAGCGGCAGGCGTCGAGCAGCCCGGGGAAGGACACGCCACCGTCGTGCGCGGGCAGCCGGGCCTGCGCGGCGCCGCTGGGCCATGCGCCCTCGGGCACGCGCGCCGGACGGGGGGCCGGGGCGTGGGCGCGCAGCGCGCGCAGCCGGTCCGCCCAGTACGCGGCCGCTTCGGGCGTCTCCGCCCTTTCCTCGGCGGCGAGTTGACTCAGGACCGCGTCCCGGTAGGCGGCGAGTTCGGCTTCCGTCTCCTCCGGTTCTACCTGGGGTCTGGGGGCTTCCTCGCCGTACGCGGCGCCGAGTTCGTCGACGATCCGTGCCAGTGAACGGCCGTCGCAGACGGCGTGGTCCAGGGCGACGGCGAGGATGTCCTCCTCGCGCTGCTCGTCGTGTACGAGGAAGAGCCGCAAGGGGGGACCCTGCGCGTCCCAGGAGGCCAGCGCGCGACGGAGCCCGTCGGCGGGCGACTCCCCCGGTACGAGGGCCGATCGGGTCACGGTGACGTCCGGATCGGCGACGCGCAGGACGGGTGTGCCGCGGACGACGTCGGGCCGTGAGCGCAGGGCGGTGTGCCGTGCGGCGAGCCTGGATGCCGCTGCCCGCAGGCGTTCGGGGTCGACGGTTGCGGACGGGAACGCGAAGAACATCGGCACCACGTCGGGGCGTCCGGACGGGTCCAGCGAACGCACCAGCAGGAAGCGGCGCTGTGCTCCGGTGACCGGCAGCAGGGTGTCGGACCGGTCGCCGGCGAGGCGCCGGTAGAGGGCCAGGTACTGACTCGTGATGCTGAGCACGTGGTCCTCTTCGTCGTGGCCGCGGTCGCTCGCGGAACGGTGTGGCGGCGGGCGCGGTGCGCGCTCAGGGGTCGTCCCCGCTCGCCGAACGGTGGTCGGGCGGTGGTCAGGCGGTGGGTGCGGGGGCCGGCCGTTCGTCGCCTCCGGCGGAGGTCGTGTCCCGCGGTGTCCCGTCGGTGGCGTCGGCGCCACCGTCGTCCGGCGGACCGGGCAGGTCCCGCATCCGGCGCAGCGGGGAGAACAGCAGCGGCAGCGGTACGGCGAGGATGCCGACGGCGCACCAGGCGAGTGCCGTGCGCGACCCGTAGGACTGGGCGAGGGCTCCGCCGAGGAGCGCGCCCAGCGGCAAGGTGCCCCACATGAGGAAGCGCAGGGTGGCGTTCATCCGGCCGAGCAGCCGTGGTGGGCACATCCCCTGGCGGAAGCTGACCTGGGCGACGTTGTAGACGACGGCGCCGAAGGAGACGACCGCCGATCCGGCGGCGAAGAGGACCGCTCCGGCGACGCCGTGCCCGGACAGCGGCCACAGCAGTGCGAACGGGCCGGTCACGAGGAGCGACAGGAGGATGACCCGGCCCTGCCCCAGTCGGTTGGCGATGCGTCCGGCGCACAGGGCACCCAGGAGCCCTCCTACGGCCGACGCGGACAGCACCAGCCCGAGCCCGCCGGCCTCCAGGCCGACGACACGGACCAGGTGCACGGTCTGTGTCGCCATGAGGACCGCCGTGGAGAAGTTGGCGAGGCCGGTCGTGAGGGCGATGACGCGGAGCAGCGGATGGCCGAAGACGAAGCGGAGGCCCTCGCCGATCTCCTTGCGCAGGGAGCCTCCGGCAGCAGCGGGCTCGGGCGCTTCCTCGGCCCGCTCGATGCGCAGGAGGAAGAGGGCGGAGAGCACGTAGCCGATGGCGTCGACGATGACCGCGAACTGCGCTCCGACGAGCTGGACCAGGCCGCCGCCGATACCGGGGCCGGTCACTTGGGCGGTGGAACGGACGGTCTCCAGTGCGCCGTTGCCGGCCACGAGTTGGTCACGGGGCAGGATCTGCGGCAGGTAGCTCTGATGGGCGACGTCGAAGAACACGGTCGCCACGCCGGTCACGAGCGCGACGGCGTACAGCTGGGCCATGGTCAGGACGTCGGCGAGCGCGGCAACGGGGATGCTGGCCATGGCCACGGCGCGCACCAGGTCCGCGCGGATCATCAGGGGCCGCTTGCGCATGCGGTCGGTGAGTGCCCCGGCGGGCAGCCCGACGAGCAGGAAGGCGGCGGTCTCCGCGGCGGTCAGCAGGCCCACTTGGAAGGCGGGAGCGTCGAGTTCGAGGACGGCCACGAGGGGCAGCGCCACCAGTGTCACCTGTGCACCGAACTGTCCGGTGGCGGCTCCCGCGAGTAACAGTCGGAAGTCGCGCAAGCGCATAGGGCCACCGGTGGCGGCTCGAGATGTGTCGGACATGTGAACGACATTCACGGATCCATCGCCCAGGAGTCAAAGCAAACCTGTCACTTTCGGACTTGTTTTGCGGCCTTGTGGACACAGATCGGGAAATCTTTCGCACCATCCTGGGTACAGCCGCGTTAATTGCTGCCGATTGCGTGTGACACGTGGGGCAGGTGAGACAAGGGGGGACAGGGGGGCGCGGCGAGGAGCCGAACGATGCCCCTTACCTTGAGTAACTGGTTCCATCCTGACCGAAAAGGGTCACCTGTGATCACACCCCCGCGGAGGCATCCGTTCCGTCAGTTATGAACGCCACCGGACGAACTCGCGTCCCAAGCGGCGGCGGAGTGCGGCCAGTTGACGGTCGGGCGGGCCCGGGAAGCCACCCGGACCGCCCCCTGCCGCCTGCTCCCCGTCAGCGCGGCAGGTCCCGGGCCGCCCGGTCGATGCCGGCCGTGGTCCGGCGCGCGCAGTGCCGGACGACCGAGGCCAGGTCCCCCTCCGACCGCAGCAGGCTCCGCTGGACGCGCGCGCCGTTCCCGTGCTCCAGGAGGCCGGCGATCGCGGCCCGCACGAACTCCTCGTCGCCGGAGTCGGCCAGGGCCTCGCCGACGTGCCGGTAGAGCGCGTCGACGGCGACCTCGGGCGCGGTCTCCCGCAGTGTTTCGGGGTGCAACAAGGGACCGTCCAGTCCCGAGCGGCCCGCCTGCCACGACGCGAGCCGGAGCAGCCCGGTGCTGACCCTCGCCGGAGGCTCACCGGCTCGCCACTCCCGGGCCGCGGTCTCCACCAGGGCGCGTACGAGGGCGGCCAGCAGGACGGGGGTCGACGCGTCGAGGCACACGTCCGCGACCCTGACCTCCACCGTCGGGTAGGACGCGGACAGCCGCGCGTCGAACCAGACCATCCCCGTGTCGCGCAGCACGCCCGACTCGACCATGGCCCGCACCTCCGCGTGGTAGTGGTCGGCGGAGCCGAAGACGTCCACCGGCCCGGCGGCCGGCAGCCGGTTCCAGACCCGGCTGCGGTAGCTGCCGTAGCCGGTGTCCTCCCCCTGCCAGAACGGGGAGTTTGCGCTCATCGCGGTCAGTACGGGCAGCCAGAGCCGGATGCGGTCCAGTACGGCCACCCCCTCTTCGTCCGACTCCACCGACACGTGGACGTGACAGCCGCAGGTCAGCTGCTCCTGGGCGGTCATGCCGAACTGCCGCGACACCCACTCGTAGCGGTGTCCGGGGGACATCGAGGGGCGGACGACCAACGGTGAGGTGCCGATCGCCGCCACGACCGCACCGGCCGCCGCGGCGTGCCGGGCCGCCTCGGCGCGCCACCGGAGGATCTCCTCCTGCAGTTCGCCCATCTCCGTCACCGGTCTCGTGCCGAACTCGACCTGCTCCTCCTGGAGCTCCGCCTCGAAAGTGTGGCCGGGGTCCTTTCCGTCCGCCGCACCGGCGGTTGCGGCGGCGCGGTCGGCTTCGGCGAGCACGGCTCCCGACACGGCCAGCGGCTCCCCGCTGTCCGCGTCCGCCAGCAGCAGCTCTTCCTCCACGCCCACGCTTCGCATGCAATCGCCCATCGCCTCGTCGTCCTGTGCCACCGATCGGTGGTCAGCGTCTGCCCGGGCTCGCCGTGGATATGCGGAAGGCAATCCGCCGGACCGAGATCTACAGAACAGCAGGTGGCGGGGGCTCCGCGGGCGAGGCGCGGCCGCCCTACGGGGCCGGAATCCGACCCGCGCCGTGGCCGCCGCCGAAGGCCGGGCATGATGGCCGGGGCGAAAGCGTCACCCCCGGGAGGCCTCGGTCCCGGACGGAGCCGGCTGCTGTTCGAACGGAGAGGGCACCGGGAAGTAGGCCTCCAGAAAGGCCGCGACGACCTGGTTCTGCTGCACCGCCGACAGCCCGCCTCCGCCTCCGCTTCCGCCCCCGTCGCCCCCGTCGCGTCCGTCCGGGTCCTCGTCGTCCGCGAGGCAGAAGGCGTCGTGGCCGCGCTCGACGGCCAGGTCCGGCAGCCGCTCGATCTCGGCGCGGCGCGCGGTGCTGACGTACGCGTACCTGAGGTCGCCCTCGACGGCACGTCCCTCGGCGAGCGCCAGGTGGGCGGCGAGGGTGACGGGGGCGAGGTCCTCGGCGCTGCGGAAGACGGAACGGGCGGTGGCGGCGAGCCGACCGGGCAGCAGCTCCTCGACGCGGGTGAAGGCGGACCGGGTGAGGGGGTACGGGGTGTGCGCCAGGATGTGGGGATAGGTGCGGCCGACGGCCTCCTCGACGGCCTGCCGGGTGACCTTCTGGGACGAGGTGAACACGTCGTCCCCGGCCCGGCCGCCCGGGTCCACCGCCCGCCAGTCGTGGAAGACCTTGGGCAGTCCGGAGGGCAGGAAGTAGTTCTGCGGGCGCTGGGGCCTGCCGAGGAAGATGTCGTCGTTGAAGTAGAGGAAGTGCTCGGCGAGGCCCGGGATGTGGTGCAGTCGGCTCTCGATGGCGTGGGAGTTGAACACCGCGGGGGCCGTCGGTTCCGTGGACAGCTCGCGATGGTCGATGACCGTGATGTGCGGATGGTCGGCCGCCAGCCAGGCGGGGGCCTGGTCGTCGGTGACGAGGAAGACGCGCCGGACCCAGGGTGCGTAGGCGGCGATGGAGCGCAGGCAGTAACGGAGCTCGCCGCGGTCGCGGTAGCGGTTCTCGGCGAAGTCGATCACCGCGGTCCCGTCGGTCCCGTCGGTCCCGTCGGTCCCGTCGGTCCCGTCGGTGCCGGAAGGGCGGTCCGAGCCAGCCTCCGCCTCGGCGGCCCGGTCCCGACGGCGGCGCCACGCGGGGTCGGCGGCGTCAACCCAGGTGATCACCGCGTCGATCGGGAAGTCGATGTCATCGGGGAAGCGGCTCGAGAAGCAGTCGACGACGGGGTACTCGCGGTCGTCGATGCGGCGGATGGTGGAGGCGGCGAGGGAAGGCACCCACCAGCCGTACGGGGTCTCGCGCAGCACGGCGAGCGCGCCCTCGCCGGAGTCGGGCACCTCCCAGAACTCCAGGTCACAGCCGGTTTCGCGGCCGTACGTCAGGGTCCGGCCGGAGGTGATGACCGGCCGGTGGATGCGTACGGCCCGCACGCGAGCGGTGTGTGCCGCTCCTTCCCCGTCCGTCACCCCCGCGGTCTCGGCGGACTCGACCGCCGCCGGGAGGTCCTCGGCGAGCACGTCCCCGGCTTCCCCGTCGGCGGTGAGCAGACGTGCGTAGACGGGGAGCCCCGTGAAGGCGGCGGCGCAGGCCTTCAAGGCCGCGGCCCGGTCGCCCGGCGCGATGGCCACCCGGTGGACGAGCTCCCCGTCGGGGACCAGCCCGTAGGAGACGGCCGCGTCCTCCAGGGCCTCGGCGACCGACCGGAGACTGGCGGTACGGGCATCGGCGGGGAGCAGGTCGTCGCGTACGGTCACGAGTCGACCGCAGTGCCGGATCAGGCCGGGCACGGTCGCCAGCAGCTCCTCCTCACGGGAGGTGAGCCCGCTGGACGGGGGGATCCTGCCGCCGGTGCGCTCCCGCCCGGCGGGTCCGGGCTGCGGCGGAACGCCCCCGGGGCGACGCAGCGTCCGGGCGAGTTTGCGCAACCCGGCGGGCAGGAGAAGGCGGTGAACACCCTGCATGTACGACCTCGGTGTGGGGTGCCGGTGCGCTGCAGCCGGTCGGCCGAGCGTCCCGGGCAGGAGCGGCGCGCTCAGCGGCAACGGTGGGTACCTTGTTCACGCTCACTTTTGCTGTTGTTCGCTTTTCACGCAAGGGTCGTGAGTGCCGCCGCCCCGACCCACAGCCGATTCTCAGGTGCGCCGACGGCCCAGCGCGCCGCTCCCCCGCACCTCTGGTGCCGCGGCCCGCCCGGAGGGGATCATGGGCGGTGCGCGTTGGCCGTCATCGCCGCAGCGAGTGCTGGAGGTACGTGTGTCCGTAGCGTCGAGTCGTGCGTCCGGGGGTTCCGGGGTCCCGCTGCTCCGCGAGACGATCGGGGACAACCTCGACCGGACCGCAGCGCGCTTCCCCGACCGGGACGCCCTGGTGGACGTGGCCGCCGGCCGCCGGTGGACGTACGCGGAGTTGGCCGCCGTGGTGGACGCCCTCGCCCTGGGGCTGCTGGACCTCGGGATCGTCCGGGGCGACCGGGTCGGCATCTGGGCGCCCAACCGCGCCGAGTGGACGCTGGTGCAGTACGCCACCGCGAAGATCGGGGCGATCCTGGTCACCGTGAACCCCGCTTACCGCTCCCACGAGTTGGAGTACGTGCTCGGGCAGTCCGGCATCCGGCTCCTGGTCGCGGCGGACCGCTTCAAAACCTCCGACTACGCGGCGATGATCGAGGAGGTCCGGCCGCGCTGCCCGGAGCTGGAGTTCACCGTCCTGTTCGACGGGCCCCGGTGGGAGGCACTGCTGGAACGCGGGCGCGGGGCCGATCCGGCCGCGCTGGCGCGGGCGCAGGCCGCACTGGGCCCGGACGACCCGATCAACATCCAGTACACCTCGGGCACCACCGGCTTCCCCAAGGGAGCCACCCTCTCGCACCACAACATCCTCAACAACGGCTTCTTCGTGGGCGAGCTGTGCGGCTACGACGAACACGACCGGGTGTGCATCCCCGTTCCCTTCTACCACTGCTTCGGGATGGTGATGGGCAACCTCGCCTGCACCAGCCACGGTGCGGCGATGGTGATTCCCGCGCCCGCCTTCGATCCGTCGGCAACGCTGGCGGCGGTGGAGGCGGAGGCCTGCACCTCCCTGTACGGGGTGCCCACCATGTTCATCGCCGAACTGGCCGCGCCCGGGTTCGACGGGTACGACCTGTCGAGCCTGCGCACCGGGATCATGGCGGGGTCGCCCTGCCCGGTGGAGGTCATGAACGAGGTCATCGAGCGGATGGGGATGGCCGAGGTCTCCATCTGCTACGGCATGACGGAGACCTCTCCCGTGTCCACGCAGACCCGGGTGGACGACCCGGTCGAGCGCCGGGTCTCCACGGTGGGCCGGGTCGGCCCGCACCTGGAGGTCAAGGTGGTCGATCCGCAATCCGGACGGACCGTCCCGCGGGGTACCCCGGGAGAACTGTGCACCCGGGGCTATTCGGTGATGCTCGGCTACTGGGGCGAGCCCGAGAAGACCGCCGAAGCCGTCGATCCGGAGGGTTGGATGCACACCGGTGACCTGGCGGTCATGGACGGCGACGGCTATCTGAGCATCACCGGCCGGATCAAGGACATGGTGATCCGGGGCGGCGAGAACCTCTACCCGCGCGAGATCGAGGAGTTCCTCCACGCCCACCCCGACGTCATGGACGTCCAGGTCATCGGGGTGCCCGACCCGAAGTACGGGGAGGAGCTGATGGCGTGGGTGCGGATGCGCGAGGGGGCCGCGCCGCTCACCGCGAAGGCCGTGCGCGCGTACTGCGCGGGGCGGCTCGCCCACTTCAAGATCCCCCGCTACGTCCATGTCGTGGAGGAGTTCCCGATGACCGTCACCGGGAAGATCCGCAAGATCGAGATGCGCGCGATGGCGACCCGCCTGTTGGCGGAGGAGGCCGCGGCCGGCAGCGCCTGACCCTGTCGGGGCAGTGGCCGCGGGCTCCCGGGGCGGCGGCTCCGTCAGTTGCACCTAGGGGGTTTCGGATGTCCGCCAAACCGGCGTGACCGTGGGCTGCGAGGATGCAGGCATGGAGCGAGCATTGAGTCGGCTGGAAGCGTCGGAGGCTGTCCACGACTACGGCTGGCGCTTCTTGCTGGGCACTTTGCGAACGTCGGTCCCGGTCGGATCGTTGGCCCAGGCGATCGGCTTGGCGGCGGACGCCGTCGCGGTGTGCGGCAGCAATGCCGATCGGCACCTTCGGGTCGATGCCCGCCCCCAGCGGGTCGTGCTCACCCTGCAGTCGCTGGACCATGCGGCGGTTACCACCCGGGACGTCGAGCTCGCGCGTCGGATCTCGGCCGCCGTCAACGAGACTGGGTTGCTGTTGACGGAGCCCGAGATCGGAACGGGGGCACCGCGGTCAGTCCAACTCCTGGAGATCGCGATTGATGCGCTGGGCATCGCCGAGATTCGGCCGTTCTGGAAGGCGGTGCTGGGTTACGCCGACGAGGCGGGCGCCGAAGGACCGGAGGATCCACTTGTCGACCCTGTTGGGCAGGGCCCGGCGATCTGGTTCCAGCAGATGGATCGGGCGCGCCCGCAGCGCAATCGCATCCACTTCGACATCTGCGTTCCCCATGACGAGGCACCCCGGCGGATCGAGGCCGCACTGGCGGCCGGGGGCCGACTCGTATCCGCGACCCGTGCCCCCGCATTCTGGGTGCTCGCCGACGCGGAAGGGAACGAAGCCTGCGTGACCACATGGCAGGGCCGAGGCGACTGAGGTGCGCTTCGCACCTATGGTCACGACCACTCGTTGATGGTTGCCACCAATACGGTGGCTTCGTAGCGAACGGCGAGCGTGCCATACCTCGCGCCCACCGCGCAGTGGGCGAACTCCGGCAGCCGGCCCCGGAAGCAGCCGCCCGTCGGCCCTCAGTCCTTCCGCTTCGCCGCCGGCTTCGCGAGCGTGCGGTAGCCGGGGTGCACACCCGGTGTCAGCTCCTGCTGCGCCGCGACGCGTTCGAGGAGTTCCAGGAGCCGCGCCCGCCCGTCGGGGTCGAGGGCGGCCAGTAGGTCGTCCTCGTGGGTGGCCGCCGCCCGGGACACCGCGCCGAGGGTCCGTCGCCCTTCGGGGGTGAGGTGCAGTTCGTAATTGCGGCGGTCCTCGGCGCTGCGCCGCCGCTCGACGAGCTGCTTGTCCTCGAGGACGTCGATCAGGGCGACGACTCGGCTGGGTACGACCCCCAGGTCCTCGGCGAGCGCGCGCTGGCTGCGGCCGGGCTGCCCGGCGACCATGCGCAGCAGGCCGACGTCGGCGGGGGTGAGCCCCAGGGTGGCGACGCGTTCCGCGAACCGCCCCGCGGCGTGGGCACCGATCTGTGCGAGGAGGAAGGCCGCTCCGCGCGGAGCCGGGGCCGGAGCCCGGTCCTGGGCCTGAGCCCGGTCCTGGGCCGGAGCCGGAGCCGGGGAGGGATCTGGTTGCCGGGCGCTGTTCACGCGGCTATCGTACGCGACATGTAATGATTCATCGCAGTGAATCATTCTCCTCAAGAACGGATTGTGCCGTGGAAGCGATCGAGAGCCGTGTCCCGCGCAACACCCCCACCACCGCCCCGCAGTCCGGGCCGCCGCCGGGCGTCCTCGCCGTGGTCTTCACCGCCCTGTTCCTCGGCGGCCTCGTCCTCAGCACCCTGCTGGCCGGCGGCGATCCGTTCCCGTCGCCGTTCGGCGACTCGGACGCGATCACCGCGTACTTCCTCGACCACGGGGACGCGGTCCGCGTATCGGGGGCCCTGCAGTTCGCCGCCTCCGTCCCCCTGGCCATCTACGCCGCAACCGTCTCGGCGCGGCTGGGCCGGCTCGGGGTCCGGGCGCCCGGCGCCACCATCGCCCTCGCGGGCGGAGTGCTCGCCGCGGCGTTCCTGGCCTGCTCCGGCCTGGTCACCTGGGTGCTGTCGCACGCCGAGGTGGCTCAGCGACCGGAGCTCGTACGGGCCCTGCAGTACCTGGCGTTCGGCCTGGGCGGCCCCGGGCACGTGGTGCTACTGGGCCTGCTCGTCGCCGGGATCGCCGTACCCGGGCTGCTGGCCGGGCTCCTGCCGCGGGCCCTGGCCGTCGCGGGTCTCGCCGTGGCCGCCATCGCCGAGCTGGCCACCCTCGTCCTGCTGACCGAGGGCGCCGCCCTGCTCCTGCCGGTCGCCCGCTTCGCCGGGCTGGCCTGGCTGATCGCGGCGGGCTTCCTGCTGCCCCGCAACCGTGCCCGCATCCGCGTCCGCGTCCCCGAGGAGAGCTGACATGACCACCACCGACCGGAACACCGCGCAGGCGCAGCGCCTGCTGCGGTTCCACCAGCCGGAGAAGCTCCTGCGCCACCTGGGGCCGCTCGACGAGCCGGTGCTGGCCGCCCTGTTCGGGACCGACGCCGGGGACTACCGGGGCCGGCTGGAGGAGTTCGAGGAGCGCAACCGGGAAGCGGCGGCCACGCTGTCGGCCGAACCGGACACGGCAGCTCGGATCGCCGCACTGCCGTTCCGGCCGGGTGAGCACGTCGTGGCCCTGGGCGAGAGCACCACCGCCGACCGGCTCTCCTGGTTCGAGATCCTGCGGCACCTGCTCCCCAAGGGCGTGCGGTGCACCAATCTGGCCGTATCGGGGAGCACCACCGCCCAGGCCCTGACGCAGCAGCTGCCCGCGCTGGGATTCCAGCGGCCCGACTGGGTGTTGTGCATGCTCGGCGCGAACGACGTACAGCGCATCGACGGCGTTCCGCTCGTCGGCCGCGCCGAGACCTGCCGCAACCTGATCGCCCTGCACGACCTGGCGGTGGCCCGGACGGGAGCCCGGTGGGTCTGGCTCACCCCGACGCACACGGACCCCGACCTCGTGGACGGGTACGAGCACTTTCGGCGGGCCGGGCTGAGCTGGTCCGATGCGGACCTCGATGCCGTGGCCGACTTCCTGCTGGCGCGGCCGGAGCCGGTGGTCGACACGCGCCGCGCGGTGCGCGGCCACCATGAGGCGGACGGCCTCCACCTCACCCCCTCGGGCCAAAGCGCCGTCACTGCCGCCCTGCTGGAGACCCTTGGCCCCTGACCACCCGGAGGTGTGGCGCGCCCCCCGCAGCGGGGCTGCCTACAGCAACATGGTGTTCACCACATCGCGCACCCGGGGTAACAACCGCTTCCTAGCGTGACCGACGTGGGACCACCGGCATGAACGGCGTCGCCGCAGGAACCCTCATGACGGCCCATCGGCCCCCGTCCTGCCGGCGGCGGCGCACCTGCACCCAGCCCCACCGGGAGGCGTGGCATGAGCACCACCGAGTCGCAAGAGACCGTGGCACACACGACGAGGCCCCCTGCCGACCAGGCGGTCAAGGAGACCCTGGAGGACTACACCCTCCGTTTCGCACCCCGCGGATACCGCCGCTGGACCCCCACGGTCGTGGCCACCACCGCCCTCGGCGGCATCGCCTACATGGCCGACTTCTCCATCGGCGCCGGCATCGGCCTGGCCCACGGCACCAGCAACGCGCTCGTGGCCATCACCCTCGCCGCGGTGGTCATCTTCCTCACCGGCTTACCCCTGGTCTACTACGGCGCGCGCTACAACATCGACCTCGACCTGATCACCCGCGGCTCCGGCTTCGGCTACTACGGCTCGGTCCTCACCAGCGTCATCTTCGCCAGCTTCACCTTCATCTTCTTCGCCCTCGAAGGCTCGATCATGGCCCAGGGCCTCGAACTCGGCCTCGGGCTGCCGCTGTGGCTGGGCTACGCGGTGTCCACCCTCATGGTGATCCCGCTCGTCGTCTACGGCATGAAGGCGCTCAGCAGGCTCCAGGTGTGGACCACCCCGATCTGGCTGCTGCTCATGGTCGGTCCGCTGGTCTATCTGATCGCCGAAGACCCCGGCACCGTGGACCGTTTCCTGGCCTACCCCGGCACGGACGGCGACGGCGCCGTCAACACCGCCTCCGTCATGCTCGGAGCGGGGGTGTGCCTGTCCTTGATCGCGCAGATCGGCGAGCAGATCGACTACCTGCGCTTCATGCCGCCCAAAACCGGGGCGAACAAGCGCGCCTGGTGGACCGCGGTGATCATGGCCGGGCCCGGGTGGGTCGTGCTCGGTGCGCTCAAGCAGGCCATCGGGGTCTTCCTCGCCGTCTACATCGTCGCCGAGGTCGGACCGGCGGCCGCGCCCGAGCCCATCCAGCAGTTCCGCAGCGCCTTCGACGCGATGATGCCGGCCTGGTCGGTCGTCCCGCTGGCCGTGGTCCTGGTGGTCATCAGCCAGATCAAGATCAACGTGACGAACGCGTACTCCGGCTCGCTGGCCTGGACGAACTCCTTCACCCGCGTCACCAAGCACTACCCCGGCCGCATGGTCTTCGTCCTGGTCAACCTGGCCTTCGCGCTCGCCCTGATGGAAGCCGACATGTTCAGTTTCCTGGGCAGCGTCCTGGGCTTCTATTCGAACTGCGCGATCGCCTGGGTGGTCACCGTGGCCACCGACATCGGCATCAACAAGTACGTGCTGAAACTGTCCCCGCTCCAGCCGGAGTTCCGCCGGGGGATGCTCCACGCGGTGAATCCGGTCGGCATCGTGGCCTTCGGCGCCGCCTCCGGGCTGTCGATCGCCATGTACTTCCACCTCCTCGGCGACACCCTCCAGCCGTACTCGCCCGTGGCCGCAGCCGCCATCGCCTTCGTCGTCACCCCGCTGATGGCCGTGATCACCAAAGGCCGCTACTACCTGCGCCGCACCGACGACGGCATCCGCGAGCCCCTGCTGGACGCCGACGGGAACCCGAGCGCGGCCGTCCTCGACTGCCACGTCTGCCACCAGTCCTACGAGCGCCCCGACCTCACCGCCTGTGTCACCCACGAGGCGGTCGTGTGCTCCCTGTGCCTGAGCACCGACAAGGCCGGCGACCACGTCCTGCCGGCCACCGTGTAGACCGGCCGGCCGGCCGGCTCCGTTCGGCCGGCGGGCGAGGACGGGTCGGCCGAGGAGCACCGCCGCTCCTGCGGCGGTATCCGAGAACACATGAAAGGGCCCCGGTCACGACGTGCCGCGTACCTTCTCGTCGTGTGCTTGCCAGCAGGCGGGCGGGCTGGGAAGGTCTGCCCCGGCAGGCCGTTCTCCATCCGGCGACCGGACTCCTCAGAGCCCGTAGCGCATGCGCCCCAAGGCCGTCATCGGCTGGTCGTGCGCGGCGACCGGAGCCGGGAGGCAGGTGGAGCCGGTCAGGTAGCGGTCCACGGCGGCCGCCGCCGCCCGGCCCTCGGCGATGGCCCACACCACCAGCGATTGCCCCCGGCCGGCGTCGCCCGCGACGAACACTCCCGGTGCCCGCCGCCCGCCGCCCGCCGCGAAGCCGGCGTCCCGCGCGAAGTTGCCTCGCTCGTCGAGCTCCAGCCCCAGCTGTTCGCGCAGCCCACCGGCCCGCTCCGGGCCCGAGAAACCGAGGGCCAACAGGACCAGCCCCGCCGGTATGACGTCCTCGGTCCCCGCCAAGGGGCTGCGGGCCACCGGCTCGACGGCGGTCAGGTGCAGCGCCCGTACCCGGCCCGCCGCGTCCCCCTCGAAGCGCAGGGTGGCGCGGGCGAACAGCCTGGGGTCCCGGCCGGCGCGCCCCCGGGCTTCCTCGTGGGCGTGGGAGATCCGGTACGTCCTCGGGTACACCGGCCAGGGTTCGTCGTCGGTCCGGCCCGGGCCGGGCTCGGGATTGATGTCGAGCTGGAGCACGGAGACCGCACCCTGCCGCAAGGCGGTACCGAGGCAGTCGGAGCCGGTGTCACCGCCGCCCACGATGACCACGTGCCTGCCTTCGGCGGTGACGGGCGACACGGCGTAGTCGCCCTCCCGTACCCGGTTGGCGCAGGTCAGATACTCCATGGCCTGGTGGATGCCGCCCAGCGCACGGCCCGGTACCGGCAGTTCCCGGCGCTCGCCGGCCCCGATCGCGACGATGACGGCGTCGCAGCCGCCCCGCAGCTCGTCCGCGCCGGCACCGGTCGCGCCGCCGACGTCGGTACCCGTGACGAACACCGTGCCCTCGGCCCGCATCTGCTCGATGCGCCGGTCCAGGTGGGTCTTCTCCATCTTGAACTCGGGGATGCCGTAGCGCAGCAGTCCGCCGATCCGGTCGGCGCGCTCGTGGACGGTGACGCGGTGCCCGGCCCGGGTCAGCTGCTGGGCCGCGGCCAGTCCGGCGGGACCGGAGCCTATGACGGCCACCGCCTTGCCGCTGCGCTTCTCCGGCGGTCTGGGCGCCATGTAGCCGCGCCGCAGGCCCACGTCCGCGATCGCCTGCTCGACGTTCTTGATGGTCACCGGGTCCGCGTTGATCGTGAGGACACAGGCGTCCTCACAGGGGGCCGGGCAGAGCCTGCCCGTGACCTCCGGGAAGTTGTTGGTCGCGTGGAGACGCTCGTACGCCGCACGCCAGTCGCCGTGGGCGGCGTACGCGTTCCATTCGGGTATGAGGTTTCCCAGGGGGCAGCCGGTGTGGCAGAACGGTATGCCGCAGTCCATGCAACGGTCGGCCTGACGGGAGACGACCGGCAGCAGCGCCTGGCCCGCGTAGACCTCGCGCCAATCGCCGAGCCGCTGCTCGACGGGGCGGGCCGGAACGGCCTCGCGGGGGATCCTGAGGAAGCCGAACGGATCGGTCACGCGCCGCCTCCCTGGATCGTGGGCGCGGCGGGCTGCACGGCCCGCGCACCGTGTCGCTCGTACGCGCGTTCTGTGGCGGTTCAGTCAGGTTACGCCGCCCGCGCGGCAGAGACCCGGGCGAACGGAAGGGGTGACCGGACGGATGCGGACGGTGACGGCGGCGTGGTGATCCGCTGCGGCTCGCCCACGGGTCGGGCACGGGCACCGTCCGCTACGGCCGCTCGCCTCTGCGCATGTCTCCGGTCCCCCGTCGTCCGGCCGGTCACCGCCTCCGGACAGCCCTTAGTTGAACGGCTCCAGCGTCATGAAGGCCTCTTGGGGGTTGCCGTCGTGCACCAGCGACTCGTGGGCGCCCACGTCGTCGAAGGCGAAGCCGTACGCCTTACCGTCGGCCATCTGGCCGTGGATGATGCGGGAGTAGTGGTTGGTGACGGCGTCACGGTAGAAGTTGGCGTCGTTCGGGTCGGGTTGGGCCGGGTTGGTCAAGAGCGTCGACCGGTTGAAGCCCGCGCACAGGGTGCGGGAGATCGGGCCACGGACCAGGTCGTTGGGTGCGTCCAGGAGCTTGTAGCAGCCGAAGACGCTGTCGGAATCCGGCTTCTGGAAGCTGGTGACCACCGCTCCCGAGCCGTCGGTGAAGTTCATGACGCTGCCCGAGACCCGGCCGTAGTACTTGGTGTTCGGTTGGTTCGCGAAGGGCGTCACGGTGAGCGTGGAGGAGGCGTACTTCTTCCACACCCGGTTGATGTAGTCGTTCATGGCGCCGGCGGGGATCGCGCCCGCCTCGATGCCGTGGCCGGGCGAGAGCGCGCGCAGCGGTGTGCCGTCGGGGCGGTTCTGGATCAGTCCGCCCCAGCCGGCCGCACGCAGCTGACCGAAGACGGCGTCGTAGCCGCCCGGGCGCAGCCGGCCCGTGCTCGTGACCGTACCGTCGGTCGCCTTCACGCCCACCGCGTACGGGGCCGAGAACATGTCGACCTGGGTGCTGTTGATCCACAGGCCGGCATCGCCCAGCGTGTACTCGGACCAGTTGAACAGGACGTTGCGGTTGGGGTCGGAGGGGTTCTGCACGGCGGGCTGCACGAGGCCGCCGGTACTGAGCTTGAAGACGATCTTCTGGCCGATGGAGAAGTAGACGCGTCCGGAGAACTTGGGCATCCGGATCGTCTTGGTCTGCCCGTTGGCCGGACCCGTGATCGACGCGTCGGGCGCCGGGGTGGGGGGATTGCCCCCAGCGGGCCAGGGGTGGAACGCGCCGTTGGCGTCGGCCCAGCCCTGCCGTCCCGTCGCGAGCTGCGTGCCCAGGTTGTAGACGTACACCGGCTCGCCGCGTCCCGAGTTGTTCTTGATCGTGAGCGGGATGGTCGCCGGTACGGCCTCTGCCGATGTCAGCGGACCGAGGGCGATCAGGCTGGCGGCGACCGCCAGCGCCGAGAGCCCGGAAGCCAGCACCTTCGATAAGCGGAACACGATCTGCCTCCTTGTGGGGCACCTGACAGTGGGGGGAGGTGCAACGCTCCCATGCCCATGAATTGACGAATGAGAGCGCTCTCAGCGTCTGACTGCGTTCAACTCCTGTCAATGAACTTGTCCGATGCAGAGCAGAAGGCCCGTTCGGCTTCGCGACCCTCAGAACGGCGCGGGCGCTCGAGTGAACCTGTCCGAGACGTCCCCGACGAGGTCGATCCCGTCGGGACGCAGCGTCATGACGGGAGCTCCGTGGGACAGGTCGAAGCGGTCGATCTCGGCCCACAGGAGGTTCGGGCTGGTGGCCAGTTCGAAGAAGTACCGCTTGCTGGTGAGGTCACAGACGGTGCGGTACTCGGTGTTGTAGGTCTTGAACCTCCCCTCGCGGTACGGCGCGCCGAAGGGCACCGAGGCGTTGCGGGTGACGGCCAGGATCGCGGCGACCGCCTCCCGGTCGTCCGCAGGCTCGGGCAGCAGCGAACTGAAGTAGGCGGCGCGCTGGAAGCGGTCGACCGCGTTCACGTTTCCGGGGAGGGGAACCTCGCTGCTGGGCCGGTCGTGACCGAGCCCCTGCACGGCGCGCACCTTTTCCCGCAGCAGACGGAGTTGCTCCTCGTAGGGGGGTTCGTTCGTCATGATCGTGTAGCTGCGGTCGTGGTGCACCTGCCGCCCGCCCGCGATGTACTCGACGATCGCGGAGTCCCCGGACGCGTCCTCGAGGGCCACGTGCACCGAGGCCCGGAAGCCGCGCATCTCGACCGGTACCAGCTGACAGGTGTCGAGCAGGTCCAGGGCGTCCTGCACGGTGCCGGCGCAGTCCAACAGGTACTGGATCCACAGGGCGATCTGCAGGCCGGGCCTGCTGGGGTCGCGGGGGCCGAGGTCGGTGACGTCCAGGTACAGCATGTGCGCCGCGAGGCCGGCTTCGTTGATGCCGTCGGCCGTGCCGGCACCGTAGACGGTCGTCACGAGGCTGCCGAAGGCGCTCGTCCACAGCAGGGGGTTGTCGTCGACGACGGTGGTACCCGCGAGGGTGCCGCCGTCGCGCTCCACCCCCCGGGGGAACACGGTCAGGACCGGCTCGGTCGATTCCGGCCAGTCCATCGTCCGGCCTGCGAGGACAGCGTGGTCGTTGGTGTTCCACAAGATCCGTGTGCACATGGGTGAATCCCTCGTCCCTCTCTTTGTGAGCCGTACGCATCGGCTTGCGCTCGAGCCACGTCCCCTCCACCGTCAACCGACAGGCACCAGTTAGCCGACGGGGCCCGAACGGGTGCGGGCCCGGGAGACGGACCGGTCGCGGAACCACGCGCAGACTCCCACCAGCACCGCCGCCCCCACCCCGTACACCGGCAGCCGCAGGGTCGTCGTGGCCGCCAGGCACTCCGCAACGGCCTTGCGGGCCTGGTCCTCCTGCGCGAACGCCACGGCCGGGCCGCCACTGGCGGCCAGGTTCCCGAGCCCGGCCTCCACCTGGAGCGCCGCGTACCTGCCCACCAGCACGCAGTCGCTGCGCGTGCCCGGCATCGGGAACAGCCACGCCCGGCGCTGCAGGAGGGGCGCCAGTGCGATCGCCACGCACAGGCCGACGACCAGTGAGTACGCGACCAGGCCGCGCACGTACGGCGAGCGGATGTCCGGGGACCACTGCGCCCGTCGCTGGAAGGCGAGCAGCACCGCGAGCAGGGTCACGCCGATGAACGTGGCGAACCACTGCCACGAGCCCTGGGCGAGGGCGAACGTCAGCACCGCGGCAAGTCCGATGCCGATGACCCCGGGAGCGGGAATGCCGTCGGCCGCCCCGGCGGATGCCGGCCTCGTGGTCGCTCGCGGTCTGGAATCAGTCACCGGCTCTCCTGCAGGGCGGGGGCCCCAGCATGTGCCGCGGGACGCCGCGGCCCCGGGTGCCATGCCGTACGCGCCCCGTGCCCCGCCCGGATGGCCCGCGCCCGCCCCCGCCCGCCCTGATCGCCCAGCAGATCTCCTTCCTCCAGCAGGCACAGAGCCGAGTCAAGCTGGAGACCACCTAGCCTGCGGTGGCCGGTCCCAGGGCCTGCTCCAGGACTTCCAGGACGGTGTTGCCGAACAGCTCGGCCTTGTATCCGGTCTGCGGCAGCGGCCGGCAGCGGGCGAGGACCGTCGCTGCGGCCGCGGCGAGGACGTCCGGCGTGGCCTCGCGGCCGATCAGGGCGGCCTCCACCTCCGTGAGCCGCAGCGGTACGCGGGCCACCCCGCCCGCCGCGACGGCGGCACGCGTGACGGTGGAGCCGTCGAGCACCAGCCGGGCGGTGGCCTCGACCAGGGGCCATTCGGCGTGGGCCCGGCTGATGGCCCGGTGGCAGGCTGCGCGTTCGCCGGGCCAGGGCGCGGGCAGGTGGACCGAGGTGAGGATGCGGTCCGGCGGCAGCAGGTGGTCGGCGTGGGAGAGCCGTTCGCCCTCTCCGTACAAGTCGGCCACGCCGCGCGGGGATTCGCCGTGGACGTGCGCCTCGGCGTCGTAGGTGAGCAGGGCCATCGCCAGAGTGGACGGGTGCGGGGCGATGCACGGGCCCTCGCCGCTGACCACGCCGAAGTGGTGGTCGCCCTGGCGCGCGGGGCAGCCGGGGCCGCCCTTCTGGAGGCAGCTGAAATGCGGATTGCGGTAGTACCAACAGCGGTTGCGCTGCAGCAGGTTGCCGCCCACGGTGCCGGCGGCACGGATCTGCGGTGTGGCCGCGGTCCCGGCCGCCAGGGCCAGGGCCGGCCAGCCGGCGCGTACCCGCGGATCGGCGGCCAGCTCGGCGAGGGTCGTCAGGGCGCCGATCTGTAGCCCGCCGCCGGGCAGTGGCGTGCAGCCGCGCAGGTGGGCGGCGCCGCCGAGGTCGGTGAACGGCCCCGGGGAGATGCCGCTGCGCTGCCGGGCGGTGGTGTCGGTGCCACCGGCGCGCAGTTCCCCGCCGCGGGCCAGGACGGTGGCCGAGAGGTCGGTGAGGGCGGTTTCGGTGCTCACGTGCCCAGTCCTTCCAGGAGCCGGTCGGGGCGGATGGGCATGTCGTACGGGCGCCAGCCGGTTGCGTCGTGCACGGCGTTGGCCAGGCAGGCGGCGGTGGGCAGGGTCGCGATCTCGCCGAGGCCGACTCCGCCACCGGGCACGTGCTCGAAGCCCTCCTGGTGGAAGTGGACGGTGATCTCGGGGGTGTCCCCGATGCCGGGGATGCGGTAGTCCTCGAGGTTCTCGGTCAGCACCCTTCCGGTGGCCGGGTCGGTGCGCCGTTCCTCGTACAGGGCGTAGCCGATGCCCTGTACGACGGCGCCCTGGCACTGGCTGCGGGCGAGGCGGTCCTCGTGGATCCGGCCCGCGGCGATGCCGCTCCACACGCTGAGCGGGCGGACGCGACCGAGCCGGGTGTCCACCTCGACCTCGGCGACCTGCACCGATCCGGTGAAGCCGCGGCCGATCGCGATGCCACCCATGGTGAAGGGGGTCACGAAGCCCCGGCGGTCGCGGGGGCGGCGGCCGGTCACCCGTACGCCGTGCGCCATGGCCAGCCGGGCGGCGACGTCACCGCCGCCGAGCGCGTCGCGCAGTCGGGCGGCGGCGTCCGCGGCGGCGGGCACGAGGGAGGGCGTGGTGCGGCTGCCGCCGGAGGTGGGGCCGTGGACGGCGTCGCTGTGGCCGATCTCGGCGCGCACCCTGTCCTCCGGCAGGCCGAGTCCCGCGGCGACGGCCCGGCGCAGCACGGTGCGCGAGCCCGTGCCCATGTCCTGCACGGCGCAGCGGGCGACGACGATGCCGTCCTCGACGGTGAGCTCGACTTCGGTGACGGGGTCGAGGAAGTACATCCAGTTGGCCGCCGCGACGCCGACGCCGCGGCGGTACCGGCCGGTGCCGCCGCGGGGGCCCGACCAGACCGGGAGCGCGGCCCCCCGCTCGTACAGGGCGTGCCGCTTGGGGTTGCCGTCCCAGCGGCGGCGCAGGGCGATCGGGTCCTCGCCGAGCCGCTGGGCCATCTCGTCGACGGCCTGCTCCAGGGCCCAGCACATGGTGGGTCCGCCCGGGCCGCGGAACGGGGCGCCCGGAGGGCGGTGGGTGACGGTGTCGAAGTCGCGGAGCCGCCGGGGGGCCTTGCCGTACATGAAGCGGGCCAGTGCCGCCACGGTGCCGCCGATCGAGACGCCGCCGTCGTTGTCCGCGTCCATCGCCAGCGCGCTCAGATCGCCGGCCGCGTCCGCGACCATGGCCAGCCGGATCCGGGTGCCGGGCCGGTATCCGCCGTCGGTGAGTTCCTCGTCCCGGTCCAGCACCACCCGCACCGGGGCGTCGTGCAGCCGGGCCAGTTCGACCGCGGCGACGACGTCGGAGGTCAGTCCCATTTTGCAGCCGAAGCCGCCGCCCACGTGGACGGCTCGTGCCACCACGCGCTCGACGGGCAAACCGAAGCGTTCGGCGGCGAGCTCGGCCGTGCGTTTCACGGACTGGGTGGACACCTCCAGGTGGAGGGTGCCGTCGACCCACCGGGCCAGGCAGGCGTGCGGTTCGAGGGGGGTGTGCGTCTGCGCGGCGGTGGTGTAGACGCCTTCCACCACCCGTTCGGGAGTGCGGCTGCGGGCCTCGGTGATGCGGCGCACGGCCGTGGCGGGGCGTTTGCTCATGGCGGACGGGCCCCGGAGGTTGCCGCGCCAGCGGGCGGGCACGAGTTGGGGGGTCTCGCCGGACCCCGGTGCGCGCTTGCGCGCCGCCTTGTCCTCGTAGACCAAGGGGCCCTCACCGGTTCGGGCCCGGCGTGCGTCCAGGGCCGCCGGGAGCACCTCGTAGTCCACCGTGACCCGCGCGGCCGCCGCCCGTGCGGAGGCCCGGTCCGGCGCCGCGACCGCGGCCACCGGCTGGCCGACGTACCGCACCACGCCGTCCGGGGGGAGCAGCGGTACCAGGGGCAGGTCGCCGGCTTCGAGGGAGCGTACGAGCGCGTGCGCGTGCGGCGAGCGGATGATCACCCCTTCCAGCAGTCCCTCGGGGCGCAGGTCCGTGGTGTAGCGGGCCGATCCGTCGGTCTTCTGCGGAGCCTCGGTGCGCGGGACCGCCGGCGCTTCCCCTCCGGCCGGGGCCGTGTCGTAGTCGCCGGCGCAGGCCGCGGCCACCGCGCTGAGGATCCCCTCGTACGCACCGCACCGGCACAGGTGGCCCGCGAGCGCGTCCGCGATGGGCTCCCGTCCGGGCCGGGTGCGGCCGTGGGCGGCTCGCCACCGCTCGAAGAAGGCCGCCGCCGCGACGACGAACCCCGGGGTGCAGTAGCCGCACTGGAGGGCGTCCTCGCCGGCGAAGGCACGTCCGACCGGGTGGCCGGACAGGCCCTCCACGGTCGTGACCCGTCGGCCGGCCAGCAGGACCGCCGGTGTCAGGCAGGACACCCGGGGTTCACCGTCGACCTGGATCGTGCAGGCCCCGCACACCCCGCCCGCACAGACCAGTTTGGTGCCGGTCAGCCCCAGCCGGTCCCGCACGACGTCCACGGCGGCCGGGTCGTCGTCCACGTCCACCACGCGGCGGGTGCCATTGACCTCGAACTCCACGAGACGTTCTCCTCACCGCGGGGTGGCGCCTGTCGCACCTGGCGCGCGCCTTCACGCTCCTTGATATCGCGCTCGCGGCTCCGGCGCAGGTCGGCGCCGGCCCGGCCGGCGGTCGCGGGGCACCGGAACGTGCGCCAGGTACAGGCGGGCCCATCCGGCACCCCTGCACCGTTCGTGCCTCCCGCACTGCCCCGCGCGGCCGGGGCCGGGGCGTCGGCGATATTCGCTTGCGCACCGTCCGTCGCTCGGAGCAACGTCGGCGGACACCGAACGAAGGCAGAGCCGATGACCACCACACCTCCTCACCCCGTCGACCACGAACTCATCCGGGCCGCAACACACGTCGCGCGCACCCGCTGCCGCGGCGACAACCACACCGTGGCTGCCGCGGCCCGCGCCCGGGACGGCCGGATCATCACCGCCGTGAACGCCGACCACTTCACCGGCGGTCCCTGCGCCGAGCTGGTCCTCATCGGCACCGCGGCCGCCCAGGGCGCGTACGTACTGGACACGATCGTCGCCGTGGGCGACCGTGACCGGGGGATCCTTCCCCCGTGCGGCCGATGCCGCCAGGTCCTCCTCGACTACTTCCCCGCCATCGAGGTCATCGTCGGGACGGGCGACCACCCCCGGACCCCCCGGACCTTCTCCATCACCGACCTGCTCCCCGAGAGCTACGTCTGGGCCGACCACCAACTCGACCCGTCCTGACCGCCGTCCGAAAGGATCTGCATCATGAGTGAAGCACCTTTCGACGCCGTTCTCTGCGACTTCGACGGGGTCCTGCGCCTGTGGGATCCCGATGGGATGGCCGCGCTCGACCGCACGGCCGGACTGGCCGAGGGCACGCTCGCGTCCGCCGCGTTCCGCCCCGAGCTCCTGGACGCCGCCGTCACCGGTCGGATCAGTGACGAACAGTGGCGCCGGCGCGTCGCGGAGGATCTCGCCGAGGTCTGCGGGTCAGGGGCCCGTGCTCAGGATCTCGTCGGCGGCTGGGCGGCGCTGACCGGCCGCGTCGATGGGGCCGTCCTGGAGATCCTGACCGCGATCCGCAGCCGGGTGCCGGTGGTCCTGGTGTCGAACGCGACCACCCGCCTGGAGGCCGACCTCACCGCGCTGGGGCTGGCCGACGCGTTCGACGCGGTCATCAACACCGCCCGCACCGGCGTCGCCAAACCCGACCACCGGGTCTTCGAAGCCGCGGCGGAGGCGGTGGGAGTGGAGCTGGGGCGGTGCCTGTTCATCGACGACACTCCCGGCCACGTCGCCGCGGCACGAGCGGCCGGGCTGACCGGGATCCACTACCGGCACGTCGACCAGCTGCGGGACGCGACCGCGGCGCTGCGAACGTGACCGTCACCGTGACCGGGCGAGCCGCAACCACCGGTCCACCCGGCGATCACCGGGCCGCTCGCCAGGGGGTCGGTCGCACGTCCCGTGGCGGAGTCCCCGTCCAAAACGGGTGGACGGGCGCCGCAGCGTGGGCGAGGATCCTCCGCATGACGACGTGAAGAGCAGCGGCCGGGTGGCGGCACTGGCGCAAGGTCGGAACCTGGGACACGCTCCCCGACGGGGACCGACGGGGCTGCGCCGCCTGCGGGACGCCCGTCCGCTCGTACCAGTACCGCCACCATCCGCCCGAGTCATCCCACTTCGAGCGGTGCATCGGATTCGCCTGGTGCTCGGGGTGCCGGATCTACTCCGGGAACATGGTGTACGTCCATCGGAAACGGGTCCTCGTCGACGTCCTCGCGCCGCTCCCCCGCGAACAACGAGAACGTATCGCCCGTTCGGAAACCCGGCTGATCGAGTTCCTGGACCGCCGGCTCCGAGACGGCCGCGGTGGTCACTGACCGGGTACCCCCTCCGCGACCGGTCTCGTACAGTGCGGTGATGTCGACCGTGCGAGTGATGACCGAGGCCGATGTCACGGCTGTCTCGGAGATTCGGGTGACCGGCTGGAAGGTCGCGTACGCCGGGATCGTGCCCCGGTCCTACCTCGATCGCATGACGGTCGAAGCGGATGCGCACCAGCGCCGCCAGTACGTCACGAAGCCGGACAAGGCCACGGTCGACCTGGTGGCGGTGGACGCCCGCGGCGCAGTGACGGGTTGGGCCTGCTTCGGGCCTTCGCGCACGGCTGCGGGTGAGCTCTACGCGCTGTACGTCCGGCCCTCGCTCATCGGGTCCGGCATCGGTCGCACGCTCCTGGGGGCCGTGCACGCCAACGCTGCGGCGCTTGGCTTCGGTTCGGTCCTGCTGTGGGTGCTCACCGACAACACCGGGGCGCGTCGGTTCTACGAACGGGCCGGCTATGTCGCCGATGGTGCGGTCCAAACCGACGACTACGACGGGGTGTCCCTCACCGAGGTCCGCTACCGACTCGCCCTGTAGCGGCGTACGACCGGAAGACGGTGCGGCGGCAGTGGCCGGATTGCGGGCTGGACAGTCGGCAGGAGCCGCCGGAGCATGGCGCGCAGGTGCCAGGCCTTTCCAGGGGAAGGACCGTCAGGATGAGCGGGGACAACGGGAAGTCGGGCGGCCGGTGGCCTTGGCGGCGGTCGCCCGCGAGCGGCGGCCCGAGACCGGCGGGACCGTTGGGACCCGGCCGTCCCGGTGCGCCGGGACTCCCCCACCCGTCGATCCCTCCCGGCGCGCGGATGCCGGACGCCGTGAGGAACCTCCGTGTACTGATGATGGTCCTGGGCGGGCTGCAGGCCCTCCTCGGCATCGCCCTGGTGACCAACAGCGTGGCCGTCGCCACTTTCATCTGGGGCGACGGTGACGCTTCCGCCCCGTGTTGCACCACGGCGGACGAAGACCGCGCCGGGATGGTGGTGTTCGTCGGCCTACTCGTCCTCGCGGTCTCCGCATGGGGGGTCACCACCGCCCTCAAATTCCCCACGCGCCATCAGAACCTGCGCGTGTCCGCCTTCGCCTACGGGTGGACGGCCCTGCCCTTCAGCTGGGCGTTCTTCCAGGTGATCCCCCTCCTGGGATTCGCCTGGCTGGTGCCGGCGGTCCTGGCGATCGCCCGCCCGAACCAGCCGGAAAGCCGTGCCTGGTTCAACCACCGGTCCCCGTGACACGGGGCCGGGGGCGACGCGACGGCGCGCGCTGAGGCCGCGGAAGGGACGGGCTTCGCCGAGAAGCCACCAGGGCCGCGTACGGCTTGGGCGGGCCCGTCGCGGCAGGCGTTCTCACCGACTCCGACGCGCCCGGGAAACCCCGGGGGAAGCCGCCGCGGCGGCCCGTCCCGGCCGGGACGCGGCAGCGTCAGCAGGGTCCGCGGGCACCCGGACGCGGGGACGGCGCACCACGGGCGCGGCCGGCGCGGCCCGTCGGCCGGTCCCGGTCACAGCCCTGTCGGCGGCTTGCCGGATCGGCCCGCCGCCCCACCGGCATGCACCCGCTTGCACCACACGGGAGGTGTGAGATCCGCCCCGGCCGGTTATTCGAGGGAGGTCTATCGACATTCCTGGACGAAGGGGCACCAGTGGCGCATCCCATGCAGGAGACCCGCTCCGGGGTCGGGCTGCACGTGAACGGCCAGCGGTACGAGCTCGACGTGGACCACCGGGTCACCCTCCTGGACCTGCTGCGGGAGCACCTCGGCCTGACCGGCGCCAAGAAGGGGTGCGACCACGGCCAGTGCGGCGCCTGCACCGTCCTGGTCGGCGGCCGGCGGGCCAACAGCTGCCTCCTGCTCGCCGTCGCCCACGACGGCGCCCGGGTCACCACCGTGGAAGGACTGGGCGGCGACGGAGCGGGCGGCCTGCACCCGTTGCAGGAGGCCTTCATGGAACGGGACGCCTTCCAGTGCGGCTACTGCACGCCCGGTCAGCTCTGCTCCGGCGCCGGCCTGCTCGCCGAAGCGGCCGCCGACCCCGGGGCCGCGGACCTCAGCCGCTCCGGGATCGCCGAGGCGATGAGCGGCAACCTGTGCCGATGCGGCGCGTACCCCCGCATCGTGGACGCCGTACGGGACGTGGCCGCAGCCTCGGGGGCCACTGCCCCGGCCCGGGCTTCCGGTGACGGACGGGTGGTCACGTGAAGCCGTTCGCGTACGTGCGCGCCACGGGTCTCGCCGAGGCCGTCGCCGCCCACGGCGGGCGGCCCGGCTCCCACTACCTCGGCGGCGGCACCAACCTCGTGGACCTCATGAAGCTCGGGGTCGAAGCCCCCGACACCCTCGTCGACCTCGCCGGCCTGCCGCTCGGCACCGTCGAGGAGACCGCGGACGGCGGCCTGCGGATCGGCTCCGGGGTACGGGGCAGCGACCTCGCGCTCCACCCCCTCGTCCGCACCCGCTACCCCGTCCTGTCCCAGGCGCTCCTGGCCGGTGCCTCGGCCCAGCTGCGCAACGTCGCAACCACCGGCGGAAACCTGCTCCAGCGCACCCGCTGCCCCTACTTCCAGGACGTGGCCAAGCCCTGCAACAAGCGGGAGCCCGGCTCCGGCTGCGGCGCCCGTGACGGAGTCCACCGGGACCACGCCGTCCTCGGCCACTCCCCGCAGTGCATCGCCACCCACCCGTCCGACATGGCGGTGGCGCTCGTCGCGCTCGACGCGGCCGTCGAGCTCCAGGGCCCCGACGGCGCCCGTACGGTACTCGCGACCGCTTTCCACCGGCTGCCGGGCGACCACCCCGAACGGGACACCGTCATCGAGCCCGGCGAGATCGTCACTGCGGTCACGCTCCCGCCGGACCGCGCCGGCCTCCCGTCGCGCTACCGCAAGGCCCGCGACCGCGCCTCGTACGCCTTCGCGCTCGTCTCCGTCGCCGCCGTGCTCGACGTCTCCGGGGGACGCGTCCGCGATGTCGCGCTCGCCTTCGGCGGGCTCGCCCACCGCCCCTGGCGCGCCACCGCCGCCGAGGAACGGTTGCTGGGCGCCGCGCCCACCGAGAGCGCCGTACGGGAGGCCGTCGAGGCCGAGCTCAACTCGGCGGAGCCGCTGCACGACAACGCCTTCAAGGTCCCCCTCGCCCGCAGCCTCGCCCGCGACGTACTCCACTCCCTTTCCGGGAGTCCCCCCTCCCGCGGCTCCCGCCCCTGAAGACGCCCTCCGCCCCGCCCCCGATCGCGAGGACCCGCCATGGACTCCAGCCCCGCCGCCCCGGCGCCCTCCCTCGGCAGTCCCGCCACCCGCCTGGAGGGCCGGGAGAAGGTCACGGGAAGGGCCCGCTACGCGGCCGAGTACGCCCTGCCGGACCGGGCGTACGCATGGCCGGTGCCCGCCGCCGTGGCCCGCGGACGCGTCACCGCCGTCGACACCGCCGCCGCGCTCGCGCTGCCCGGCGTCCTCGACGTCCTCACGCCCTACGACGCGCCCCGGCTGGGCCCCTCCGACGACCCCACCCTCCGCGTGCTCCAGGACCCCGAAGTCCCCCACCGCGGCTGGTACGTGGCCCTGGCCGTAGCCGAAACCCCGGAGGCCGCCCGGGCCGCTGCCGCGGCCGTCCGCGTCCGCTACGACGCCGAGCCGCACGATGCCGTGCTGCACGCCGGCCACCCGGCCGCCTACACCCCCGAGCAGGTCAACGGCGGCTATCCGGGCCACCGCGAGAAGGGCGACGCGGCCGCCGCGTTCGCCGCCGCGCCGGTGCGCGTGGACTGCGCGTACGCCGTACCGCCGCTGCACAACCACCCCATGGAGCCGCACGCCGCCACCGCCCACTGGGACGCCGACGCCGGAACCCTGACCGTGTACGACTCCAGCCAGGGATCCGGATTCGTACGCTCGACACTGGCCGCCCTCTTCGAGTTGCCCACGGACCGTGTCACGGTGGTCTCCGAGCACGTCGGCGGTGCCTTCGGCTGCAAGGGCACCCCCCGCCCGCACGTCGTCCTCGCCGTCATGGCCGCACGGCACACCGGCCGCCCCGTCACCCTCGCCCTGCCCCGGCGCCACCTCGCGGCCGTCGTCGGACACCGGGCGCCCACCCTGCACCGCGTACGCCTGGGCGCACGTACGGACGGCACGCTCACCGCCCTCGCCCACGAGGTCACCACCCACACCTCCCGCGTCCGGGAGTTCGTCGAACAGGCCGCCGTCCCCGCCCGGGTCATGTACGCCGCGCCGGCCCTCCTCACCACCCACCGCGTCGTGCCCCTCGACGTCCCCACGCCCTCCTGGATGCGGGCACCCGGCGAGTGTCCCGGCATGTACGCGCTGGAATCGGCCATGGACGAGCTGGCCTGCGCCCTCGGCATCGACCCGGTCGAGTTGCGCGTCCGGAACGAGCCCGGGGCAGAGCCCGACAGCGGCCACCCGTTCAGCAGCCGCCATCTGGTGGAATGCCTGCGCGAGGGGGCCGCCCGGTTCGACTGGGCCGCGCACCGCACGCCGCGCCGGGACGGCCCGTTGCTGATCGGCACCGGGGTCGCCGCCGCCACCTACCCGGTGTACGTCGCCCCCTCCTCGGCGCGGGCGCACGCCTTCCCCGACGGCACCTACCTCGTGCAGACCAACGCCACGGACCTCGGCACCGGCGCCCGTACGGTCCTGGCGCAGATCGCCGCCGACGCGCTACGGGTCACCCTGGACCGGGTGGCGGTGGAGATCGGGCACTCCGCACTGCCGCAGGGCTCGGTGGCCGGCGGCTCGGCCGGTACGGCCTCCTGGGGCTGGGCGGTCCACGACGCCTGCACGAGCCTGGTCGCCCTGCTCGCCCGCCGCCCCGGCCCGATCCCGGAAGCCGGAGTGTCCGTCCCGGCCGATACGACGGCCTCCGCCAAGCAGAAGTCCCCGTACGCCAGGCACGCGTTCGGCGCCCACTTCGCGGAGGTGCAGACCGACACCGTCACGGGCGAGGTCCGGGTCCGCAGGCTCCTGGGCGTCTTCGCCGCGGGCCGCGTCCTGAACCCGCTCACCGCCCGCTCCCAGTTCGTCGGCGGCATGGTGATGGGCCTGGGCATGGCCCTCACCGAACACAGCACCATGGACCCGGCTTTCGGGGACTTCACCCAGAACGACCTCGCCTCCTACCACGTCCCCGTCCATGCCGACGTGCCCGACATCGAGGTGCACTGGCTGGACGAGCACGACAAGCACCTCAACCCGGTGGGCGGCAAGGGCATCGGCGAGATCGGCATCGTCGGCACGGCGGCAGCCATCGGCAATGCCTTCCACCACGCGACCGGCTGTCGGATCCGCGCGCTCCCGCTCACCCCGGACCGCGTCCTGGCGGCCCTCAGCTGAGGAGAACCGGGCGCCCGGAGCCGCGATCGGCTTCGGGCCGCCGCGCGGCCCCGGGCGAGGCGCTGCCGGGCGAGGCGTCCTCGATCGGCGGCGGCGCGTCCCGCGGGACGACGTCCGGGTCTGGGAACCCGCACCGGCCGAGCTCCTGCATCGCCCGTGCTGGCACGCGCGGGGAGGCAGGATCCGTAGCCGTACGGCCGACGAGCTTCCCCGGACCCGGTCGGACAGGGGATCAGCGCAGTCCGGCGAAGAGATCGTTCTCGGGCACGGCCGCGCCGGTGGAGTCCTTGACGCGTACGAAGGTCTCCATGCCCATCAACTCGCCGAACCTCTCCTTGCCCATCTTGAGGAAGAAGATGTTCTCGCCCTGACTGGCGTGCGCGGCCAGCGCGTCGAACTTCTGACCGCTGTACGCGGTGGTGTCCACCCACGTGGTGATCTCATCGTCGGGGAGGCCGATCTCGGCCATCGCGGCGGCCTCGGCGGGATCCGGCTCCGGCATCTCCTCATGGAACTCGCGCATGATCTCCCCGAAGCGCTGCATCCCCGAGCGGGGCATCGTCGTCCAGTACACCTTCGGTGTCAGCGCGGTCATCTCCAACGCCGCCATCGTGATGCGATGGGCCTGGATGTGGTCGGGATGGCCGTAGAAGCCGTTCTCGTCGTAGGTGACGACCACATCGGGTCGGTAGTGCCGCATGAGTTCCGCGAGTCGGGCCGCGCCTTCCTCGACGGGGAGCTGCCAGAAGGACCCGGGAGCGTCGTTGCTCGGCCAGCCCATCATCCCGGAGTCGGCGTAGTCCAGCATTTCGAGATCGCTGATCTTCAGGACGTCACAGCTCGCCTCGAGTTCTTGACGGCGCATCAAGGCGACGGTCGCCGGATCGTGCGCGGGATCGCCCGGCTTGGTCCCGCCCGGTCCGTCGCCGCAACGGCCGTCGGTACACGTCACGAGAACCGTGCGGATGCCTTCTGCCGCGTACCGCGCGAGGACCCCTCCGGTTCCGGTGGCCTCGTCGTCGGGGTGGGCGTGCACTGCCATGAGCGTCAAGGGCCGGTCAGCCACGAAACAATCCTCCTGAGGAAGTACTTCTCGGTCCGAGTCCGCGGCGGACTCACCGCGATCCTGGAGGGCCGGATCCCGGTGGGGCGGACGACCTCGTGGTCGCCGTGCTCCCCGCCCGTGCGGCGCCGGTCCCTCGGTCGGTGCAACCGCGCCGACCGGCCCGGCTGTTCCCGGCACTGCCGCTCAGCCTTCCAGACGACCTCCGTCCTGGCCCGCCCGGCCGGCCCTTTGTGCGGGCGGCCCGATCAGACGGCACCCGCCGGCCGATCGCGGTTCGTCGAGCACGCACGCCTCCGCGGGTGGTCGCCCCCGCACCTGAGCGAAGCCGAGATGCTCCGGATCACGGACGCCGTCTTCCCCGACGTCGCGGGGTGAGAGTCGCGATCGGGGGCCGGCTCGACGGCTCAACTCCATGAGGTGTCCTGCGTACCTGTGCCCAGAGGGTGTGCCCTAGGAGCAGGTGGTGGGTGCGGTCCTCGTTGGAAGGAACGATCCTCTGCGGGGCCTCCCGGGTGACGCGGGGAGGCGCTCGGCACGGCCTACCGGCGCGCGGTGGTCCGCTTCACCACCATGTGCCCGTGATCCCATCCCACTTGATCGGTGCGCTCTCCGCCCTCGCCCTGCTCGCGCCCGCCTCCGCGTACGCGGCGGCCGCCACCCCCGCCTCCGTCGCGCCCCCGGCTTCCGGGCCGGGCCGTGCCGGAGACTTCTTCGCCGACCTCCCCAAGGGTGGTGACCTGCACAACCACTTGTCCGGAGCGGTCACCACCGAGTTCCTGATCGAACTCGCAGCCGGGGACGGCCTCTGCATCACCACCGACACCACCACGGCGGTACCCCCGCCGTGCGGGGCGGGCACCCGGCCGGCCGCCGACGCCGTCACCGACGCGGCGTTCCGCCAGCAGGTGATCCGGGCCTGGTCGATGCAGGACTTCCCGGCGGACGGCAACGGCCACGACCACTTCTTCGCGACCTTCGGGAAGTTCGGCGAGGTGACCTGGCGGCACCCGGGCCGGATGCTCGCGCAGGTCGCCAACTCCGTGGCCCGACAGAACCAGTTCTATCTGGAGACCATGATCTCCCCGGCCTCCGGCCAGGCCCGTGAGCTCGCCGACCGGGTCGGCTACGACGCCGACCTGGACCGCATGCACGACAAGCTCCTCGCCGGCGGGGGCCTGGACGCGGTCGTCCGCCAGGCCCGCACCGATGCCGACACCACCGACGTCGAGTTCCGTGGCGCCGCGCACTGTGACACTCCGCAGCCCGACGCCGCGTGCTCGCTGCCGTACCGGTGGATTTCCCAGGTCGCCCGCGCCGGCACCCCCGAGCGGGTGTTCACCCAGATGGCGCTCGGCATGCGGCTGGCCGAGCGCGACCCGCGCTTCGTCGCCGTCAACCTGGTGCAGCCGGAGGACGACCTGGTCGCCCTGCGCGACTACCGCCTGCACATGCGGATGCTGAACTACCTCAAGACCCAGTACCCGACGGCGCACATCACCCTGCACGCGGGCGAGCTGGTGCCCGGCCTGGTCAAGCCGGAGGACCTCACCTTCCACATCAGGGAGGCCGCCCAGACCGGCCGCGCCGAGCGGATCGGGCACGGCGTGTCCGTCCTGCACGAGGACCGCTGGGAGTCGCTCATGCGCTACATGGCCGAGCGGCGCATCGCGGTCGAGGTCCCCTTCCACAGCAACGAGCAGATCCTGCGCGTCTCCGGCGACGCGCACCCCTTCGCCACCTACCGCCGCCACGGCGTGCCGGTCGTCCTCGCCACCGACGACCCGGGCGTGTCCCGGATCGAGATCACCGACGAGTACCGCAGGGCTGCGGAGATGTACGGACTCGGCTACCCGGAGCTGAAGGACCTCGCCCGGGCCTCCCTGGAACACTCGTTCCTGCCCGGCCGGGGCCTGTGGAACCGTGACGTCCGTACCGGCTACCGTCCGACCGGGGCGTGTGCCAAGGAGCAGCAGGGCGCCGAGCACCCGAGCGAGCGGTGCGCCCGGTTCCTGGCTGCCAGCCCGAAGGCGCAGGTCGAGTGGCGGCAGGAGGCGGCCTTCCGGCGCTTCGAGGCCGACCACGCCCGCACCACCCGCCCCGGCTCCCACTGATCCCGGGACCTGGTCGGAGCCGGCCCGCGGCCCTCACGGGCGCGGGCCGGCCCGCACGCCCCGTCCGCGGTGGCATCGAGGATCGGCGCATGATGGCTGTCATGGAGAACGCGGTCGAGAAGATCAAGGTGTGGTTCCGGTTCGTCCCGCGCGAGGGGTGGTTCCCGCAGGACACCGAGGGCCTGTGGGCGATGAAGCTCGGCGATGACACCGCGAGCGTGGAGAACTGCCCCTTCCTCCAGGACGGGGTGGCCGAGGGGGATGTGGTGCGGTACCGGACCGACTCCGACGGCCTCCACTGGGCCGTCGGGCGGGTCAGTTCCTCCGGCAACTGCACGATCCGAGTGCTGCCCGTACCCACCGGCCCCCTGGGCCGCAGCCCGCAGGCGGTGCACCAGCGCCTGTCGGAGTTCGGGCTCGGCGGCGAGGTCTTCAGCGAGGACTTCCCCATGCTGGCCCTGACCGCGCCGGCCGGCGCGGACTTCGCCGGGATCAAAGCCCTCCTGGACCGGGGGCGGGACGAAGGGTGGTGGCACTACGAGGTCGGCTGCGGCACGGACGCATGGTGGAACGCCTGACCAGCGCCGTCTGACCACCGCCGTCTGACCAGCGCCGTCAGATCACCACCGCCTGGCCAGCGCCGCCCGAGCCCCCGCCCGCAATCCCCCTCAGGAGTGACACCGACCTGTTCGAGCGAGTTTCAACGTCGGCCGGCCCGAGCCCGCAAGGGCCCTGCCCCACACCCGAACACGGGTTCGCGCGATGCCCCGGGCCCGGCCGTGACGGCCCCCGATCCGGACCGTTCTCCAGAGCACGAGTGAAGGAGCTCCGATGACCGAATCCGTCGAACCGCACGGCACCGCCGCGCTGCTGGTCGACTCGCGAGGCCGGTACCTGTTGCACCTGCGCGACGCCAACAAGGACATCTGCGATCCGGGCACGTGGTCGGTCCCGGGCGGCGGCCGTGAGGGCGAGGCGACGGCGGCGCAGGCCGTCGAGCGGGAACTCCTCGAAGAGACCGGCCTGACCGTGCCGTTGGAACCCTTCACGGTCGTCAGCTGCCACGGGCCCGGGCCGGACGGGCCGGCCGAGGGCCGCATCCAGGTGTACCTGGGGGCCTGGGACGGGGACGCCGACGAACTCCCGTGCCCCGAAGGCATCATGTTCCGCCACTTCGACGCGGCCACGATCCCCTTCCTGACGATGTGCCCGTGGACGAAGGAGGTCATCGACCTCCACCGGGCCCGGGGCCTCGCCCCGGCCGCCGTACCGGCCCCGGCCCGACCCGGCGGCCGGGCGCGACGCAACGTCGTCGGCGTTCACCTCTACCTCGAACGCGACGGGCGGGTCCTGCTCGGACTGCGGCACCCGGACTCCGCCTTCGCGGCGTCCACCCACCACTTCCTCGCCGGACACTGCGAGCAGGAGTCCGCCGTCGCCTGCCTCGTGCGGGAGGCGGAGGAGGAGGCCGGCCTGGGCATCGACCCGGGCGACGTGGAACTGGTCCACGTCGTGCACGTCGTGGACCGACCGGGCGGCCTGCCCCGCATCCAGCTCGTGTTCCGCGCGCGGCAGTGGCACGGCACACCCGAGGTGCGCGAGCCCGACCGCTGCCTGTCCTGGGACTGGTGGCCCGTCGGCGACCTCCCGGAACCGGTCGTCCCCTACGCCCGGGCTGCGCTCGAGGGCATCCGGGCCGGTCGCCTCTACACCGAGCTCGGCTGGGCATGAACCACCCATGACCCTGACCACGACCACGACCACGACCACGATCCGGTGCACCGTCACCCGAGCACCGGACCATCCGCACGACCGCGGTCGCCGCGCCCCGCGCCCCCGGACCGCAGCGTGAGCGGCGGCCCCCGGCACACGGTGCCGGTCGACGTCCACCTCGTACTGCGCCGCGACGGCAGCTGCGGCCCGCAGGTGTTGCTGTCGCGCAGGGCCGGGCCCGTGTACGCGACCGGCCTGTGGCACCTGCCGTCCGGGCATCTCGACCCGGACGAGGACATGGTCGAAGCCGTGATCCGGGAGGCCCGCGAGGAGACCGGCGTCCTGATCGCGGCGCCGGACGTGACCGCGGCGGTCACCGTCCACCACCGCCCTCCCCGGGGCGGCAGTTCGCGGATCGGCGTCTTCTTCGAGGTACGGCGGTGGACGGGCGTGCCCCGGGTGACGGAGCCGGACCGGTGTGACGGCATGGGCTGGTACCCGTTGGGCGCTCTGCCGGAGCCGATGGTGGCCTACTGCCGGGCCGGCCTGGACGCGTACCGGGCGGGCGCCCCCGCCGCCGTGCACTTCCAGCAGCCCGGCGACCTCGTCGAGTACGCCGCGGACGGCGCCGACCGCACCCGACTCCTGCCCGGCCCGCCCCCGCCTCCTCCCCCGCCCCCTCCCCCGGCTCCTCGGGGATCGGTAGGGTGCGCCGAATGACCGTGGGAAGTGACGGGACCCGGCTCGTGGTCCTTCGCGGGAACTCGGCGGCGGGCAAGTCCTCGGTGGCGGCGGGGATCCGCGACCGGTTCGGCCGTGGCCTGGCCCTCGTCGGCCAGGACAACGTGCGGCGGGTCGTCTTGAGGGAGCGTGACGTGCCCGGCGGCGCCAACATCGGGCTGATCGACACGGTCGCCCGCTACGCACTGGACGCCGGCTACCACGTGGTCGTCGAGGGAATCCTGCACGCCGACCGGTACGGCGACATGCTGGCGGGCCTGCTCGGCGACCACCGTGGAGTGTCCCGCTGCTACTACCTCGACGTCCCGATCGAGGAGACGCTGACCCGGCATGCCTCGAAGGCCGACCCCGACTATCTGGCTCAGGTCACCGAGCGGGAACTGCGGGACTGGTACCGCGAGCGCGACCTCCTTCCCGGTGGCGTCGAGACCGTCATCGGAGCCGACAGCGCGCTGCCCGACACGGTCGAACGCATCATGCGCGACACCGGTCTCGCGGGGTTGCCCGCGCGCATCGACCGACCCTGATGCTCCGTGGTCCCGCCCTCGCCAGGAGTCTCCTTGACCTGAAGTGCGATCGAGCTTCTAGCGTGTCCTCAAGTTGATCAACGGAGGGCGGGAGAACGCGCACATGATCCTCGTGACCGGAGCCACCGGAAACATCGGCAGGGCACTGATGAGGGAGTTGCACGGATGCGGCGCGGGACCGCTGAGAGGGTTCACGCGTGACGCCTCACGGGCGACGTTCCCCGAGGGGGTCGAGGCCGTCGAGGGCGACTTCGCGGTGCCCGCGTCGTTGGAGCCCGCTCTGGACGGGGTGCGCTCGCTGTTCCTCGTGTCCCGTACGGGCCCGGACGCGGACATCCTCGCGGCAGCCCGGCGGGCGGGTGTCGAGCACGTGGTGCTGGTGTCGTCCATCACCGTCCAGACCCATCCGCACCTGGGCCCCGCCGGCGAGAACCTGGCGGTCGAGTAGCTGCTCAAGGACAGCGGCATGGCGTGGACGATCCTGCGACCGACGCAGTTCGCCTCGAACGCCATGATGTGGGCGGCGTCGATCCGCGACGGCCAGGCGGTCCGCGCCCCGTACGCGGACACCGGGCTGCCCACGATCCACCCCGCGGACATCGCGGCGGTGGCGCGGGTCGCCCTGACCGAGCCCGGCCATCGGGAGCGGACGTACGCCCTGACCGGCCCGGAGCCGGTGACGGCCCGGCAACAGGTCGAGGCCATCGCCGCAGCACTGGGGCGGGACGTGCCCTTCATCGAGGTCAGCCGAGGGGAGGCGCACGCCCAGATGGCCGCCGTCTTCGGGGAGGAGGCCGCGGATGCGGTGCTCGACGTCACGGGCGGAGACGTCAATGCCGAGCTGCTGGCCGTGCGCGACACGGTTGCGCACGTCACCAGTTCCCCGGGCAGGTCGTTCCGGCAGTGGGCCGAGGAGAACGCCCACGTGTTCCGCTGAGCGGCCCGTCGGAGCGTCGGAGCGTCGGAGCGTCGGAGCGTCGGAGCGTCGGAGCGTCGGAGCGTCAGAGGGTCTCGCTCAGCGAGTCGGCCGGCCGCCTGCGTGCCGCCCGTGTCGCCGGGAGCACCGCCACCACCACCGCGCCCAGCACCGCCCCGACGATCACGGTGAACAGCACGGGGAGCGGCGGCAGCTGGGCGATGCCCGCGCCGATCCCGCTCGACGCGCCCTGGGTGTCCACCAGCCACCTGCCGGACAGCACCCCGACCGTCGTACCCACCACGGCGGACGCCAGCGCCGTCAGCCCGGCGGCCGTCACGATCATCGCGCCGATCTGGCGGGGCGTCAGCCCGATCGCCTTCAGCGCGAGCAGGTCCCGGCCGCGGTCCCGTACGCCGGTCCCGATCAGTGTCAGCAGCTCGATCAGCCCGATCAGCGCCAGGACCGCGATCAGGGCCGCGATCACCGCGCGCGCCGGTTCCAGCCGGTCGACCGGGTTCGGCGTCTCGCGGACCTCCAGCGCCCCGGCCGTCGCCCCGGCGAGCGCGGCGCTCACCGCCTCGGGGTCCGCGCCCTCGCGCAGCACGAGGGCGTGGAAGTCGGGTCGTAGCCCCGGATCGCGCTCGCGCAGCGCGTCGATGCTCGTGGTGATCACCCGGCCCCCGGATTCGGGTTCGATGGTGCGGCCCACGACGTGCAGGATCTGTGGCCGGCCCTCGACGGTCATCCGCACCCACGCGCCGACCCGTACTCCGAGGAGGTCGAGCAGGCCCTGTCCGGCCACCGCCTCGTCGGGGCCGCTGACCGCGCGCCCTTCCACCACCTTGGCGGGGTACGGGTCCCGGGCCGTGCCCAGGCCGCGGAGCGTGATGGTGCCGGTCTGACCCGGCACGAGCGCCGCCATCTCGGCGCCGGGGTGGACCGCGGCCACCCCCCGGACCTCGGCGAGGGTCCGCTCCAGTTCCGCGTCGGACCCCCCGGCCGACTGTCCGGCCCGTACGGTCAGTGCCGCGGGCAGTCCCATCTGCGCGGGCCGGCTGCGGAACTGGTCCAGCGTCGACCAGGCGACGAGTGCGACCGTGATGAGGACCAGCGGCAGGGCGAGCCTGGCGACGGGGACGAGCGTCCGGCCGCGGCGCGGGAAGGCCGCACGCCACCCGAGGACCAGGGCGGGCGGCACGCGTACGCCGAGCGCCCGCCTGCCGAGCGCGGTCATCGGCGCGGCGGACGGCAGCGCAGCCCGGGCCACCGGCACCGGTGGGACCCGGCCGGCCCGCCAGGCCGAGAGCCCGGTCGAGGCCGCGATCAACAGCACCGCGCCGCACGGGATGCCGATCATGAGCGCGGTATGGCCGGGCAGGTCCTGCCACACCGCCGCCGCTTCCCCGATCCGTCCGGGTATCCGAGCGCCCAGCAGCGCGATCGCCGCCGTACCGAGGGCCACGCCGAGGAGGGCGAAGGCCAGGTGCTGTACGAGGAAGCCGCGGGTCACCTGGCCGGGGGTGAAGCCGACGGCCTTGAGGATCGCGATGTCCCGCAGTTGGCCGCGGACGCGGGCGCCGATCGCTCCGGCGGCGGCGAGCGCGGCCGCGAGCAGTGCGCCGAGCCCGAAGACGGCGAACATCTGCCCGAGCAGCCGGTCGTCGCCGCCCGCCTCGGCCCGTGCCTGCTGCCACTTGGTGACCTGGGCGACCCGGTCGGCGCCGAGGACGGTCACGGCCCGCTGGACGGTGAAGTCGGTGTCGTCCGGGTCGTGCAGGCGCAGGCCCACGCTCTGACCGGTGTCGCCGTGGGCGACCTCGTCGAGGGTGCCGTCGAGGACCCAGCCGATGCCGGGCCCGCCGCCCGGGTGGTAGCGGGGCTCGGCCACCTCGGCGATCCCGCTGACCCGCAGTGCGTGCGGGGCGCCGTCCGGGCCGGTGACCCGTACGGTGTCGCCCGGCTCCGCCCACAGGGCCCGCGCGACCGAGGCTTCCAGGACGAGGGCGGCGCTGCCGGAACCCGCACCGGTGCCGGTGGCGGTGCCATCGGGACGGGCGAGCCAGTTGCCCTCGGTGACGAGCGGTCGTCCGGTCTCCGGGGGCACGGCCCGGGCCGCGCGCAGCGTCACTCCGGCTCGGGCGCCGCGCGACTCGACCGTCGTGGCCGTGGTGCGGTAGGGCCCGGAGAGGGCGGCGACCCCGTCCACGCGGGACAGGGCGGCCGTGTCCGCACCGGCGCGGGTGTGGAGCCAGAGGTGTGCGCCGTGGGACTGGTTGAAGACGCGCTGCCAGGGGTTGGCGGCGTAGCTGAACAGTGCGCCGGCGAGTAGGAGCGAGGCGATGATGCCGGCGCTGGCCAGGACGACGAAGAGGGCTTCGCCGCGGTGTGCGCGGAAGTCGGCGTGCGCCCAGCGCAGCGTGGCCCGCACGGTCACTCCTTGAGTTCCAGGTCCAGGTCCAGCACTCCGGAGACGCCGCGGGCCGGCCCGCGGCGTCCGCCGCCGAGCTGTGCGTCGTCGGCTATGCGCCCGTCGAAGAAGGAGATGACGCGGTCGGCGGCGCTGGCCATCCGGGCGTCGTGGGTGACCATCACGATCGTCTGGCCGCGCTGGTGGAAACGGGAGAGCAGTCGCAGGACCTCGCGGGTGCCCTTGCTGTCGAGGCTGCCGGCCGGCTCGTCGGCGAGCAGCAGTGCGGGGTGGTTGACCAGGGCGCGGGCGAGTGCGACCCGCTGCTGCTCGCCGCCGGACAGCTCGCCGGGCATCGAGCGTTCGCGGCCATCGAGGCCGAGTTCGGCGAGCAGTTCGCCGCGGGATGCGCGGGCGGCCTTCGGGGAGGCGCCGGCGAGCAGGGCGGGGAGTTCGACGTTGTCGGCGACGGTGAGGTTGGAGACCAGGTTGAAGAACTGGAAGACGACGCCGATGCTGCGGCGCCGCAGGACCGCCCAGCGGGCCTCGCGGTACGCGTCGACCCGCTCCCCGCCGATCCACAGCTTCCCGCTGTCGGGGCGCTGGAGGCCGCCCAGCAGGTGCAGGAGCGTGGACTTGCCTGCTCCGGAGGGTCCGGTGACCGCGACGAACTCGCCGGGCCGGACGGACAGGTCCACCCCGCGCACGGCGTGCACCGGTACGCCCTCGCCGTGGTGCGTCTTGGTCAGGCCCTCGGCCCGCACGATGGGCTCGGCGGACGCGCCGGGAGCGGCGGTGGTGGCGGCGTCGCTCATTCCAGCTCCTCCTGGCAGCGTTCCAGCCAGTCGAGGTCGGCCTGCAGGTGCAGCATCGCGCCCTCGATTAGCAGTTGGGAGATCTTGTTGTCGCGGTCCTCCGCCGCGGCCAGCTTGGACAGGTCCCGCATGGTGTTGAGGTACTGCCGCCGCTGCTTGTTGATCAGTGCGACCGGATCGGCCAGACCCGACTGCGGCGCGAGCGCGAGCTTCATGAAGAACTCGTCCCGTACCCGGGGCTCCTCGGTGGTGTCTTCGAACCAGGCCAGTACGGCCTCGCGTCCGGCGTCCGTCAGCTTGTACGTGCGCTTGTTGGGGCGTCCCGACTGTTCGACGTCCTCGCCCTCGATGAGGCCGCTCTTCTCCAGCCGTCCGAGGGTGACGTAGATCTGGCCGACGTTGGGCTGAGGGTACGCGGCGCCCAGGAGCTTCTCAAGGTCCTGCTTCAGCTCGTAACCGTGCGCAGGGCTACGGGTGAGGAGCGCAAGGAGCGCCAGCCGCACTCGCTCCCCCTCCTTCCCGCTCCGTAGTCAACGGTTCACTCGGCAGCGGGCCAAGTCGCGCCGCCGTCCGTCTCGTCTGCCTGCGCGTCTAGTATCGCCCATGCCTAACGGGTATATATAGGCCACGATGGTCGGCGACGCAGCCGGATCGTGCACTGGGAGGAATCTATGCGGTGGATGCGTGCCGCGGGTAGAGCTCTCCTGGTCGGGGCGGTCGTACTGGCGGGCTACACCGGTCTCGGTGTCCGTGCCGGGGCGGGCGTTGCTTCCGAGGACCAGGCTCGCGGTCCCCTGACGCTCGTCACGGCGGGCGATCTCACGGACTACCTCCCGCCGCTCCTGGCGGACTGGAACGAAGCCCATCCCGACGAGCGCGTCACGCTCGTCGAGCTGCCCGACTCGGCGGACGAGACCCGGGCCCAGATGATCAGCGAGCTGCGATCGGGCCGCCATCGGTTCGACGTCCTCAACATCGACGTCGCCTGGACCTCCGAGTTCGCGGCGGCCGGATGGATCTCCCCGCTCCGGCGCGAGCGCTTCCCGCTGGACGCCTTCCTGCGGCCCGTCGTCGACACCGCGACCTTCGACGGCCGGTTGTACGCGGTCCCGTACGTCACCAATGCGGGACTGCTGTACTACCGCAAGGACCTCCTGGACCAGGAGGGCGAGCAGCCGCCGCGCACCTGGGACGAGCTGATCCGCCAGGCGCGCACGATCGCGCCGAAGTACGGACTGGACGGCTATGCGGGCCAGTTCCTGCCGTACGAGGGGCTCACGGTCAACGTCACCGAGGCCGTGCACTCGGCGGGCGGATCGATCCTGCGCGACGACGGCGCCCGCGTGAGCGTGGACTCCGACGCGGCGCGCACCGGGCTGCGCTTCCTCGCGGACGGTGTCCGGGAGGGCTGGATCTCCCGCGACGCGCTCGGCTACAAGGAGGAGGAGTCGCGGCGGGCCTTCCAGGAGGGCCGGCTGCTGTTCCTGCGGAACTGGCCCTACGTGTACGCGGACGCGGGCGCGGAGGGGTCGAAGGTCGCGGGCAAGTTCGGCGCGGTGCCGCTGCCCGGGCCCGACGGGCCCGGCACGAGCGTGCTGGGCGGCTCCAACCTCGCCGTGAGCAGTCGTGCACGGCATCCGGCGTCGGCTGCCGACCTGATCTCCTACCTCACCAGCGAGCGGGTCCAGCGGCAGGTGCTCACCAAGGGGTCGCTGCCTCCGGTGCGCGCCGCGCTGTACGAGGATCCCGAGCTGGTCCGGGCACATCCGTACCTGCCCACGCTGCGCCAGAGCGTGCTGTCGGCGGTGCCGCGTCCCAAGAGCCCGCGCTACGACCAGGTGAGCCTCACCGTGCAGGCCGTGGCGCAGGACGTACTGGCGCTGCGCCAAACGCCGGAGCAGGCGGCGGCGCGGCTCGCGCGCGAGCTCGGGACCATTTCCCGCAAGGGCTGATCGCACTCTTCTACTCCCTCCCCCAGGGCCTCTACTCACATGTTAAGTAGAGGCCCTTCCTTTTACATGCTGGCAAACGCGCACAAACCACCCCAGCTTTTCGCTGTTTCTGGACACATCGTTGACACCTTCCAGTCGCCGCTACTTAACATGCATGCATAACAGCGCACCGATCCGGAGCGCTCTCGCATTCAGCAGACAGGTCGACGCGAGATGCTCAGCACCCTTCCGGCCGCTACCGGCCACCCCTCTCCCACCGCCACCACCTCGGCCCCTTGGTGGCGCGACGCGGTGATCTACCAGGTCTACGTCCGCAGCTTCCTCGACAGCACCGGGGACGGCATCGGCGACCTGGCCGGCGTCCGGGCCGGGCTCCCCTACCTGCGCAAGCTCGGTGTCGACGGCATCTGGCTCAGCCCCTTCTACCCCTCGCCGCAGCACGACCACGGCTACGACGTCGCCGACTACCGCGGTGTCGACCCGGTCTACGGCGACCTCGCGGAGTTCGACCGGTTGGTGGCCGACGCCCGCCGGCTCGGACTGAAGCTGCTGCTCGACATCGTTCCCAACCACTGCTCCAGCGAGCACCCGTGGTTCCGCAGCGCGCTCGCCGCGGAGCCGGGCAGCGCGGAGCGCGCCCGTTTCCACTTCGCGCCCGGCCGCGGCCCGGACGGTACGGAGCCCCCCAACAACTGGCGCGCGATGTTCGGCGGTCCCGCCTGGAGCCGGACCACCGGGCCCGACGGCGCCCCCGGCGAGTGGTACCTGCACCTCTTCACACCCGAGCAGCCCGACCTGAACTGGCGCGATCCGGCCGTGGGCGACGACTTCGAGGAGGTGCTGCGCTTCTGGCTGGACCGCGGGGTCGACGGCTTCCGCATCGATGTCGCCGCCGGACTGTTCAAGCACCCCGCGCTGCCGGACTCCGGCGACCCCGGAGCCGACGAGCGGGCCCGCGACGCCGTCAACCAGCTGGCCTGGAACCAGCCCGAGGTCCACGGCGTGTGGCGGCGCTGGCGCTCGGTCTGCGAGGAGTACACCGCCCGGGACGGCCGCGAACGGCTGCTGGTCGGCGAGGTGTCCGTGCCCACCGCGCGCGAGCACGCCGAGTACGTCCGCCCCGATGAGCTGCACCAGGCGTTCTTCTTCGACCTGCTGAGCGCCCCCTGGGACGCGGAGGCCTTCCGCACGACGATCACCGACGCGATGCGCGACATCGCCGGCACCGGTTCCACCGTCACCTGGGTCCTCAACAACCACGACCAGGTCCGCACGGTCACCCGTTACGCGGGCGAGCCCGGGGTGGAAGGCAGCGGACTGGGTGCCGCCCGCGCCCGCGCCGCGGCCCTCCTGATGCTCGCGCTGCCCGGCGCCGCCTACGTCTACCAGGGCGAGGAACTCGGCCTCCCCGAGGTCCTCGACCTGCCCGACGAGGTCCTCACCGACCCGATCTTCCACCGTACGGGCAGCCGCAAGCACGTCCGGGACGGCTGCCGCGTGCCGCTGCCCTGGTCCGGGCACGCCTCGCCGTTCGGCTTCTCCGGGGAAGCGGCCGGGGCCAAGCCGTGGCTGCCGCAGCCCGAGTGGTTCGCCGAGCACGCCACCGACCGCGCCCTGGCCGACACCCGTTCCTTCTGGCACCTCTACCGTGACGGGCTCCAGCTCCGGCGCACCCTGCCGCAGCTCGGCGAAGGCCCCCTGCGCTGGCTGGACGCGCCTCCTGGGGTGCTGGCGATCAGCCGCGGCGACGGCCTGGTCTGCGCGGTGAACTTCGGCACCGAGCCGGTACCCGCCCCGGTCCCCGGGACCCCGCTGCTCGCCAGCGGCCCCTGTCCCGACGGGGTCCTGCCCGCGGCGACCGCCGCCTGGTGGACGGCCGAATGCCCGGCCCCGTGACCCCCGGCCCCTGACCTCCCCCTCTTCCTCCTCTCCTCTTTCCTCTCTTCCTTCCTCCCCCGCGCAGTCCGGGCTCCGCCCCGTGTCCCGGACCTCCAGACAAGGACTCCCCCATGCGACGACCCAGCAAGACGACCCGGCGAACCGCGGCCACCGCATCGGCGGCCCTCGCCCTCGCCCTCGGTGCCACCGCCTGCGGCCAGACCACCGGACCCGCGAGCAGCGGCGAACTGAGCGGCCAGACCGTGACCGTGGCAGGCGTCTGGACCGGCAGCGAGCAGCAGAACTTCAAGAAGGTCCTGGACGCCTTCACCGAGAAGACCGGCGCCAAGACGGTCTTCGTGCCCTCCGGCGACAACGTCTCCACCTTCGTCGGAAGCAAGATCGAAGGCGGCAACGCGCCCGACGTGGTGATGGTTCCCCAAGTGGGCGTGCTCCAGCAGTTCGCCAAGGAGGGCTGGCTCCAGCCCCTGTCCGACCAGACCGTCCGCAAGGCCGGCTCCACCCTCGCCCCGGTGTGGCGGAACTACGGCACCGTCGACGGCACGTACTACGGCCTCTACTTCAAGGCCGCCCACAAGTCGACCGTCTGGTACGCCCCGGAGGCCTTCGCCCAGGCCGGTGTCAACGAGCCCACGAGCTACGCCGACCTGCTGAAGGCCGGCCGGACCCTCGCCGACTCCGGCCGCCCCGCCTTCGCCATAGCCGGCGAGGACGGCTGGACCCTCACCGACTGGTTCGAGAACGTCTACCTCTCCCAGGCCGGACCGGAGAAGTACGACCAGCTCGCCCAGCACAAGCTCAAGTGGACCGACGACAGCGTCGTGAAGGCGCTCACCACCCTCGGCGAACTGTTCAAGGACAAGCAGCTCGTCGCCGGCGGCGCCCAGACCGCGCTGAGCACCGACTTCCCCACGTCGGTCGCGCAGGTCTTCGGCCCCGAGCCCAAGGCGGGCATGGTCTACGAGGGTGACTTCGTCGGCGGCATCGCCAAGGACCAGTTCGGCAAGAAGCCCGGCAAGGACGCCAAGTTCTTCCCGTTCCCCGCGGTCGACGGCGGCAAGGCACCGGTCGTCAGCGGCGGTGACGCGGCCGTCGTCCTCAAGGACGCGAAGAACGCCGGGGCCGGCATGAAGCTGCTCGAGTTCCTGTCCGGCCCCGAGGCCGCCGAAGTCTGGGCCCGCGCCGGCGGCTTCCTGTCCCCGAACAAGGAGCTCGACCTCACCGCGTACGGGGACGAAATCACCCGCAGCACCGCCGACTCGCTCATCGCCGCGGGCGACTCGATCCGCTTCGACATGTCGGACCAGGCCCCGGCCGCGTTCGGCGGCACCAAGGGCGCGGGCGAGTGGAAGCTCCTCCAGGACTTCCTGCGCGACCCGTCGGACCCGCGGGGCACGGCCGCGAAGCTCGAGGCCGAAGCCGCCAAGGCCTACGGGAACTGAGGCGCCTCCCATGGCTGACACCATGACCGCCGCCCGCGGCACGGCTGACGGGCGGCGCCGGGCCCAGCGCAGGAAACGCCGCCTCGCGGTCGTCTTCGTCCTGCCCGCCCTGCTGCTGCTCGGCGCGCTGGTCGTCTACCCGGTCCTCTTCTCCGTCGGCCGCAGCCTCTTCGACGCCGACGGCGACCGCTTCGTAGGGGCCGCCAACTACGCGGCGATCGTGCAGGACCGGGCCACCCTCAAGGCGATCCGCAACAGCGCCCTCTGGGTGGTCGTCGCCCCGACGCTGCTGACCGGACTCGGGCTGATGCTCGCCGTGCTCACCGAGAAGGTGCGCTGGGCGACCGCGTTCAAGCTCGTGCTCTTCCTGCCGATGGCCGTGTCGTTCCTCGCCGCGGGCATCATCTTCCGGCTCGCCTACGACCAGGACCCGGCCCGGGGCGTGCTCAACGCCGCCGTCGTCGGGGTCCACGACAGCTTCGTGGACACCGCCGCCTATCCGACGGCCCGTGCCCGGGAGGGCCAGGGCCTGGCGGGCGGGCCGGGCGGCCCCTACACCACCGAGGAGGCCGTCCGTCCGGGCCACTCCGTCGGTCTCGGCTTCATCGGGGTGGCACCCGACGCGATGCCGGCCCGAGCGAAGGCCGCGGCCCCCGCGGCGCCCCGGCCGGACGACATCGGGGGTGTCGTCTACCTCGACTTCGCCCCCGGCGGCGCCGGCACCCCGGGCCGCATCGACCCGGGGGAGAACGGGCTGCCCGGCATGACGGTCGAGGCCGTACGGGACGGCCGGGTGGCCGCCACCGCCGTCACGGCCGAGGACGGGTCCTTCCGCTTCACCGGGCTGGCCGACGCCCCGTACACGGTCAGGCTGCCCGCGGCCAACTTCGCGGCCCCGTACCAGGGGGTGAACTGGCTCGGTCCGGCGCTGGTGACGCCCGCCATCATCGGCGCCTATCTGTGGGTGTGGACCGGCTTCGCGATGGTCCTGATCGGCGCCGGCCTCGCGGCCATCCCGCGGGACGCCCTGGAGGCCGCGCGGATGGACGGTGCCTCCGAGGGCCAGATCTTCCGCAAGATCACCGTGCCGCTGCTCGCTCCGGTACTCACCGTCGTCTTCGTGACCCTGGTGATCAACGTGATGAAGGTCTTCGACCTCGTCTACATCATCGCGCCCGGACCGGTCCAGGAAGAGGCGAACGTGCTGGCCACCCGCATGTGGCTGGTCTCCTTCGGCGGCGGCAACGACCAGGGGCTCGGCAGCGCGCTCAGCGTGGTGCTCCTCCTGCTCGTCGTCCCGGCGATGGTCTTCAACATCCGGCGCTTCCGAAGGAGTGGAGCATGAGCGGCCACGGCACCATCGAGCGCCGACCGTCCCGGCGGACGGCGGCGATCCGCCCCCTGCCCGGACCGTCGGCGCAGGGGCCCGCACGGGATCCCGGACGCCGGGGCGGGAAGCGGCTGTCGCGCCTGCTCGGCAACTCCCTCGTCCAGGGTGCGTTGATCCTGGTCGCCCTGGTGTGGATCACGCCGCTGGCGGGCCTGCTCGTCTCCTCCCTGCGTTCCGAGGGCGACAACGCCGCCGGCGGCTGGTGGACCGCGCTCACCGAGCCGTCCCGGCTGTCCCTGGACAACTACGGCGCCCTGCTGAAGGACTCCGGCATCGCGGCGGCCTTCGGCAACACCGTCCTGATCTCCGTGCCCACCACCGCCCTGGTGGTCGCCCTAGCGGCACTCGCCGGATACGCCTTCGCGTGGCTGGAGTTCCCCGGCCGGGACGCCGTCTTCCTGGTGGTCGTCGGACTGCTGGTGGTACCCGTGCAGATCGGGCTGTTGCCGGTGGCCAAACTCTTCGGTGCGGTGGGGCTGTTCGGCACGGTCGCGGGCGTGATCCTCTTCCACGTCGCCTACGGGCTGCCGTTCGCGGTCTTCCTGCTGCGCAACTACTTCGCCGAGATACCGCGCGAGATGCTGGAAGCGGCCCGGATGGACGGCGGCAGCGAGTGGCGGATCTTCTCCCGGCTGGTGCTGCCGCTCGGCCGCCCGGCCATCGCGAGCCTGGCCATCTTCCAGTTCCTCTGGGTCTGGAACGACATGCTCGTGGCGCTGCTCTTCGCGGACAGCGGGTCCCAGCCGCTCACGGTGGCGCTGCAGTCCCAGATGCGGCAGTTCGGGAGCAACATCGGTGTCCTCGCGCCCGGGGCGTTCCTGTCCCTGGTGGTCCCACTGATCGTCTTCTTCGCCTTCCAGCGGCACTTCGTCCAGGGGGTGATGGCGGGCTCGGTGAAGTAGCCGCACGCGCTGCGCGGACCGCGGGCCCCGCTGCTGGTCGAGGGACCGACGGCGGGGCCCGCGCCGGGATCAGCGGGTGGGAACGGGCCAGGGTACGTCGGTGGCCACCGCGGCCGTGTAGTCGATGCCCGGCACGGAGAATCCGTACAGGCGCTGGACTTCGGCGCGGAACCAGTCGAGGTCAGCGAGAGAGGCGATGGTGTCGGTCGTGGCGGTCTCCCAGCGTTCGGCGACGGCCGCCTGGACGTCGTCGGTGAGTTCCCAGGTGTCCAGGCGGACCCGGCCCTCGTCGTCCAGGGCGAGCGGCGCGGCACCGGTGAGTTGGTCCCACAGGTCGGCGAGCTGACGCACCGGCGGGACCAGGTCCGTTCCGAGGACACCGCGCAGCAGGCCGGTGTACAAGGCGATGCCGGGGATGGCGGTGGAGGACTGGGTGACGGCGGCGCCGTTGACGGAGGTCACGGCCCGCCCGCCCAACTCTTTGCCGAGCCGCTCGTTCAGGGTGCGGGCGGTGGCTTCCAGGTGGGCCTTGGCCGCGCCGATGGTGCCCTGTCGGTAGATCGCCGCGGTCAGCGGCGATCCGATGTACGACAGCGCGGCGGTGGCGAAGCGCTCACCGAGCAGTCCCCGACCGGCCAGGTGGTCGATCCAGCGTTCCCAGTCCGCGCCGCCCATCACGGCCACGGTCTGCTCGACGTCGTCGCCCTCGGCCGGCCCGGTCTCGACCTCGCGCACCTCGGGAACGCCCTGGTCGTCGAAGACGAGGGTCTTGGTGCGGTTGGCCCGGCCGATCGGCTTGAGGGCGGAGGCGTACGTGGTGCCGGTGTCCGGGTCGGTGCGCCGGGGCGCGGCGACCGAGTAGATCAGGTAGTCCAACCTGCCGTCGAACCGCTGCTCAATGAGGTCGGCGACCTCGTCCTTCATCGTGTCGGAAAACGCGTCGCCGTTGAGGAAGACCAGGTCCCGCCCGGCGGTACGGGCGATGTCGGCGGTGGCGGCGGTGCGGTACCAGCCGGCCGTTGCGGTGCGCCGTGCGGTGGGGGCCTTCTCGAAGGAGACCGCGATGCCACGGATGCCGGCGCGTTTGAGTCCGGCGACCGTGGCCGCAAGGCCGTATCCGGCCGAGGAGCCGATGACCAGCGCCACCGGCCCGGCCCCTGCGGGCCTGTCAGCGGGGTCGGGGCACGCCCGCCACATGTCGGCCACCACCCGCTCGCAGCCCGTCGGGTGGGAGTCGAGGAAGAGGAAGCCCCGGTTGCGGGGGGTGAGAACGCGCTCGGTCATGGTCATGGTCGTGGTCCTTGGGTCGACGGGGGCCGAGGTCGCGGCGGCTGGTCGGGGCGCCGCGTCCCGCAAGTCTGCGACAGGCCGGACACGGACAGTGGCCCCACCGGCGACAAGGATCGCGAGTCGATCTTGGAGTGTTCGGCCACTTCCGGCAGCGCACGTGGTGGCTGCGAAGTAGCCTGCCGTGGGCGTCCGATGGCCTCGGAAGGGACGGTCACGACGACGCGCACACGGCGCGGTCGCGCTGGACGCTCAGCGCCCGGAACTCCGTCGGGGTGAGGCCGTACCTCTCGCGGAAGGAGCGGCTGAAGACCGCCGGACCGCTGAACCCCCAGCGCGCGGCGATCGCGTTCACGGGGTGGCCCATGAGCTCGGGGCGGGCGAGGTCGCTGTGGCACCGCTCCAGGCGGCGCCGGCGGATCCGGGCCTGAACCGTCTCGGCGTCGTCCTGTCGCCGGAAGAGCTGGTGGAGGGTGCGCACCGAGACGTGGTGGCGGGCGGCGATCGCCGACGGGGTCAGGGCCGGGTCGGCGAGGTTGTGGTCGATGAAGGCGTAGACGCGCTGGAGCAGCGCCTGCGTTCGGACTTCCGGGGGGAGTTCGGCCTCGGCGTCGAGATGCTGGGCGAGGCAGGCGGCCACGAGGTCGACCGCGACCGTACCGAGCCGGTGCAGTTCCGCCGGGGAACACTGACCGCCGTGGCCTTCGAGTGCGTCCACGAAGGCGGTCAGGACCGCGGCCACGCCCTGGTCTCCCGGGATCCGGTGGGCGAGCAGTCGCCCGAGTCGGTCCAAGTTCAACGGCAATGCGTTTTGGGGAAGTTGGAGCATGGCGAGGCGCACCAGGCCGTCATCGGCGGCGGTCTGCACGTCGGAGGTGCGGGAGGTGTCCCAGAGCAGGATGTCCCCGGCGCCGACACGGCACTCGTTGCGCTGCTGGGCCAGGAACGCGCGTCCCCCTCGCATCAGGCCCAGCTGGTACTGCCCCGGGTCCCCGCGCCGGATCAAGGCGGGGGTGCGCCGCGAGTTGAGGGGGGAGAACTCCAGCCGCGCCACGCGGAGTTCGCCGAGTTCCAGGACAGCGGCCTCGGCCTGGAATTCGGCCGGCCGCTCGGTGCTCAGCGCGGTGGGCACCACTTCCCGCGAGAGCGTGTCGGAGAACCAGTCGAAGCGCTCCCCCACGGGCAGGTCACTCGCCGACACCACTGACCACATGCCGCACCCCCGACTCGACATCCCTGGCAGAGGCCAGGATGCAACAGGGGCGCCGACGGTGGCGCATGGTTCTGTGCCGTGTCGCCTGCCTACGCCGTTTCGCCCGCGCCTGCGAGCAGCGCGAGCGCGGCCTTGCGCAGCCGGGCGTCCGTGCCGACCGTACGGCGGCCGGTGATGCCGGAGCGGAACAGGGCGGAACCCTCCATCAGCATGACGAACACCTCGGCCCGGTGGCGCGCTTCGGCGACGCTCAGACCGGGCTCGTGGTCCTGGACGAACGCGGCCACATACATGGCGTACCGGTCGTAGAAGGAGCGGACCGCCGCGGCCGCGGCCTCGTCGTGGGCGGCCAGTGCCCACACCTCGGTGAACAGCGTTACCAGGCGCGGGTCGTCGTGATCGGAGAGGATCGCGTCGAGCAGGGCTTCGTGGTCGATGTCGTGCGGCTGCCCGACGGTGAGGGCACCGACCCGTTCCAAGGACGCGGCGAGGATGCGGTCGAGGAGCGCCGAAAGGAGGTCGGACCGGGCCGGGAAGTAGTACTGGAGGTGGCCCAACCGGACACCGGCCTCCTCGGCAACCGCCCGCAGGGTCAGTTCGGCCCCTCCGGAGGCGGTGAGGACGCGTTCGGCCGCGTCGAGAAGGTCCGTACGCCGCTGCCGGCCCTTGGCGGTCGGTCCGCCTGCGGCGCTCATGCGGCGGCCCGCGTTCCAGCCCGCCCCTGGCCCGTAACGACGGCGGCGTCGCCCTCGTCGAAGGAGAGGCCGACACCGTGCGCGGCGAGCAACTCCACAGCTCGGGCCGGATCCGGATGCTGCTCGGGGAAGACCACGCCCCGTGGAGCGGGAGATCCGTCGGTGCCGAGTACGCGGTGGAGGCCCACGACGGCACCGACCGCCGTCAGATGGTGCTGGCCCAGCGGGTCGGTGACGGTCGCGGTACGGGTGCGCCCGCGATGGGTGACGTCCACGCGCAGCCGGGCCGTCCCGCCGTCTCCCGGCGAGTGGAGCAGGGCGCGCCGCGCGGGGGCCCAGCGTTCCCCGGCGGCCCAGCGGAAGAATCCCGTACCGCGCAGGGCGAGGATCGCCCGGGTCGCGGCCGGGGAGCTGAACCCGATGCGGGTGGCCGCGGTGGTGGTGCCGAGGGTCAGCGGCAGGGTGAACTGCTCCGGGGTGTCGATGCGGGCGACGCGTACGGGTGTTCCGTCGATGCGGACCGTACGGGACTCCGTCATCGGGGAGGCCAGTCGGCGCCTTCCGCCGTCCACCACCTCGAACGCCACGCCCAGCCGGTCCATGAACTCGACGGAATCCGCCCCGGCCCGGTCGGCCATGTCCCACCGGACGGCGATCTCGACCTGCTCGGCGCCGCCCAGCTCCTGGGCCAGCGCGACCGCCACCAGGCTGCTGACCCCGCCCATCCAGGCGGAGGAGAACAGCACCGGGGCGGTCGGCCGGTGCAGGGCGGCAACAGTAACGGCCCGCTGCATGCGGCCCGTCCACCGGGTGATGTCCACGTAGGGCACGCCTGCCGCCGCGGCGGCGACCAGCACCCGGTCCTCGGGGTCGTTGACCGAGCTGATGACGGCCCGGACACCCGCCCGGAAGGGGGACGTGTCCGCCAGGTCCCAGGCCCGCACCTCGCCTCCGACCTCTGCGGCCAGCGCCTGGCCCCGGTCGGGGTTGCGGCCGGTGAGCAGGGTCGGGGTGTCCGCACCCAGCATGCGGGCGATCTCGGCGCCGACGGTGCCGTATCCGCCAGTGATCAGTACAGGGCCGGAGGGGTCCGGGCGCAGCTCGTCGTGCGATTCGGTGATCATGACCAAAGTTTAGGTCAGATGACCAAAAAATGCGAGTGGCGGCGGCCACCCGGCGGTGCCGCCCGCCCCGCCGCGGTGCGCCCGGTGGTCAGCGTGCCGCGACCCCGCCCCCGGCGCCGTGTTCCCGCATGCCCCACGGGGAGCCGTACGCGGTGAGCAGGTCCAGGAAGGGGAGCGGCGCAAGGGCCTCGGGGCCCAGGACGCCGGGCTGCGACCAAACGCCGGTGGCCAGGAGTTCGAGGGCCACCACCGGGTTGACGGCGGTCTGCCACACGACGGCCTGGGAACCGTACTCGCGCATGGACCACTGGTTGTCGACCACGTGGTAGAGGTAGACCTCGCGGGGCAGGCCGTCCTTCGTGCCCTTGACCCAGGTGCCGGCGCAGGTCTTTCCGGTCATCCGGTCCCCGAGGGTCGCCGGGTCGGGCAGGCAGGCCGCGACCACGTCGCGGGGCGAGATCCGGACCGTGCTGCCGTCCTCCGCACGGACCGCGACCCGTTCGGTGGAGTCCAGGCCGAGGGCGTGGAGGGTCTTGAGCTTGCCGATGAAGTCGTCGCCGAGGCCGTACTTGAAGGTGACCCGGCGGGCTCCGACCCAGCGCGGGACCAGGAGGACCTCCTCGTGTTCGACGTTGACGCACTCGACGGGGCCGATGCCCTCGGGGAAGTCGAAGACCTCCGGCTCGCTGAACGGCTCGGTGGTGAACCAGCCGCGCTCGCGCTCGTAGACCACGGGCGGGTTCAGGCACTCCTCGATCGTCGTCCAGATGTTGAAGGACGGGGCGAAGTCGTAGCCCTCGACGGCCAGGTTCGCCCCGTCGCGGATGCCGATCTCCTCGATGTCGTCGAAGAGGTGGTCGGCGGCGTAGCGGGCGAAGACGTCCGAGAGTCCGGGCTCGACGCCCATGCCGACGAGGGCGAGGCGGCCCGACTTCTCCCACTCCTCGGCCTTTTCGAACTGCTCGTCGCCGAGCTTCACCCCGCATTCGCCGTGCGGGTGGTCGGGGTGCGGGCGGGAGAGGGACATGGCCATGTCGAGGTAGTGGCTGCCGGCCGCGAGCGCGGCGTTGAACAGGGGCATCACGAAGCGCGGGTCGGTGGCGTTCATCAGGACGTCGCAGCCGCGCTCGGTGAGCAGCCGGGTGACCGCCTCCTCGTCGGAGGCGTCGACGCGGCAGGCGCTGAACCTCTGCTCGTCCGCGCCCAGGGCCGCGACGGCGGCCTCGGCGCGGGCCGGGTCGTAGTCGGCGACGACGAAGTGGTCGAAGAAGTCGCGGCGGGCGGCGATCTTGGTGATCGCGCTCCCGACACCGCCGGCACCCACAAGCAGAACACGCATGGCGAGGTCCTTTCTCTGTGAGGCGTGCGCCTCAGGGGGCTGATGGAACCGTTCCGTCCGAGTTAAGGTCAATGGTGTTGGCATAAGGATGGGAGGCGGACGATGGCGAAGGACGTGGTCCCGGAGGAGGCCCGCAGGCGGCGGCGCCCGACCCGGCAGGGGACGGTGCTCTCCGAGCGGCTGATCGTCGAGACGGCCCTGCGGATGGTGCGGGAGCACGGGAGCGCGGGCCTGTCCGCCCGGCGGCTGGGCGCCGCTCTGGGGGCGGACCCCAGCACCTTGTACCGGTACTTCGACGGCATGGACGGTCTGACCCTCGCCATCGGCGAGGAGCTGATCGGCCGGGCGCTCGACGGCTGGGTCCCCACCGGGCGGTGGCGCGACGACCTGCGCTCACTCGGGCTGCGCATCCACGGCGCCTATCTCGCCCACCCGCAGGCCGCCCTGCTGACCGCGAGCCGGGTGAGCGGCCGGCCGCGCGAGATCGCGGCCGACGAGGCGATCCTCGGCAGCCTGCGCACCGCGGGCTTCGCGGACGTGGACGCCGTACGGATCTACCACGCCTACATCGACCAGGCCCTGGCCTTCGCGGCGCTCGACGCGGGACCCCTCGCGCTGACGGACAAGGCGCGCGAGTCGGACGAGGAGCGGTGGGAGTCCACGTACGCCCGGCTGCCGGCCGACGCGTACCCGAACATCGCGGCCACCGCGGGGCTGTTGGCCGCACGGATGCCCCACAGCGCGTACCCGGTCGCGCTGGACATGCTGCTGGACACCGCCGAGAGACAGCTCGCCGGGGCGGCGGGTGCCGGGGGCGGGGGCGCAGCGGGGCGCGGCTGACCCGGCCTTCCACCCGCGCTTATGCCAACACCATTGACCCCTTGCGCGGAGCACGGGTTTCCTCATCGCATTCACGCCCCGTTCACCGTGCACCAGTGAGGGACCATGGTCGAAGACACCCCGCGGACGCCCGCCGCCACCGCCACGCTCAAACCGAACGCGATCGGGTTCGTCGACGCCCTCGCCATCGGGCTGAACGCGACCTCGCCGGCGTACTCCCTTGCCGCCGTGATCGGGCCGATCGTCGCCCTGGTCGGCGTCCACGCCCCCGGGGTGATGCTCGCGTCGTTCGTTCCCATGGTGCTCATCGCTTCCGCTTTCTACTACCTGAACCGGGCCGACCCCGACTGCGGCACGACCTTTTCGTGGGTGACGCGCGCACTGGGGCCCACGACCGGCTGGCTGGGCGGCTGGGCGATCACCATGACCGGGGTGCTGGTGGTCGGCTCGCTCGCCGACGTCGCCGTCAACTTCGGTCTGCTGGCCGTCGGTCTGGACGGCTGGGCCGGGAACACCCTGATCCGCCAGGCGCTCACCGTGCTGGTGATCGTGACGATGGCGGCGCTGTGCGTCCGGGACACCCAGGCGGCGGCCCGTCTGCAGAACGTCCTCGTACTGCTGCAGACCGTCTGCCTGTTCGTGTTCGCGGCCGTCGCCCTGTACCGGGTGTACGCCGGATCCGGATCCCCGGGCGCGCTGCGCCCGTCCGTCGACTGGCTCGACCCGTTCGGGGCCGGGAGCACGGCGCTGACCGGCGGGCTGCTCCTGGGGGTCTTCGTCTACTGGGGCTGGGAGTCGGCGGTCAACCTCACCGAGGAGACGAAGGACCCCTCGTCCGCCCCGGGCCGGGCCGGCATCTGGTCGACCGTGGTCCTGCTGGCCACCTATGTCTCCGTGGCCTTCGCGGTGGTCGCGTACGCCGGCACCGGGTACCTCGCCGCGCACGCCGACGACGAGGAGGCCGTCTTCGCCTCCCTGGCCCGCGAGGCCCTCGGCGGCTGGGACTGGATCGTCCTCGTCGCCGTCGCCACCTCGGCGCTCGCCTCGACCCAGACGACGATCATCCCGGCGTCCCGCACCGCCCTGTCCATGGCGCGCAGGCACGCCCTCCCCCGCCGGTTCGGTCTGATCCACGACCGGTACCGCACCCCTGCCGTCAGCACCTGGTGGGTCGCCGGCACGGCCACCGTCTGGTACCTGTTCATCCACCAGGTCAGCGAGAACGCGCTCGCCGACTCGCTGACGGCCCTCTCCCTGCTGATCGCCTTCTACTACGCCCTCACCGGCATCGCCTGCGCGATCTACCACCGGCGCCTGCTGACCACGGGGGTGCGCGCGTTCCTGTTCATCGGCGCCGGTCCCCTCATCGGAGCGGGGATGCTGATCTGGCTGCTCGTCGAGGCGGTCGTCGACATGGCGGACCCCGCCAACTCCTCCGGCGGGACGTCCTGGTTCGGTCTCGGCCCGCCGCTGGTCATCGCCCTCGGCCTAAGCCTTGCGGGGCTGCTGGTGATGCTCGCCCGGCGCGCGGCGTCCGGGGCGTTCTGGGCGGAGCGCCCGACCGTCCACGAAGGCCCGGTGGACCCGGCGGAGCGGTCGGCGCGAAGCCCCGCGGCCCGGGCGGCGGAGCCCGTCGTACAAGGTTGAACACGCGGTGGGCGTGCCGGTCGTGACGGCCCGCACGCCCACCGCGAGGGGGCGGCGGTGAGCGGGCCAAAGCGGGCCGGGGCGATTGTCAGTGGCTCGCGAGAGGATCACTCCCATGATGAACCTTTCCGCCGATCAGGCGCTGTCCAGCACGTCCAGCCGCACGGAGTACGAGGCCGCGCTCGGGCTCCTGCGCGAGGCATCGGGGGCGTACTACGCCGACGGCGACAGCTCCATGGACGATGCCACCTACGACCGGCTCCGGCTCGCCGTGCTGGCGTGGGAGACGGAGCACCCCGACGACGTCGCCGCCGACTCCCCCACCGGGCTGGTCGGCGACGGCGCCGCCCCGGCCGGCGACGTCGCGCACACCACCCGGCTGCTCAGCCTGGACAACGTGTTCAACCCGGACGGCCTGCTGTCGTGGGGCGAGTCCCTCCAGCGGCGGTTGGGGAAGGCCCCGGCCGGCGGGTTCACCGTCGAACCCAAGCTGGACGGCGCGGCCGTTGCGGCCCGGTACCGGTCCGGTCGGCTGGTGCAGATCATCACGCGCGGCGACGGCAGCACCGGTGAGGACGTCAGCCATGTCATCGGGCAGATCGAGGGCCTGCCCGAGCGGCTGCCCGTACCGGCCACCTTCGAGGTGCGCGGCGAGGTGCTGTTCACCCAGGAGCAGTTCGAGACGGCGAACGCGGTCCGTACGGCGCACGGCGCGCAGGTCTTCGCCAACCCCCGCAACGGCACGGCCGGCACGCTGCGGGCCAAGGACCGCCCGTACCGGCTGATGATGACCTTCTGGACGTACGGCGCGGTCGAACTGGACGGAGAATCGTTCCTTCCCGCCGGAGCCACGCACGACGAGGCCCTGGCCGCCGTCGCTCGCGCCGGAGTCCGGACGACCGCGGACACCCCGGTCGGACTGCACGTGGTCGCCACCCTCGCCGAGGCCCAGCAGCGGGTGGACGAGATCGCCGCCCTGCGGGCGGGGCTGCCGTTCGGGATCGACGGCGTCGTGATCAAGCTCAACGACGCGGGCGAGCAGGAAGCCGTGGGACTGGGCAGCCGGTTCCCCTACTTCGCCGTCGCCTTCAAGCTGCCGGCCGTCGAGCGGCAGACCGTACTGGAGGACGTGGTGTGGGAGGTCGGCAGGACCGGGGTGCTCGCCCCGACCGCCGTACTCGCCCCGGTCCTGATCGACGGGTCCACGGTCACCCGGGCCACCCTCCACAACCCGGCCGACATCCGGCGTCGTGACCTCCACCTGGGCGACACCGTGACGGTCTACAAGGCGGGCGACATCATCCCGCGGGTCCAGGCCGCCGTGGTGGCGCTGCGCCCGGACGGAGCGACGGAGGTGCCGCTGCCCGACGCGTGCCCCCACTGCGGCGGTGAGATCAACAAGACCCAGGAGCGGTGGCGCTGCGCGCAGGGCGCTGCCTGCGCGCTGCCGGCCCTCATCGAGTACGCCGCCGGGCGCGAGATGCTCGACATCGACGGGTTGGGCAAGACGTACGTCAAGGCCCTGGTCGACACCGGTGACGTCACCGACGTCGCCGACCTGTTCACCCTTTCCCTCGAGCAGCTCACCGCTGCTTCCGGCAGCGCCAAGCGAGCCGCGAAGCTCGCCGAGCAGATCGAGGCGGCGAAGGCCCGGCCACTGAGCCGCGTCGTCTGCGCGCTGGGCGTTCTGGGCACCGGGCGCAGCATCTCGCGCCGCATCGCCCGGCACTTCGGCACCATGGACGCCGTCCGGCGGGCCGATGCCCTGGCCATGCAGGCCGTGGACGGCATCGGTCCGGAGAAGGCACCGGTGATCGTCGAGCAGATCGCCGCCCTGGCACCGGTCATCGACAAGCTCGCAGCGGCGGGCGTCAACATGAGCGAGCCGCAGGAAGCGGCGGCGGCGCAGGAGTCGGGTCCGCTGGCCGGCAAGGTCGTGGTGGTGACCGGGAAGATGACCGGAGCGCTCGAGGGCCAGGGGCGGGAGGCGATGAACGCACTGATCGAGAAGGCGGGCGGGCGTGCGGGCAGCAGCGTCAGCGCCAAGACCACCATCCTGGTCTCCGCGCCCTCCGCGAGCGGCAAGCCCAGTTCGAAGGCGGTCAAGGCCGCGGAGCTGGGTGTCGAGGTCCTCACCCCGGAGGCCTTCGCCGAGCTGGTCGCCGACTTCCTGGGCTGAGCCGAGCTGATCCCGCCCGGCCGGCGGCCCGGCGTCCGACACGGAAAAGACCTCCGGCCGTCCCGCGTGCTGCGGAGACGGCCGGAGGTCTCAAGTCGGTGGCGAGGAAAGCGAAGGGGCTATTTTAGGAGTGTTGAGAAGGAAGCCCCTTCATGGCCTCGCCACGGTCACGCTAACAGTCAGGCGGGGATCAGGTCACGCAGGTTTTCGGGGGTGACGATCCGCGATCCCGGGTGCAGTTTCTCGGGCCGCTCCAGGCCGACGTAGGTGACGGGACCCGCCGGAACGGTCTTGCCGTCCCACACGGTGACGGTCGTCGCGCTGCCGGTCATCAGCTCGATGAGGTAGCGGACGGTGAGCTGCTCGCGATCGGCGACCGCACGCATCAGCGTCGCGACCCTCACGCGGTTGTCCTCGACCCGGTTGTACGACGGAGAGCCCGTCAGGTACAGGTGCAGCCACTTGGCGCGCCACCGGCCGTCGGACCCGCGCAGGAACACCAGCGGCAGCGCGATCCGGCCCGGACCGCGCAGGTCCGACTTCATGCGCACCGTGCGCGGCTCGAAGGGTCGTCCCTGCTGCTCGGCCCCGCGCAGCATGAACCCGAAGAACGACTCCTCGACCTCTTCGAAGCCTTCCCCGGAGTAGATGTTGACCTGCGGGACGATGCAGGTGGCGCGCACCGCGTCCAGTCGCAGGTCGATGAATTCCGAGGCACCGTCGGGCGCGTCCGTGATGTCACCGGAATGCGCGCCCCCGATCTCGGTCAGGTTGGTGTACGACAGCCAGGAGACGGTCGAGTAGTCAGTGTCGAGCAGCACCGCCGACAGGTCGTAGTCGGTGCTGCGCGCGGCCTGCTTCCAGTACACGAAGAAGCGCAGCAGCTCGCCGTCGACCGCGGACACCGAGCCGCGCGGCAGCACGCCGAACCCGGGCGCGGTCGCCCTGCTGCTGAGCGGCAGGGCGACGTCCAGGACGTCCGGGTCGATCAGCAGGTGGTCCACGGCGGGCACCCGGCGCCGCAACTCCGCGTCGATCGCGGCGATCATCCGCCCCCGCTCGGGTGCGCACACCGGCGGACGGGTGTCCGCGGTCACCCAGGCCCGGCCGGAGCGGTTGACGAACACCCGCTGCTCCCCGGTCTCCTTCGCGCGGTTGTGCAGGTGCTCGCGCACCGACAGCAGGACCCGCCCGGAGGCGTCGGGGACGGCCTGCTCGGCGGCGGCCGCGACCGCGTCGCGCTCGCCTTGGGTGGGGGCGGAGCGCAGCAGCCGGTCCAGGGAGCGCAGCAGCTTTCCGGGCGCGGCCTTCAGCAGTTCGGCCGCGCCGGTGGGGTCGAGCCGGGCGTGGAGTTCCTCCACCCGGCTGTCGAAAGTGCGCACCGTCTTCTCGCCGCGGGCGACGGCGAACACGTCGGCCGCGTGCGGCCACTGCGGGTACTCGTGCGGGTGCAGCCGTTCGCCGAGCCGTTTCCACATCTCGCGGTGCGCGTGCACGTCGGCGAGCTTGGCGGGCGCCGCGCCGACGACCGCGTCGAGGCCCGCGAGCAGGGCCCGGCGCACCGGACGGGAGAGGCCGCGCAGCCGCGTCGGCTCCTGCAGGCCGACGTCGCCACCGGCGAGCGCGCAGGCGAGCCGGAGCACGTCGGTGACCGTGTTCAGCAGCAGGCTCGCACCGGCCTTCAGCCGGGCCTCGTTGACCACGGCCCGGTTCTCCCGTACGGGGATCTCCTCGGGCTGCGGTCCGTCCGCGCAGTGGCCGGCCAGCTCCCGCAGGTCCCGCAGGCCGTCCTCGCCCAGGGGTGTGGTGCTGCCCGCCAAGGCCAGGTAGAGGGAGGTGAGTTCGTCGCCCGGGTCGGCCCCGAGGTGCAGGACCGTCATGCGGTCGCCCGCCGCGGCGATCAGCTCGTCGTGGTGGGTCAGCATCTCGGCGTACGTGTGCTGGTAGTTCCCGTACGAGGGGAGCGTGAGCAGGTTGACGACGCCGGTGCTCAGTTGCTCCAGCGTGCTCGCGCGCGCGTCGTCGTCGGCGAGCGCCCCGGCGATGCACTGCATCCAGAAGTCGAAGGCGTCCGGCACGTTGGCCGGGAAGTCGATGAAGTACGCGTTGTGCCGGACGTGGTCGCCGACCATCTCGCGGACGGTGCCCAACGTCCGTACGGCGGTGTCGACGACCGCCGGCCCGGACAGTCCCGACAGGTGCTCGAGCAGCTCCGCCGAGAGCTTGAAGCCCACGGACATCAGGGCGGCGTCGAACTGCCGCGCCGCGACGGCGCCTTCCCCGACGGGTCCCGCGGGTCGGGGAAGGCGGCGGGTGTGCCGGAGTACGAGAGGGTCGAGTCGGTGGACCATTCCCGCATGATCCCAAGGCCGTACGGGCCGCCGCACCCGGTTTTCCCGGGGCGCATCGGGGTCCGCCCGAGCCCGTTCCGTACCGGACGGTTGGTGTCCTACTGTGGCGCGGTGACTCAGATGATCATTCTCAACGGTGGTTCCAGCTCGGGGAAGTCCGGGATCGTACGGTGTCTGCAGGCCGTGCTGCCCGACCCGTGGCTGTCGTTCGGGTGCGATGCGTTCGTCGACGCCCTGCCCGCCGCGATGCAGGCGGCCGAGGCGGGGATCGAGATCGCGTCGGACGGCACGGTGAGCGTCGGGAAGACCTTCCGGGCGCTGGAGGCGGCCTGGACCGAGGGGATCGTGACGATGGCCCGGGCGGGGGCGCGGATCATCGTCGACGACGTGTTCCTCGGTGGGGCGGCGTCGCAGCAGCGGTGGCGGAACGCGCTGGGCGACGTGCCGGTCCTGTGGGTCGGCGTGCGGTGCGACGAGGCGGTGGCCGCGGGCCGGGAGATCGCGCGGGGGGACCGCGTCAGGGGAATGGCCGCAGCGCAAGCGGACGCCGTGCACCGGGGAGTGACCTACGACCTCGAGGTGGACACCGCGCACACCGAACCCCTGGAGTGCGCACGGATCATCGCCTCCCACACCGGCTGACCGGGGAGTCCCTTCCGTGGTGAAGGGACTCCCCGGCGGATGCGCCCGGCCCGATCAGCGCGTGGCGCGTCCGTGGAGCAGTGTCGCGCGGGCGAGGGCGGTGAGGGCCGCGGTGCAGAGCAGGGTGCGGACGATGTTCGTAGTGACCCAGGTGGTCTTGAACCGCTCGACGATCGAGAAGTCCGTCATCTGCTCGACCGCGGCCCCGTCGGCCAACTCGTTGTTGAGCGGGATGTTCACGCCGAAGGTAATCACGAGGACGACGAGGTACGCGACCGCGGCCACCCCCACCCACAGGGCGGTGGCGCGGCGGCCGCCGCGGTGCTCCACCACCGTCGAAGCGGCGGCCGCCAGCAGGGCCAGCAGGAACACCGAGCCGAAGAGCGGATTGCCGTCGATGGCCCGGTTGAAGGCACGCATCGCGGTGACGTACGTCTGCTCGTCGCCGGCCGCCAGCCCCGGCATCACCGAGACGTCGAAGGCGAAGAACAGTCCGGCCATCAGACCCACCAGAACGGTGGACAGCGTGATCAGGACGGCGGCGAGCCGGGTGCTCTGCGGTCGGTCCGGCGTCGTCGACGAGGTCGGCGGCGGGCTCGGAACGTGCGGCGTCGGGTTGATGGTCATTCGACTCTCGTCCTCTTCCAACAGTCAATACGGCACGGTGCGATGCAGTGCGGTGCGACGCGTTCTGAACACGAACGCCCGATCGTGACATCACCTGTTCGATCTCCCGCTGGGGTTCGCCAACCCCTTGGGTGAATCTTTAGCCATTGCTGCGCACTCCCGGGGAGCGCCGGAGCCGGGGATACGCTGGGGCCATGTCAGCCCCGAACACCCCCGGACCGAACCCGCTGCGCCTGGAGCCCGTCACCAGCGACAACTTCGACGCGGTCTGCGCGATACAGGTCCGCCCCGACCAGGCCCACTTGGTCTCCCCCGTGGTGAAGTCGCTCGCCGAGGCCTACGTGCACACCGCGACGGCCTGGCCCCGGGCCATCGTCGACGGCCACGAGACCGTCGGCTTCGTGATGGCCTTCCACGACGTCGTCTGGGACCCGGCCGCCGACCCGAACGACCGGCGCAGCGGCATCTGGCGCCTCAACATCGACGCCCGCCACCAGGGCAAGGGCTACGGCCGCTTCGCCGTCCGGGCGGCCACCGAAGAGATCCGCGCCCGTGGCATCCACGACGTGTACGTCAGCTGGAACACCGGCGCGAACAGCCCCGAGCCCTTCTACCTCGGCCTCGGCTTCCGCCCCACCGGCGAACTCAGCGGTGACCAGCGCGTCGCCAAGCTCTCCTTCACCCCCTGAGGGGGTGTCGTGCGGATCCGCCGTCAGGAAACGGACCGGCCGAGCACGACCGTGCCCCGCGGCCCCTGCGCCATCGCCGCAGCCGGCGCCGTCGTCCCCGAGCGGAACTCCCGCGGGCTGACCCCGCGGACCCGCTTGAAGGCGGCGGACAGTGCGAAGGCACTGCTGTAGCCGACCTTGCGGGCCACCTTCTCGACCGTGGCGTCCGGTTCCCGCAGGAGATCGGCCGCCAGCGCCAGGCGCCAGCCGGTCAGATAGCCGACCGGCGGCTCGCCGACGACCTCCGTGAACCGGCGCGCCAGCGACGCCCGGGAGACGCCCACCTTCAGGGCCAGCTCCTCCACGGTCCACGCGTGCGCCGGACTCTCGTGCAGCAGCCGCAGCGCCGGCCCGACCACCGGATCGCCCTGCGCCCGGAACCAGCCCGGGGCCCCGGACCCGGGTGCCGCGAGCCACGCCCGCAACACCCCGATCAACAAGAGGTCCAACAGCCGGTCCAGGACCACCTCCTGGCCGGGCTCCTCGCTGGAGATCTCCGAGCCGAGGAGCGTGATCAGGGTGGCGTCGGCGGTTCCGGCCGGCCTCACCAGGATCGTGGGCAGCGCGCTCAGCAGCCGGCCGCCGACCTCGCCCGGCGCCTGGTAGGTACCGCTCAGCATCACCGCCGCCCCTGCGCCCGGGCGGGCGACGCCCCAGGTCCGCACGCCCAGAGCCATCGACTCCGAAACGTCCTCCCCCTGCGGCGTACTGCACCGCTGGTCCGGCCCGACCGTGATCTGGACGGGGGTGTCCGGCAGGTCCGCGACCGTGTAGGGCACGGGCCCCCGTACGACGGCCACGTCCCCGGGGCCGATCCGTACCGGCTCGGCGCCCCGGTCGTCGGGCAGCAGCCAGGCTGAGCCCTGCACCATGGTCACCACCGACAGCGGGGCGCGGTCCTCGATCCGCACCGACCACGGAGGGTCGAGCACCGACTTCAGCAGGAACGCGCCCCGGGCCTGCGGGCCCGCCAGGAGACCGGCCACCATGTCCATGCGCACATCCTCACCACGACGGAACGACACCCCGGCACGAACCCGGGCACGAACCCGGGCACGGGCGCGAGCGGTCCGCATCAGACGGCCCGGACGTCCCACACTCCGGTGGCCGCCGCCTCCCGGGCGAAGTCCGAGAAATCCCGGGGCGGCCGCCCCAGCACCTCCTCGACCCCGTTCACGAGGTGCGCGTTGCGCCCGTCCAGGATCAGGGTGAAGAGTTCGGCGAACTCCTCCGGCAGCCCGTTCTCACGCAGCACCGCACGATAGTCCTCCATCGGGATCGGCGCATAGGCGATCTCACGGCCGGTCACCTTCGAGAGTTCCGCGGCCACGTCCTCGAAACCCATCAGGCGCGGCCCCGACAGCTCGTACGTCCTGCCGATGTGCCGGTCGTCGGTCAGCGCGGCCACCACCACGTCGGCGATGTCCGAGGTGTCGACGAACGCCTCGACCGCGTCCGCCGTCGGCAGGACGATCTCGCCCGCCCGAACGGAGTCGAGGAAGAAGCTCTCGTCGAAGTTTTGGTTGAACCAACTCGACCGGACGATCGTCCAGTCCGCCCCGGTGGCCTTCAACCCTTCCTCGCTGGTCCGCGCTGCTTCTTCACCGCGCCCCGACAGCAGCACCAGGCGCCGCGCCCCGGCCGCCACCGCCACCTCCGCGAAAGCGGTCACCTGAACGGCCGCCCCGGGAAAGGCCAGATCGGGGTAGTACGTCACGTACACCCGGTCCACGCCTTCGAGCGCCGGTAGCCAGGTCGTTGCGTCGTTCCAGTCGAAAGCCGGCTCGCCGCGGCGGGATCCGACCCTGACGGAGCGGCCCTGAGCGGTGAGCCCTTCGGCAACCTTCCGGCCGGTCTTGCCGGTGCCCCCGATCACCAGGGTGATGCCGCCGGCGTCGGTGTGCACGTGCGTGTCGGTGCTCCGGTCGGTGGCCTGCGTAGCGTTCTCGTTCTTCGTCGTGTTCGTCATGACCCCAGTCAAATCCAACGACACGAGACGCGACATAGTCGAAGAGCTCACCTGCATGCGCGAGCGTCCATCGGCCCCGGCCGACCGGTACCCGTTCGGCTTGGGGGTCCGAAAACGGGAGGACAGGGCGGCGGGCGGAGGGGAAGACTCGCGCCATGCGCGAACGGATCGAATTTTCCTCGGGTTTGGTGCTGCGAAGATGGGCGGCCCGCGATGCGGCACCGGTGACGGCCGCGTTCGCGGATCCCCTCATGCGCGAGCAGACCAGCCGGCCCATCGCTTCGCCGGAGGACGCGCAGCGGTGGATCGCGGAGCGCACCGCCGAGTGGGAGGCAGCTTCCGCCTACGCCTTCTCCGTCGTGGACGGGGCCGACACGGTCCTCGGACACGTGTCGGTCGGCGCGGTGAACCGGCGGCACTCCGTCGGGTGGGTCTCCTACTGGACGACGGCTGCGGCCCGGGGGCGGGGCGTGGCCTCTCAGGCCTGTCGGGCCCTCGCCCGCTGGGCGTTCGACGAAGCCGAACTGTTCCGGCTGGAGCTCGGGCACCGGGTGAACAACCCCGGCTCGTGCGCAGTCGCCCGTGCTGCGGGGTTCGCCGTGGAAGGACGGGAGCGCCAGAAGCTCGCGTACGACGGCGTCCGCTACGACGTCGAGCTCCACGCCCGTCTGGCGACGGACCCGGAGCCGCCCGCCGCGGCTCTGCGGCCCGTACGGGCGCGGGCTTGCGGGCCCGGGTCGTCAGTGGGACGGGCGGAAGCCCGCGGACCGGTCGAGGTGGAACGGTGAACCGGGGCCCACGGGCTGCCAGCCGGTGCTGGGACGGTCAGGTCAGTACACGAGCTTGTACGTGACGTCCTTCGGGACCGGGGCCGGAGCGGTGTCCGTGTAGAGGAGCCGGATCGTGGTGAAGCGCTCGACGTCCGGGTGGCCCGGCCAGGGTTCCGGAGCGCTCAGGGTCACCGTCACCGGGTAGGACCGGAAGCGGCCCGCGGCACAGTAGGGGACGCAGTCGTTCACCATGTCGGTGCCCGTGGCCGTCGCGGTCTTCGGTCCCCAGGTGTCCCAGGTCAGTTCGACGAGGCGGTTGTTGCCGTCCCCGCAGGCCAGCAGGTACTCCTCGGGGCGTACCTGGGACTGCGAGAAGCAATCCACGACCACGAGGGGTTCCGCAGGAGCCGTGACGGCCCCGGGGCTCTGGGCGGAGGCCGGAACGGCGGCCGCTGCAAGAGCCGCCGCCGCACACAGAACGGTGGCGGTCCGCACCCTGGACCGGAACCGGAACCGGGAACGGGGTGCACGAATGAGCCGGCCGTCTTCTGAGGTATCCACGAGGCCCTCCTCGCCCTTCTGTCCCGCTGTCGGCGGTGCGGCTAAACCCAGCTTCCCCCATCCGGGCGGGCCGCGCACGCGCAGCCGCGGGGGCCGCCCGCCGCAGCCGTACCGGCTCCCGGGAGCGTGATCCAGCTCAAACCATGTGATCATATTGCGGCATGACCACGAAGACCCTTCACCTGCTCTGCTCCGCCGCCCCGCCCGTCTTCGACGTCGCCCGGGTCATCGAGGACGCCCAGGCCCGCGGCTGGGACGTGTGCCTCGGCCTCACCCCCACCGCAGCGCACTGGCTCTCCGAAAGCCTCGACGGACTCGCCGCTCTCACCGGCCATCCCGTTCGCTGGCAGTACAAGCTCCCCGGCCAGCCCGACGTCTGGCCCGCGGCCGATGCCCTCCTCTTCGCACCCGCCACCTTCAACACCATCAACGCGTGGGCGCTCGGTCTGACCCACAACCTCGTGGTCGGCCTCGCCGCCGAAGCGACGGGCAAGCGCACGCCCGTCATTGCGATGCCGTGCACCAACACCGCCCTCGCGGCCCACCCGCAGTTCGAAGTCTCGCTGAACACCCTGCGCAACGCCGGAGTCGAACTCCTCCAGGGCGAAACCGGATACGCCCCCGACCCCGATGCCCCGGTCCACTTCCCCTGGCCCGCCGCCATCAACGCCCTGGGCGCCCTCGACCGCGCCGTGCCCCAGCTCTAGAGCACGTTCCGGCACTGCTCGCCGTCCCCCGCGCCCCGGACCCGGCGGAAGCGGGCCGCGCCACGGGCGCGCAAGCGATTTCCGGGGGCTAACCCCCGGACCGGCGGGTTCCGGCCAACCTCCCGTGCGTCCGCGCCCGGGAGCCCGGCGGCGCCCGAACACGATCAGCGGCCACGGCTAGGGAACCGTCGCCGCGAGGTCGGCCAGATCCCGCTGCTCCGGCCTCCGGCCTGCGCTGTACTCACTGCTTCCAGTTCCCGCGACCACGCAGCCGCCCCTGCGCACACCGCGCAGACGGGCTCCTCCGGCATGCGCTGCGAGCGTCGAACCGGCCTCCAAAACAACCCAGTTGAAGGAGACGCAGGATGTCCGAGCAGCAGACCGAGCACCGCAAGACGGCCGCACCACCCGCCCCACCGGAGTTCAAGTACACCTGGGGCCAGCACAACGAGACCATGGAGGCGCTGTCGCTCGGGCAGATGGCCCGCCGCGTTCCGTCCGCCCTCCGGCAGACCGCGCGGCTCGCGCTCGCCGTCAACCGCACCGCGTTCCACGTACTGGTCGGCGCCCAGATCCTCGGCGGGATCTGCACGGCGGCAGCGCTCGCGGCGATCTCGCGGGCGATGGTGCCGCTCCTGACCGGCGACGGCATCGAGGAACGGATCTCGGCGGCGGCCTGGCCGCTGGTCGTCGCGGCCGCCATGACCGCGCTCGGGGCACTGGCCTCCATCACCTCGGGCAGCGCGGCCCGCCGCCTGAATCCCGGCATGGCCACCCTCGCAGACCTCGCCATGGTCGACGCCCACATGGACGTCGAACTCGCCGCGTACGACGCTCCCGACTTCACCGAACGCTCCGAGGCCGCCGAGACCGGATCCGCCCGCTCCGCCATGCTGCTGCAGGACGCCCTCGGCTTCACCGGCGGCCTGATCGACATGGTCGCCGTGGCGTCCGTCCTCGCCGTGGTCCACCCCGTGCTGCTGCCGCTGCTCCTGCTGTCGGTGGTCCCGCGCGGCCTCGGCTCGGTCTATGCCGCCCGCCTCGACTACCGCCTCCACAACCAGACGATCGCCTCCCGCAACATCAAGCACATGATGCGCTGGCACCTGACCACCCCGAAGCTCGCCGACGAGCTGCGCGGCAACAGCATGCGTCCCTACGCCCACCACTGGTACGCGGCGGTCTGCGAGCGCATCGACTCCAGGATGGTCAGCTCCGCGCCCCGCTACCTCACCGTCTACCTGATCGCGGCCACCGCCTCGGGAGTCTTCGTCGTGGCGACCTACGGGGCCCTCGCCGGGCTGGTCATCGGCGGGTACATGGCGATCGCCGCCGCCGGTACGGCGATCGTCGCCATGCGGACCTCCACCGCCGCCCTCTCGCAGCTCGTCGTGTACGGGGCCGCCATGTTCCAGCACGCCCTCTACCTCGGCGACTACACCGCCTTCGTCGCTGAGGCCGCCGAAAAGTCCGGTCCGCGCGGCCCGCAGGTCATGGAGGCCGCGCCGGAGAAGATCCGCCTGGAGGAAGCCACCTACACCTACCCAGGCAAGGACACCCCCTCGCTCGGACCGGTCTCCCTGACCCTGTCCCGGGGCGAGGTGATCGCCGTCGTGGGGGAGAACGGCGCGGGCAAGTCCACCCTGATCCGGCTGCTGACCTCACTGACCGCCCCGACGTCCGGCGTCGTCTCCTGGGACGGGATCCCGACGTCCGACGCCGACCAGCGCACCGCCTGGCAGCACGTCGGCCTCGTCACCCAGTCGTACGGGTACTGGCCCTTCTCCGCCAGGGAGAACATCACGCTCGGCCAGCCCGACCCGCGCGGTGAGGAAGCCGTGTGGGACGCCCTGGACGCGGTCGGCATGCGGGCGACCGTCCAGGAGTTCCCGGACGGCCTGGACACCCTGCTGGCCCGCTCGATCTGGGGCGGGCACGAGCCTTCCGGCGGCCAGTGGCAGCGGCTGGCGTGCGGGCGGGCGTTCCACCGCAAGCCCGGGCTGCTGGTCATGGACGAGCCGACGTCGGCCATGGACCCGCGCGGTGAGCACATGGTGTTCTCCGGGCTGCGGGACATGAAGGACGACCGGATCACGGTGATCGTCACCCACCGGATGGAGAACTGCCGCCTCGCCGACCGGATCATCGTCCTCGATGCGGGACGGATCACCGAGCAGGGCGGTTACGAGGAGCTGGTGCGACTGGACGGCTCCTTCGCCGAGCTGGTCCGGCTCTCCCAGGACCGGTAGCCCGGTGACGTCCGGGGGGCGCGTCGCGCCGCGCGTCCCCCGGATCCCCGGCCCGGACGAGGGCGCCTCCCGGCGTGCTCGCCCGGGGCCACCGGCTCGTTGGAGTAGGACCCTTTGCAACGGGGCTCATCGCACCGGCCGGAAGTGCACGACCGCGATGGCGTCGGCCGGCCCGATGCCGGGGTAGTGGTACCGGAGCCTGTCGTGGAGCTCGGCCAGGTCACGGAAGCCGTCCGCCCTGGCGTCCGCCTCGCTGAGCCGGGCGACCGTCGTCTCGGTGACCTGCGTGACGACACCCGGCAGGGCCACCTCCTCGTCCAGCTCGAACACCAGGCTGACGGGGCCCACCTCCACCGGGTCACGGAAACGGACGGTGGTCGTCTTCCGGCCGGCCCGCACGGCGTCGAGGTAGTCGGGATGGAAGTACAGGGACTGCGGGTTCATCGGCACACCTCAGGTCGTTTCTTTTGGATCTTGCCCCATCCCCGTCGCGGCGGGCGAATCCCGACCGGGCGCGCGGCCCGCGGCCCGCGCGCCTGGACGATCACGCGAAGACGTTTGGGTAGGGTTCATCCCGAATTTCTTCCCGACCTGACTCGATGGAGAACTGGCGGCACGGCGATGTGGGGAACGGGGCCGCGGGGAACGGGACCGCAGGAACCGCATCACGGCCGGCGTGACGGAAGGCGGACGCGGTGAGCCCTCAGCCGGTCGTGCACGTGCGCAGGAACGTGTGGACCCTGCCGGAAGACGACCTGACGCTCGCGCACTACGCGGCAGCCGTCGCCGAGATGAAGGGACGGGACGCGGACGACCCCACGAGCTGGGCCTACCAGGCGGCCATCCACGGGACGGCCGAGACACCGCCGAAGCCCCTGTGGAACAGCTGCAAGCACGGCTCGTGGTACTTCCTCTCCTGGCACCGCATGTACCTCTGGTACTTCGAACGGATCGTCCGCGCCGCGGTCGTGGACCTGGGTGGTCCGGCCGACTGGGCGCTGCCGTTCTGGGACTACGACGCCGACCCCTCGCAGGCCCGGATCCCGCCGGCCTTCCGCGAGCAGGAGGACGGCGCCAACCCGCTGTTCGCCGAGCGGGCGCACGGCCTCAACCTGGGTGCACCCCTGCCCTTCGAGATCACCTCCCCGGCCTACGCGATGGGGCGCACCCAGTTCGTCGGCGAAGCCGAGTTCGGCGGTGGCATCACACCGGACGGCGATGCCTTCTGGAACCGGGACGGAGCGGTCGAGAGCACGCCGCACAACGCCGTGCACAGCCACATCGGCCACTGGATGGGAAGGACCGACACCGCGGCGCTGGACCCGATCTTCTGGCTCCACCACGCCAACATCGACCGCCTGTGGTTCGCATGGGCGAGCCGCCCGGGACACGGCAACCCGACGGACCCGCGCTGGATCACCCAGGAGTACCGGTTCTTCGACGCCGACGGGAGCGAACGGAATCTGGCGGCGTCCGCCATCGTCGACATCGCCGGTCAGCTGGGGTACACGTACGAGTCGCCCGTACCGGTTCCCGCGCCGCCTCCGGCTCCTCCCCCGTCCCCGTCCCCACTACCGTCCCCCGTACCCGAGGCGTCGATGAGCGGTCCGAACGAGTCCGGGCCGGTGCCGCCCAAGCGGCGCGAGATGGCCGGCGCATCACAGCAGACCGTGCAGCTCGTCGGTCGCGCGGCGAGCGTCACCGTACCGATCGACCAACGGACCACGCGGTCGCTGGGCACGGCGCTGGGCGTCCCCGTCCCCGAGGCCGACCGCCGCGTGTACCTCAACGTCGAGGACATCGAGGGCGAGCAGAACCCGGACACGGTCTACGGCATCTACGTCAACCTGCCCGACGGAGCCTCCCGCGAACGGGCGGAGGGCCACCGCGTGGGCAACCTGTCCTTCTTCGGTATCGAGAGGGCCCAGGATCCCCGCGGCGACGAGCACCCGCACGGTCTGCGGGTGACCGTCGAGATCACCCCGCTCGTACGCAGGCTGGTGGCGGAGAACGCCTGGGACGACCGTGCGCTGCGCGTGACGTTCCTTCCGCTCGGCGCGCTCGGCCCGGTGGACGCGGTCGACGCGGAGACCGAGGACCCACCGGTCGAGATCGGGCGGGTCAGCCTCGGCTACACCTGATGACGGTTCGGGGTGCGGCGCGGGTGCGGTCCCCACGGACGGCGCCCGTGCGGCGGTTGTTGCGGCCGCGCGTCTCGCTCGCCTACGAGCTGGTGGCCGTCGCCGCCTGGATCGCCCTGACGGAGCGGCTGGCCCGCAAGCCGCGGCGCCCCACGCGCCTCGCCGCGGCGGCACTCGCCGCGGCCGCCCTGGTGGTCGCCCTCGCGGCGGCCGCCGGGCGATGAAGCCGGCCCTGGGGTTCGACCACGATCTGGTCCCCATGGACGTCGTCCTCCGCTTCGGGGTCGTCGTAGGACGTGCTGTACGGGCGGCGCCGTACGACTCAGACCTCGGGAAGGGACGGATCGGGTGTCCAGGGGCTCGGTGCGGTGATGGCCCAGCGTTCGTGGTCCCGCCAGTCCCCGTCGATGTAGAGGTAGGCGGGCGAGAGCCCCTCGTAGCGGAAGCCCAGCCGCTTGACCAGGGCCAGGGATGCCGCGTTCGCCGGCTGGACGTTGGCTTCCAGCCGGTGGAGCCGCAGGTCAGTGAAGGCGTACCGCAGGGTGGCGGCGACCCCTTCGGTCAGGTACCCGCGCCCTGCTGACGGGGCGAAGGCCGCGTAGCCGAGGGACGCGCCCTGGTATCGGCCCCGGATGATCGAGTTGATGTTCACCATGCCGACGGCTGCGCCGGTCTCCCGGAGACGCACCAGGAAGCCCAGGTTGGTGCCGTCGTCGAAGCGGCGCGTCCAGACCTGGAACTCCTGCGCGGTCGACGGTAGCTGCATCCACGGCCGGTGCAGTTCGGAGCTGGCCCGCACGAGCGTGCAGAACTCGTCCTGGTCGGAGGCGGTGAGCGGGCGCAGTTCGACCCGTGACGGCATATTGATCACGGGTCAACGTTAGGGCCAGGGCGGGTCGCGCGGGGGCCGCCCGGACCTCATCGGCCGGGTACGCCGGAGCGTCCTGCCGTCAGCGGGGCGACTGGCAGGGCGGATCACCCGGTCGGTCCCTGGCGGAAAGGGGCGTGCGGAGTTCCGCCTGGAGCCGGTCGGACGCGGGGACGGGCAGTCCGAAGCGGGCGTGACGCAGTTCTTTCGAGCGCGCGGTGATGCGGTCGAGGTCCCGCAGCTGGCGTTCGAGCTCGTCGATCAGCGCCTTGTCGGTGTCGAGGGGGTCTCCCCAGTCGACCACGGCGCCGGCGAGATGCTCCAGGTGCAGATCGTCGATGGCCCGGCGACTGGCCCAGACCGCGAAGTCGGTGCACCCGAAGAGATACGCGCGCGCGGCATGGAGGGTCGCTGCGGCGGCGGGCTCGTACGCGTCCTCGGGTCCCACCAGGCGGTCGTTGTGGCAGTAGTCGCTGAGCATGTACTCCGCTAGGCCCCGGTTGACGGCGGTGTACACCGTCGAATCGCCGAGGACGCCCTCCCACACCGAGTTCAGGAGCGGTCGCAGACCCAGGGTGAAGTCCGCCCGTTCGTCCTCGGGCAGGGCCTCGTGCCAGCTCATCAGGCGCTCGGCGACACCTGCGGCGAAAACGCCGCGCTCGCTGGGCGACGCGGCCTCCACCCGCGCATCCACCAGCGCTATGAGTTCCCGCCACGTGTTCATTCGAGCCCCCCGGCCAGACATCGGCGGGCTCCCGCCCGTCGAGGGGATCATCGCATGCGGGAGGCGCGGCGCGGGTGGGCAAAGAGCCCTCCGCCGGCCCGTCGCCCCGCCGGGTACTCCGGATCGTCCCGGGCCGCCCGCGCGGATGGTTTAATAAATGTACGTGCATTTATTAAGGAGAGCGACTGTGGCCGGACGTCCCCGCGGGGTGGAAGACGAGGTGATCCTGCGTGCGGCGGCCGAGGTGATGGGACGGGTGGGGCCGTCCGGCCTGACCCTGGCGGCGGTGGCCCGCGAGGTCGGCCTGGTCCCCGGCACGCTCGTGCAGCGGTTCGGCTCCAAGCGCGGCCTGGTCCTGGCACTGGCCGATCAGTCCGTACGGGACACGGACGCGCTGCCCGACCGGATCCGCGGGGAGCAGGGCTCGGCGCTCGGGGCCCTGGCCGCCCTGTTCGCGCAGTGGATGGCACCGATGGTCTCGCCGGAGACCTTCGCCAACCACCTGGCGTTCCTGTGCATGGACCTCACGGACCCCGAACTGCACGAGCGGGCCCGCGCCGTGCACGAGGCCCAGCGTCGGGCGGTCGGGGCGCTCCTGGCGGAGGCCGTTTCCACGGGCGAGCTCCGTGCCGCGACGGACGTCGGGGCGCTGACCGCCACCGTGCAGGCCGTCACCTCCGGGGCGGGTCTCATCTGGGCGCTCGACCGCGAGGGCACCCTCGTGCAGCGCGTCCGGCACGGGCTGGACGCCGTGCTGGCCCCCCATGTCTCCGCCGCCACCGACGCCACCGACGCCGGCTCCTGCACCGAGTGAATCCGCTGGAAGACCTGGAGGAAGAGATGACGACGAAGACACCACGGCTCGCCGGGAGGGTCGCGCTGGTCGCAGGTGGCACCCGGGGTGGCGGGCGGGGAATCGCCATCGAGCTCGGAGCCGCCGGGGCGACCGTCTACGTGACCGGCCGCAGCAGTGGAACGGCGCGCTCCGACCTCGACCGCCCCGAGACCATCGAGGAGACGGCCGAAAGGATCACCGCCGCCGGAGGTGCGGGCATCCCGGTCCGCACCGACCACAGCGACCCGGAACAGGTCCGGGCCCTCGTGGCGCGGATCGCGGCGGAGCAGGACGGCCGGCTCGACGTCCTGGTCAACTCCGTCTGGGGCGGCGACCCGCTCACCGACTGGGAACACCCCCTGTGGGAACAGGACCTGGACCAGGGTCTGCGCCTCCTGCGACGGGCGGTGGAGACCCACGTGATCACCAGCCGGTACGCACTGCCCCTCATGGTCGCCCGCGGGAGCGGCCTGGTCGTGGAGGTCACCGACGGCAACACCGCCCGCTACCGCGGCTCCTTCTTCTACGACATGGCGAAGTCGGCGGTGATCCGGCTGGCCGTCGCGCAGGCCGCCGAGCTGCGGCCGCACGGCGTCGCGGCCGTCTCCCTGACACCGGGCTTCCTGCGCTCGGAGGCGCTGCTGGACCATTTCGGCGTCACCGAGGCCAACTGGCGCGACGGCGCCGCCGAGGACCCGAACTTCGCCCACTCCGAGACTCCCGCCTATCTGGGACGGGCCGTCGTGGCCCTGGCGGCCGACCCGGACGTCATCGCCAGGAGCGGCCGGGCGCTGGCCACCTGGGACCTCTACAAGGAGTACGGGTTCACGGATGCCGACGGCACCCAGCCCGACTTCGCCGCGCACTGGGCCAGGAACTTGGAGGCGCAGTACGGTCCCCTCGGCGACCCGCTCTGATCCCACCACGCCGACAGGGCGCTGTCAGTCAGTGGCAGAGCCACGACCACCGGAACCCGCTACGAGTATCAATGTCAGTGGCAGGGTCTAGCCTTCATCACATGATCAAGGGGGAATTCGCCGTACCGTCACTGGATGCGCTCGCCGACGAGGTCGTGGCCGTGCTGGCGGGTCGCCACGACCCCGGCGTGGTGCCGTTCGAACGGGTGCTCAATGCCGTGGTGAGCCACGACTTCCGGGACCGGGAGGCGCTGGCCGCCGCGCTGGGCTCCGTCCCGCGCGAGTTCAAGGTGAAACCGCACGCACAGGTGCGGTGCATAGCGGGCGTCGTCGGCGCTGCGGTCGGTCCGGTACGGGCGGAGGAGTCCTGGGAGAACACCCGGGCGGGCTGGCTCGAACTGTGCCAGCACGTGGCGCTGGACTACATAGCGGGTGCGCGCGCCGCCGAGATCGCCGCCCGGTTGCGGGCCGGGGACTCCGTGCCCTTCCTGCTCTCCGTACCGAGCCGGCCGACGGGCGCGGTGGAGCCGTACGAGCTGGTCGAGCGCCTCGCCGAGTACGAACGCCTCGGTGTCCGGCCCGGACCGGCGGACCTGGGGCAGGCACTGCTGCGCTGCGGCGGCCGGGTGGACCCCGAAGCGGTGCGTGCCGCGGAGGGGTTGGGGCTGGCGGAGGGGACCCGGGTGGCCGCCTGGCTGCGACAGGGCGGTCTGCCCCGGCCGACGTGGTGGCGGGAGCGCGAAGCGGGTGAGGCCGAGCGTCCCAGCAGGCGCCGGGGAGCACGCATCGGCCGTCGGATCCTGGTGGGGCACGAGGCCATCGAGGGCCGCGGCGCGTTCCCGCGGCAGTTCTGGTCGCTGTTCCGCGTCTTCGAGCCGGCCATCTCCTGTCCGCACTGGTCCCTGCCGGACTACCGGGACGCGCACACCGTCGCGACCCTGCCCTGGCACCCGGAGATAGCCGCGGCCCGGCTACTGACGGGTGTCGCGTCGGCGGCCGACCAGGACGGCCGTGGCTCCCCCGCCTTCCTGGAGGCACTGGCCGGGACCGACGGCCCTGCCGGCCCCGCCGTCCACCTGGCCGTGGCCTACGGGCTCGCCGCCGTACCCGAGCCCGAGCGGCAGGCCGCCGGGCGGGCGCTGGTGCTGCTGGCTTCGCGGGGCCAGCTGGACGGCGAGTTGCTGGGCCGGGAGCTGACCGAGCTCGTCGGGCTGGGAACGCTGAGGATGCCCCTGCTGACCGAGTCACTGCGGGCGGCCGTCGCCGTACCGGAGGGCGCCGGGGCGGTCTGGGCGGTCCTGGCCGCCTCCCTGCCCGGACTACTGGCCCGCACCCGGCCCCAGGCGCACGGGGTGCTGCTGGCCGTCGCGGCGGACTCCGCACTGCTGTCGGGCGCGCGCGGCGAGCTGCCCGAGGTGACGGCGCTCGCGCAGCGACCGGGTTCGTCCCAACTGCTCAGACAGGCCCGGAGGTTGCGGGACGCGCTGGCGGGGGTCTGACCCGGGGCCCGGGGAACGGCGGCCCGCGGCGGTCAGCCGTGTTGGTGCTGCTCGGGCAGTCGGCTGTCCGGGTGCACCCACAGCAGTACGTTGTCGGGCCGTTCGTCGTGGAAGAAGTCCAGGACGTCCTGGTCCGAGTGACGCAGGCTGAAGTGGGTGAGGACGAATCGGGTGTCCGGGTGGGCCTCGACGACGGGCTTCAACCGGCTCCAGACGGTGTGCCCGACCCGGTCGGCCCGCTCCAGTTCGGCGTCGTCGAGAAACGTGCACTCGGTGATGATCACCGGATACTCGAAGAGCCAGGGGTTGTCCTCGAAGACGCTGACGTGGGTGTCGCCGAGGAAGGCGAACAACGGCCTGCGGACCTCGCGTTCGACCTCGGCGCCCGCCTTGCGCCGCTGTGCCAGGATGCGGCCGAACTCCGCGCCCCGGCCCTGTGCGGCGAGGTCGTGGCGCAGTTCCTCGTACTCCGGCAGCAGGGCCTTGCGTCGTTCGGCGAAGGCGTATCCCACGCAGGGCACCTTGTGCACGCACTCCACCACCCGTACGTGGTGGCCGCGGCGCCCGAAGGCGAACTCGTCGCCGCCGCGCACCCCGTGGAGCCGGCAACCGGCGGCGAGGGCCGGATCGTAGGCCGTGCCGTGGTTCAGTTCGGCGGAGGCCCGCAGAAAGGTCTCCACGTACGGCACCGCCGCGGCGGGCAGGTGGATGTCGACCCCGTCGGGCCTGGCCGCGAGGTGGTCGAGGTCCTTGGAATGGTCGTGATGGGTGTGGGTGAGGAAGACGGTTTCCGGCTGACGTCCTTCCACCAGTCCCGCGTCGAGCGCGCAGCGCAGTTCGGGGACGTGGAAGAACGTCTTGTCGTTGGCGCGCGAGTATCCGGTGAGCGTCAGTTCGGTGCCGGGTATGCGCCAGGTCTTCCACTGGCGGAACGGGTGTCCTTGCTCCAGCCGTTCGGGATGGGCGGGTGTCCGCGAAGGGGCCAGTGTCATCGGTGCCTCCGTCGGACCGCCGTGATCGGGTGGAGGCCCGATCGTAACGGGCCGTGCCCGGCCGCGGCCCGCCGTTTTCCGGGCGCCGGACACGACGCGGACTGGTCCGCCTCCTCCCGCCCGTGGTCCCTCGTCCCACCCTTCCCAATGCGCCGGAACCGGTGGACGCCCGTTCCCCGAGGGCACGAAGATGGGGCCGGCCCGCGCCCGTGGCCGCGGAGGGAGTGCCATGACGACGTCACCGGTGGCCGGCAGGCCGGCGCCACCACCGAGCACCGCCCGAGAGGTCCCGGGCAAGGGCAACTGGGCCGTCAAACCGCTGAACGACGGCAAGCTGGCCTACGCGTTACCCACCGAGTGGAAATCCGGGGCCCTGCACCACAAGATCTCCAAGGAGCGGCTCAGCTCGATCGCCGAGCGGCTCACGCCGGCCTGGAACGCGAAGGAGCCCCGGCTCCAGGGAGCGGCGCGGGCGTTCTGGAACCTGTGCTGGGCGGTGGCCGGCGAGAGCGTCGCCGACGCCGTGGCCATGGCGGGGCCGGGCGGCAGCCCCAACCCGCACCGGCTGCTGTGGAACCTGCCGCTGATGGTGTCGCTCGGCCCGCAGAGCCCGGCCAATGACCCGGGCATGAACTTCGACCCCGACACCGAGCCGGTGCCGGGCGGCCCGGGCACCCGTCGGATGGACGCCGTGTCGATCGCGCTCAAGGAGCTGGAGACCGCCTGGCTGACCGCGGCCGACGCGGACGACGGGCGCGGCGTGTACGACGCGGCGCTCTGGACCACCCTGCACCGGCACCTGCAGACGGCGCACGTCGCCGCCGAACGGGTCGCGCGCGGTGAGCGGGTGCTGTATCCGCCGTTGCGCGAGCAGTGGGTGTACGACTCCACCACCAAGCAGAACCTGCGCAAGGGTCTGACCCCGTTCCCGACGCCCGAGCAGGGCCGGCGCCTCTTCGCCGGGGCCCGGGCGAACGCGCCGTCGATCGCGGCCTACGCCGCCTCCGCAGCCGCCGCCGCGACCGCCACGGTCCGCGGCACCGTGGGCGACCGGGAGGTCACCCTGCGGCTGACGGCGGCCGAGAAGAACGTGCACCACGTGTGCGTGCGCCACACGCTCACGTTCTTCGACTTCACGGACGCCTCCCGGCCCCGGCCCATCAACACCTTGTGGCCCGACGTACGCACCTTCGCCGACGCCAAGGCCCTCGCCGCCGCGCTGCTGCCGGGCATCGGCCGGAGCGCTCTGCGCGAACTGGACCGCACGCAGGGCAACGTGGACGACGCCACCGAGTGGCTCGACGTGGTCCTGGAGATCTCCAACGCGGACGTCGACGGCAGGATCATCTTCTACAACGTGCAGTTCACCGACGTGAACGGCACGGACGCGGCTCCCGACGTCGAGGCCGTCATCGAGTCGTTCGCCCCGGACGGCTCCGACGGTCCGGGCTTCACCCGCGGGGACCTCGACCTCATCGCCGGGCAGCTGTAGCGCCGGCCGGGGGAGCGCACGGGCCGCGCCCTCCCCCGCCGTACCCTGAACCCGTGCCGCCCTCCCGCCTCCACCGCGTAGCCGTCCTCGTCCTCGAGGGCGCGAAGCCCCTTGACGTGGGCATCCCCGCGCAAGTGTTCACGACCCGCGCGAGCATGCCGTACGAGGTACGGGTCTGCGGTGCCGCTCCCGGCCTCGTCACCGGCGGCGACGGCCTGTCGTACCACGTCACCCACGGGCTCGACGCGCTCGCTTGGGCCGACATCGTCTTCGTCCCCGGTTACCGCTTCCCCGACCGTGAGGACCCGCCGCAGGCGGTCATCGACGCGCTGATCGCCGCCCACGGCCGGGGGGCGCGGCTCGCGGCCATCTCGACGGGCGCGTTCGCGCTCGCCGCCACCGGTCTGCTCGACGGCAAGCGCGCCACGACCCACTGGCACTACGCGCGGGCCCTCGCCGCGAAGCATCCGCTCGTCCGGCTCGACGAGAACGTCCTGTTCGTCGACGAGGGCAGTGTGCTCACCTCTGCCGGCGCCGCCTCGGGCATCGACCTGTGCCTGCACATCCTGCGCCGCGACCTCGGCGTGGCCGCCTCCAACCACGCGGCCCGGCGCCTGGTCGCGGCGCCCTACCGCAGCGGCGGCCAGGCGCAGTACGTGCCGCGCAGCGTGCCCGAGCCGCTCGGCGAAAGGTTCGCCGCCACCCGCGAGTGGGCCCTGTACCAGCTGGGCGAACCGCTCACGCTGGAGGCGCTGGCGCAGCACGCGGGGGTCTCGGCGCGCACCTTCTCGCGGCGCTTCGCCGAGGACACCGGGTACACGCCGATGCAGTGGGTCATGCGGGCCCGGATCGACGTGGCACGTGAGCTGCTGGAGCGTTCGGAGCGCAGTGTCGAGCAGATCGCGGACGATGTCGGCCTCGGCACCGGCGCCAATCTTCGTCTGCACTTCCACCGCATCCTCGGCACCACCCCGACCGAGTACCGGCGCACCTTCACCCAGGGCGAATGATCCGGCGCCGACCAGGGCGAACGGTCCGGGAACGCCGCTCGGCGAGTTCCTGGCGAGATCCTTACGAACCATGGCGATCTCGCCGCTGTCGCGGACGGTGATCGGCAGCGAACCTGATGGCGAACGAAAGGGACATCGTCATGACTCGCATTGCCATCAACGGATTCGGCCGCATCGGACGCAACGTGCTGCGTGCGCTCCTCGAGCGCGACACCGACCTCGAGGTCGTGGCCGTCAACGACCTGACGGAGCCCGCCACCCTCGCGCGGCTGCTCGCGTACGACACCACGTCCGGCCGGCTCGGCCGCCCGGTGACCGTCGAGGGCAACGTTCTCGTCGTCGACGGACACCGGATCACGGTGCTGGCCGAGCGCGAGCCCGAGCAGCTGCCCTGGGCCGAGCTCGAAGTCGACCTCGTGCTGGAGGCGACCGGCCGCTTCACCTCGGCCGAGGCCGCCCGCGGCCACCTCAAGGCCGGTGCGCGCAAGGTGCTCGTCAGCGCTCCGTCCGACGGCGCCGATGTGACGCTCGCGTACGGTGTCAACACCGACGCCTACGACCCGGCCCTGCACACGATCGTCTCGAACGCGTCCTGCACCACCAACGCGCTCGCCCCGCTGGCCGCCGTGCTCGACGAGCTCGCGGGCATCGAGCACGGGTTCATGACCACCGTGCACGCCTACACGCAGGAGCAGAACCTGCAGGACGGCCCGCACCGCGACCCCCGGCGTGCCCGCGCCGCCGGCGTCAACATCGTGCCGACCTCGACCGGTGCCGCGAAGGCGATCGGCCTCGTACTGCCGCAGCTCGACGGCAAGCTGTCGGGCGACTCCATCCGCGTGCCGGTCCCGGTGGGCTCGATCGTCGAGCTCAACACCACCGTCGCCCGCGACGTGACGCGCGAGGAGATCCTGGAGGCCTACCGGGCCGCGGCGCAGGGACCGCTGGCCGGCGTGCTCGAGTACTCCGAGGACCCGCTGGTGTCTTCCGACATCACGGGCAACCCCGCGTCTTCGATCTTCGACTCGGAGCTCACCCGCGTCGACGGCCGCCACGTCAAGGTGGTCGCCTGGTACGACAACGAGTGGGGCTTCTCGAACCGCGTGATCGACACGCTCACGCTCCTCGCCGCGGGCTGAACCGACAGCGGTCCCCGGTGGGGGCGGGCCCGGCGCCCGCGCACGGTAGGTCCGGTTCATCGACCCCGGTGAACCGGACCGGCCGCGCGCGGGCGCTTCGGCCTTTCCGCCCGGCCGCACGGGTGCTCCGTACTCCTGCGGCCCGCTCAGCGCATGCGCGGAAGGCGGAGGCTGAGCAGTACGGTCAGCGCGATCAGGCCGAGTTGGACGAGCAGGGTGGTGGACACCGCCGCGCGCAGGCCTTCCGTCGGGACCAGGGCCAGGAAGAGGCTTCCGAGCGTGGCGACGCCGAGTGCCAGGGCGGACTGCTGGGCGGTGATCATGACGCCGCCGCCCACCCCGGCCCGTTCGGCGGGAACGTCCGACAGCATCAGACGCATCAGCACGGGCAGTTGGAAGCCCTGGCCCAGTCCCGCCAGGGCGACGCCCGGAGCGAGTTCGGCCACGCCGAGGTCCGGCCAGCCGTGGCGGAGCGTGGCCAGCAGGAGGCCGATCCCGGCCGCCTGGACGACGGCTCCGGCGGTGACGATCCGGCTGCCGAAGCGGGAGACGAGACGTGGTCCGGCCAGCGCTGCCCCGAAGAAGGCCACGGCCATCGGCACCAGCGCCAGGCCGGCCGTCACCGGGTCCATGTCCAGGCCCTGTTGGAGGGTCACGGCGAGGACGAACATGAAGCCGCTAAAGCCGACCGAGAACGGCAACAAGAGCACCAAGCCGCGCCGCAGCGACTCCAGCCTCAGCAGGCTCGGCGGCACCAGCGGTGTGCGGCCCTTCCGGTCGGCCCGGCGCTCGGTGACGTAGAACGCCGCGGCGGCGACGGGGAACACGCCGAGCGAGACCCAGGTCCACAGTGGCCAACCGGCGGCCCGTCCCTCGGTCAGCGGCAGCAGCAGCGAGACCAGCGACAGCGCGAGCAGCAGGGTGCCGGGTACGTCCACGGCCGCGGGCCGACCGGCCCGGGTGTCCGGGACGGTGCGCACCGCGAGGACCAGCCCGAGGACCACCACGGGTACGTTGACCAGGAACACCGCGCGCCAGCCCGTTCCGCCGAGGTCCGCGGCGACCAGGACGCCGCCGAGGATCTGCCCGGCGACCATGGACAGGCCCCCGGTGGCCCCGTACAGGCTCATGGCCCGGGCCCGGCGCGGGCCCTCGGTGGTGGCCTGGATGGTGGCGAGCACCTGCGGCAGCATGAGGGCGGAGGCCGCGCCCTGGGCGACGCGGGCGGCGACGAGGGTCCAGGCGGTCGGGGCGAGGCCGCAGGCGAGCGAGGTGACCCCGAAGGCAGCCATGCCGATGAGGAAGAGCCGCCGGCGGCCGAGGCTGTCACCGACGCGCCCGCCGAGGACCAGCAGGACGGCGTAGGCGACGCCGTAGCCGCCTACGACGAGTTCCAGGAGGGCGGGGCCGGCGGCGAGGTCGTGCTCGATGGACGGCAGCGCGACGTTGACGATGAAGAAGTCGATCAGGGGCAGGGCCGCGCCGAGGAGCACGGTGAACAGGCCGAGGCCGCCCAGGTGGGGCGCGGCGGACGCGGGAGCACCGTGCACGGGGTTGGTGGGCACGGAGCCGGTACGTACGGGGTTGCTGCGTACGGGGATCTGAGTCACCCTCCGACGATCTCGCAGCCGTCAGACGGGTACCAGAGTGTCGTTATCCGGGTACCAGGAGTACCTGGCAACGGGATGGGCGGTGCGGCAGGCTGGAAGCATGACCACTGTCGCCCCTGGAAGCGATGTCCGCCGGCACGAGCTGGCAGAGTTCCTGCGCACCCGCCGCGAGCGGATCGCCCCCGAGCAGGTGGGGCTGGTGCGCGGGCCGCGCCGGCGGACCCCGGGGCTGCGCCGCGAGGAGGTCGCGCACCTGTCGTCGGTGGGCGTGACCTGGTACACGTGGCTGGAGCAGGCGCGCGACATCCAGGTCTCGGCACAGGTCCTGGACGCGGTCGCGCGGGCGCTGCTGCTCGACGTGAGCGAGCGGGAGCACCTGTTCGCGCTGGCCGGGAGCCTGGATCCGGCGCCGCCGGCGGTCTGCCCCAGCGTGACGCCGGCCGTGCGGGCCATGCTCGACCAGCTGGGCCACATCCCGGCGTGCGTCCAGAACAGCCGGTACGACATCGTCGCGTACAACGCCACGTACGGGCAGTTGCTCGGCGACTTGGACGGCAAGCGTCCGGAGGACCGCAACTGCATGTGGCTCGCCTTCACCGATCCGCAGTGGCGGGAGTCGGTGGTCGACCTGCCGAGTACGCACCGGCTCATGGCGGCGAGGTTCCGGGCGGCGATGGCCGAACACCTGGCGGAGCCCGCGTGGAAGACGCTGCTGGCCCGGTTGGAGGGGGCGTCGGCGGAGTTCCGGGAGGTGTGGGCCCGTCACGAGGTGGTGGGCGGGCAGCTCGCGAAGTCGAAGTACATCCGCAACGCCCACGTGGGCCTGCTGCACCTGGAACACACCAACCTGTGGCTCGGACCGCGCACCGGGCCGAGGCTCGTGACGTACGTACCGCTGGACCAGCGGACGCGGGAGCGCTTGGAGGAGCTCGAGCGACTGACGCGACCGGTCGGTGCGGCGCCCCGCGGCTGACGCAACGTCGCCTTCGTCGGCGCTCCCGACCGACCTGGTCGGTACGGAACCGAGCACCGGCTCCGCGCGGCCCCCGATCGCGGCGGGGCATGCCGGCCCGGGCCGGCCGCCGGTGGGCGAGCACCTCCGCAGCCGCTCCACGTCGTCGGGCGAGTGGGCCCGGCACCCGGACGCGGCTCGCGCGGACGGGTGCACGAGGCCGATCTCGTCGTCGTGATGCAGCGTGCGGACGCTCGCGCCCGCCAGCCCGGCCACGGTGGTGCCGGCGGTCTCACGTGTCCTCGCGCGTCGCCCCTCCTGCCTTGACGGCGACTCCCCGGCGCGGCCCGCCGGCCATCTCGTGACCGCCCTCGCCCTTGGGCCTCGACACGTCCTCGACGCCTGGGTGGCGGCGGGCCGATACGACGAGGCAGACGATGGCGCCGAGGAAGACCACGACCGAGGTCCAGCCGTTCAGGCGCAGGCCGAGGAACGTGTGGGACGCGTCGATGCGCAGGTACTCGGTCCAGAACCGTCCGACCGTGTAGGCGGCGACGTACAGGGCGAAGGTCCTGCCGTGACCGAGCGCGAACCGGCGGCCCGCCCAGAGGACCAGTGCGGCGACGCCGACGTTCCAGAGGGACTCGTAGAGGAAGGTCGGGTGGTAGGTCGCGGTGTCGAGCAGGGCGGACGGACGGTGCGCGCGGTCGATCTCCAGGCCCCAGGGAAGTGTGGTGGGGCTGCCGTAGAGTTCCTGGTTGAACCAGTTGCCCCAGCGGCCGACGGCCTGGGCCAGGGCTATGCCGGGGGCCACGGCGTCCGCGTAGGCGGGGAAGGGGATGCGGTGGCGGCGGCAGCCGATCCACGCGCCGACCCCGCCGAGGGCGATGGCGCCCCAGATGCCGAGCCCGCCTTCCCACACGTACAGGGCCCGGATGGGTTCGCCGTGGTCGCCGAAGTACGCATCGGGGCTGGTGATCACGTGGTAGATGCGTCCTCCGGCCATGCCGAACGGCACTGCCCAGAGGGTGACGTCTGCGATGACGCCCTGGTCTCCGCCCCGCGCGACCCAGCGCCGGTTGCCGAGCCAGACGGCGACGAATATGCCCAGGAGGATGCAGAAGGCGTACGCCCTTAACGGAACCGGGCCGAGGTGAAGGACCCCGGTCGAAGGACTGGGCAGGTAGGCGAGATCCATGGTCACTCCGTGAAGGTCTCAATCAAGCGGGCTGCGCAGGCAGCCGCTGCGCAGGCGGCGAGCGCGAGGATCCGTGCCGCGGCGCGTGTGTATCCGGCGGCGCGGACGGTCACACCGGCAACGGGCCCCTTGGCCGTGGTGGTCACGTGCGCTCTCCCCCGGTCCCGTTCCGGATCGCACGGGCGAACGCCTCGCAGCCGGTACGCCATGCGGCGTCCAGGTCCGCGCCGGGCGGGAAGCGGCCGTCGAGTTCGAGCACGACCATGCCGTGCGCGAATGCCCAGAACGAGCGCGCGATGTCGATGTCGCCGCGCACCGCGCGGGCCAGCGGCATCGCTGCGCGATCTTCGAGTCCCTCGGGGAGTGCGTTGCGGGCGAGCGGCCGACCGTGGGTGATGCGGTAGAGGTGCGGGCTGGCGAGCGCATGCTGTCGGTAGGCGCGGGCGAGCACGAGCAGGGGTGGTTCGACGCCCGTCGCTGCTTCGGCAGCCTCCAGATCCTGCGCCAACCGGGTCATCCCCTGGGCCTGGAGCCCAGCCTCGACAGCGGCCTTGTCAGGAAAGTGCTTGTACAAGGAAGGCGCCCGGATGCCGACACGCTCGGCGATGCGCCGCATGGACAACGCATCCGCCCCTTCCGCGTCGAGCAGTTCCCGCGCAGCGGCCATGATCTGCTGTGCGCGGTCAGCCATGGCAGTCCGCCCCCACGGCAACGGCGTGGCGTGGGCACCCTTCCCCGGGAACCGACAACGACCCGGACCGGAGCTTCGACGCCTTCCGTGCACCCCGGCAGGGATGGGGCGGGTCGCTACCGAGCGGGGTGCTGCTGGCTGTAGCGGTGTTCACGGCGACCCTCTCGCCTCGCGACCGATCCCCTGCGGCTAACAGCGTTAGCCAGGCGTGACATCACGCTAGGGCTAACAGCGTTAGCCGTCAAGGGTCGGAGGCTACCGAACCATGACCGGCAGGGGCCTGAACCTGAAGTCGGCGGGCTCCGCCCGACCGCAGCACCGCGCACGCGACAAGGAGACCCGGCGACTGTGGGGCCACGGAGCCACTACTCGTGGGAGCTCAGCGGGGCGCCCTTCAGCCCAGGAGAAGGAACATGTAGAGGAACACGGCCAGTGGCACCAGGATGGCCACCGCGCCGAGCGCGACCCCGATCCACGCCCGACCGCGGGCCGCTCCCGCGTCACCCCGCACGGCCCACAGGTCGGGGAGACCGCAGACGACCGCCATGATCCCGACGGGTAGGACGAGGTAGACGGGGAAGTACCGGATCCAGGGCGGGAGTCCCTCCGGCAGGAACGGACAGCCCATCATCACCACGGCAGTGACCCCCAGCGCGAGCGACGCCGCGCCCCTGCGCTCCGACTCCGCCACCGGCTCCTCTTGCGCCTGCTGCTCCGCCCCGGCCGCCTGCTCCACACAGCTCATGGAACGGAGGCTAGTCGGGCGGCGGGCGGCCGCACCTGGGCGCAGCTACTCAGAACTGCGTGAGTAGTCGGACGCTGATGCGCCCGGCCTCACGTACATCGGCGCGCGGTCCGTCCAGGATCGACTCCCGGCTCCGGTTCGAGGCGGGCCAGCACGTGGGCTTCGAGGAAGCCCCGCTCGGAGGCCGGGTCGTGGAGCAGCCGGGCGAAGGTGGTGAGCCCGGCCCCGGCCAGCAACTCGGCGAACCGGTCCGCCGGCCAGCTGGAGGCGGGCGCCACCTTGTGGTCGAAGCGGACCGGGTCCGGTCCGTCGGTCGCGAAGAACGAGACCAGGAGCAGACCCCCTCGCGCCAGGACGCGCGCCTGCTCGGCGAAGGTGGCGACCACGGCCCGCGCGAACGGCTGCGTCTCCAACCGGTCGGCGAACATCGACGCATAGAGCTCGACGACCCCGTCGTAGGCCGCCCCGGTCACGTCCTGATGGTCCACCACGAGGGGAAGCGAGCACCGGCGCCGATCGACCTGGACAGGGCCTAGGAGAACGGGCCCTCGGCCGTGAAGCGGCGCAGGTGTCGGGCGAACGTCTCGGCCTCGCCCGGGGGCCAGGCGGACAGGCTCGCCGTGATGTGGTCCGCCAGGCGCGCACGCAGTTCTGCGACGACGAGCCGCCCCTCTTCGGTCAGGACCAGGAGGTGTGCGCGCCGGTCCGTGGGGTCCGGTTCGCGGCGGACGAGACCGGCGGCCTCCAGCCGGGAGGCGCGGCGGGTCACGCCGGAGCGGTCGACCCCCACGTCCCGGGCCAAGTCCGCCGCGCTGCGGGAGCCGGTCCGGGCCAGGGCGCTGAGCACGGGGTAGGTCACCTCGTCCACGGCCTCGCCCATGCCCTCCGTGAGCCGCTGGTGCAGGTGCATACGGGTCGTGCGCTTCAGCAGGATGCCCAGCGCGTCGGCGATCTCATGTCCGATCTCATTGTCCACGCCCAAAAGAATAGCGTGCGTCGCGCACGCATCGCTGCTATGGTGAACGAAGTGCGTGCGCCGCGCACGCACTATCGATCCGCAACTGCGTGTACATCTCCATCTGCATCGAAAGGCAGTCCCATGACTCGCACCGGTATCACCGCCGCCCTCACCGACCTGCTCCTCAACCGCGACCTCACCGTCCAAGAGGCCGCCGACCGCCACTTCGCCCCGGAATACCGTCAGCGCACGGACGGCGAGTGGGCGGACCGGGCCGGCTTCATCGAGCACATCACCCACGTGCGCAGCGTCGTCGACCACGGCAGCGTCGAGGTCCACGAGGAGCTGTACGACGGCCGCAACTACGCCGACCGGCACACCGTCCACGTCACGAAGACGGACGGTTCGACGGTGCGCACCGAGGTCTACCTGTTCGGTGAGTTCGCGCCCGACGGCCGCTTCAGCCGCATAGAGGAGACCACCTTGATGCTCGAAGGATCCGAGTCCGACCGCGACCTCGGCAGCGCCCGCTAGGACTTGTCCTTCGGATCGCCGATCCGATCAGCGAGGACCCCGTCAGCCGGTGCACCGGAAGGCCGGTGCCCGCAGCGCGGGTCAAGGGCGGAAGCGCAAGGGGTGATCCGAGGGGACCTCCACCACGGCGATCCGGACGCCGTCGGGGTCGACGATCCACATCTCGATCAGACCCCAGGGTTCGCGCTCGGGCGGCCGCAGCACCTCGGCGCCCCGGCCCAGCAGTTCCTCGTACGCCGCCTGCACGTCCGCCACCTGGAGCCACAACCGCAGGCCCGGCGCGGGTGGTGCCTCGGCCCGGCCGGACAGTTCGAGGAAGCCGCCGCCGAGGAAGTAGACGGTCCCGCGGTCGGGGCCGGTGCCGAACTCGCGGTGGACGGCGAGCCCGAGGGTGTCGCCGTAGAAGGCGCGCGAGCGTTCGGGGTCCGTGGGGCGCAACAGAACCCTGCTGCCCAGTACGTGCACCATGGCCCCTACCTCCCCTCACCCACGGCCTTGCCGCGGCCGTTTCAGCGACTTCCAGCGCCGGCGCCGCGAGCCGGTGTGCTGATCGAGTTCCTCCAACAGGCGCTGGGAACGCTTGTCCACGCCCAGCTCGTCCAGGACCCGGTCGATCTCGGTGAGCAGCGCCCCGCTCAGCTGCCAGTGTGCCGGATCCTCGCGGGCGGAGGCCAGCAGCAGGACCGCGAGCCGGTCGCGGTGGGCCCGGGCGACGGCCAGTTCGCCGGTCAGCCGGGCCTCCGCCTCCTCCGCGTTGGCGCTGACCTGCGCGGTGATCAGCTGGGCGAAGCTTTCCACCGCGATGGCCGTGTGGCGGAGCACCTGCCGCAGCGCGGTCGCGGTCCCGGGGTCGAACAGCGGACCGTCGGGGCGGGCCCGGGCCAGGTCGGTCAGCGTCCGGCAGGCCACCCGGAGCACGACCGCGCAGATCTCCAGGGTGTCCAGACCGGTCCGCAGCACCAGCCTGAAGAGCAGCCCCTCCTTGACCCGCGGATTGAGCCGGAGGCTGTCCTCGGCCTGCCGGAGGGCGGCGTCGACCTGGGCGATGTCGTTGTCGAGGCGGCGCGCCTCGTGCAGCCGGGCCGCGGCCTGCTCGAGCCTGGTCGGTCCGGAGGGCTCCTCGCCGAGGTGGTCGAGCAGCCGGCTCATGCGCCGGGCGAGGTCGGTGATCGCGGCGCCGGCCGGGCCGACCCACAGGGGTGGTGCCACCAGCAGGTTGACCAGCAGCCCGACCGCCGCACCGATGACCGTTTCCAGGACCCGGTCCCAAGCCGTGTCCGTGACCTGGGTGACGCCGAGGACGAGCATGGCGCTGATCGCGACCTCGGGCACGAACTCGTCGACGCGCACCAAGTGGCCCACGACCAGCGAGGCGAGGATCAGCAGCCCGAGGCTCCACCAGGTCAGACCCACCAGCGCGCTGAAGCCGATCGCGATCAGGACGCCGACGACCACCGAGTTCACCCGGCGGATGCTGGTGGTGAGGGTGGAGTACAGGGTGACCTGGACGACGAGCAGGGCGGTCAGTGGCGCGGTCAGCGGGAGCGGCTCGCTGCTCAGGCGGAGTGCGACGACGTAGCTGATCACGGCCGCGGCGGTGGAACGCAGGGCCTGGACGGCGACCGGCTCACGGCGGCGGCGTGCGACACGGGTGGCGAGGCTGGTGATCGTTTCCGGCATGCGGGGCGCCTTCCCGCTGCTGGGCCGGATGACGCATGGCGTGGCCGCTCGGTCCCGATCGACCGAAGATGGGCCGCACGAGGAGGGCGACCCGGCCGTTCGCGGGCAGGAGGTGGGCATCCGGGGCAGCCCCGGTCAGCAAGATCCACGAGTACGAGGGAGAGAAGGCCATGGAGGGTACGGAGGACAAGCGCAAGAAGTCGGGAGAGGGGCGTGCGGAGCAGGCTCAGGAGCACCCCGGTCCGGACCCGGTGCACCCCGAGGCCAGCAAGCGGGTCGAAGGCAAGAGCCCCGAGGAACTGAGGCGGCGGCAGGAGCGCAAGACGACCCGTACGAGCGACGACGACGCGGAGTAACGTCGCCGGGCCGGACGGCGGAACGGCCCGACGGCCGCGGGGCAGGGAGCGGCGACGGGGGCCTACGGGCCCTCGTCGTAGGTCCCTGCCTCGATCTCCAGGGCGAGCTCCTGGAGCACCCCGATCGAGGAGATGTCCGTCCGCCCGCTGTCGTGCACCATCGCGAGGCTGGTGAACGCCAGGCTGAAGCCCGAGACCATGGTGTGCAGGGCCGGCCCGAGCGCCTCCGCCACCAGGGCGGCCACCTGCTGCGGGGACGCGTCGGCCGGCACCCTGATCGACGGCAGCATCTCGTTCAGGAGCAGAGTGGCCACACCGGCCGTCGGCGGCGACCCGGCGCCTCCTTCCCCGATCCCCCCGATTCCCCCGGCCTCGCCGTTCTCGCCGTTCTCGTCGCTCTCCCCCGCCTCGGCGGCCCGGCGGATGTCCTGGGCGTCGGTGAGGATGGCGATCACTCGCTTGAGTACCTCGGCGCGTTCCATCTGCGGAGCGTAGCCCCGAGCCCCGGGCCGGCGCCGGAGTTCGCCCCCGCCAGGCCCCGCTCCGCCCCCGCCTCACGGGCCGTCAGCTCGGATCGGGGGCGGACGTGTAACTGCGCCCGCACCGGGCAGGCGCGCCGTGACGACACGGATCGATCGAGGGAGCTGTTCCGCTCATGTCTGAGAACGTCTGGGCCTATCGCGTCACCGTTGACCGCATCACGGACGTGGACCTGTACGGCTACAAGGTGGAGGCGGCCGACGGCAGCATCGGAAAGGTCGACAAGCACTCCGACGAGGTGGGATCGGCCTATCTGGTGGTGGACACCGGCCCGTGGATCTTCGGCAAGGAGGTCCTCCTCCCCGCGGGCACCGTCACCGGGATCGACGTGGAGGAGAAGCGGATCCGCGTCGGGCTGACCAAGGAACAGGTCAAGGACGCACCGGCGTTCATCCGGGACGAGCACCTGGAGAGCACTGACTACCGGCAGCTGCTGGGCGGTTACTACGGCATCATCCCGCCGCGCTGGCTGTGATCCACGGCCGGGAGGCACACCGGTCACGGAGGCGCCGGCCCGTACGCGCGGCCCGGCGCCCCCGGCGCCCCCGGTGCGGCACGCTTCTGAAGTGGTCCGGAAGTGGTCCGGGACCGGACCCGGCACATACTGGGCATATGGCAAGGGCGACGACGGTCCAGCGGATCAGGCGGCACGCCGGCGAGGCGGTCTTCCTGCGCGTCGCCGGGCCGGACGGGCCCCGGAACAGGGCACGGATCCACACGACCCCCGGACCCCGGTGGTTCGCACCGGAACGGCCGGTGCGGCGGGTCCACGGGGACGCGTCGATGTTCGTCGGCGGGCTGGCCGCCCTGCTGCTCCAATCCCTGCACCCCCTCGCGATGGCCGCCGTGGCAGCGCACTCGGGGTACCGGGGCGACCCGTGGGGGCGGCTGCACCGCACCAGCACCTTCCTGGCCGTCACCACCTTCGGTACGAGCTCCGATGCCGAGGCAGCGGTGGCCCGCGTACGGGAGGTGCACGCGCGCATCCGGGGTCGAACGGCCGACGGCATCCCGTACCGGGCCGACGATCCGGAACTGCTGACCTGGGTGCACATCGCCGAAGCGGACTGCTTCCTGCGGGCCCACCAGCGGTACGGCAGGAACCCGTTGGATCCCGCGGGCTGCGACGCGTACCTCGCCGACACGGCCCGTGTGGCCCGCGCGCTGGGCGCGGACCGGCCGCCGGAGAGCCAGCACGAGCTGGCTCTGCGGATGGCGCGGTACCGGCCCGACCTGAGGCCGACGGCGGCCTCCCGGGACACCGCCCGGTTCCTGCTGACCGATCCCCCGCTGCCGGGGGCCGCCCGGTTGCCGTACGCCCTGCTGGCGGCGGCGGCCGTGGACCTGCTGCCACCCTGGGCGAAGTCGGCCGTGGCGGCCGAACTGCCCGCGGCCGCCCGGATGCCGCCCCTCGCCGCTCGCGCGGGCGGCCGGGCCGTGACCCGCGCCATCCGCTGGGCGCTACAGCCGGCTCCCCCGCCCGCCCCGCCCGCCCCGCCCGGCTGGGGGCGGACCTCTCAGTACTCCTCGTCCGGGTAGCCCCAACGGACCTCCGGCTCGGCTCCCGCCGCCACTGCGGCGACCGTCGCCGCGAAGGCCCCCTCGAAGTGCGGTTGCCACAGGTAGAAGCGGGAGATGCCGAGCGGAAAGTCGGAGTCCCCGGAGACGAAGTGCGCGCCGGCGTCGTCCACCGCCACGCCGATGGTGACCTGGTTCGCTATGTCCTCCTCGTACATCAGCTCTTGCAGGGCGCGGACGATCGCCCAGGCCTGCGACTCGTCGGCGACCCGGGTGACGGTGAAAGCAAGATCGATGTTCACTGACATGCCGGAAGAATAGGCGGGGCCACTGACACCGGAATCGTCCCGGCTACGGGCGGGTGGCGGTCACGAGGTAGTAGTCCAGGATCCGCTGTTCCCAGGCGGCCAGGAAGTTCCGTGGCCAAGTCCCCGGCGCCCAGAGGCGGGACAGCCAGCGGTCCCAGCCGGGCCAGACCTGCGGGCCGATCGAGGAGACCCGCACGTCGGCGAAGCCTGCTTCGCCGAGGGCATCAGCGAGCCGGTTCACCGGTCGCGCGATGTCCAGGCCGCTGGCGAACGAGTCGAGCAACCCCGCGAGCCGCTCCGCGGGCTCCCGCGCTCCCTCCACGGTGAAGAAGCTGGTGACCGCCACCCGGCCGCCCGGGCGCAGCACTCTCGCCGCCTCCCGAGCGAACGCGCTCAGGTCCGAGAAGTGCTGGGCCGCCTCCACGCTGTAGAGGCAATCGAACTCCGCGTCGCCGAGCGGCAGGTCCTCCGCGGCCCCGAGCACGAAGCCGATCCGGTGCGGCCGTGCCGCGAGGAGCGGGGAGTTGGCTTCACGGGCTCGCTGGAGCTGCTGGGGGTGGATGTCCACCCCGGTAACGGCTGTGGGCCCGTACTCCTCCAGCGTGAGGGCACACCCGAGGCCGAGCCCGCAGCCGACCTCGACGGCCCGGCCGCCTTCAGGGGCCACCGCATCCAGTACGTGCCGGTAGAGGTCCTGCTCGCTGCGGATCCGGTCGCCCTGCGACAGGGACCGCCCGAGATCGACGGCCTTCCAGTAGCCGAAGTTGATAAACCCTCCGGCGAAGACCGGAACGGCACTGAGATCGGCCGGCCCGTACGTCTCCCACACCTCGGGCCGTACGACCGGGGACGGCTGCTCCGGGGACGGCTGCTCCTTGGGGCCATCCAACAACACCATCCGACCACCTCCTCGTGACGGGGCGTCGTGCCCCGCGGCCCCCAGTGTGGCGGGCGAGCCCCGGTCGCGACAGTGGACCTCGGGCCGCCACGGATCATTCGCTGTTTACCGAAATCATGGGGCATCCTGGACGTATGAACGAGACCCATCCCGGATCGACGTCCGCGGGCTCAGCGGCCCCCGCGGCCCTGCTGGCCGCCTTCGCCGCCGCCCTGGCCGACGAGACGCGGGCCGCGATCTGCATGACGCTGCTGGAGGGGCGCGCCTGGACCGCGGGCGAGTTGGCCCGGATCACCGCGGTGGCACCCTCCACCATCAGCGGCCACCTGACCCGGCTGCTCGACGCGGGCATCTGCGTGACCGAGCGGCAGGGCCGCCACAGCTACGCGCGCATCGCCGACGGCGCGACCGCCCGCCTGCTCGACGAGCTCGCCTCGCACGCCATTCCGGACCGGGACGCGGCGCACGCCGTGCCCGTGGTGGCCGCGCCGGACCCGCTGGCCCGCGCCCGGACCTGCTACGACCACTTCGCCGGGCGGCTCGGCATGGCGGTGACCGACGCGATGGAGCGGCACGGGCTGCTGCGCACGCAGGACGTGTTCGAACTGACGGAGGCCGGCCGGGCATGGTGCGCCGAAGCGGGCATCAGTCTGGCCGGTGAGGGACGCAGGCCGCTGGCGAGTTCCTGCCTGGACTGGACGGAGCGGCGCCGCCACCTGGGCGGCCTCGCCGGGGCGCGGCTGTGCGCGCGGGCCTCGCAGGAGGATTGGGTGGTCCGCCCGGCGGGCGGCGGCCGGGCGTTGGAGGTGACCGATGCTGGGGAGCGGGCCTTCAGCGATCTACTGGGACTCACACCGGAGGCGTGGAGCTGATCCCCACCTCCCCATAGGAGCGGGCATCAATTCGGTCGACACCGAAATGTTGCGGTCGTAGGGTGGGCTCATGACGTTCCGCTCGAGCTCGATCCCGCCCGGCGCCCTCACGGTCGGCGCCGTCACCTTCACGGTGTTCGCCTGGGCCTCCGCCTTCGTCTCCATCCGCAGTGCGGGGGCCGCGTACTCGCCCGGCGCCCTGGCGCTCGGCCGACTGCTGGCCGCCTCGCTGGTGCTCGTGGTGCTGCTCCTGATCAGCCGCCAGGGCCTACCGCCGCGCGAGGCCTGGCGCGGGATCTTGGTGTCGGGCGTGGTGTGGTTCTGTGGTTACACGATCGCCTTGAACTGGGGCGAACGCCTGGTCGACGCGGGCACGGCATCGCTGCTCGTGAACACCGGGCCCATCCTCATGGCGCTCCTCGCGGCCCGCATCCTCGGTGAGGCGCTGCCCCCGCGGCTCCTGGTGGGCATGGCCGTCTCCTTCGCCGGAGCCGTGGTCGTGGGCCTGTCCATGTCGTCCGGGGACGGCGGCTCCACCTCGCTGCTCGGGGTCGTGCTCTGCCTCCTCGCGGCAGTGGCCTATGCCTCCGGCGTCATCGCCCAGAAGCCCGCGCTCTCCTCCGGTACTCCCCTACAGGTCACCACCTTCGCCTGCCTGACGGGAACCGTCGCCTGCCTGCCCTTCACGGGCCGACTGCTCGCGGAGGTGCCCGGGGCGCCGGTGTCCGCGACCTTGAACATGGTCTATCTGGGTGTGGTGCCCACCGCCCTCGCCTTCACCACGTGGACCTACGCCCTCGCCCGCATGCCCGCCGGCAAGCTGGGGGCGACCACGTACGCCGTCCCCGCCATCGTCGTGTTGCTGAGCTGGGCCCTCCTGGGTGAGGTACCGGCCTGGCTGACCCTCCTCGGCGGAGTCCTCTGCCTGGCCGGCGTAGCCGTCTCCCGGTACGCGCCGCGCGCCCCGCGGACTCCCGTCGAGGACAGCCCGCTCGGTGCGGGTCGGACCTGACCGCCCCCGTCTCCTGCTCCCCTTCCCTCGAAAGGAACCCCTTGATGCGGATCCTCACGGTCGGCGCCGGCGCCGTCGGCGGGTTCTTCGGCGCCCGGCTCGCCACGGCGGGCCAGGACGTCTCCTTCCTGGTCCGACCGGGTCGGGCGAAGGCCCTGGAAGCCCGCGGCCTGCGCGTGGCGGGACAGGGTGAGGAACTCCACCTCGCGCCGAAGCTGGTGACGGCCGGCGCCGTGGGCGGACCGTACGATCTCGTCCTGCTCTCGGTGAAGGCGACCGCCCTGCACACGGCCCTGGCGGACATCGAACCCGCCGTGGGCCCGGACACCGCCGTCGTCCCCCTGCTCAACGGGGTCGCCCACCTCCAGGTGCTCGTCGCGCGCCTGGGGGCCACGGCGGTCCTGGGCGGCGTCGCGAAGGTGGTCACCACCTTGAACGACGACGGCGACATCCTCCGTATGGCTCCGCCCGCGGTCATCCTGACCGGCGAACTCGACGCGCGCCCGTCGGCCCGGGTGGACGCGATCCGCGACGCACTGGCCGAGGCCGGCATCGACTCGCCGGCCACCGAGGACATCGTCGCGGCCATGTGGCACAAGTGGGTCTTCATCTCCACGCTCGTCGCCCTGACCTGCCTGATGCGCGGCACGGTCGGAGAGGTGAACGCCGTTCCGGGCGGCGCGGACCTGGCCGCGGCACTGGTCTCCGAAACCGCGGCGGTGGCGGAGGCCGCGGGCCACCCGGTGACCGGGGCGGAGCTCGCCTTCACCATGTCGACCGTCACGAGCCCCGGCTCCCCGCTCACCCCGTCCCTGTACCGCGACCTCGTCGCCGGGGCGCCGACGGAGGCCGACCACGTCCTGACCGACCTCACCCTCCGCGCCCGCGCGCTGGGCGTGGCCACTCCCCTGCTGGACCTCGCCGCCCTCCAGCTGCGCGTCCACGAACACCGCCTCGCCGCAGGACGCCCTTGACGCCCTTGAGGCCCTCGCGGCCCTGTCCGTCCGCGGTCACCCGGATGCCGCGCCCATGGGGCATCCGGGCCGCCGGGCCCTTTGACTGGGAGGTCCGGAGGTCCGGAACACCCGTGGAGGCATGGTGGCGACGGTCGCGTGGATGCGTGGTGCGGCAGGTGCGGTGGCGCTGTCGGTGGTGGCGCTCGGCGCCGCAGGCTGTTCGGACGGTGACGGCAACCCGGCCGGCGCCGTGTCGAGCGCCGCGTCGGCGGTGAAGTCCGCCGGCGAGGCGGTCTCGTCGGCCGCCGCCGAGGCCTCGAAGGCCGCCGAATCGGCGGCTGCCGTCGCGAAGGGCAAGCTCGGCGAGGTGAAGGACGGGGTCGACGCGAAGGACGAGGTTTCCTTGGGTGCGGTGACCACCGACGGCGACGGGTACGCGACGGCCCCCGTGACGGCACGGAACACCGACGACGCGACGAAGTCCTTCGCCGTGCAGGTCGAGTTCAAGGACGAGAGCGGCAATCTCGTCGACACCGTGGTCGTGACGATCACGGACGTCGCCGGGAAGGGCACGGGGCAGGGAACGGCCCGCAGTACGCACAAACTGTCCGGCACGGTCAAGGCCGAGACCGGTACGGCCCTGCGCTACTGAGCCCGGTCCGCCCCCGGCAGCGCACCGGAGCAGCCGTTGTAGTCGTCTCCCCTCGTCCTCGCCCTCGCCGTTGTCGCCGACGGCGCCCCGGGTGCGGTATATGTCCTCCGGGGGTGACCTGATGCCGGCGGAGGGAGTGGGTCGCGTGGAACGGACCACCTGCTGTGTGGTGGGAGGAGGGCCCGCCGGGATGGTGCTGGCCCTGTTGCTGGCCCGGGCCGGGGTGGAGGTGACCGTGCTCGAGAAGCACGGCGACTTCCTGCGCGACTTCCGCGGCGACACCGTGCACCCGTCCACCCTGTCGCTGCTGGACGACATCGGCCTGGCGGAACGCTTCGCCCGGCTGCCGCAGCGACGGGTCAGCACGGTGCAGTTGCCCATCGGGCCGGACCGGTCCCTCGTCACGGTCGGGGACATCGGGGCGCTGCGGGGGAAGTACAACTACATCGCGATGGTGCCGCAGTGGGACCTGCTCGACCTGCTCGCCGAGGAAGCGGGCCGGGAGCCCTCCTTCCACTTGCGCATGAACACCGAGGCGACCTCCTTCCTGATCGAGCGCGGAAGGGTCATGGGCGTGCGGTACCGGACCTCGGACGGCGGCACCGGCGAGCTCAGGGCCTCGCTGACCGTGGCCTGCGACGGCCGCGGTTCGCTGGCCAGAGCCCTGCCCGAGCTGGGGCTGGAGGACTTTCCGTGCCCCATGGACGCCTGGTGGTTCCGGGTGCCGCGCCACGAGGAGGACCCCAGCGGGCTGGTCGGCGGCCTCGGGGACAGGCTGTTCGTCGCCCTCATCGACCGCGGCGACTACTGGCAGTGTGCGGCGCTCATCCCCAAGGGGTCCGACGCCGGGCGCCGCGCCGAGGGCCTGGCGTCGTTCATGGCGCAGTTCACGGAGGCCGTCCCCTGGCTTGCCGACCGGGCCCGTGCCGTCACTTCCTGGGACGAGGTCAAGCTGCTCGACGTACGGCTCGACCGGCTGCGCCGCTGGCACCGCCCAGGGCTGTTGTGCATCGGCGATGCCGCCCATGCCATGTCGCCGGTGTTCGGCATCGGGATCAACCTCGCCGTGCAGGACGCGGTGGCTGCTGCACGCCACCTCGTGGGCCCGTTGCGCGGGGGCTCGGTGGGGCTGCGGGACGTACGCCGCGTGCAGTGGCGGCGGTTGCCCACCACCATCGCGACCCAGGGGCTCCAGCGCCTCGCGCACGCGAAGGTCATCGGGCCGCTGCTGGCGGGCCGTGCGGCGTTCGGAGATCCCCGGCGGGCGAAGCGGCTGACCGAGCTCCTCACCGACTCGCGCCGGCTGAACCGGCTGCCGGCCTACTTCCTCGCCTACGGAGCCCTGCGCGAGCGGCCCCCGGGGGAATCACTCCGCTGACCTCGTCCCGGTCGGCCCCGACCCGTCTCGGCCCGAGCTCGCCGGAGACCGAAAAGCGACGTACCAGGAGGTTCAGGCGGATAACCTCGCTCTTCACAGCGAGGACGACACGCTCCGGGAGGCCCCATGAGTGAGCAGCAGCCGACCCTTCTGCCCTACGCCGACCCCGCCTTCGTCGCGGATCCGTTCCCCTTGTACCGGCAACTGCGCGAGGACGGCCCCGTGCGCCGCGTCATCGTCGCGGGCGGACTGGACGCCTGGCTCGTCACCCGCTACGAGGACGGTCTCGCGGCCCTGTCCGACTCCCGCCTCAGCAGCGACGTCCGCGATGCCTCGGACAGCCGGATCCTGCGGCAACTGCCCGATACGGAACGCGATTCGATGCTGAGCAACATGCTCCGCAGCGACCCGCCCGACCACACCCGCCTGCGCCACCTGGTGTCCAAGGCGTTCACCGCCCGCCGCGTCGCTCAGATGCGGCCACGCATCCAGGCCATCACCGACGGCCTGCTGGACGCGGTCGTCCCGGCCGGTCGCGCCGACCTGGTGGCGGACTTCGCGCTGCCGCTCCCGGTCACGGTGATCAGCGAGCTCCTCGGGATTCCGGTGGACGACCGCCACGACTTCCAGCACTGGGCCGACCGGATGCTCAGGCGGGGCGCGGAGCCGCCCGATCCTGCCGTGGTGAACGAGGCGTGGCAGCACATGCGCGCCTACCTGACGGGGCTCGTCCACGCCAAACGGGCGCAACCCGGCGACGACCTGCTCAGCGGCCTCATCACCGCCCGCGATGCGCAGCAGCGGCTGAGCGAGGCCGAGTTGATCGCCATGGTGTTCCTGCTGCTCGTCGCCGGTTACATCACCACGGTCAACCTGATCGGCACGGGCATCGCCACGCTACTGGCGCACCCGGACCAGCTCGAGCTGCTGCGCCGCGACCCCGGACTGTTGCCGGGCGCGATCGAGGAGTTCCTCCGCTACGACGGCCCGGTCAGCCCCGGCATCGCGCGGTTCGCGCGCGAGGACGTCGAGATCGCCGGGGTGGCCGTCCCGCGCGGCGCGACCGTCCTGATCGGCTCGGCCGTCGCCGACCGCGACCCGGAGCGGTTCCCCGATCCCGACCGCCTCGACATCACCCGGCAGGACAACGCCCACCTCGCGTTCGGGCATGGCATCCACTACTGCCTCGGGGCTCCGCTGGCCCGGCTGGAGGGTCAGATCGCCATCGGAACGGTCCTGCGCAGGCTCTCCGGGCTGGCCCTCGATGCGGACGCCGACGGGATCCGCCGGCGCCCCGGCGGGCTGCGCGGACCCGAGAGCCTGCCGGTGACCTTCACCCCGGGCGGCTGAGGCCTGCGCCCCCCGGCCGGTTCAACCGCCGTCCTCGGAGAAGTGCTGGTAGTCCGGAGGGCTCCAGCGGCCGCCCCAGTACCAGCCGATCTCCCGGAAGGCCCGGGCCACGACCCCGTCGGGGGTGATCGTCCCGGGGCCGGCGCGGCCGCGGTCGAGATGGGTGCGGCCGCTCGGGGGATGGCACGTGCCCCGGACGTCGACGTAGGGGTTCTCGACCGGGTTGATGTCGATGGCGTCGCCCCAGGAGTGCCGGGACCTGCGGCTCGGGTCTCCGGTGACCTGCCGGCAGTTGAAGGCGGAGGTGTTGTCGTCGGCCATCGCTGCGGCGTCGCTGCCGCCGTACTCGGCCATCACCCGCATCCGGCGGATCGGGAAGCGGGCGGCGAAGGCCTTCCCGAAGGCCCGCAACACGGGGGCGACCACGTCCTCGTGGACCACGAGTTCGCCCCGGTGCACCGTACCGTCGAAGCCCCAGTGGTTCATCCGGACGAGCCGCAGCCGCTCCGGTGGCACGGGGCAACCGGGGTGGTGGGTGGCGGCCAGCTTCTCCGGGGGGACGGTGGTGACGTGCGCGGACAGCGTCTTCACCACGGGCTGGCGCGCGGCCTGGAAGCGCGCCTCGGGCATTGCCCCTGTGCAAGACAAAGCCGTCGCGCACAGAGTGCCGGTCAGGGCCACGCAGGCGAGGCGATGGCTCACCGTTCCACCGTAGGTCGGCCCGGCCCTCCGGGCATGCCGGAGGGGACGGCCCCGGGGTCCGCGGGCGGACGGGGACGGGCCCGGGCGGCGAGGACGGCGACGTCGTCCTGCGCGTGCTGGGCGTCGAGGCCCTGCACGACGGCGTCCACCACCGCGTTGGCTCCCGCCCCCACCGGAGGCCGCACTCCCACCAGCCGGGCCAGCGAGACGTCGATGTCCTCGCCCCGCCGCTCCACCAGCCCGTCGGTGAACATCAGCAGGGTCTCCTGGGGTGTGATCGCGCGCGTGACGGCTTCGTAGCCGCCGATGCCGGTGCCCAGCGGCGGGCCGACCGGGACGTCGACCAGCGAGGCCGAGCCGTCCGCCCCGAAGACCGCCGGCGGCAGGTGGCCGGCACTGGCGAACATCGCCACACCGCGCGCGGGATCGACGCGCACGAGCAGGCAGGTCGCCGGCCTGCGGGCCGCGTCGCCGGCGGCCAGGACGTCGAGCTGGCGCAGGACGCGGTGCGGGGCGAGGTCCGTCGACGCCACGTCGCGCAGGGTGGAGCGGTACGCGTTCATGTCCACGGCCGCATCGAGCCCGTGGCCCATCACGTCGCCGACGACGAGCAGGGTACGGCCGTAGTGGAGGCGGATCGTCTCGAACCAGTCGCCTCCCACCAGCGCCCGGGAACCGGCCGGCAGATAACGGCTGGCCACCTCCAGGTTGGGGTGCGGGCGACCCGGTTCCGACACCAGCGCCCGCTGGAGGTGCGAGACGGTGTCCTCGGTGGCGGCCAACTGCCGCGCGTGCCCCAGGTGCACCGCCGCCAGCCGGGCCGCGAAGTGGACGGTCGCCGCCTCGTGGTCGCCGAACCCCGCCCGGGCCCGTACGGCGGTCAGCATTCCGTGAACCCGTTCCCGGTCCGGCAGCGGGACGGAGAGGACGTGGACCGGAACGCCGTCGGCGACCGTCGCCCACTCGGAGAGCGGGTGTCCGCCGTCCGACGCCCGTACCGAGGGCGGTGCGTCGATGTTCGCCGTCAACAGCCCGACGGCTCCCGCAGTCGCCGCGCGGTGGGAACCACCGTCCTGCGCCAGGAGGTCCACGGCGACCGCGTCGCAGACGTTCCGGGACAGGAAACCGGCCAGTTCCTGGCAGGTGATCACCGCATCGAGGGTCGTACCGATCTGTCCGACGGCGGCTTCGGCCGCCCGGACACGTGCCCACAACCCCTCGGGCCCACCCGCGGACCGGGCCCGCTTCCCGCCACGCTCCGGCAACGGACCTCCTCGCCACGGACCGCCGAAGCAGCCATTCCAGCAGGAGTACCGGTCACAGGCGCGCACGCCGCGCCCCGCGGGCCCCCGAGCTCACGGGGCGGGGTAGTTCGACTCCGCGGGCCGCCCGCTCCGCAGGGACGAGGCGTGGCGCACCGGGCTCCTCGAACATGTTCCCGAGGCAGCCAACTTGCTTACCCCGCACGGCCGATGGACCTCGGCGCCGATGCCCGCCGGCCGGGCCCGAGGGCGTATCGTGCCCGCATGCCCGCTGATCTGATCCGCATCGTCTCCCGCGATTCGCCGATGGCCCTCGCCCAGGTGGAGCGCGTCCGCGCCGAGCTCGCCGCACTCCACCCGGGGGTCAGGACCACCGTCCTGCCGGTGAAGACCACCGGCGACAAGTGGATGGGAGACCTCTCACAGGTCGAGGGGAAGGGCGCGTTCACCAAGGAGGTCGATGCCGCGATCCTCGCCGGTGAGGCCGACCTCGCCGTGCACTGCGTCAAGGACGTCCCGGCCGACCGTCCGCTGCCCGCCGGAACCGTCTTCGCCGCGTTCCTGGAACGCGACGACATCCGCGACGCCCTGATCCACCCGCAGGGGCTCACCCTCGACCGGCTCCCGCCCGGCACCCGCATCGGGACCTCCTCCGTGCGCCGGGTGGCCCAACTCGCCGCCGCGTACCCGCACGTGGAATGCGTGCCGATGCGCGGGAACGCCAACAGGCGCCTGGAGAAGCTCGCCGCCGGTGAGGCGGACGCGCTCCTCCTGGCCGTCGCCGGCCTCCACCGCATCGGCCGCGCGGACGCCATCACGGAGATCATTGCGGTGGACACCCTGATGCCACCGATCGGCGCCGGCGTCCTCGCACTGCAGTGCCGGCAGGACGACGCCGAGCTCATCGACACCGTCAGCGCCCTCGGCCACCCGGACACACACCGCGAGACGGTCGCCGAGCGGATGCTCCTCCATGTCCTCCAGGGCCACTGCAACAGCCCGATCGCGGGGTACGCGCGGGCGGAACGCGGAGGGGACCTCTCCCTGCGCGCCTGCGTGTTCTCGCCGGACGGCAAGGAGGTGCTGAACGCGCACGAGTGGGCGGGCCGCCTCGACCCGGCCACCCTCGGCACGTCCGTCGCCGTCGCTCTCCTCCGACAGGGTGCCCGAGAACTGATCGACAGCATCGCGCACTGACCCCACCCCCGTGCGGGTCGGTGCGTCCGGACGAACCCGGCGCGGGCCGACGGCCGGGCCCGGCCCGCGTCAGTGACACGCACTGCCCAGACCCCCGTCCGGGGCAGTGCGTTCGCCGGGGCACCCGGCCGGCGGGCCGGCCGTCCGCAACCCCGCGAGAACGATCACCACGCTATGGCCGCGCAAACGGCCCGGCCCAGGGCAGCTCACGCCAGCCAGGGGACCGTCCGCGCCACGGCGGTACTCCACAGGTCGAGTTGAGGACGTCCGGGGAGCCCGCGCCGGAAGGCCGCGGCCCGGTGGCCCGGTACCTGACGTGACCGGGTCCGGACGGCGCGCTGTCCGCTCGCCTGCGGGGCGGGATCGCCGGCCGGCCCTACCGTAGGCGGCATGGCCCCTGACGAGACGCCCCCGGCCGGGTCCCCCGGCGGTGCCAGCCCCGGCGCGGACGACGAGCAGGTCTTCCGTCGCGATCCGCACTTCGCCGCCGCGCGGCTGAAGGAGCGCCTGTACGCGACCATCGTCATGATCTCGGTGGTGATCGGGCTCGCGGGCTCGGATCACATCGGCGCCGCCGGAGCCGCCGCGACCGTTGTGACCGCCGCGGTGGGTCTCTGGCTGGCCGCGCTCGTCGCGGACCAGCAGGCCCACCGCGTCGTCCACGGCCGTCTGGCGACCGGTCACGAGCTGCGCCGCATGCTGTCCGTCAGTAGCCCTCTGCTGCTGTCCGCCGCGGGACCGCTGGTCCTGATCGGTGCGGCAGCGCTCGGGCTGATGGCGGTGGACACCGCCCTGCTGGTGTCGGTCGGGGTGAGCATCGCCGGACTGTTCACCTGGGGGTGGTACGGCGGCATCCGCATGGGTGGCGGCACGGGCCTGGCCCTGCTGGCCGGCGCCCTGGACGCGGCCATCGGCACCGCGGTCGCCCTGGTCAAGGCCGCCGCAGGCCACTGATCACCGCCATCGGGGCCGCTTGGCGGTCCCGCGCTGCCGCGGGGACGCGAGAATCCCGGAGCCGCCGTAGCGTGGAAGCATCAGAGGCACTCCGCGGTGAGGGGCGATGCGCCATGACCTGGGCTTCGTGGACGACGACAGGAGTCTTCGCCGGACGGGGCGGAGTACGCACCGACGAGGCGGGAGTCCTCACGGGCGACCTGACCGTGCACACCACCTGGTCGGACCCGGAGGCCCATGTGGCGGTGCAGTACAGCGGCGGATCGGACTGGTTCACCGTGACCGGCAGTCCGGTGCGCTGCGAGTCCGAGGAGTTCAGCCGCCTCCTGCATCAGACCGTGGTGGACGCCGTGCGCGCCGACGGGGCCGCCACGGTCCCTCAGGACCTGCCGGAGGAGGCCCGCCGGGTCCCGCGCGCGCCGGCCCCCTGATCGCCCCCGCCGCGGCGGGGCTGCCGTCACCGGCCGCCGGGGGCGGGCCGGTCACTTCGCCTGGGCGAGCCGGACCGCGTCGGCACCGGCCGGGAAGCGCAGCTGGCCGGTCGTGTCGTGGACGGCCCGCCACACGGTCTCGGCGACGTCGCTCTCCCTGGTGTAGAGGTCCTGGCCCATGAACTCCTCCATGGCCCGCTTCGCGAAGGCCGCGTAGGGCTCCGGCACCAGTTCGACCGGCGACTCGCCGTTCGTCGCCCTGCGCCCGAAGTTCGTCGTCAGGCAGGCGCCCGGCTCGACCGTCTTGGCCCGTACGCCGAAGGGCGCGAGTTCGAGTGCGAGGGACGCGGTGAACCCTTCTACGGCCATCTTGCTGGCCTTGTAGACGGCCGAGAGCGGCATGTGGCCCAGCACCACGCTGGAGGTCACGTTGACGACCACGCCGGATCCGCGTTCGCGGAACCGGGGCAGTACGGCCTGTGTCATCGCCATCACGCCGAACGTGTTGGTCTCGAAGACCTCCCGCACCCGGGCCATGGGGGTGTCCTCGAACACTCCGATCGAGGGCACGCCAGCGTTGTTGACCAGGACGTCGACGGGCCCCGCCGCTGCCAGGGCGGCACTGATGCTCGCGGCGTCGGTCACGTCGAGCTCGACGACGCGGAGCCGGTCCGAGTCGGGCAGGACGCCCGCACGCGGCGTCCGCATGGTCGCGATGACGTTCCACCCCTGCTCGTGGAAGTAGCGGGCGGTTTCCCGGCCGTAGCCGGAGGAGGTGCCGGTGATCAGAACGGTCTTCATGGTGTGCCCCTCGGGATGGGTCGAGATTCGTGGACAGACAGGCATTTTCCTGCTCCCCGGAAGAACTTCTGATCCCATTGAATCGCTCTGACCTGCGCGAACAGTAGACGTATCCTCGCCTCCCCTTGCACGATCCTCCCCGATCACGGCCTCTATCAGGGCAAGGCCCCGATCGGGGCCGGGGCCCGTACGGTGTCCCGCAGACGGGCCGCGTCCCGGCTCGGGGGTGCGCCGAACTGCCGGCGGTACTCGCGGCTGAACTGCGACGGGTTGTCGTAGCCGACGCGGTGGCCGACCCCCGTGACGTCACCCGGGTGCGTGGCGAGCAACAACCGGGCCTCCTGGAGCCGGATCTGCTTCTGGAACTGGATGGGACTCATCGCGGTCACCGCCTGGAAGTGGCGGTAGAACGCGGAGACGCTCATGCCGGACAGGCGCGCCACGTCCTCGACCCGGAAGGGCTCGGCGTAGTGCTCGCGGATCCAGCGCACGGCCCGGGACACGTGGCTGAGGCCGCTGTCGGCCAGGCCGAGCTGGCGCACGGCCGCCCCCTGCTCGCCGGTGATCACACGCCAGAGGATCTCCCGCTTGACCAGCGGGGCCAGCACGGCCCGGTCGCGGGGCTCGTCGAGCAGGCGCAGCAACCGGACCACCGCGTCGAGCAGGGCCGGCGGGGCGTCGCTGACGGCCATGCCCGACGGCGCGGCGCCCGAGGTGGTGCGGGGGGTGTCCCCGGGACCGGCCTGCAGCAGTAGTTCGGCGACGGCGGACGGTTCGAGCACGAGGCCGAAGCCGAGGGCCGGCCGGTCGGGGGCGGCCCGGGTGAACTGCCCGGTGACGGGCAGGTCGACGGATGCCACCAGGTACTGCCCGGCCCCGTACTCGTAGACCCGTTCGCCCAGCGCGATGCGTTTGGCGCCCTGGGCGATGACGGCCAGGACGGTGCCCGACATGGAGGGCGCGGGCGGATCCGGCTGGTCGACCTTCGAGATCAGGACGCCGTCGACGGCAGTGGTCCAGTCGGGGCGGGCGTGCCGCGCCAGCAGGGTGCGGAGCTCTTCCAGGCACATGCCTCCATTGCAGCACCCTGTGCACTCGTACATCCCGCGAGCGCGAGGATCGTGCAAGCAGCAGCGCGCATCGTTCTACGTTCTCGCAGGTCGGCGGTGTCGGACGGATCAGCTCCCTCCCTGCCTCACGGCTCGATCACGAGGATGCCGTACCCGAAGAAGGTCGCCGCGGCGAGCAGCAGCAGTGCGAGGCGGCCGGCCGAGAGCCACAGCGGGAGGAGTCGGGCCCGTTCGGCCCTGGCCCGTGACAGCAGTGTCGCCGTCGCGGCCAGGGACGCCATCAGCCCGAGGGCGGCCGCGAAGAAGGCGAGAGCCGTGGGCGAGGTGAGCCCGGTGGCGGGACCGTAGTCCTCCTCGATCCCGGGCAGCAGGAGGCCGAGACCGCACAGTACGAGGGATGCCAGGACAGTGGCCAGGACGTCGAGGGAGAGGGTGAGGGCCCAGCCGACGGGCAGCTGCCGGACCGGGCGCTGCCTCTGGTTCACTGCCATGCACTTCTCCACGGGGTGTCTGGACGCCCGGATGTCGGGACGGTCGATCTCGGACGGTCATTCTCGGCACGCATGGCCGAAAATGACCAGTCCGCATCAGAACCTAGTCCGCGGCGGTGCCGAACCACGTGGGCAACCGGTCGAGCAGGTCCTGCTGATCGTCGCCGACCCACGCCACATGGCCGTCCGGCCTCAGCAGCACCGCGGGCACGTCCAGTTCCTCGCTGACGTCGACGACGTGGTCGACGCGGTCCGTCCAACCCGCCACCGAGAGCCGGCCCGTCTGGTCCAGCAGCAGTCCGCGGCCTTCGTGCATCAGCTCGTAGAGGCTCCCCTGCTTCAGCGTGAGGTCCCGCATCCGCCGGCCGAGCAGTTCGTGGCCCTCGCCGAAGTCGTAGCGGAGCCCGATGGCGGTGATCTTCTCGATCAGGTACCGGTTGACGTCCTCGAACTGCACCAGCTCGGACAGCAGTCGGCGCACTGCCCGGGGGCCGGGCTCCGTGGACATGAGCTCCATCTGCGCGCGGGTGTTGTCCAACACGTCAGCGGCCACCGGGTGCCGTTCGGCCTCGTAGCTGTCCAGCAGCCCCTCCGGCGCCCAGCCGCCCACCTCGGCGGCGAGTTTCCAGCCGAGGTTGAAGGCGTCCTGGACGCCGAGGTTGAGGCCCTGGCCACCGGTCGGCGGGTGGATGTGCGCCGCGTCTCCGGCCAGCAGCACCCGGCCGACCCGGTAGCGCTCGGCCTGCCGGGTGGCGTCGCCGAACCGCGACAGCCAGCGCGGTGAGTGCGCGCCGAAGTCGGTGCCTCCGACGTCCCGCAGCCGTTGCTTGAACTCCGCGAAGGTCGGTGGAACGGCCCGGTCCTGCGCCACCCCCTCGGCGGGCACGACGACGCGGTACACCCCGTTCCCGAAGGGCGCCGCGCCGAACCGCTGCTGCGTCTTGCGCACTTCGGCCATCACGGCGGCCAGCGTCTCGGGGTCGGCGGTCAACTCCATCTCGCCCAGCAGCGTCTCGACCCGGGAGGGCTCGCCGGGGAAGCCGACGCCGAGCAGCTTGCGCACCGTACTGCGGCCGCCGTCGCAACCGACGAGGTGGCGCGAGCGCAGCCGCGTACCATCGGCCAGCTCGACGCCCACCCCGTCCTCGTCCTGGCTCAGCCCGACCAGTTCGCAGCCGCGCCGGATCTCGGTGCCGAGCTCGGCGGCGCGCTCGGCCAGCAGGCGATCGGTGATCGTCTGGGGGATGCCGAGGACGTACGAGTGGGCGGTGTCCATCCGCTCGGGCCACGACGTACCGAGGCCGGCGAAGAAGCCGCCGACCTCGTAGCGCTGGCCGTGCGCGAGGAACCGGTCCAACAGGCCGCGCTGGGCCAACACTTCGATGCTGCGCACGTGGAGGCCGAGCGCGCGGACCTGCGGAGTCGGCTCCGTCTCCTTCTCCAGCACGAGCACGTTCACACCGTGCAGCCGCAACTCGCAAGCCAGCATCAGACCGGTCGGTCCGCCGCCGACGACGATCACGTCAATCATCAATATCCCCCATGAGACAAGGTGGTGTCCCGCCAGCCGCCCCGCGTCCCCGCGGGCCCGTACGTCGGCCCGGCCGTACGTACGTCACGAATCCCTGATCTCGGCAGGTTCTGGCGTCGATCGGAGATTCTGCTCCATGACCAGGGTCTTGCCGCAAGGCCCCCGGTGCGCTATATCTTGAGAGTGGCAAGGAGTGCTCAACCTCCTTGCCTTTTCTTTTTGCCGCACGGACGAAACGCGGCGGAGACGCAACGCAGCGGGGGCGACCGCCCTGTGGTCGCCCCCGCCCGTTCATCGCGGCTCAGAAGTCACGCGCCGTTCCCCGGTCTCAGAACTGGAGCGCCCACGAGTCGATCTTGCCGGTGTCGACGTTCGCGTTGTCGTTCACGCGGAGCTTCCACACCCCGCCCGCCACCTCCGCGGAGGCGTTGACCGTGAAGGTCTTGATGATGTTGTCCGCGCTGCCGCCGGTACGGTTGTGCAGGGTGTAGACGGTGCCGTCGGGCGCGACCAGGTCCACCTTGAGGTCACCGATGTAGGTGTGCTTGATGTCGACCGCGACGGCCAGTGACGCCGGGGCGTTGCCCTCGACCCCGGCCACGGTGACGGGGGACTCGACGGTGGCGTTGTCGTTGATCGCGTAGTCGGCGGTGTTCTCGAACCGCTTGCCGGGCGGGACGGTGCCGCCTTCACCCACGTTGAGCAGCAGGTTCGGGGAGCCCGTGCCGGGGCTGGTCACCACGTTGGGGGTAGCTGCGGCCACCAGGCCGTCGCGGACCTGGGCGGGCGTGCTGGCCGGGTTCTGCGCCAGGTACAGCGCTGCCGCGCCGACCACGTGCGGGGTAGCCATCGAGGTTCCGGAGATGGTGTTGGTGGCCGAGTCCCCGGTGCCCCACGAGGAGGTGATGGAGGAGCCCGGCGCGAAGATGTCGAGGACGGTGCCGTAGTTGGAGTAGCTGGCCTTGGCGTCGGTGTTGGTGGTTGCGCCGACCGTGATGGCCTCGGCCACGCGCGCCGGGGACTTCGTCGAGGCGTTGGTGGACTCGTTGCCCGCGGCGACGCCGTAGGTGATGCCGGAGGCGATGGAGTTGCGCACGGCCGTGTCGAGCGCGGAGTCCGCTCCGCCGCCGAGCGACATGTTGGCCACGGCCGGCTTGACGGCATTGCGGGTCACCCAGTCGATGCCCGCGACGACCTGGGCCGTCGTGCCGCTGCCGTTGTTGTCGAGCACGCGGACGCCGACGATCTTGGCCTTCTTGGCCACGCCGTACGCGCCGCCCGCGACGGTTCCGGCGACGTGCGTGCCGTGGCCGTGGCCGTCCTGGGCGGTGTTGTCGTTGTCGATGGCGTCGTAGCCGTAGGAGGCGCGGCTGCCGAAGTCCTGGTGCGTGATGCGGACACCGGTGTCGATGATGTAGGCGGTGACGCCCTCGCCGGCCTTGTCCGGGTAGGTGTAGCTCTGGTTGAGCGGGAGCGCGCGCTGGTCGATGCGGTCCAGGCCCCACGACGGCGGGTTGGGCTGGGTCGCGTCGACGGTGAAGACGCGGTTCTGCACGACGGACTTGACCGCCGGGTCGGCGGCGAGCTTCTTCGCCTGGACCTCGGAGACCTCGACGGAGTAGCCGTTGAGGGCGGCGCTGTAGGTCTTGTCGATCTTCGCGCCGTACCGCTTCGCGACGGCCTTGCCGCTGTCGGCGGTGGAGCGTGCTGCGGAGTCCTTCAAGGTCACGATGTAGCTGCCGGAGACGGTTCCGGCGGCACCGGCGTTCTCGATCACTCCCTGCGCGCCGTGGTCGGCCGCCGAGGCGGGTAAAGCAGCGGCCGCACCGAGTGCGAGGGCGGCGACTGCGGTCGCGCTGATGCCGGCGAGCCTCCGGCGGGTGTGACGCATCACGGACATGTGGGGGGGTCCTCCTCTGGGTGGACGCTGCGGGGTGGAGCAGCGACCTGACGGAGTCATGGATTCAGGCATGGCCATGACAATGCGAAGCCCGATTGGCTGTCGCCTACGAAAGGTTGACCCAGCCCTGTCGCACCCACAAGGGGGCCCACGGACGCGTAACATCCCCGCCATGCGCCGGTCATGATTGAGCAAAGGTGCTCCGCACATGACGTAGGCACGGCCCGGTCGGGCCGTCCTCGAGCCGGGCCTGCACACCGGCCCGAGGACGGCGCCCGGGTCCCGCCCGGTACACGGCTCCGCCCAGGACTGCGATTTCCCGCCGGACCCGGCCGCGGGGCCCGGACCGGCCGCGGGGGCGGACTCGCTGCCGCAGCACGGGGCCGGCCGCCGCGGCCTGGGACGTTCTCGGCGGCCCTGGAGGAGGGGCCCGCCTCGGCCGCGCCGCAGACCGGGCGGGTTCACGCCAATCGGGAACTCCTCGTGCCGAGGCCGCCGAGCGACGGCCGGGGGCCCGCCGCTCCCGGACCCGCCCCTGCGGCCGGGCTCCGGAGCCGGACCCGACGGGCGGCGGCGACCCCGCGGGAATGCGCCCGGCCGCCTACCGCGGACGGTCTGCGGCGAGTTGTGAAATTTTCGTGCCCGCGCTCATCGCCCGGTCCGGCCCGGTGGTCCCGTGGTATCCCCCCGCCTCCCCCGGACGGGGGAGGCGGGTGCGACGGGCGGCCGATGCGGCGGCCCGGAGCCGCCTTCGAGGATGGGACTCCAGCTGGTGGAAGGAGAGTTCGGGTGGAACGGTGGGACCGGGTCGGGCGGCGAGCCGCGTACGGGGCGGCACTGGCGCTGCTGCCGTACCTGCTGATCAAGGTGTCCTGGGTGGTGGGGTCGCTCATGGGGCTGCTGCCGGTCGGCAGCGGGTTCGGCAAGGCGGAGTGGGTGGTGCTCAACACCGTCACGATCGGTATGGCCGCGATCGGAATCGCCCTGGCGCTCGCGCTGGTACGACCGTGGGGCATGCGGATACCGGGGGCGCTGGTCGCGTTCTGCGCGTGGGTGGGGTCGGGGTTCCTCGTCTCGATCCTCCCGTTCGGCGTGCTCGGTGCGCTCCTGGACACGGGCGGCGACGCACCGGGCGGCGGAGGCGGGAGTCCTGGCGATCCGGCCGATCCGGCCATGCCGGTCTGGGAGGGCGTACTGGTCCAGTTCGGCTTCGTGGGGATGGGGCTGGGGCTGACCCTCGCGGTCCCGGCGTACCTGCGGCGCCGCTGGCCGGACGCGTTCACCGGGCGGGTCGGCGAGGGTCCGCGCACGGCCCTGCCCCGGGCTGCCGTCGTCGGTGCGGTGGTCGGGCTGCTCTGGCTGTACTGGGCGGCCGGCGGCACGGCGGGCCTCGCGCACCCGGTCGAACGGAACGCCGACTGGTACGTGCTGGGGGCGGTCTCCGGGTTCTGGGCACTGGCCGCCTCGGCCGCCGTCGGGATGATCGCCCGGGCACGACCCGCCCGCTTGCCGCGCTGGCTGCCCCTGGTGTTCGGCTGGGTCGGGTCGGGTTCGCTGTTCGCATGGAGCGGATGGAAGGTGCCCATCACCCTGTACCTGGCGTGGGCCGAACCGGTCGGCGCGCGCCCGCCCGAGAACCTCGCCGTCGCAGTGACGCTGCACGCGTGTGCGGTGGTGGCGGGCGCGACGATGCTGCGGACGCTCGTCCGCCCCCGGTCCCGAGCCGCCGAGCCCCGTGCCCGGGGCGACGCCGCTGCCCGGCCGGGGACTTGAGTGCGTGCTGGACGGTCTCCCGCCGCCGGTCCCCGCGGCCGAACAGCCTTGACCGGCCGGCCCGGGTGCGGGCTAGGCCGACAAGATCCGGAAGAGACGGCCTAGCTGGTCGGCCGCTGCGGGGTGCTGGCCACGCCGGAGGCTCGGCCGCTGAGTTCGGCGTCCAGGGTCTGTTGGGCCGTGCGCATGGATGCGGCGTACTTCGGCTCGGACATGCGCCGCCAGGCCTCGTCCGGCGCGACCTCCTCGACCCGGCTCATCACCCACCAGATGTTGCCGAACGGGTCCCTCACCCGGCCCCCTCGGTCCCCCCACGCGCTGTCGGAGGCCTCGGTGACCACGCGCGCTCCGTGGGCGACGGCTGCGGCCATGGCGGCGTCCGCGTCGCGCACGTAGATCCGCAGCATGGAGGGCGTCACCGGCCAGTCGGGCCGCCGGTCGAAGGCCAGCACGACCGTGTCGCCGACCCGGATCTCTCCGTGACCGATGCTGCCGTCTGCGACCGCGACCCGGGCGATCTCCTCGCCGTCGAACGCCGCGGCGATGAAGTCGAGCAGCGCGCCCGTGTCGTCGGTGACGACCCACGGCGCGACGCTGGTGTACCCCTCGGGGGCGAAGTGGTCCATCGGTCCCTTCCTCTCCTGTCGCTCCTGGTGACGGCACCACCGTAGGCGCGAACGAGGCCGGTTCTCGTCCTCGTTCGCGCTCCGATCCCCCACGGCGGTGCGGTCTGCCCGGCCGGGCGTGTCGGTGGTGGCCGGGACGCCTTCGGTCCGGCACGGTGGGCGCGATCGGTGGCCGTCGTGCGCCCGTGCGCCCGTGCGTCGGTCGCGCAGCGCGCGGGAGAGGTTCGCATGACCGAGAACGGCAGTTCCCCGACCAGCCGCCGGGGCCTCCTGCTGGCCGCCGGATCGGCCGGGGTCGCGGCCCTTGCGGCGGCCTGCTCCGGCCCGACCGGGACGCGGGGAGCGGCAGGACAGCCCTCCGCGTCACCGTCCCCCGAGCCGTCGCCCGGTGGCAGTACGCCGCCCTGCGTGCTCGCCGTGGAGGCCGGCGCCGGCCCCTACTACCTGGACCTGGACCGGGTCCGCTCCGACATCACGGAGGGCCGTGGCGGCGTGCCGTTCCGGCTGGACCTGACCGTCGTACGGGCCTCGGCGGGCTGTCGGCCGGTCACCGACGCCGCGGTCGACATCTGGCACGCCGACGCCTCGGGCGCCTACTCCACCGGCGGAGCCACCTTCCTACGGGGTACGCAGGTCACGGACGGAGCCGGCCGCAGTACGTTCCGCACGATCGTGCCCGGCTGGTACGCGGGGCTGGCTCCGCACATCCACTTCAAGGTGCGTCCCGACCGCCGCACCGAGACGACCTCGCAGTTCTTCTTCCCCGAGGACCTCCTGGTCCGGGTGTACGCGCGCCCGCCGTACGCGCAGCGCCGCGCGCCCAAGCACCCCAATGCCCGCGACAGCCGCTACCGCGCCTCGGGGTCCGCGATGACACTGGCCCTCGTCCCCGACGGAGACGGCTACCGCGCCGCGTACACCGTGGGGATCGCCTGAGCGTCACAGGAGCGCGAGGCCCTCGATCAGATCGGCCCCCGGGATCTGCGCGAACAGCTTCCCGGGTGCGATCAACTTGCCTCGCCGACGTCCGCTGCCGACGAGTACGTACGGCATGTCGGCGACCGCCGCGTCCACCAGGAGCGGCCAGCCCTCCGGCAGGCCGAGCGGGGTGATGCCCCCGTACTCCATGGCCGTCAGCTCCACGGCCGTCTCCATCGGCGCGAACGACACTTTGCGCGCGCCCAGGTGGCGCCGGACGGCGCCGTTGACGTCGACCCGGCCGGCGGAGGGCACGAGGCAGGCTGCGAGGGTGACCGCGCCCCCGCGCTTGGCGGCGACGACCACGCAGTTCGCCGACCGGTCGATGAGCTCCGGCCCGTAGTGGGCGACGAAGGCACTGGTGTCGGCGATCGCGGGGTCGGTGTCCACGTAGACGATCTGGTCGGCGGGCACGTCACCGGCCCAGCGGCGGACCGCTTCGGCGACGGGCGGGGCGAGTTCCGCGAGGCAGTCCGGAGCCGGCACCGCGTTGTCGAAGGACCCGAGGGGAGCGCGCATGTCCGCACGCTAGCACCCGTCCACGGCCCGGCGGCCGGCGTCGTCAGCCCGTGCGCGGCCCGTGCCGTCAGCCGACCTGGATTCCGATGACGCACGTGTCGTCGTCCGTGTCGGACCGGCTCTCGGCGAGGAGGCGGTCCAGCTTCCGGTCCAGGTCTCCGGCGCCGGCGGCCGCCGCGTTCATGAGGTGGCCGAGGGAGTCCTGCACCGAGGAGTCCCGCCGCTCCACCAGCCCGTCCGTGTACATCAGCAGGGTGTCGTCCGGTTCGAGCCGCACCTCCCGCTCGGTGTACGTCACTTCGGGGAGCGCACCGAGGAGCAGGCCCCCGATAAGCGGGAAGGCTTCGGCCTCGCCACCGCGGACGAGTACGGGAGGCAGGTGCCCGGCTCGTGCCCATCGCAGCACCCTGGTGCTGGGGTCGAAGATCCCGCAGACCGCGGTGGCCGTCACGTGTTTGGCGAGGTGGTGGGTGACCGTGTTGAGCCAGGACAGCAGCTGGGCGGGGCCCGCTCCGGTGACGGCGAGGCCGCGCAGCGCGTTGCGCAGGACGACCATGCCGGTGGCCGCCTCGATGCCGTGTCCGGCGACGTCGCCCACGGAGAGCAGGACCAGTCCGGAGGGAAGGACCACGGTGTCGTACCAGTCGCCGCCGACGAGGGACTCGGTCTCCGCCGGCCGGTAGCGGACGGCGACGCGCAGACCGGGTGCTTCGACGGCCGGCGGGGTGGGGGGCATGATCGCGTGCTGGAGCTGCAGGGCGAGGCGGTTGCGTTCGGCGGATTCGGCCTCGGTGTGGGCGAGTTGGTCCCGGGTCGCGGCCAGGGCGACCTCGGTCCAGTGTTGTGCGGAGATGTCCTGGTAGGCGCCGCGGACGGCGTGGAGCCGTTGGTCGGCGTCCAGGACGGGCTCGGCGACGACGCGGATGTGCCGGGTGATGCCGTCCGGCCTGCGCAGGCGAAGGTTGACGGAGGACGGGCGGCGGTAGCGCAGCACGGCCCGAAGGAAGCGGTCCAGGGCGACGGAGTCGTCGGGGTGGGCGTAGCCGGGCAGTTCCCGCAGCCGCACGGGCGGGGCGGTGGCCGGCAGTCCGTGCAGCGCGTACAGCTCCGCGTTCCAGGTGATCGCGCCGGTGACGAGGTTCTCCTCGAAGCCGCCGATCCGGCCGAGCCGCTGGGCGTGCTGGAGGAGGTCGGCCAGTCGTGCCGTCTCGTCCTCGACGCGCCAGATCAGCAGGACGGCGGCGCCGTGGCGGCTGACGCTGATGTCCGCGACCGAGGTGAGGGGGATCTGGTCGACGAGCGCGGTCAGGCTCATGCGTTCGGCGCGGAAGGGTTCGCCCGTCGCGTGCACGCGCTCGACGATGTCGAAGAGCCCGCTCTCGCCCCCGGCCATCGGATAGGCCTCCAGCAGCAGCGCGCCGTTCACGTCGCCGCGCGGCCGCCCGGCGGGATCGACGAACCGGCTGCTGGCGTGGCGGATGCGGAAGTCGGTCAGCCGTCCCTCGTGGTCGAGCACCGGGGTGAGGACCACGGCGGGGTCGTGCAGGCCCTCGGAGAGGTCGATCAGCTCCGCAACGTCCGGGAGCACCGTGTCGAGCGTGCCGGGATCGCCGGTGGGCGGGGCGTCCATGGTGCGGGCGCAGAGTTCGGCGAGGGCCTCGACCTGGCGCTCGATCTGCGGGGGTTGCGGCGCCAGGGGCTGCGGCCAGCAAATTTCGAGGACGCCGTGGATCCGTCCGCCGGTCCCGGCCGGTACGGCCATCCGTCCGCCGTCGGGCCGCTGGAGGTGTCCGATCGAGGGAGGTCCGTTCTGCTGGAGCCGGGTGAGGGTGACCAGTCGGCGCTCGTTCAGGGCGAGTCGGGCGACGGTGGAGACGCCCGGGGGGACGTGGCGCCAGCGCGCGGCTTCCCCGGGCGGGAAGCCGGCGTGGCCCGCGAGGGCCAGGGAGCCGTCGGGGGCCGCGCTCCAGACGGCGACGGCGACGGCGCCCAGGGGCCCGAGGGCGTTCGTCAGGAGGGACTCGGCCACCGCCTGGGTGTCGTCGGCGGCGGCCAGCACCCCGCTCTCGGCCGTGCGCAGCCGTACGGAGACCGTGGTGGACCCCTCGGCCGGTTCCGGCACGCCGGTGCGCCGGGTGAACGCGGCGGCGACCTCGCTGACGTGGTCGCGGGAGGCCTGGTTGACGATGTCGGCGGCGAGTTCGAGCGCGGACAGCCCGGTCTCGCGGGACAGTTCGTCGAGCTGGCGTGCCGCCGCGGCGGGGGTGCAGCTCAACTGTCCGATCAGGATGCCCTTGGCCAGCTCGATCAGGGCCCTGCCGTCCGCGGCGGCGTGCGCCGCCCGCACCTCGCGGCGCAGCCGCTCGACGGTGGCGACCAGGCGTCCGAGGGGGCTCGGCGCAGGGTGCGGGGCCGGGTTTTGGGACGGCTCCATGGCGGCTGTTCCCGGGACTCCTCCCGGGAACGGTCCCACGGGTGTTCCCGGAACCGTTCCCGCGGCCGTTCCCGCAGCCGTTCCGGCGGCCGTTCCCGGCGGGCGGGCGTCGTCGTGCCGTCGTGTGCCCGGGGTCATCCGGTGAGCCAGTGCCGGACGCGGGCGATGAGGTCGTCGGCGTCGACCGGCTTGGTCACGTAGTCGCTCGCTCCGGCCGCGAGGCTCTTCTCGCGGTCGCCCGGCATCGCCTTGGCGGTGACCGCGATGATGGGCAGCCCCGCGTAGGCCGGCATCCGCCGGATCTCGGCGGTCGCCGCGTAGCCGTCCAGTTCCGGCATCATCACGTCCATCAGGATCAGGTCGACGCCCTCGTTGCGGATGAGGGTGTCGATCCCCTTGCGGCCGTCCTCCGCGTGCAGGACGCGGACACCGTGCAGTTCCAGCACCCCGCTGAGGGCGAACAGGTTGCGCGCGTCGTCGTCGACGACGAGGACGGTGCGGCCGGCCAGGTCGTCGTCGAGGGGATGGGCGGTCTGCCGGTCCTGTGCCTCCTCGTGGACGAGGGGCAGGACGTCCCCCGGTCGCTCGGCGGACAGGTGCAGCACGATGCGTTCCCTGAGCTCGTCCAGACTCGACAGCAGTTCCAGCCGGCGCGACGCGGCCCGGTCCCGCAAGGCCCGGTCCTGCCCGGTCTTCGGGCGGGGGTTGTTGTGCGCGAGGACCGGGAGGGAGGAGAGCGCCGGGTCTCCGTCGAGCGCGTCGAGGAAGCGCAGGGCCTCGCCGCCGGGCATGTCGAGTTCGAGGACGACGCAGTGGAAGGAGTGCGAGGCCAGCGCGGCGGCGGCTTCCCTCGAGCTCGTGGCGTTGACCACCTGGACGCCCTCGCGGTGTCCCCCCGGTGGCAGGTGATCGGGGGCCAGGTCCCGGTCGGCGCTCTCGGCGACGAGGGAGAGCAGGCCGTGGGGGCGCTCCTCGATCACCAGGAGGCGTCGGGCCCGGCGCTGCGGCGGGACCGCGGCTGCGGCGCTGATGGCGTCGGCCGGTACGGGACGTCCGGTGACGCCGGCGTGTCGGGCCGCCGCGGGGTCCTCGGGGAGGGGTTCCTCCTCGTAGTCCGCCCGGCTGACCGGCAGGTAGAGGGTGAAGGTGCTGCCCTGGCCCGGTGTGCTCTCCGCGATGACGGCGCCGCCGAGGAGTTGGGCGATCTCGCGGCTGATGGAGAGCCCGAGCCCGGTGCCGCCGTACTTGCGGCTGGTGGTGCCGTCGGCCTGCTGGAAGGCGCCGAAGACGGACTCCAGCTGCTGCTCCGGGATGCCGATGCCCGTGTCCCGTACCCGGAAGGCGAGCAGGGGCGCGCGGCCGGGGAGCCCGGCGGGGACCTCGGCCGGCCCCGCGGGTTCGATCCGCAGCTCGACGCCGCCGCGCTCGGTGAACTTGACCGCGTTGGAGAGCAGGTTGCGCAGGATCTGGCGCAGGCGCGCGTCGTCGGTGAGCAGGTCGGCCGGGGCGTCGGGGGCGGTGGTGACGGTGAAGTCGAGGCTCTTCTGCGTGGTCAGCGGGCGGAAGGTGGCTTCGACGTACTCCAGCAGCTGCGGCAGGTCCACCCGCTCGGGGTTGACGTCCATCTTCCCCGCCTCGACCTTCGAGAGGTCGAGGATGTCGTTGATCAGCTGGAGCAGGTCCGAGCCCGCCGAGTGGATGATGCCCGCGTACTCGACCTGTTTCGGGGAGAGGTTGCGGGTCGGGTTCTGGGCGAGCAGCTGGGCGAGGATGAGGAGGCTGTTGAGCGGGGTCCGCAGCTCGTGGCTCATGTTGGCCAGGAACTCGGACTTGTAGGTGGAGGCGCGCGACAACTGCCGTGCCCGGTCCTCCAGTTCCTGCCGAGCCTGTTCGATCTCCAGGTTCTTGGCCTCGATGTCGCTGTTCTGGCTGGCGAGGAGGGCCGCCTTCTCCTCCAGCTCCGCGTTGGAGCGCTGCAGTTCCACCTGCTGGACCTGCAGTTCCTCGGAACGTGCCTGGAGCTCCCCGGTCAGGCGCTGGGACTCCTCCAGGAGTTCGTCGGTGCGGGCGTTGGCGACGATGGTGTTGAGGTTGACGCCGATGGTCTCCATCAACTGGCCGAGGAAGTCCCGGTGCACGGGGGTGAAGGCGGAGAAGGAGGCGAGCTCGATCACCCCGAGGACCTGGTCCTCCACGACGATGGGCAGGATGATCAAGCTGCCCGGGGTGGTGTGGCCGAGCCCCGAGGAGATGACGTAGCCGGCGGGGACCTGGTCGGTGGCGATGGTCCGGTGGCTGCGCGCGGCCTGCCCCACGAGGGACTCCCCGAGGGCGAAGCCGGTGCCCTCACCGGTGCCCGCGGGGCGGCCGTAGGAGCCGACCAGGATGAGCAGGGGGCCGGCGGGGCCGTCCTCGGCGAGGTAGAAGGCCCCGTACTGGGCGGCGACGAGCGGCGTCAGTTCGTCCATGACGAGTTCCGCGACGGCGGCGAGGTCCCGATGGCCCTGCATCAAGCCGGAGATCCGGGCCAGGTTGGACTTGAGCCAGTCCTGCTCCTGATTGGCCCGGGTGCTCTCCCGCAGCGAACCGACCATGGAGTTGATGTTGTCCTTGAGCTCGGCGACCTCGCCCGAGGCGTCGACGGTGATCGAGCGGGTCAGGTCGCCCTCGGCGACCGCGCTGGCGACCTCGGCGATGGCCCGGACCTGGCGGGTGAGGTTGCCGGCCAGCTCGTTGACGTTCTCGGTCAGCCGCTTCCACGTGCCGGAGACGCCCTCGACCTCGGCCTGGCCGCCGAGTCGCCCCTCGCTGCCGACCTCGCGGGCGACGCGGGTGACTTCGGCGGCGAAGGAGGAGAGCTGGTCGACCATCGTGTTGATGGTGGTCTTCAGCTCCAGGATCTCCCCGCGCGCGTCCACGTCGATCTTCTTGGACAGGTCTCCGTTGGCGACGGCAGTCGTGACGAGCGCGATGTTGCGGACCTGGCCGGTGAGGTTGTTCGCCATGGAGTTGACGTTGTCGGTGAGGTCCTTCCAGGTGCCCGCGACGTGGGGAACCTGTGCCTGGCCGCCGAGCCGGCCCTCGGTGCCGACCTCACGGGCCACGCGGGTCACCTCGTCGGCGAACGCGGACAGCGTGTCGACCATCGTGTTGATGACGCCGGCCAGCGCGGCGACCTCGCCCTTCGCCTCCACCATGATCTTCTGCGAGAGGTCTCCGCGGGCGACGGCGGTGGCCACCTGGGCGATGGAACGTACCTGGCCCGTCAGGTTGGACGCCATGACGTTGACGTTGTCGGTGAGGTCCTTCCACGTGCCGGACACCCCGCGGACCGTGGCCTGGCCGCCCAGGTTGCCTTCGGTGCCGACCTCGCGGGCCACCCGGGTCACCTCGTCGGCGAAGGCGGAGAGCTGGTCGACCATCGTGTTGATGGTCTCCTTCAGCTCCAGGATCTCGCCCCGCGCGTCCACCCGGATCTTCTGCGTCAGATCGCCCTGGGCCACCGCGGTGGTGACCTCGGCGATCGAGCGCACCTGGGCGGTCAGGTTGTCGGCCATGACGTTGACCGACTCGGTGAGGTCCTTCCAGGTGCCGGACACGTCCTTGACGTCCGCCTGACCGCCGAGCCGCCCCTCGGTGCCGACCTCCCGGGCAACCCGGGTGACCTCTCCGGCGAAGGCGGACAGCTGGTCGACCATCGTGTTGATGGTCTCCTTCAGCTCGAGGATCTCCCCGCGCGCGGTGACGTTGATCTTCTGCGAGAGGTCGCCCTTGGCCACGGCCGTGGCGACCTGGGCGATGGAGCGGACCTGGGCCGTGAGGTTTCCGGCCATGAAGTTGACCGAATCCGTGAGGTCCAGCCAGGCGCCCCCGACTCCCGGCACGTCCGCCTGGCCGCCGAGCGTTCCCTCGGTGCCCACCTCACGGGCGACCCGGGTCACCTCGGACGTGAACAGCGACAGTTGGTCGGCCATCCCGTTGAAGACGGTGGCGATCTCGCCGAGCAGCCCGTCCGCCGAATCGGGCAGCCGGGTACGAAAGTCCCCGTCCCGTACGGCCGTCAGTCCGGCCAGCAGCTGGCGCAGTTCCGATTCGCCGATCCCGGCCTCGCCGGGGAACGCCGGTGACCCGCCCGGTGCCTGCGTGACCGTCCGCTCAGCCATCCGTCAACCTCACTCTAGACAACGACCGTGCCGGCACGGGACGGGACGTGATGGGATCCGCCATCGCCGCACGACCGGTGACGAAGGCTATCGTCGACGGCAGCGCGCCTGATCACCCGGTCGCGGGTGACGGACGGCGGGACGACAGTACGGCAGTGCTGCGGCAGGGCGGCAGGGCGGGCGACGATCGGCGGGGTGCGGGCCGAACGTGCCCTCACGTCACGCCGACGGCGTCCTCGACGCTCGGGTGGAGGGAGAGGACCGTGTCGGCGCCCGTCAGGGCGAAGAGCCGGCGGAGTTGTTCGCCCGGGGCGGCGATGCGCAGCGTGGTGAGGTGGTGCATCCGCAGCAGCAGGTTCAGGAACGAGGAGTCTCCGAAGGTGATGGAACCGGCGTCCAGGACCACCAACCCGTGCCGGTCCGCGGCCGAGGCGAGCGCCTCCTGGAGCGGGGCCAGCGTGTCCTGGTCGAGCTCCCCGTGCGCCGCCACCACCCACCCGGATCCGGCCAGGTAGCCGTCCCCGACGACGCCTTGGTGGTTCGCGTCCCCTGCTCCGGTCATGTCCGCCTCCCCGGATCGTCACCTGTACGGCTTCCGCAAGGGAGTATGCCTGCTCGCCGGCCGATCGAGGACGCCGAGCCCCACGGCACACCTACCCGGAGGCCGGCGCCACCTCATCGGCGGCAGTCGCGGAGAAGTTTTTCGGCGAGGGACGAGTAAGGGCGTGAAGTCGGGGCACAAGCGCCCGAGCAGCCGTCAGTCAATCGGGAGGGAACGGCCACCATGTCTCGCTCGGCCACCGTCGCAGGCCCCATTCGTGCAACAGACGCGTACCTGACGCCCGCTGTGCCCGGCGCCGTGGAAGCGCCACGGCAGGACGTGGAACTGCCCGAGGTGAAGAACGCCCGGGAGATGGCACCCGCCGACGCGCGCGAGTTGTCGAAGCTCTTCTTCCTCCAGCTCGGCGTCCTGGAAGAGGGCACACGCGAGTACCAGTACGCCCGCAACACCCTGATCGAGATGAACCTGTCGCTGGTTCAGTTCGCCGCGCGGCGCTTCCGCTCCCGTGTGTTGGGCGGGGGTCTGGACATGGACGACATCATCCAGGTGGGGACCATCGGTCTCATCAAGGCCATCGACCGCTACGAGCCCGAACGCGAGGTCGAGTTCTCCACCCTGGCCCTGCCTTACATCACCGGCGAGATCAAGCGCTACTTCCGTGACACGACCTGGGCGGTGCACGTCCCGCGCCGTCTGCAGGAACGGCGTACGGAGCTCGCCAGGGCCCAGGAGGCCCTGACCGAGCTGCTGGGACGGTCCCCCACGGTCAAGGAGGTCGCCCAGCACCTCGAGCTGACCGAGGAACAGGTCGTCGAAGGGCTGGTCGCCGCGAACGGCTATACGAGCGGTTCCCTGGACACCTGCGCCGAGGGCGACGAGCCGTCGACGACGACGAGCCGGACGACGCGTCCGCTGGCGGACCGGCTCGGTGAGGTCGATCCCGCCATGGAGCTCTTCGAGGAGTTCCACACCCTCGCGCCCCTCCTGGAGCAGCTGGACGAGCGCGACCGGACGATCCTGCGGATGCGCTTCGGCGAGGACCGGACGCAGGCGGAGATCGGCGCGGAACTGGGCATCTCCCAGATGCAGGTCTCGCGCCTGCTGTCGCGGACCCTGGCCCGGCTGCGCGCCGGAATGCTTTCGGTGTAGGCCGCGGGCATGCCCTCACCCCACCGGCACGACGGACCCGTCCCGTCCGTCCCTCTCGTCCCGTCCGTCGGCGCACAAGCGCTCTACGAGGACGGGATGTGGGCGGACGCGGTCGTGCGGAGCGCCAACGCCGCAACGGGTACGGCGGCGACGCTGACCGCCCACCCGTTGCGCGACCGTCCCGGTGCCCTGCTGAGCGGCAGCTGTGACCTCGACACCCGGGCGATCCTGGGCGCGGCGCTCCGCGTCGTCACCCGGATCCCCGGCCCGGTCGTCCATCTCGACCTCTCCGCCGTGGCCTTCCTGGACACGGCCGCCGTCGCCGCCCTGGTGCAGGCCAACGCCACCGTGACCGGCCAGGGGCGTCGCCTGCTGCTCCACCACCCGCCATACTCGCTCCGCAAGCTCGTGGAGATGTTCCCGGACGAATGCGCCGCGCTGGAGGTCGCAGCATGATCCGTTTTCCTGCGTCCGGCGCCTCCGGGGCCTTCGTCCACCCCGCCCTCTTCTACCGGGGTCAGGCGGATTACCTGGCGGGCGTGGGCGGGTTCGTACGGGCCGCCCTCGCGGCCGACGAGCCGGTGCTCGTGGCCGTGCCCGGCCCGCTGCTGGACGTCCTGCGCGAAGACCTCGGCATCGCCGCGTCCGAGGTGACCTGGACGGACATGACGGACCTGGGCCGCAATCCCGGCCGCATCCTGGCCGCCCTGCAGGAGTTCGCCGACCGACACCCGGACCGACCGGCCCGGATCGTGGGCGAGCCGATCTGGCCCGGCCGCTCACGGGCCGAGGTGCTGGAGGCCACGCGCCACGAGGCGCTCATCAACACCGCCTTCGCGGGGAGGCGGGCCACCGTCCTGTGCCCGTACGACGTCCTCGGCCTATCGGCCGCCGTGGTGTCCGATGCCCGGCGCACGCATCCCACGCTGCTGGAGGACGGCAAGGCCCTGCCGAGCCCGGACTACGCGGACGCCCCGTCGGTCGGCGCCGACTGCGACGCCCCCCTGCCCGAGCCCGACGGCGGTGCGCCCTGGCTCGCCTACGCCCACGGGCAGCTGGGCGAGGTACGCGCGTACGCCGAGGCCTTCGCCCTCGGCACGGCCCTGAGCGCGGCGCGGCGCGGCGACCTCGTCCTGGCGGTCGGGGAGGCCGCCGCCAACTCCCTCTCCCACGGAGGCGGGAGCGGCGCGCTCCGGCTGTGGAGCACCGCCGGATCCGGTACGGGTGCCAGTACGGGTGCCGGGACCGAGGTCGTCGCGGAGATCCGCGACGGCGGTCACCTCGCCGACCCGTTGGCGGGGCGCCGCCGTCCCTCCCTGGCATCGGTCGACGGCGGCCGCGGCCTGTGGATGATCCACCAACTGTGCGACTTGGTGGAGATCCGCGCCTCGGACGCCGGTTTCACTCTGAGACTGCACATGACAATCTTCTGAGTGGCCGGCGGTCCCCTTAGACTGTCACTCGCGCATTCGGGCGTCCTCGGCCCCACGGGGCCTGTTCGTTCCCGCGAACAGAGACCAATGTCAACGGTGGGGGTGAAAGACCACAGTGGAAACGATCGGGCCGGAAACCGGCGATCGTAGGCCTGCCGGGCTTTCCGTCGCGGGGCAGCGCCGTCGGCTCGCCCTGGCCGGCGTACGCGGACCCGTGGCCAAGGGCCGCGACTTCACGCGCCAGGCCCTGCTCGACTGGGGTTGGGGCGGGACCGAGACGTCCGAGGACGCCCTGCTCCTGGTGTCCGAGCTGCTGACCAACGCGTCCCTGCATGCGGGTGGTTGCATCGAGCTCGCGCTCTCGGCCGGCGAGGTCCTGCGGATCGAGGTGTTCGACGGCACGACGACGCCGCCCCGCCGCCACCCGTCCCCGCAGCGTGCCCTGCCGGGCGGCCACGGCCTCTACATCGTGGAGCGCGTCTCCGATCGCTGGGGCACGCACACCCACGCGGAGGGCAAGGCCGTCTGGGCCGAGATCGAGGCGTCACGGCTGACCTCGGGCAGATCCGCGGGGCTCTGACCCGGCCGATGCGCGAGGGCCGCCCGTACCACCGGACCGCCCCGCGCCCCGTCCCCGTGCCCGAGCTTCGTTCCACCTGACGGGGGCAGGCGTGCGGTATGACATCCCACGCGCTCGACTCGCTGGCCCTGACCGTGGCACCCGGCCCCGCCTGGCTCCATCTGGCCGTCATCGCGTTCGCCCTCCTCGTCCTGCTCCACAGCCTGGCCCGGCACCGGTAGGCCTGAATTCGTTCCCCCGGCTCTGTTTGAGCCTTCGATTCGGGGCCAGACGCGTAGATGTCGGCGGGTCGCCGTTTCGAGCGGGGCGGCGACCCGCCGAGATCCGCGGCCGCACGCCGGTGTCCCGTCCCCCCGGGCACCGCGTGCGGCCGCGGTCCTACAGGGTCCTGGCGGCGGTGACCGGCATCGCGGGACGCGGAGCGGGGCCGCCGACGACACGGAAGGGGTACGCATGTCGCACGTCGAGGAGTACGTCGAGGTCAACGTTCCGGCACGGACGGCCTACAACCAGTGGACGCAGTTCGAGGAGTTCCCCGCGTTCATGGAGGGGGTCGAACGCATCGAACAGCGCACGAACACGCTCACCCACTGGGTGACGAACGTGAACGGCGTGCGGCGCGAGTTCGACGCGCAGATCACCGAGCAGTTCCCGGACCGCCGCGTCGCGTGGATGACGGTGGGCGGGGAGCCGCGCCAGGCCGGGCTGGTGACCTTCGAGCCGATCGACGCGACCACCACCAAGATCGTCCTGCACATGAACTGGGTGCCCGAGGGCGCCGCCGACAAACTCGGCTTCGTCAAGCGCCGGGTCGCCGGGGACATGAAGCGGTTCAAGCTGTTCATCGAGTCCCGCGGAGCCGAGACGGGTGCCTGGCGGGGCGAGGTCTGACCGCGATGGGGAGCGGCCGACCGAGCAGCGGCCTCCGGGCCGCGTCCCGCGGTGGCGGGGGCCGGGAAGTCGCGGCGCGCTGCGGGCTGCTGGCCCGCGGGGTGCTGTACGCGCTGGTCGGAATGCTGGCCCTGCGCGTGGCCTCGGGTGATCCCGGTGGCAAGGAGGCCGACCGCCAGGGCGCCCTCGAGGAGCTCATGGGAAGGCCCTTCGGCGGCGTCCTGGTCTGGGCCGTGGGCATCGGGCTGGTCGGCATGGTGCTGTGGCGCCTGTCGGAGGCGGTGTTCGGCGCGGCCGGACCCGAGGGGAACAAGCCGGTGAAGCGGCTGGCCTCGGCGGGCCGGACCGTCTTCTATGCCGCGGTCGCCTTCTCCGTCCTGTCGTACGCGGCGGGCGGGGACGGGCGCTCCGGGGACCAGCAGTCCCGCGACACGACGGCGCGGGCGCTGGACCTGCCCGCCGGCCAGTGGCTGGTGGGCGCGGCCGGGCTCGGGATCGCCGTCGCGGGCGCGGTGATCGCGGTGCAGGCTGCGCGGCGCAGCTTCCGCAAGCACCTCGCCATGGGCGGGGTCTCGGCGCGTTGGCGCGCGGCCGTCGGTCTGCTCGGGGTGACCGGCGGCCTGGCCCGGGGCACCCTGTTCGCGGCGGCCGGCGGTTTCGTCGTGCATGCCGCCGTGCGCTACGACCCGGCGCAGGCGAAGGGCACCGACGACACCCTCAGGTCCTTCGCCCTGACGCCGGCGGGGCCGTGGCTACTGGTCGCGGTCGCCCTCGGGCTGATGCTCTTCGGGGCCTTCTCCTGGGCGATGGCCCGGTGGCGCGAGGTCTGATCCCGTGCGGGCGGGCCGCTGGTCTCAGAAGGCGGGTGTGGCCGTCGTCGTGTCCGCGCAGCCCAGGACCACGCCGGCGAGATCGCCCCGCTCGGTCAACAACGCGCGTTGGGCACGGGCCCCGTTGCCCCGTTCCAGGAGGGTGGCGATCTCCGCACTCACCCGTTCCTCGTCGCCGTGATCGACGAGCGCCTGGCGGACGTGCTCGTGGAGGGCCCGTACGGCGGTGGCGGGAGCGGTTTCCCGCATCGTCAGGGGATGCAGTAGCGGTCCATCCAGCCCCGACCGCCCGGCCCGCCAGCCGGCCAGTCGCAGCAGGCCCGTATCGATCCGTGGCGGCGGTTCCCCCGCCCGCCAAGCCCGGGCGGCCGTTTCCACCAGCGCGCGGACGAGGGCGGCCAGGAGCACCGTGGTCCCCGCCTCCAGGCACACGTCCGCGACCCGGATCTCCACCGTGGGGTAGACGGCCGACAGGCGGGCGTCGAAATAGATCATTCTTTCGTCGTGCAGCACGCCGGTGTCCACCATCGTGCGGACCTGCGCGTGGTAGCGGTCGGCGGACCCGAAGACGTCCACCGGCCCGGCCGAGGGCAACCGGTTCCACACCCGGCTCCGGTAGCTTCCGTAGCCGCTGTCCGTGCCCTGCCAGAAGGGGGAATTCGCGCTCATCGCGATCAGCACGGCGAGCCAGGGTCGGATCCGGTCCAGGACGGCCACGCCCTCCTCGTCCGACTCGACCGAGACGTGGACGTGGCATCCACAGGTGAGCTGTTCCTGCGCGGTCAGGCCGAACTGCTCGGCGATCCATTCGTACCGCTGCCCGGCGCTCCGTGAGGGCCGTACGGGTAGGGGCGACGTGCCGAGGGCCGCCACGAGGGCTCCGGCGGAGGCCGCGTGCCGGGCCGCCTCCGTGCGCCACCGGACGATCTCTTCCCGGAGCTCGCCCATCTCCGTCACCGGTTTGGTGCCGAACTCCACCTGCTCCCTCTGGAGCTCCTTCTCGAAGACGTGCTCCTTCGCTCCCCCGCCCTTGGAGCACTCCCCCGTACAGTGGTCCGCCGCTGCCAGGACCGTGCCCGAGACTGCCAGCGGCTCACCGGTGGCAGCGTCGACCAGCAACAGCTCTTCTTCCACTCCCACGCTTCGCATCCGCCGCCGCCCATCGCTCCCGGGTTCAGATCGATACAGGTGGCCGCGTTCGAGGTGAGCACCCCGATGCCGCACGCACCCGCGGAAACCTTGCCGTCTCACGTTCACACGTAACGCGGTTCCATGCATCCGCCGTCACGGACGCAGCGCCGTGCACGTGCCGAGGTCCCGCACCCCAACCACGGGTGCGGGACCTCGGCGAAAACCTGGTGCGCGTCAGCGCTTGAAGACATCCTTCATCTTCTCCTTGGCCTGACGGGCATCGCCCTTGGCCTTTTCGGCCCGGCCCTCCGCGGTCAGGCGTTCGTTACCCACCGCGCGTCCTGCTGTCTCCTTGAGCTTTCCCTTGGCCTGTTCAACCTTGGAGCGGCTCTTCTCCTTGTCCGACACGGCTGATCACTCCCTGGGGAATCGGAACGGAAATGGGACTACGTGCGTTTTTCATCCGACCGGAATGGCGAGGGCCGAAGTCCGGGCCCCGGCGTCCCTCGTGCGGCGTAGGGCCTCCCGGTCAGTAGTAGTGGCGTCGGCCGCCGACGGCGTGCCCGACCGAGCCGAGGATCCACAGCACCGCACCGACCACCAGCAGGATGATGCCGATGGTCCACAGAATGGAGATCCCGGTGAAAAATCCGACGAGCAGTAGGATAAGCCCGACAAGAATCATGGTGTCCTCGTTCCCGATTCGGAATTCGACGGAACAGTTGGGTCCGCCGGGGCGTCTCATAGGGCGTCTACCCTCGAATTCTGCCTTTACCGGTTCTCTGCCGGCCGATTTTCAACGACGGGAATTCCCGCCGCGTCGCGGGCACGGTTCTCATCCGCGGTGGCTGCCGACCGGGCCTTCGCCCGGCAGCCACGTGATGCCGTAGTAGCTACCGACTTCCTCCCGGTAGCCGCGGTCCCGGAGGTGCTTCTCCCGGTGGAACTCGGGGGCGTTCTTGATCCGGTCCTTGTCGGCGTTCACGTAGACCTTCTCCTCCTCCAGGTCGATCCGGGACACGGTGCTCGCCGGGAGGAGCACCTCCTTGCCGAAGATCCACACCCCGGTGTCGACGACCAGGTAGGCATCACCCACGTCGTAGGAGTGCTTGTCGACCTTCCCGATGTGACCGTCGGTCGCCTCGACCGTGTATCCGGTGAGATCGGCCCAGGTCAGGTGAGCCGATGGCGGCCGGAAGCTCCACACATGCTCAGTCACGCGAAACAACTCCTCCCGGTGGGGTTGACCCGCCGCGCCGCGTTCCGGACCGACCGGTCACGGACCGCACACGACACGCCGGACCGCCGTCGTGGGGCCCTACGTGTTGACGCGGCTGCCCGCCCTGTCGTCGGCCAAACACCGGCGCGGGGAGTTCCGGGCCGGGGCCCGCCGCGTGCCCGAGAGGGACATCGCCCGGTTCGAACCGCGCCTCGCGGCCCAGCGCCCCCGCCCGGTCTACGGTGGAAGGGTCCCGTCCCCCGTCAACGGCAGATGAGGCTGACAGCTGTGTCGACTTCGAGCCACGAGATCTTCGGTTCCCCGTGCTGGGTCAGCCTGCTGGCCCGGGATCTCGAATCCACACAGCGGTTCTACGCCGGGGTGCTCGGCTGGGACTTCCGCCCCACCCACCTCGGCGGTGGCATCATGGTCGCCTTCCGCGACGGAGCACCCGTGGCGGGCATCGGCGCACTCGCCGGGCGCGCCGGCGCGCCGGTGCTGTGGACGCCGTACTTCGCCGTCGAGGACGCCGACGTGACCGCCGCCCGGATCCTCGAACGCGGCGCCACCATGGCGGTCGGCCCCGTGGCCTTCGGCACCGGCCGCATCGCCCTGGCGGCGGATCCCGCCGGGGCCGTTTTCGGCTTCTGGCAGGGCGAGGTCGTACCCGACTGGTCGGTCGGCCGTGGAAGTGCACCCGCCTGGCTGGAACTGCGGACGCGGGACGCTTTCGCGGCCGCCATCTTCTACGGGGAGGTCCTCGACTGGGCCGGTTCGCGTCCCGGCTGCTGCGCGGTCTCCTACGAGCACGCCCACGTCGTACTGCGCCACGGCCACGACACCGTGGCCCGCATCAGCGGCGGCGCACTCGAAGAGGCACCGGACCCCGAGGTCCGTCCCCGATGGCACGTCCACTTCCGCGTGCCCGACCTGGAGACGGTGGTCGAGGCCGCGCTCCGGCTGGGCGGCAGAACCGCATCCCCCGTACAGACGTCCCACGTGAGCCGGTCGATCGTCCTCGCCGATCCCGAGGGGGCGCTCTTCACCGTGGTGACACCGCAGGACGGCCCGGCCTGACCCGCTCGGGACGGCGGTGGGCGTGCCGATGACTGCCCGACAGCGAGTCCTGCCGCAGCAACACCTACGACCTGTACGACTGCAACGGGTCTGATGCACAGCATTCACCCCGGGACACCAAGGGGTGGACCGTCCGGGTGACTTCGGAGAAGGCTCCCTGCCCGCCCGACGTAGCGAGCGTCAACGACACCGCCGTACGGCCCTGTTGCGGCGCGGTCGATCAAGCGCCGGAGCCGGGTCACATCCGAGTAGCCGCAGCCCGGGCTCGTCTGACGGACCGCCCGGCGCCGTGCGGTCGACACGCGACAGAAGGATGGATAGAGGCCGCCCATCCACTGCTAGGGTGTCATGCGCCCATCAAGTCGGGCTCTCGCACACTGATATTTCAACGGGGTTGACGTGAAGCTTCGCCATGTCCGCGCGGTAGCCGTATTCGGTATCGCAATCTTCGCACTCACCGGAGCCCGTGGCTCCCACGGCGGTAGCTGCGGGGGCAGCAGCCACAGTTCCGGCTCGGGCTCCAGCGGTTCCAGCAGCTCCAGCGGTGGCACCAGCAGTGGCAGCAACGGCAGTGACAGCACGAGCGGCAGCACCAGCTCGGGCAGCTCCTCGGCCACCGGCGGGTCCGGCAAGAACAAGGCCGAGCGCGACATCAAGATCGACGCGTGCACGATGGACGCGTCGGGCAAGAACCTCGTCGCCAAGATCACCGTCACCAACAGCGGCTCGGTGGACTACACGTACAACATCACCATGAAGTTCCGCGGGGGCGCCACCTCGGCGGCGACCCCCGCCCAGGCCAAGGTCACCGCGCTCACGGTCAAGGCGGGCGCGTCGAAGCAGGCCGAGGCGACCACGGCGTACACGGGCAAGGGCGACGGCAGCGAGTACAAGGAATGCGTCGTCGACAGCGCGTCGAAGAGCGCCCTGTGAGCTGTTCCTGATCGAGCGGAGCCCCCTCTCCTGGACCGTTGGAGCGGGGGCTCCGTCATGTTCGGACGGAGGCGGTCCATGCGCTCGAGCGGATCACGGACTCACCCGAGCCCGGGCCCGACCCCGGGCCCGCCGGGCACCCGCGCGGGATCCCACGGGCGTCACGGTCGGGTCGGAGTCGGCACGCACCCCGGCGGCAGCACCGCGCCGCCGGTGGAGCAGCGCATCGAGGGACAGGACCGGCGCGCCGGCGAGGATCAGCGGAGTCCAGGCCAGCAGGTAGATCACGTCCGCGCCGAAGTAGTACGGGGTGGTCGACCAGCTCATGGTCAGCCACAGGCTGAGTGAGATCAGCGCACCTCCGAGAGCCGCGATCCGGGTCAGCAGGCCCACCAGGGCCCCCAGTCCGACGGCCAGCTCGCCGGCGGCGATCGCAATGCCGAAGGCGACCGGCCTGGTCAGGGAAAGGTCGATCAGCGCGGGAATGCCCGCGGCGTCCCGCACCGCTTCCATCTGCTGACCGATCGAGCCGTCGCCGGTGGCGGACAGGAACGCCGGATCGGTCAGCTTGTCCAGACCGGCGTAGACGAAGGTGACGCCGAGGAAGAGGCGCAGCGGCAGGAGTGCGTACTCGGAGGCTCTCGCACGGAGGCCGGCAGAAGGCGTGTTCATGACCCTCACACGAGGGCCCCCGCCGTCCGGTTCGACCGTCGGACCGCGCTCTTGGCGGTCGCGGAGGTCACCGGGCCCGTCCGGATCACGACGGGTGACTGATGAAGTGAATGGTGCTAGCTTCATTGGTACCATGTTGCTGAGGCTGAACATCGCGGACGACCGTCCCCTGCACGAGCAGGTGGCCGGGGCCGTTCGGCGTGCGATCGCCGAGGGGGAATGCGGGCCAGGTGACCGGTTGCCGTCGGCGCGGGAGTTGTCACTGGCGCTGGGCGTCAACGCCAACACCGTGCTGCGGGGGCTGCGCGCGCTGCGTGACGAGGGGCTGCTGGAGTTCCGGCGCGGCCGCGGGGTGACCGTGGCCCGTGGGGCGGACGGGCGGTCGGCGTTGCTGGAGCGGGTGCGGGAACTGGTGGCCGACGGGGCGCGCCTGGGATACGGCAGGGCCGATCTCATAGAGATGATCAAGGAGGCGCAGTGAGCGGCAGCAAGGACCGTGGAGAGCGTGGGCCGGGCGGCTTAGCGGGGCCTGGGAGCGGGCCCGTATGGGGGATGGCGGCCTGGGCGGCCGGGATCCTCGCACTGCTCGTGGGGCTGCCGCTGGCGGCACGCAGGGGGTTCGAGGACCTGCTGGCGACGCACTGGAACGCTTCCGGGGAGCCGGATGGTGCGCATCGGCTCTGGGCGGTCGTGCTGGTGCCGGTCGCGATCTGGATCGTGGTCGTCACGAGTGCGGTGTTCTGGCGGGCGGCCCGCCGCTGGCGCGGGACGGTTCTGGTGTCGTGCGGGGTGCTGCTGGCCGGTGAGCAGGTCTCGATCGTGCGGGCGAACCTCTCCCACGCGGACTGGCACGACGCGGACCCGGTCACCGGCGGTGCCGTGGTCACGGTCGTCGTGGCGGGCGCGGCCGGGCTGGTGGGAGTACTGGTGAACGGTCGCCGCGCGTCCACCGCCTCCCGGGGGCAGGGCCCCCGGATGGTCATCCCAGCAGGTGAGCGCCGCGTATGGCTCGCCTCCACGGAGAACCCGTGGCTGTACCTGCTCTCGGCCGTCACCGGGGTCGGCGCACTGGCCACCCTGCTCATCGGGCTCGGCGATCCGTCGGAGCCGAGGTGGCTGCTGATGACGCCGTTCCTGTTCGCCTCGATATCACTGCTGGCCTTCTCCTCGGTACGCGTACGGGTCACGGAGCGCGGTATGGACGTGGCCTTCGGGCCCCTCGGGTGGCCGGTGCGGCGCTGGAAGGCGGCGGACATCGAGTGGGCGCGGGCCGAGAACCGGTCACCGGCCCAGGTCGGCGGCTGGGGCTACCGGCTCAGCGGGCTGGGCACGACGGTGATGCTGCGGAGCGGTGCGTGCCTGGTGATCCGGGCCAAGGGCAAGGACTTCGCGGTCAGCGTGGACGACGCCGAGCGGGGCGCGGCCCTGCTGAACTCCCTGGCAGGGGCGCACGTCGAGCAGCCCTGAAACCGGCCGCTCAGCCCCACTGCCCGGCCAGCCCGTAGGCCCTGAGCCGAGCCAGTTCCTCCTCCGGCAGATCCGCGACGACGGCCACCAGCTGCTCCCGCAGGTCCGGGAAGAGCGCCCAGGCCGGTTCGGGTCGGCCGAAGGCGGCGAGCAGCAGGTCTCCCGGATAGAAGTACGCGTCCAGCAAAGGGTCGTTGAGGAGCAGGCGCACCGCGAGGGGCAATACGTAAGGCAGGCCCACCTCTTGGGTGATCAGCGCGCGCAGGTCGGCCGGGGTCAGGTCACCGAGGCGTTTGCGGCGCAGGGCGTACACCTTGGTGACCAGGTTGGTGGTGGGCGAGGGGGGCGGGGGCCATGGAGGTCCGTCGAGCTCGTCGAGGGTGCGGTCCAGGTGGAGGAGACGGGTCATGTGCCCATCCTCGTGGATCGAGCGAGCGGGCCGGGCGGACGGTACGCGTCCGCCCGGCCCGGTCCGACCTGGAGCCGGACTGCGGTTCAGTGGAACAGCATGGAGGCGTCCCCGGCCGGGGTGGTGACCGATCCCGGACACAGGAAGCTGCCCGAGGTCTTGGTGGCGGTGAAGGCCCGGTTGACGTACTTCCGGCTCGTCGCGTCGCGGTCCCACACGATGGCCGTCGCCTTGTAGCGGCAGGAGATGAAGCTCTGCTTGCCGGTGATGTCGATCAGGTCGGTCCGTGCCGTGCCGGCGGCGTCGTCGAAGGTGAAGGCGGGGTTGTTGTTGAGCGTGGCGGCGATGCCGCCGCCACAGGCCAGGTTGCCACCCGGGGTGTTGATCGTCGTACGGTCGACGGTGAGGGCGTTCGGGGGAACTGCGCTGGTGCTCGCATTGGTCCAGCTACAGCTGTTGCCGGCGACCACCATCACCCCGTCGACCTTCTGGTCGACGGCGGAGGGGCCGGTGCCGTGCGCGAGGGCGGTACCGGTGCCGGTGAACGCGGCCGCGACGACCAGCGTTGCGATACCGGCGAAGCGTGAGATGCGGGTGCCGTGCGTGATGTGCCTCATGGTTCGCTCCTCCATGCCACGTACTGGTGGGGGTGGGCGAGGCGTGGGGCCTCACAGAGTGTGCGGAGTGCGTGCCCGGAGAGTCCCACAGCCGCCCTGAACTGTCAGGAGCATGTCAGTCTGCTGCGCAGAAATGGCCGAAAATGCCGAGCCGGCGGCCCGCCGCGTCGCACGCCCCGCGGGCCCCGTAGCCTCGCCGCATGCACCGTGATCCTTTCGAATGCCGCTGCGTCCTCTGCCACGACTACGGCGACCGCGCCGAGGCGGACCAGATACACGGTCGCATCGTCGGCGACGTGCGACGGCACGGCTGGCACGTGGTCATGGTCCCCGAGGACGAGATCGGGCCCGGGTTCGCCTACACGATCGGCCTCGCCCACACGTACGGCGCCCCCGAACTGTGCACGTTCGGACGTGATGTCCACGAGATGCACCGCGTGCTCAACGCGCTCGGCGATCTGGCCGCCACCCCCGCCGTACCGGCGGACGGGCAGGAGCACGGGGGCGTGTGGGACGGTGGGCCGGTACGACTCCGGAGCGTCGACATGCGCTGGTTCCGGACCTTCTTCGGCCGGGCCATCGGGTTCTACCGGCGGCCCCCGCTCCCCTTCCTCCAGGTCACGTGGCCCGATGCGGAGGGGCGCTTCCACTGGCATGAGCAGGCCGGCGAGGACCACCGGGAGTCTCAGCCCCGGCTGTGGCTGCGGCCCGACGACCACCCCGCGGGAGTCTGGACCGCCGAACTCTGACGCGGTCACGGCCCGGCGCACTCGAGCAGGGCGGCGGCCTGCTCCTGCGGCGACAGGGCGCGGCCGCGCGCGAACGCGGTGGCGAAGGCCTCCTCGCCCAGCCGCGCGCGAAGTCGGGCCGTCGCCCGGTCCACGTCGTGCCGTTCCGCCGGCGGCAGCGGGGTACCGAGGGACTCCCGCAGTGCGGCGGCCGTACCGAGGAGCTCCACCGCCCCGGCGGCCCGGTCACCCGAGACGTCGGCCACCGACCCGGCGCCCGCCAGCCCTTCGAACGCCAGGGCGAGGGCGCGCGGATCACCCGACCGGCGGGCCGCTGCGAGGCCGTCCCGGTGCAGGGTTCGCGCGAGCGGGGCGTCACCGCGCAATTCGGCCACGTACCCCAGCTGCGCCAGGATCAGTGCGACGCTGATGTCCACGCCGAGCCTGCGGCTCCAGTCGAGCCACGGCAGCAGCCGGGCCTCGGCGGCGTCCAGGTCGCCGTCCCGGCGGGCACCGAGGGCCAGGCCGATCTCCGCGAACTGCTGGGCCGGCCGGTGCGACTGCTCGTCGGCCAGCCGCCGGGCCTGCTCGTGGAGGTCCGCGGCCCGCGCGGTGTCCCCCGTCAACAAGGCGATGCGGCCTTGCTGGGCCAGGCGGAAGGAGACCTGGGTGAAGAGCTCCAGTTCCCGCGCGCTCCGTACGCCGTCCTCGTGGAGCCGGGCGGCCTGCGCGTAGTCGCCGCTGATCTCGGCGAGGACGCCCAACTGTTCCGAGGACTGCAGCCGGCCCCACTGGTCGCCGAGTTCCGCGAACAGCCCCGCCCCGGCCTCGGCGTTGCGGCGCAGCTCTACGAGGTCGCCGCGGTACAGGGCCCGGGTGGCGAGGCCGCTGAGCGCGGCCGCCTCGCCCCAGCGGTCGCCGAGGTCCCGGAACACCGCCGGCAGTCCTTCGAGGACACCGTCGTCCGCGGCGGTGACGGCAACGCACGCATCGGCAGCGGCATCGGCAGCGGGCCCGTTCGCGAAGCCGAGGCGGGCGAACTCCAGCAGCCACCTGCCCCGCGGGTCGGCGCCGTCGAAGTCGCCACCGAGCAGGCTGTCGTCCCCGGCGAACACGGCGAAGGCGGCCAGCCGGGCCCGCGCACCGGTGACGGCCGGTCCGGCCTGTTCGGACTCGGCGGACGCGGCGGACGCGCACGCAAGTGCGGACCCCAACGCCGTACGCGCCTCGCCGATCCGGCCGCGCAGGCACCAGTACCAGGCCGACGCATTGACCAGCCGCAGTGCGGCACCGGCCGCTCCCGCCGCGACCGCCCCGTCCAGCGCGGCACGCAGGTTGAGGCCCTCGGAGTCCAAACGGCGCAGCCAAGCACGCTGTTCGGGACCGTGCAGACGGGGCGCGGCCCGCTCGGCGAAGTCGGCGAAGTGCTCGGCGTGCCGTAGCCGTGCGGCCGCGGCCTCGCCCGCCTCCTCGATCCGTTCCAGGCCGTACGCGGTCACCGACTCCAGCATCCGGTAGCGCGGCGGCTCCGCATCGCCACCACCACCGTAGGGAGCGACGACCAGTGAACAATCCACCAGGCGTGTAACCAGGTCCAGCACGTCTTCGGCAGCCGTGTCCCCGGTGGCGCACACCGCCTCCGCCGACTCCAGGGTGAACCCGCCCGAGAACACGGCCAGTCGGCGCAACACCGCCTGCTCGGCCGGGGCCAGCAGGTCCCAGCTCCAGTCGATCATCGCCCGCAGGGTGCGCTGCCGGGCCGGCGCGTCCCGCCGCACCTGGTTGAGCAGCCGGAACCGGTCGTGCAGCCGCTCGGCGAGCGCGTGCACGCCGAGCGCCCTGACCCGGGTGGCGGCGAGTTCCAGGGCGAGCGGGAGTCCGTCGAGGCGGCGGCACACCAGGGCCACGGCCTCGGTGTTGTGCGGGCCCAGGGTGAAGCCGGGTGTGCCGGCAGCGGCGCGGGCGGCGAAGAGCTCCATCGCCTCGGCCCCGTCGAGCGGGGCCACCGCCTCCAGTGTCTCGCCGGCGAGGGCGAGCGGCTCCTGACTGGTGGCAAGGACGCGCAGCCCGGGGGCCCGCTGCAAGAGCTGCCCGGTCAGAGCGGCCACGGATGCGACGACGTGTTCGCAGTTGTCGAGTACGAGGAGCAGCCGTCGCGTTCCGAGCGCCGCGGCCAACCGGTCCCGGGCTGCGGCCCCGCCCCCCGAACCGGGGCCGGCGCCGCCGTCGGCGTCCTCGCGCACCCCGAGGGCGGCCGCGATCACCGAGGCCACGTCGCCCCGCGCGCCCGCGAGTTCGACGAAACGGACTCCGTCGGGGCACGGGCCGGGCCCGGCATCGGCGAGGCGGGCCGCGGCGGCGAGCGCGAGGCGGGTCTTGCCGACGCCACCGGGCCCGGTGAGCGTCACCAGGCGGCCGGCCCCGACCGCCGCGCACACCCGGGCGACGGCTTCCTCGCGCCCGACGAGCGAGCTGACCGGGGTGGGGAGGTTCGTCCCGGGCGGGAACGGCCGCGCCTCCCCCACGGCGGGCACCGGCATCGACTCCGGCTCCGGCTCCGGCTCCGGCTCCGTTGCCGTCGCTGGTTCCGGCACCGGCACCGGCCCGGCCGTCAGTTCCGGATCCTGTCGCAGGATCGCCCCGTACAGCGCGCCGAGTTCGGGGCCCGGGTCAATGCCCAGCTCCTCCACGAACCGTGCCGTCAGCTCCCGGTAGGCCGCGAGCGCCTCGTTCTGCCGCCCCGCGCCGTAGAGCGCCCGCATCCGGGCCGCGTACAGCCTCTGCCGGAGCGGATGCTCCGCGATCAGGGCGCCCAGTTCATCGGCCAGTACGACGTGTTCGCCCAACTCCAACCGTGCCTCGGCGAGGTCCTCCTGCGCGGTGATCCGCCGCTCCTCCAGCCGGACTGCCTCCGTCCGCGCGAAGGCGGCGTCCGGGAAGTCCGCGTATGCGGGACCCCGCCACAGCCCGAGTGCCTCCGACAGCAGCGCGGTCCGCGCCCGCGCTCCGGCCTCCTTGCGGGCGAGCGCGGTCAGTTCGGCGAACCGGCCGGCGTCCACCGCTTCGTCGGCCACCCGCAGCGCATAGCCCGCCGGACCGAACCCGACCAGGGTTCTGCCGCCCTCCTCGGCCCGTGCCAGGATGCGCCGCAGCTGGGAGACCTTGGTCTGCAGGGTGTTCCCCGGGTTGCCCGGCAGGTCCTCGCCCCACAGTTCGTCGATCAGCCGGTCCGCGGGCACGGGCCGCCCGTAGCGCACGAGCAAGGCGCCCAGCAGCGCCCGGACCTTCGCCTCGGGCACGGGGACGGGGATCCCCTCGTCGGTTCGCACGGTCAGGGGTCCCAGCACCTCGAAACGCATGCCGCAACGTTACTTCTTCCTCGTCAACAGGCCGTGAGCAGAGCGCCGGTGGTCTCCGGACCCCGCAGGTCCACAGCGCGTGCGCGGACCGTGCGCCGCCCGTGCGTGGCCCGTGCGTCGCCCCTTGCAGGGTGTTCCTGTGACCGCGACCGAGCGGTCCCCGTCCACACCGAAGGAAGACGCCATGACCGTTTCCCGTGAGGTCCACCTCGCCTCCCGCCCCACCGGTACCCCGAAGCCCGAGGACTTCGAGCTCGTTGCCGTCCCGCTGCCGGAGCTCGGCGAGGACCAGATCCTGGTGCGCAACACATGGATGTCGGTGGACCCGTACATGCGGGGCCGGATGGACGACGTTCCCTCCTACATGCCGCCGTTCGCCCTCGGCGCCGCCCTCGAAGGCAGCGCGATCGGCGAGGTGGTCGCCTCCCGTGCCGCGTCCGTTCCGGTCGGGGCGACCGTCTCGCACTTCCTCGGCTGGCGGGAGTACGCGGTCTTGGACGCCGGTGCCGCCACCGTCGTCGACACCTCGATCGCCCCGCCGACCGCCTACCTCGGGGCGCTCGGCGCCACGGGCCTGACCGCGTACACCGCGCTGACCCGGACCGCGCCGGTCAAGGAGGGCGATGTCGTCCTCGTCTCCGCAGCGGCCGGGGCGGTGGGCAGCATCGCCGGGCAGCTGGCACGCCAGTTGGGCGCGTCCCGGGTCATCGGCTCGGCCGGCGGTCCGGACAAGACCAAGAAGCTGCTGGACGTGTTCGGCTACGACGCGGCTCTCGACCACCGCCGGGGGGATCTCCCCGGCCAGCTCGCGGAGGCCGCCCCCGAGGGCATCGACGTCTACCTGGACGCCGTCGGCGGCGACCACCTCCAGGCCGCCATCGGCGCGATCCGTCCCGGTGGGCGGATCGCCATGGTCGGTGCGATCAGCAGCTACAACGCCCTGCGGCCGGCGCCGGGTCCCGACAACCTCTTCCGGGCCGCAGCCCACGAAGTGACCCTGCGGGGAATGCTGGTCTCCCACCACTTCCACCTGTTCCCCGAGTGGATCGGCAAGGCGGCCGGCTGGCTGGCCGACGGGACCCTGCGTACGGAGGAGACCGTCGCCGACGGGATCGAGCGGGCGGCCGACGCCTTGCTCGGGGTACTGGCCGGTGCCAACACCGGCAAGATGCTGGTCCGCCTGGGCACGGACCGTTGAGCGCGGACCGCTGAGCGCGGACCGCCGGACGCCGTCGTCCCGGGCAGCCCCCGGGCGTGCTCGGGGACGGTTCAGGTGCGGTGCGCGCCCGTGGAGGGGACCCGGCCCTCGGTGCGCAGCAGTAGGAGGGCGATGTCGTCGGGGCGGGGGCCGTCGCGGTGGGCGTGCTCGATGAGTTCGTCCGCCAGGTCATCGAGCGGGTGGTGCTCGGGTGCGTCTGCGATCAGGCCCGCGACCGCGCCGATGGCGTCCTCGATGTCCCGGCCGGGGGCCTCGACGAGCCCGTCGGTGTAGAGGGCGAGGAGGGTTCCGGGGCTGAAGGGGATCTCGACGGCCGTGTACGAGGCCCCGGGCTCGATGCCCAGGAGGAGGCCGGCCGGCGGCTCCAGCATCTCGGTCGTCCCGCCGGGGTGGCGCAGCAGGGGTGGCGGGTGGCCGGCGGAGGCCAGGCGGACGGTATGGCCGACGAGGTCGATGTGGGCGTACAGGCAGCTGGTGAACAGTCCGGGTTCGAGGTCGGTCAGGAGCCGGTTGGTGCGGGCGAGGACCTCCTCCGGTGGCGCGCCGGCGCCCGCGTGGACGGCGGTGCGGACCTGGCCCATGAGGGCGGCGGCATTCACGTTGTGGCCCTGTACGTCGCCGATGGCAGCCGCGACGGTGGTGTCGTCGATGCGGATGAGGTCGTAGAAGTCGCCACCGATGTCGAGGCCGTGTGCGGCGGGCAGGTACCGGGCGGCCACGTCGAGACGGGGGACGCGGGGCAGGGTGTGGGGCAGGAGGCCGGTCTGCAGGCTGCGGGCCAGCTGGTGGGTGGCGTCGTAGAGGCGGGCGCGGTCCAGGGCCTGCGCGATGAGCCCGGCGATCGAGGTCAGGACGGCGCGCTCGCCGGGGGCGAAGACGCGGGGGTGTGCATAGGCGAGGACGAGGGAGCCGATGGGGCGGTTGGAGGCGATCAGGGGCAGGAACGCCCAGGCGGCCATGCCCTCCTCGACCACCGCGTCGGGGTGGGCGGCCAGGAGCTCGCCCACGTCGCCGAAGAACAGCGGGGTGGAGGTGTGCAGGATGTGGGTGATGGCGGTGTCGGCCGAGACGGGGGTGCCATCGAGCTCCGCCAGGTGATCGGCGGAGTACCCGCGGTGGCCGACGATCCGCACCCGCCCGTCCTGTTCGGCCAGCAGGGCCAGGGCGTGGGCTCCCAGGGAGGGAACGATCTGGTCCGCGGCCTTCTCCACGACGTCCTGCGCGTGCGCGGCCTCGGTGAGGGTGACGGCCAGCATCATGAGCGGGTAGAGCGCGGTGGCCCGGCTCGGTGCAGCCTGCTCGGGGTCCGCGGGCGGCAGGGGGACCGGTGAGCCGGCCCGGTAGCCGACCGGGGTGATGCGGACGCTGATGCCCGTGTTGTCCGGGTAGAGGTCGAAGCACAGCTGCTGTCCGGTGGGGCGTCCGGCGGTGAAGCTCCGGGGCAGCCGGCTCATCGCGGTGGCCCGGTAGTGGTTCTCGATGGCGGGGGCGTCCATCCAGGGAAGGGCCTCCCAGGGCAGGGCCCCGAGCAGCCCGGAAACGGGCGCGCCGAGCAGGTCGGCCGCCTCCTGGGTGATGAAGGTGATGGTGCCGTTCAGGTCGAGCGCGCAGTTGCCCCCGGGGAGGCGCCGGACGAAGGCCATGGTGGCCGCCGCCTCGGCCGGGCCCGGCGTGGGTGAGGGGAGCGGTCGCAGGACGATCGGACGCGGTGGCGGCCGCAGTGGCAGGCCGTCGCCGGCGGCTCGCAGCAGGATGCGCGCCAGCAGGCCTCGGGCCGATTCCAGGGCCTTGAGTTCCCGCTCGTCGAGGTCGGGCCCGTGCGAGCCCGGCCACAGGAACACCAGGCCGGCCCCGGTGGGCTCGGCGGCCCGCCCGGCGGCTTCCCCGGTCAGAGGGGTGGCGGCGAGCGCGAAGTCGTACGGGAGGACGAGACCGAGGCGCGGATAGCGGCGGGCCGTGTCCTCCTGGCCGCCGAGCCAGACGAGCCGGCCTTCACGGACCGCGTCGGCCACCGGAATGGGATCGTCCAGGGCGACCCGCGACCACGGGCCCGCGAACTCGCGGGAAAGTCCGGAGACCAATGTCAGGTGCAGTACGCGCCGGGTGGGGTCGGGGTCGGGCAGGTAGAGCATGCCGATGGACGCTCCCGCGTCGGCACAGGCCCTGACCAGTGCCTCTCTCAGCGCACGCTGGTCGGCTTGCTGATCACGCCCCGGAACGTTTCGCACCTGACCATGGTCTCTCCATATCCCCCCTCCCGTCGGTACCCGCCCGTCCCGGCGAGCCCGTACGGGCCGGCGGACCCGTACGGGCCGGCGGCGGCCCCGCCCCGGGCCTCAGGCCGGTCCCGGGGGCCCGAGGTCGGGGTGGTCCTTGAGCAGGCCGGGCGGAGCGGCCTGGCGCCAGGAGTCCACGACGATGGCGCGCAGCTCGTCCGTGTCGTCGAGGGCCGCCAGGCGCGCCCGTACCCAGGCGAAGGACGCCTCGTGGTCCGCGACCCAGAACTTCTCGGGCTCGGCGCGGACGAGCTCGTCGCGTTCTTCCTTGGGGCAGCGGACGGCCAGTGACGTCTCGTCGTCGGGCAGCGTCAGGAACATCTTCCCGGCGACCCGGAAGGTGGGCATGGCCCAGGCTTCCTTCTCGGTCGTCTCCGGGAGGGCGAGGGCGATTTCACGGACTTCGTCGGACGTGCACACACCCTGACCGTACGACAGGCCACTGACATCGGGGCTCGGCACGGATGCGCGGACCGCTCGGGCGTAGGCTTCGACCGGCACGGACGCATCGGGGGGCGGAGCACATGACGGCGCAGACGGTACGACGGTGGAATTCGACGCTCGATTCGGTCGTGGTGTACGCGCAGGGCGCGGTCTGCCGCCGGCTGGTCCGGGGCAGCCTGCCGGCGGACGGACGGGTGCGCGTGACGGGGCTGCCCCGCTCGCTGGACCCGGGGTCGCTCCGGGCGAACGTGCTGGGTGCCCCCGGGGTCCGCGTGACCGAGGCCCGGGTGGAGGTCGGGGCCGAACCGCGCACCACCGGCGCGCCCGATGCCCTGCGGCGCGAGGTCGAGCGGCTGCGCGACGCGTACGCTGCGGCGCAGGGCCGCCGGGACCGGCAACGGGTGCTGATCGACGAGGTCAGGGCCCTGCGGCCGGTGCCCCCGGCTCCCGACCCCGAGGCGCCGCACCGCCGCACCCCGGTCGACGCGTGGCTGGAGCTCGCCGACTTCGCCGAGGAGCGGCTGACGCGGCTGCACGCCCGCCTCGTCGAGCTGGAGGACGCGCTGCGTCTCGCCGGGCACGAACTCGGTGTCGCCGCGGACCGGCTCGCCCGCGCCTCCACCGACGCTCCGCAGGCGCACGTGGAGACCACGGTCTCCGCGCTCCTGACCCTCGACGCCGCGGCGGACGCGGAGGGCGCCGACGGGGAGGTCGAGCTGGAGTTGGAGTACGGGGTTCCGGGAGCCGTCTGGGTACCGGCGTACCGGCTCACGCACCGTCAGGGCGACGGCGACGGCCGGCTGGTGCTGCGCGCCTCGGTCGCCCAGCGCACCGGCGAGGACTGGACCGGTGTGCACATCGCCCTGGCCACCGCCGACCTCCGGCGCCGCACCGACCTGCCGAAGCTCCGTTCGGTCCGGATCGGGCGCCGGCAGCCCGCCCTGGCGCCGTCCGGCTGGCGCGAGCCTCCGGTGGGCCTCTCCGACCTGTTCGCCGGCTACGAGGCGGCCGGCGCCCGCCGCCCGGCCCCGACCGTGCTGCCGCCGGCCGTCCGGGTCGGCTCCGCGGCCGGTCCCGTACCGCCGCCCCCTCCGCCCCCTCCGCCGCCACCCGCCCCGGCAGCCGCGGCCGCGCCCGCGCCACAGGCGTACGGCGCCCTCCCGGTGCCCGGCGGCGCGTTCGACGCCTCCCGGGACGTCGCCGGCGCGATGCCCGCCCTCGCCCAGCCGGCCCGCCCGCGGCCGGCCGGCAGGCCGCGGGGCGGCGGCGCGGCCTTCGGCGGGGCCCCCGCTCCCGCGGCTCCTGCTGCTCCCGGCCGGGCGGCTCCGCCTGCGCCCGCGCCGGCTCCGCAGCCGGTGGCCGGTCCGCCGCAGCCGAGCGGCGCCGAGCTCGACTACGCCGCGCTCGTCCTGTGCGGCCCCGACGAGCAGGGTGGTCGCCGGGGCCGGCTGTTCGCCGACTCCCCCGCCGACCCGGTGGCGGCGAAGCACCGCCGCCTCGCCGAGCGGGTGGACGGGCTGCCGCTGCCCGGACACGCCGTGCGGCCCCGGGAATCGGCGGGTTCCTTCGACCACCGCTTCGACGCCGCCGCCCGGGCCGACATTCCGTCGGACGGCACCTGGCACACCGTCACCGTCGGGGAGATCCCGGTCGGTCTGCGCACCGAGTACGTCTGCGTGCCGTCCGTGGAGCAGACCGTGTACGCGACGCTGGTGCTCTCCAACGCCACCGACCAGGCACTGCTGGCCGGCCCGGTGGAGGTCACCATGGGTGAGGACTTCCTACTGACCGCCGCCCTGCCCACGCTCGCACCCGGTGGGGTGCGCCGGGTGGGGCTCGGACCCGCCGAGGGCGTCCGGGTCACCCGTCGTACGAACCTGCGCGAGTCGACCGCGGGCCTGCGCAACAACATCACGGTGCTCGACCACCAGGTCCACGTGGAACTGGCCAACCGGCTCGCCGGACCCGTCACCGTCGAGGTCCACGAGCGGGTGCCCGTCACCTCCGATCCGGATGTCCGGATCGAGGAACGCGCCGGCTGGACGACGCCCGAGGACGGCGCCGGGCCGGAACACCACGCCCCGGGCACCCGCATCTGGCGGGTGGACCTGCCCGCCGGGGGGACCACCGCCCTCGACGGCGGCTACGAGATCCGCATCCCGGCCGGCAAGGCCCTGGTCGGCGGCAACCGCAGGAGCTGACACCCATCATGTCCACGGCCCCGAAGCCGATCGCCCTTCCCGTCACCGCCGTCACCTGCCTGGAGGACCGCGCCCACGTCGAACGCGCCGCCGTACTGGACCTGGAGGCGGGGGTCCAGCGGCTGCGGCTCGGTCCGGTCAGCGCGCTGGCCGTCGACCGCACCCTGCACGCAGAGCTGGCCGCCGAACACCGGGCCACCGTGCTCGACGTACGGATCGTCCGCAGCTGGGAGCCGCGCGGACCGCTGCCGTCCGCCGACGAGGACTCCGCCCTGCGCACTCGCGTGCACGCCCTCGAGGAGGAGCAACTCGCCCTGGGGCAGCGGCGCGACCGGCTGCACGGCCGGCTCGACGTGCTCGGCCGCCTCGCCGCCGATCTGCTGCGGGAGATCGGCGAGGGCGCCGGCTCCGGGGAGACCGACGGGCCCCGCTGGGCCCGCGAGATGGACCGGGTGGACGGCGAGCGCGATGCGTACGGTGAGCGACTGCGTTCCGTGGACGCCCGGTTGGCCGCCCTCGCCGTCGAACTCGGGGAGACCCGGCAGGCCATGGAACGCTCCGAGACCGAGCCCGCCGAACTGGTCGGTCACATCGAGCTGACCGTGGACAGCGCGGCCGCCGGTCCGGTCCGGCTGCGCCTGGGCCACCTCACCCCGTGCGCGCTGTGGCGGCCCGCCTACCGGGCCGTCCTGGACGGGGACGCGCTGACGCTGGAGTCCGACGCGATGGTCTGGCAGCGCACCGGCGAGGACTGGTCCGACGTGCGCCTGACCCTGTCGACGGCCCGGTCGGCGCTGGCCACCGAGCCGCCCCGGCTGGGCGAGGACCGCCTCACGCTGGGTGAGCGCACGCCGGCGGAGCGCCGCACGGTCGACGTCGAACTGCGCGAGGAGGAGATCGGGGACCTCGGTCCGGCGGCCCGGGTGCTCGGCCTGCCCGGGGTGGACGACGGGGGCGAGGCGCGGGTGCTGCACTCCCCCGTACCGGTCTCCGTACGCGGGGACGGCCGCGCCCACCGGGTGCCGCTCTCCGCCTTCAGCACGGCCGCCAGCAGCGAATACGCCTGCTCGCCCGAGCTGTCCCCGCTGGTCACCCGGGTGGTGTCCTTCGACAACCGGTCCGGTCACGCGCTGCTGGCCGGTCCCGTGGACCTGGTCCGCGGCAGCGGGTTCAGCGGCCGCGGCACGCTGGACTTCACCGCCCCGGGCGCCCCGGTCGAGCTGGCCTTCGGCAGCTGCGACGACCACCGGGTGGTCCGGTCCGCCGAGGAGTCCCGGGACTCGGCCGGCTTCAGCCAGCGGACGGTGGTCACCCGCACGGTCCGGCTGCACCTGTCCCGGTTCTCCGCCCCCGGGGACCACGGCGAACGGGTGGTCGTCGTCCGGGAGCGGATCCCGGTCTCCGAGGTCTCTGCAGTGGAGGTGCGCCTGCGCAAGGAGGCCTGCGCGCCGGCCCCGGACTCGGTCGATGCCGAAGGCATCGCCCGCTGGGACGTCCCGCTCGCGCCGGGCGGCCGACGGACGGTCACGCTGGTCTACGAGCTGTCGGCGAGCGCCAAGGTCACCGGCCTGTGAGCGGAGCGGCGGCGGCGCCCGACGGCCACCGGCGGTCGAGTACCTGCTGGACGCCACCGATCTGGCACGTATCAGCGGCATCCTCGACAGGCTCCGCTACGTCACCGTTCCCGAGCACCTGTTGTGGGCGGAGTACGACGGCGTGCTGAACCTCCGCTCCCACGCTAGGTGTTCGCTCGACCGGTTCTTCTTCTGGATCTGACGCGGCTCAGGGCGTCACGAGGCGGTCGACCTCGGCGGCGAAGAGCAGGGCCGGGTCGAGGCCCATGCCGGTGAAGTGGCCCGCCAGTTCCAGGGACAGCACGCCGTGCAGACGGCTCCAGAAGGTCAGGGCCAGGTGCAGCGCCGACGGCGGGGCGTCCGGGTGGCTGCCCGCCCATGCGCGGTGCGCGTCGAGGTGCTCCTCGAAGGCGTCCGGCTCCGCGCCCGGGTGCACGGCCGGTAGGGCTGCGACGCAGGCGTCCAGCAGGACCGACATCAGTTCCGAGGCGATCACCGTGACGTCCGGCGGTGCGTGGTAGCCGGGCACCGGGGTGCCGTATACGAGGAAGTAGCGGTGCGGGTCCGCGAGGGCCCAGGTGCGCAGCACCTGCGCCAGCCCGGCGGGGTCGGGCCGGCCCGCTCCCCCGCCGGCGGCGGCGACAAAGGCGTCGGCGAGGCTGCGGTAGGCGTCACGGATGAGTTCGGTGATCAGCTCGTCGCGGTTGGCGAAATACCGGTACAGCGCCGGTCCGCTCATGCCCATCTGCTTGGCGATCGCGTTGAGGGAGAGCGCCGAGGCGCCGGAGCCGGCGATCTGCTGCCAGGCCTTCTCCTTGACCTCCTCGCGCACCTGCTGCCGGTACCGCTCCCGGGGGGATTTCGTATGGCCGGTCATGCCCGCCGCCTCTCACCGCTCGCCCAACACCACCAGATCAGTTAGAGGCTATCACCATCGACACAACCACTCTCGATCGGACGAGCCACTCCCTTGACATTGCCGAGATAGCCGATCACTCTTGTTATAGCTTCTAACGAACACGAGAAGCAGGAACTCACTGGAGGTCATCATGACGAACACCGTCGAGCGGGTCGAGGTCGTTCTGCCGGGCAAGGTCGAGCCGGAGGGCCTGCAGTTCCACCGCGGCCCCGTCCCCGTGCCGACGGCCGGCCAGGTGGTCGTCGCCATGGAGGCGACGGGCGTGTCCTTCGCCGAGCAGCAGATGCGGCGCGGCCGGTACTACGACCAGCCGCCGTTCCCCTTCGTCCCCGGGTACGACCTGGTCGGCACGGTGCTGGCGGTGGGCGAGGGCGTCGGCCCGGCGCTGCTCGGCAAGCGGGTCGCCGCCTTGACCAAGACCGGAGGCTGGGCGAGCCATGTCGCGCTCACCGCCGCCGACGTGGTGGAGGTGCCCGAGGGCGTCAGCCCGGTGGACGCCGAGACCGCCGTGGTCAACGGCATCACCGCCTGGCAGATGCTCCACCGCAAGGCCCGGGTGCGCGCCGGCCAGACCGTCCTGGTCCACGGCGCCAACGGCGGGGTCGGCTCGATCCTGGTCCAACTGGCGCTGGCCGCGGGCGCCCACGTGATCGGCACCGCCTCCACCCGCCACCACGACGCACTGCTCGCTCTCGGGGTGACCCCCGTCGACTACCGCTCCGGGAACGTCCACGCACGGGTACGGGCCCTCGCGCCCGGCGGAGTGGACGCGGTGTTCGACCACGTGGGCGGCGACGGCATCGTCGAGTCCTGGCGGCTCCTGGCTCCCGGCGGCACGCTCGTCTCCTACGGCAGCGCCGCCACCCGCGACGACGAGGGCTCCGGCTCGTGGCCGGTGCTGGAGCTGCTCGGCCGGGTGTGGGTGTGGAACGCGCTGCCCAACGGCCGCCGCGCGTACTTCTTCAACGTGTGGGCCGGGCGCGCCTACGCCAAGGACCGCTTCCGGGCACGCCTGCGCGCCGACCTCACCCAGGTGTTCACCGCCCTCCAGCGCGGCGAGATCACCGCCAAGGTCGCGGCCGAGATCCCGCTGGCGCGCGCCGCGGAGGCGATGCGCCTCGCCGAGTCCGGCACGGTCGCCGGGAAGGTCGTCCTCGTCCCGTGACCCGGTCGCCGGTCACTTCAGGAGAAGGGCAGCCGGTCCGGTTGGCAGGTCGTGCCGGGCGGCGGGAGCGTGCCGTCGATGAAGTAGCGGCTCTCGTGGGTGTTGATGCAGGTGCTGTTGTTGTTGAACAGTGCGGTGTGGCCGAACCCGTTGTTCGTGAGCAGCCGGGCGTCGGCCAGTTCCTCGGCCATGGCCTGGGCGTCCGAGTGGGGCGTCGAGGGGTCGTACGTGGTGCCGACCACCAGGACGGGGTTGGCCGTGGGCTTGTTCCAGGGGCCCTCGTACCGGTTGGCGGCCCGGGCCGGCCAGGTGGCGCACGGTTCACCGGACCAGGTCCAGTAGCGTCCGGCGTCGCCGGCCCGCTGGGCGCTGTCCTCCTCCAGACCGTGGTAGACGGCCGGGTCGCGCGGGTTGGGGCTGTCGCCGCACCACACGGCTCCCGCCTGTTCCTCGCCCAGGTACGGATTCGGGTTCGCGACCGGGGGCGGGGGCGGGTACTGGGGCGGCTTCGGGGTGCGGCCCTGCCAGAGGTCCTGGAGCCGGGCGGCGAGAGCGGTCCAGCCCGGGCGGACGATGTAGAGGCTGCTGACCGTGTCGGCAACGGTGTTGGCGTACGTCCACGGGCCCACCGGGTGCTCGCGCAGGCGCCCCATCAGCCGGTCGAACTTGTCGCGGGTGGCTTGCGGGCTGCCGGCCGAGAAGGCGCAGCGGGCGGTGGTGGCCGATCCGCAGAGGTCGAGGAACTTGTTCAGGGTCGTCGCCGCAGTGCGGTCCGAGCCCATGCGCAGCAGGGTCGTGGTCCGCGGTTCGCCCGTCGAGGCGTTGTTCGTCCAGGCCAGCGGGTCGATGTTGCTGTCGAGGACCATGGCGCGGACCTTGTCGGGGAACAGGTTGGCGTAGGTGGCGCCGAGGATCGTGCCGTAGGAGACGCCGAGGTAGTTGAGCTGCGGCTCCCCCACCGCCCGGCGGAGCAGGTCGAGGTCCTGGGCGGTGTCGGCGGTCGACACGTGGCGCAGGAGGTCGGGGTCGCGCTTCTCGCAGCGGCGGCCCAGGTCCTCGTACGCGTCGATCCAGGTCGTGCGCTCCTTCTCGCCCACGGGGAATCCGCCCGGCTTGGACGCACCCCAGGCCCGGGCCTCTTCGGGGCTGTCGAAGCAGTTCACCGCGGTGCTGTTGCCGATGCCCCTGGGGTCCCAGCTGACGATGTCGAACCGTTCGCGCAGGTCCTTGGGGAAGGAGTCGTAGTTCTGCGGCACCTGCACCGTCCCGGGGCCGCCGGGGCCACCGGGGTTGACGAACAGCGTGCCCAGGCGTTTGGCAGGGTCGCCCGCCTTGTGGCGGACGACGGCCAGGTCGATGGTGCGGCCGGCGGGGGCCGCGTGGTCCAGCGGCACCCGGGCCGTCGCGCAGTCGTACGGGCTGCCGGGTTTGCAGGGGCTCCAGTCCAGCCGGGGGACGGTCTGCGAGGGCGACGGCTGTGCGCGCGCCGCGGCCAGTTCCGGGGCGACCAGCATCGAGGAGCAGACCGCCGCGACGGCGATCGCTGCTGCGCACCGGCGGCGGCCGGGCATCCGTCCGGGTGCGGGTCGAGGTACAGGTGCGGGTCCAGGTACCGCTCCAGGTCCGGGCATGCTCCGCCCTCCTCCGGCACGTCGGGGGCGTGGTGCGGCGACCGGTGCGCTCGCACCGGCACGCGCCGCCTGCTCATGGTTCAACCAAACCCCCATTCGCCGACGCGCGCGAGCCGGGCGCGTCGGACCACGACCGCTGCCGTTCACAGGGGGCGGATCCACGGCCCGCGCGCTATCCTCCGCACCATGTTGATTGACATGGACATGCGCTTACGGATGCGGTCGCGGGCCCTGGTGTGCCTCCTCCTGCTGGCCCTTCTGGGCACGGTGACCACAGCGGCCGCCTCGCCGCGGGCCGCGGCCCCTGCTCCCGCCACGGCCGCCACCACGGCCACGGCCACGGCCGAGAAGTCCTCTCCGGCCACCGCGAGCACGGCCGCCGCGGCCGCAACCGCCCGCTGGGGCGACCGGCGGCTCGACGAGGTTGCCTTCCTGACCACCCACAACGCCTTCACCAACTACGAGGACTCCCGCTGGAGCTCGGTGAACCAGTCCGAGTCCGTGCGCGCCCAGCTCGAAGGCGGCGTGCGCGGCCTGAGCCTGGACACGCACTGGTACGAACGCAGCACCTGGCTGTGCATCATCAGCTTCGGCAGCGACTGCTACCCGAGCGACGTGTACCTGTGCCACGGCGACTGCAAGACCTTCGCCGGAGCCACGTACGCCCTGCCGCGGCAGACCTTCCACGGCACGATGCAGACCGTGGTGGACTTCCTCGCCGCCCATCCGCAGGAGGTCGTGACCGTCTTCCTCGAGGACTACGTCGGCGCCGATCAGCTGCAGGCGTCCCTCGGCCGGGTCAGGGGGCTCCAGGACATGGTGTTCCGGCCCGACCAGTGGGGCGTCCGGCAGCAGGGCTGGCCCAAGGTGGCCGACCTCGTCACCTCCGGCAAGCGGTTGCTGATCTTCTCCGACCGCTCCGACCGGGAACACCTGGGCGTCATGTACGACAAGTCCTGGACCGTGAGCAACTTCTGGAGCCTCGGAGACCTGGGCAACGACCTCTCCTGCGTCAGCCGCTGGCCGGACGTGCCGCTCGACCGCCAGGAGCCCGGATTCCGGCGCCTGTTCACCATGAGCCACCACCGCAACGTACCCACCGTCCTCACGGCGGCCCTGGACAACGGCGCCAAGCTGCGGAACCGCATCGCCCAGCAGTGCAGGTCGGCCACCGGGGGCCGCGACCCGAACTACGTCTCCGTCGACTTCCACCGCCTGTCGGACGGAAGCGGCCATACGCCCGCCTCGATCGTCGCGGAACTGGGCGCGCGCTGAACGCGCCCGTCGGGCCGCCGGCCGGGGGGATCGCCGCGTACGGCGCGGGGTCTCCCGGTCGGTCAGCCCGCCTTGCGCGCACCCAGCGCCCTCCGCTCGTCCTCGGTCAGTCCGCCCCACACCCCGTACGGCTCCTGCACGCGCAGCGCGTGGCTCAGGCATTCCGTCCGTACCGGGCAGAACGCGCAGACCTCTTTGGCCTCCTGCTCCCGCACGGAGCGCTCCTCACCGCGCTCCCCCGCCGGGTGGAAGAACCGGTCCGTACCGAGCTCCCGGCACGCCGCCGCCTCCTGCCACTCCCACCGGTGCTCCGCACGGCCCGGCAGGCGTGCCACCTTCGACATGTCCCGACTCCTCTCATCCGCCTTGCTGATGTCTTTCGACTCCTTGCTCACGCGTCTGACCCGGGTGCGCGTTTCGAAACGCCGTCCGCGTACGCCGACGGGACGGCGGCCGCGGACGTGGAGACCCGCGGCAGGGCGTACGGGTGCTTCTCGGTCAGCCAGGCGACGAGCTGTTCGCGCACCGTGCAGCGGGCGGTCCACAGATCGTCCGCGTCCTTCGCGGTGACGATCGCCCGCACCACGATGGCGCTGGGCGTCGTGTCGGTGACGGCCAGGTCCCAGCCCCTGCCGTCCCACGCCTCGCAGCCGTCCAGGATCTCCCGGAGCTTCTCGCGCATCAGCGCGACGGGGGTGGTGTGGTCGCAGTGCAGGAAGACCGTGCCGGTCATCTGGACCCCGCCGCGCGACCAGTTCTCGAAGGGGCGCCCGGTGAAGTACGAGACGGGCATGGTGATCCGGCGTTCGTCCCAGGTGCGCACGGCGAGGAAGGTGAGCGTGACCTCCTCGACCACACCCCACTCGCCGGCCACCACGACCGTGTCCCCGATCCGCACCATGTCGCCGAAGGCGATCTGGAATCCGGCGAAGAGGTTGCCGAGGGTGGACTGGGCGGCCACGCCCGCGACGATGCCGATGATCCCGGCCGAGGCCAGCAGCGAGGTCCCGACGGCGCGGAGGTCGGGGAAGGTCAGCAGCATCGCCGCCGCGGCCACCACGGCGACCACGGCGGTGACGATCCTCATGATCAGCGTCACCTGGGTACGGACCCTGCGCACGCGTGACGGGTCGCGCGTGCCGAGCGCGTAGCGGGCGTAGGAGGACTCGACCACGGCGGAGGTGACGAGGACGACGCACCACGCGCTCGCCCCGATGAGCACCAGTGTCAGGGCCCTGCCCACGGCCGCCTCGTGCTCCTGCAGCGGCTCCCAGGCGATCTGCCGGTACACGGCGCGCAGCACCGCCGCGAACAGCAGCACCCGTACCGAGGTACGGCAGCGGCGCAGCATGTTCCAGAGCGGTGTCTCGGGGTGCCGGGCATCCGCGCGCCGCAGCAGCAGGTCGGTCAGCCTGCCCGCGGCGAAGGTCAGCAGGATCGAGCCGCCGATGACGGCCAGTACGTGCACGAGGCTGTTCATGACTCCTCTGGATGGGTCTCGGGGACGGGTCCCGTCGCGCGTGCCCGGCCCTCGCCCGGACAAACGGGGCGTCCGTTTCGCAAAGGCGGGTACAAGCGACCACGACACGACAGCCGAGGACGAGGTGAGTGCGCAGTGCAGACCATCGGACCGGACACCGGCGGGCCCGTACCGGACGCGCGGGGGCCGGCCTTCCCCCAGCTCCGCCGGCTCGCCCTGCGCGACGCCTTCCGGCAGGTGGCGCGCGGCCGCCAGTTCACCCGCGAGGCGCTGGAGGACTGGGGGTGGGACGGTCGGGACACCGCCGAGGACGCGGTCCTGGTCGTGTCCGAACTCGTCACCAACGCCAAGCTGCACGCCGGCGGCTGCCACGAGCTCATGCTCCGCGCCGGGGACGTCTTCCGCGTCGAGGTGTACGACGGGCGCGGTGAGCTCCCGCGGCCGTTGCCCGCCTTGCGTCCGGGCCGACCGGGCCGACCAGGCGGGCACGGTCTGCGCCTGGTGCACCTGCTCGCCGACCGCTGGGGCGTCCAGGCGATCGGACGGGGCAAGGTCGTCTGGGCCGAGTTCGACGCCGAGCGCCTACGGACGGGCCGACCCGGGTGTGCCTGAACCCGCCGGGCCGGCCCGGCGGGTTCGGTTTCGGGTCTGCCCGGGTCGGGCGCGCCGTTCAGGCGTGCAGCAGCTCCTCGCGCAGGGAGCCCAGCGTGCGGGTGAGCAGGCGGGAGACCTGCATCTGGGAGAGGCCGATCTCCTCGCCGATCTCCGCCTGGGTCATCTCCTGGCCGAAGCGCAGCTCCAGGATCTGGATGGAGCGCTCGTCGAGGTCGGCGAGCAGGGGCGCGAGGGCGTGCCGGTCCTCGACCGCCTCCAGGGCGGGGTCGATGTCGCCCATGGTCTCGGCGAGGCTGCGCGTGGTCCGTGCGGCGGCGGACACCTGGGTGCCGCCGGCCGCACCGTCCTGGGGGACGTCGAGGGACTGCGTGGAGTAGCCGTTGGCCGCGACCAGGCCCTGGCGGACCTCGTCCTCGGTGAGGTCCAGCCGCTCGGCGAGTTCCGCGGGGGTGGGCGCGTGGTCCGTCTCGGCGGTCAGCTCCTCCGTGGCCTTCGCGAGCTCCAGGCGCAGCTCCTGGAGGCGGCGCGGCACCCGTACGGCCCAGGTGGTGTCCCGGAAGTGGCGCTTGATCTCGCCCGTGATGTAGGGCAGGGCGAGCGTGGTGAGCTGCGTGTTGCGCTCCGGGTCGTAGCGGTCGATCGCCTTGATCAGTCCGATGATGCCGACCTGGACGATGTCCTCGTTCTCGGGGCCGCCGGGGCGGTCGCGGAACGGGCGGGCGGCGAACTGCACCAGTGAGATGTTCATCTCGATCAGTGTGTTGCGCACGTACTGGTACTCGCGGGTCCCCTCTTCGAGGCCCTGCAGCCGTTCGAAGAAGACCCGGGTGAGCTCCCGGGCGTCGCCGGTCGACAGTTCCCGTGGGCAGGGGACGTCCGGCAGCCCGCCGGGTGCGGGGGCTCCGCCGGTGCCACCGCCGGGGGTGTCCGTCGTCGGGATCGTCGTCGGGGTCATGGCCTCGGCCGTGTCCGTGAAGGTCATCGTCTTCGCTCCTTGGGCACGTCTGCTTGCGGTGCGGTGCGTCGCTCGTTGGCTGTGGTCATGCGGAACTCTGCTTCCGCTTCCCCTGAACCCTGTCGGGGCCGGGGACACACGTCAAGTAATACCGGAAAACTGGTTCTGGAATTGCATTTCGTGAGTCATCCCTCAAGAATGACGCTGTGGAGAGCGAGCACACAGGCCCCCGACGCAACGGCTGGACCTTCCTGACGAACCACGCCCGGGTGCTGATCGCCATCGCGCGCGACCCGGGCATCCGGCTGCGCGACATCGCGGTGGAGTGCGGTCTGACCGAGCGCACCGTACAGGCGATCGTCACGGACCTGCAGACGGACGGGTACCTCAACAAGACCCGGGACGGGCGGCGCAACCGCTACGTCGTCGCCCCCGGCGCCCGCTTCCGGCACCCGGCGGAGGCCGGTCACGAGATCGCCGGACTGCTGGCCTACCTCACCGCCCCGCTGGCCGCGCCGACGACGCCGACCGCCGAGGTGGCGGACGACGCACCCGGCCACGACGAGCCCCGCACCGCGGTCTAGACCACCCATCGCCGGGTCGCTCCTCGAGGCCGCCGCAGCGGCGTCAGGGGCGCCCCAGGGACGGGCGCCCGAACCGCACGGGGACCCCGGGCGAGTAGAGCACGCTCACGGGTGGCCCGGCCGGGGCCGGCAGGCCTGCCGCGGCCACCAGGTCCTCGTCGCAGTCGAGGAGCTCCGCACGGTGCAGCGGCCAGCGCGGGTGCGCGTTCGGGACGTACAGCGGTCGGCCGAAGAACTCCGTGTGCATGCCCCAGCGGGCGGTCAGGAAGTGCTCCAGGGCCGTCGGCTCCGCGATGCGCCCGCCCACGCGTACGGCGATCCGGCTGTGCGCGCCGCGCGGGCCGGGCAGGCGCCGGCCACTGGTGTACGTGACCGTGTCACCGTCATGGCGGACCGTCATCCGGGACCAGACGTACGGCAGTCGGAACGCGGCCCGACCGACGGCCACCGGGATCAGCCGGGAGGCGTCCAGCGAGCGGAAGACCACGGCCCGACGGCCCCGGGCGTCGACCGAGTAGAGGCGGACGTTGGTCTCGGGGAAGGAACCGAGGTAGGGGACGCCGGGAAGGCGGAACCAGCCGACCTCGTGCATGCGGAAGGCCACCAGCCCGACGTACGTGACCCCGTCCAGGGTGTCCGGCACGGTGCCGGCCGGCAGCAGCGGGGCGACCCGGGCCGGGTCGACGGCCCAGTGCAGGAACGCCAGGTCGAGCCAGGACTGGGTGAGCAGGGGGCGGCGCACCGGGTGCGGCGGGTCGGCCGTGACCGGCTCCGGAACCACGGCGGCGGCGGGCGGCGGCGTCTGGCGCATTCGGCCAGTATTCCCCGCGCGCGGAACGCCGACGCCGCCGAACGGCCCCGCTCACGGCGCCGGGTGCCCTCCCCCGGTGGTGCATCATCTCCGAGAGCCCCGACGGCGGGGCATCACGCGAAGGAGGCGTCGCATGGTCGAGTGGAAACGGATCAGCTCGGGCGTTCGTCCCATACCCAGCCCTGCCGCGACCACCTCGGTCTGGGCCGCGGCGGCCGTCGCAGCCATCACCCTGATCGCCGTGCTCAACCTCCTGGACGGACCCGACGACCCCACCGTCGACCTCATGGCGCTCTCCCTCGCCGTGGCCGTGGTGAGCACCGGAGCCCGCCTCACCGCCGCCCCGGGGACCGCCCTGCTCTGCTGGCTCGTGCTCAACGTCTTCGCGACCGCGCCCGTGGGCGAGCTCAGCTGGGAGACCCCCTACGACCTGCTGCGCCTCGTCTGCCTCCTCGCCTCGGCAGGCACCGGAACCGTCATCGCCCGTCTCCTCCACGCGCGCGCCGCGCACCGGCGGATCACGCCGTAGCGGTGCGGCGGCGCCCGCTGCCGTGCGTCAGCCGGCGGGCGTGGCCGCGGAGGTCTTGCGCAGCACGCCTATTTTGTCGATGCGGTGCTCGGGATTGCCCTGGGCGTCGCTCCAGAAGTTGCCTTCGGCGTGGTCCTCCGGCGTGGCGCAGGTCGAGATCGTGATCATCGCCTGGGTGGGGGCCGCCCCGGGCGCCCCGGGCACGGCGGCGCGCTGTTCGCTCAGCGAGCGCTCCGACCGGAAGGACGTCTTGCGGGTCGTGGTGATCTCGTAGGTGTACACCACCTCGCCCACGGTCACGAGGACCGTGTCGCCCGGTCCGACGGCGGGCAGTCTCCCCAGCGGGCCACCGGCCGACAGGCGGTGCGCGGTGACGAGGAAGTTGCCCACCTGGCCCGGCCCGACCCCGCCCCGCTTCCCATGAGGGCTGGCCGCCACGCCCAGGTCCTGGATACGGGTTCCCGCCACGTCGTCGGTGGTGCCCTCGTACGGAACCACGCGCAGCCCGGTGATACCTGCGGCGGGTATGGACAGCGTGGAGGCCCCGGGTGCGGGTGCAGGAGCAGCGGCGGGGGTGACGACCGCCTGGGGCGCGGCGGCCGGGACGGAAGCCGATACCGCGGCGCCTGCGGCGGTCGAGGGGGTGCACGCCGCGAGCAGGGCGGTCACGGCACCGACCAGCACGACCGGGGCGGCTCGGTACGGGAACGGCAAGGACATGGGCGTTTTCCCTGTCGGTCGATCGGGCGGCCGGGCGTGCGCCGGGCGGGTGACCCGACGCGCCCGGCCAGCCTGACATACGGAGCAAGAGGTCCATAAGGGTCCGGCCCTGTGACCTCGCTCCCGACGCTCGCGGGGGCGGAACCACGGAATCGGACGTCGCGGGAACTACCGTCCGCTCCTCTGCGACTACCTCGCCGGAGGAAGTGCCGTCCCGGCTCCGGCACGGCCCGATCGGCACCTCGTCCGTCTGGAACCGAGTACAAGACTCCGGAGTGACGATGACGGACCGGCTTGAGTACCCGACCCCGGCGATCACCGCGCTGAAGCGGTGGGCGCCCCCGCCCGCCCTCGCCGGCTTCGTGGCGCTGCTCATAGTGATGTTCGGCGCGGCGTACGCGGTGGGGGCGGGCGCCGGACCGGTGGCCCCCGGCATGCGGTCCACCGAAGTCGAGGGTCCGGCCTTCGTCGGGGACCTGGGACGACCGCACGGGCACGGCAGCGCTACGGGTGGCACGCGGTGACGGCCGAGCGGACGGAGGTGGTGGTGGGCACCACCGATCTGATCGTCGGCGGGATGACCTGCGCGGCCTGCGTGAACCGCGTGGAGAAGCGGCTGGCCAGGATCGAGGGCGTGAGCGCCACGGTCAACCTCGCCACCGGGCGGGCCCGGGTCCTGCATCCGTCGCACGTGACGGCGCAGGACCTCGTATCGGCGGTGGAGCGGGCGGGCTACAGCGCCGAGGTGCCGGCGCCGCCCGAGCCCGTGGCGGACCGGACGCCGCCGCCAGCGGGAACGGAGGGTTCCGCGGGCGGCGCGGAGGTGCAGCGGCTGCTGATCACCGCCCTGCTGTCCGTTCCGGTTCTGGCACTGTCGATGGCGCCCGCCCTTCAGTTCCGCAACTGGCAGTGGCTGTGCTTCGTCCTGGCCGCGCCGGTCGCCGTCTGGAGCTCGCTGCCGTTCCACACCCGGGCGGCACGGGGGCTGCGGCACGCGGCGGCGACCATGGACACCCTGGTGTCGCTGGGCGTCATCGCATCCTTCTCCTGGTCGGCGTACGCGCTGTTCCTGGGCGGGGCGGGCGATCCGGGGATGCGGATGCCGTTCAGCCTGCTGCCTTCGGCCGGCGGCGATGTGGCACACATCTACCTGGAGGCCGCGGTCGGGGTCCCGCTGTTCGTGCTGACCGGGCGATTCCTCGAGTCCCGGGCCCGCCGTGGTACGGGTGAGGCACTGCGCTCGCTCGCCGGTCTGGCCGCCAAGGACGTGACCGTACGGGAGGACGGCCGCGAGCGGCTCGTCCCGATCGGGCAGTTGCGGGTGGGGCAGGAATTCGTCGTCCGGCCGGGCGAGCGGGTGGCGACGGACGGGGTGGTGTCCTCCGGTGGTTCGGCCGTTGACCTTTCCCTGGTCACCGGCGAGAGCGAACCCGTCGAGGTGGGCCCTGGCCGGGCGGTGGTCGGCGGTGCGGTCAACGCGGGCGGTCTGCTGACCGTCCGGGCCACCGCTGTGGGCGCGGACACCCAGCTCGCCCGGATCACCCGCCTGGTGACCGAGGCGCAGTCCGGCAAGGCCCGGGCCCAGCGCCTGGCCGATGCGGTGGCGGGGGTGTTCGTACCGGTGGTGCTGGCCCTGGCCGTCACCGTTCTCGGCTTCTGGCTCGGTGCCGGGGCCGAGCCGCAGGCAGCCGTCACGGCCTGTGTGGCCGTCCTGGTGGTGGCTTGTCCCTGCGCGCTGGGGCTGGCCACCCCCACCGCCCTGCTGGCGGCGACCGGCCGCGGCGCGCAGCTGGGTCTGCTGGTCAGCGGCCCCCGGGCGCTGGAAACCCTGCGGCACGTCGACACCGTGGTCCTGGACAAGACCGGGACGCTGACGACCGGCCGGATGACCGTCGCGCACGTGACGGCCGTGCCCGCCGGGATGGGCCGGGAGCGGGCCCTGTGGCTGGCCGCGGCGGTGGAGCAGGGTTCCGAGCACCCGCTGGGCCGCGCCGTGGTCGCGTACTCCCGGCAGGAGCCGCACCGTAGCCCGCTGCCGCCGCCCGAGGTGACCGAGTTCCGGGCCACCGCGGGCATCGGTGTGACCGGGATGGTGGAGGGGCACCGCGTGGAGGTCTGCGCCGCCGGTGCGGACCTCCATCCGTCGCTGGACCGGGCCCTGGCCGAGGCGGAGGCGGCCGCGCACACGCCGGTCCTGGTCCGGGTGGACGGCGCCGACCAGGCCCTGATCGCCCTCGGGGACGTCCTGCGCCCCGGCAGCTACCGGGCCGTCGACCGACTGCGACGGCTGGGGGTGGAGCCGGTGCTGGCCACCGGTGACCGCGGGGCCACCGCGGACCGGGTCGCCGCCACGCTCGGGATCCGGGACGTGCACGCGCACTGCTCGCCCGAGGACAAGGCGCGGCTCGTCAGGGAGTTACGCGGTCAGGGGCGACGGGTCGCCGTGATCGGCGACGGGGTGAACGACGCCGGCGCCCTGGCCGGGGCCGACCTCGGCATCGCCATGGGGAGCGGAACGGACGTGGCCATCGGCGCGGCCGACGTCACGCTGGTGCGCGGCGACATCGAGGCGGTCGCCGACGCCGTCGAGCTGGCCAGGCGGACCCTCGGGACGATCCGGGCCAACCTCGTCTGGGCCTTCGGGTACAACGTCGTCACCGTGCCGCTCGCCGCGGTGGGGCTGCTCAACCCCATGGTCGCGGCCGCGGCGATGTCGGTGAGTTCCCTGATGGTGGTGGCCCACAGCCTCCGGTTGCGCAGCTGGCGGCCGGCGCCGCACGTACGTCGGGCGGGGACGGGCAGCCGGACGGGAGGTACGGGGCGATGACGCGTTCGCTTTCGAAGTGGATCCCGAGCGGCCGCCTCCCGATCGATCGACGCGTGCGCGAGGGTCTGCGCGCCGCGATCGTCCCGGTGGTGGCCTGTGCGCTCGCGCTGGCCGGTCTGACGGCATGGACCTCGACCGGCGCCGCGGGCAGCCCGCCGCAGATCGCCGCCGGGAACGGCCGCGTGCTGCTGCCCGACGGCAGCGGCCGGGACACGGCCGCCTTCTTCGACATCACCAACATCGGTGGCGCGGACGACCAGTTGATCGAGGTGACGTCGTCCGGCGTCGAGAAGACGCTGCTCAGCAGGCGGGAGAGCTCCGGGCTCGGGCCCGACCTCGTACGGACGGCGGCTCCAGTGCGGGTGCCCGCGGGCGGCACCGTCACCATGTCCCCGCTGGACCTGAGCATCACGACGCGGGCGAAGGAGACCCGCTGGGAGGCCGGCGACATGGTGCCGTTCGTCCTCCACTTCCGCTACAGCGCGCCGGTCGAGGTGGTGGCGGTGGTGGTCCGGCCCGGCAGCTGACCCGCTGTCGGGTGTCCGCCCGGCCCCGCGGCCGGGCGGACACCCGTACGGGACCGGGGGCGAGGACCCTGCGATCATCTGTCCCATGGGCGAACTGGTCGAGCGGGTCGATGAGCGGGATCACGTCGTGGCCGTCGTGGACCGGGCGGAGGCGATCCGGGAGCGCTGGCCGCACCGCGTCGCGACGATCGTGTGCCGCGACGAACACGGCCGGATCCTCGTGCACCGTCGCCCGGACGACGCGTCGCGGTTCCCCGGGCAGTTCAACTGGATGCTCGGTGGCGCCGTCGACGTCGGCGAGTCGTACGGGGAGGCCGCGGCCAGGGAGCTGGCGGAGGAGCTCGGGGTCCACGGCGTTCCCCGCTTCGTGCTCAAGTTCCCGTGCGACGGGGCGATCAGCCCCTACTGGCTGGGCCTCCACGAAGTCGTGATCACAGAGCCGGTCCGGCCCGACCCCACGGAAGTCGCCTGGTACGACTGGCTGACCGAGCCCGAACTCGACGAGCTCGTCCGCAGCCCCGCGTTCGTACCGGACGCCCGCGAGGCGTTCGACCGGTACCGCGCCCTGGGCCGCGCACCCGCTCACGAAGAGTGACGCACGGCCACGGCGCGCACAGCTTCAACCCCTCGTGAGCGGGTATGGGGCTTGAGGGAACTCCCCGAGGAGGCCTCATGCTTGCCACTCTCCGTAGCCGGGCCGGCTCCGCGCCGCAGGATCCCCGCGAGGTGCGCGATCCGCGGTCCGTGAGCACCGCCGACGCCCACGACCTGTCGGTCACGCTCTTCCGACGGCTGCTCGAACTGGACGAGGGGACCGCAGCGTACTCGTACGTGCGCAACACCCTGGTCGAGCTGAACCTGAGCATGGTGAAGTACGCGGCCACGCGCGTCCGTCACGTCGGCGCGCCGTGGGAGGACGTCCTGCAGGTCGGCACCATCGGCTTGATCAAGGCCATCAACAGGTTCGATCCGGAGCGCGGGTTCGAGTTCATGTCGTTCGCCCTGCCCACCATCGTGGGAGAGATCAAGCGCTACTTCCGTGACACGGCCTGGGCCGTCCGCGTACCGCGCCGGCTACAGGAGCTGCGCATCGATCTGGCCAAGGCGAACGACGCCCTGGAGCAGGAGCTGGGCCACGCTCCGGGTGCGCGGGAGCTCGCCGAGCGGCTGGACATCACGGTGGCGGAGGTCCACGAGGGGCGGCTCGCGGCCAACGGCTTCGCCAGCCTGTCCCTCGACGCCCCCGTAACGGCGGAGGACGACGACACCCCCGGCGTGTCGCCCCGGAGCCTCGGCATCGAGGAGGGTCGCTTCGAGACGGTCGAGGACCTGGAATCGCTGCGGCCGTTGCTGGGAGAACTGTCCGAACGGGACCGGACGATCCTTGCCCTGCGCTTCGGGGAGGAGCTGACCCAGGCCGAGATCGGCGAACGCCTGGGCATGTCGCAAATGCACGTCTCCCGGCTGCTGGGCCGCATCCTGGGCCGGCTGCGGGAGGGACTGCTCGCGGAAGAACCGGGGGCCGGGGCGGCCTGAGGCGCCCCTTCCGCACGGGACGGACGGGCATATCGCGCCGGAACCCGGGCAGGTGCAGAAGTGCATGAGGAAGGGTGATGCCGGATGGCGCCGGAAGCGGGGAGTGAACGCTTCACCGTCGCGGTGAGGACGGTGGACGCAGCGGTTGTCCTCACGCTCGCGGGAGAACTGGACCACGACACGGCGCAGCCGCTGCGGGACGCGCTCGACGGGGCACTCGCCCCGGGCCGTCGACTGCTGGTCGACATGGCGGGCCTGGGATTCTGCGATTCCACCGGGCTGAACGTGCTGCTGAACACGCGCCTCGCGGCACAGGAGGCCGGAGCCGGCCTCGAACTCGCCGGTCTGCACGGACCTGTCGCCCGCATGTTCCGGATCACCGGTGCGGACGGGGTGTTCCCCGTCCACTCCGATGTGACGGAAGCCCTGAGGACGCCGCGCGGCGGGGGAGCCTGAGCGTCATGGAGCAGCGCGGGCCGTCCGACCGGATCTGGAGCCTGGTGCTGTCCGGAACCACCGATGTCGTCTCGCGCAGCCGTGACTTCGCCCGCCAGGCACTGACCGCTTGGCGCTGGCTCCCGGGGACGGGGGAGAACGACCGCGAGAGCGCCGAGGACGTGCTCCTGCTGGTGTCGGAGGTGGTGGCCAACGCCTGCCTGCACGGTGGCGGACCCCGCGCGCTCGTCCTCGACTGCTCGGCCGAGCGGCTGCGGATCGAGGTCACGGACTCCAACCCGGCCCCGCCGGTGCGGGTGCCTGCGCGCGGGCCGGGCGACCGGGGCGGGCCGGTGGGTCACGGACTGCTGATCGTGGAACGTCTGGCCCGGGAATGGGGCTCCGAACCGGGGGTGGACGGCAAGCGCGTCTGGTGCGAGGTTCCGTGCCCACCCGGGATCGACGTTTCCGGATGACGGTGGCTGACCAGTGGCGCACCCGCGCCGGCGGACCACTCCGTGTCACGCGCTGGGCACGGCCCGCACGCTCACCCGCGATGCCGGTTCCTGGTGACCGCCGCTCGCGATCATGCGTACGTCGCCCTGATCGCTGATCTCCGCCTGCACGATTCCCGTCTCGTCGGCGTAGATCGGATGGCCGCCGGGGCCGGTCCGGTCGGTGCGGTGCACGAGGACCGATTCCTCGCCGCCCGGTACCACGTGGTCAGGGCCGGCGAATACCAGTTCGTACCTGCTGTCTCGTCCCATTCCGGCCTCCTCCGCACAAATGCACCGTCACCACCATTATCGGGTAGAGCGACTCGACTGCACGCTCCCGGGCACGGGCGGGGGCAGGAAGCTTCAGTAGGAATAACGCCCCGCGCACCCTCAGGATTCCGACTCGCGATGTGATCTTCCCGCGCCCCTGCACGCCTTTCCGGCACGGCGTCCACCTGCGCATACTCCAGGACCCGCCTCGCCCCGAACCATCGGGGGACGATGGCCCATCGGATGGAGTTGATCAATCAGATGACGTCGCACACGGTTGCCGCAGCAGCTTCGGGCACATGGGTGCTCGGTGACCTCGCGGTCAACCGGATCGGTTTCGGCGCCATGCGCCTGACCAGCAGCGCGGCCTTCCACGAGGGCACTCCCAGCGACCGCGGCCGGGCGATCGCCGTCCTGCGCCGGGCGGTCGAACTCGGCGTCGACCACATCGACACCGCCGCGTTCTACTTCTCGCGGCTGCGTTCGGCCAATGAGCTGATCAACTCGGCGCTGGCGCCCTACGCGGACGACCTCGTCATCTCCACCAAGGTCGGCCCCGCCCGGGACGCCTGCGGCGGGTGGGCCGAGTCGGCCCGGCCCGACCAGTTGCGCGGCCAGGTCGAGGAGAACCTGCGCCAACTCGGCCGGGACCACCTCGACGTGGTGAACCTCCGCATCATGGGCCAGGAGTCCGTCAGCGAGCACTTCGGGGCCCTGTCCGAGGTGCGCGACGCCGGACTGGTCCGTCACCTCGGCATCTCCAACGCCCGCCCGGACCACCTGGCCCAGGCCGAGGCGATCGCACCGGTGGTGTGCGTTCAGAACCGCTTCGGCATCGACGCGCCCGACCGGACGGGGATGCTCCACGCCTGCGCGGTGCGCGGCATCGCCTTCGTGCCCTTCTTCTCCATAGCCGGAGAGGGGCGCGAGTCCGGCGCCGTCCGGACCGAGCACGACGAGGTCCTCGCCGTCGCCCGGGCCCACGGAGCGTCACCGGCACAAGTGCGGCTCGCCTGGATCTTGGGGCAGGGCGCCCATGTGCTGGCCATCCCCGGGACCGGCAACCCGGATCACCTCGCCGACAACGTGGCGGCGGGCGCACTGCGACTGACGGCGGACGAGCTGAAGCTCCTCGATTCGATCGGCGGCTCCGCGGCCTGACGCTGCCCGACGCCGCCTGAGAGCACCTTGACGCCCGCCGGCGGCTCCGAAGGACAGAACACCAGAACCATCGACGAGAGGGTGTCCGAAGAAACGGTCGGAGCAGTCGTTACAGGAGCCTGAACCCGTTCGGCGCAGAGCGGGAGGGGGTCGCGAGGGCGGCGTGTCGGTACGCGAACGCCTCCGTCTCCGGGCCTGCCAAGGCTTGTTCGGCGCGCTCCGGCCGTTCACATCAGCACGGCATTGATATGTGCCCGATACACGGGAGAGTCACCGATACATCCGCATTTTGCAACACGCCCCGAATTGGTGGCTTTTGATGGTGGTTGGGGGTCAGAGTGTGGCTCCTCGGCAGGACGCCGGGAACGTTCCAGGCCCATCCGCCGCACACGAGGCGGGACCGGGCTGCTGTCTGTTGAAGGGGTCATTTCATGTCTGCTTCTCTCGCCACCCGCCGGTTCGTCGCCGCGTTCCTGGCCGCGGGCGCCCTCGTCGGCGCCGCCGCCCTCCCGGCCTCCGCCGACGACCACTGGCGCGACCGCGACCACCGGGCTCCGCACTCCTCGATCGTCATCAGCGACGTCCAGTACGGCACCGGCGGCCGCGACCGCGACCGCTCCGACCGGGCACTGAACCGGGAGTGGGTCGAGGTCGAGAACACCGGGCGCAGGAGCGTCAACCTGCGCGGCTTCACCCTCACCGACCGGCAGGGCAACCGCTACCGCTTCGGCGACTTCCGCCTGGACGGCCGGTCGACCGTGCGGGTCCACACCGGTCAGGGCCGCGACACCCGCCGCGACGTCTACCAGGACCGCCGCCACCAGATCTGGGACGAGCGCGACACCGCCACCCTGCGCGACAACCGCGGCAACGTCCTCGACACCGACTCCTGGGACGGCCGCCGGCACCACCGCAACGGCTGACCCCGACGGGTCACCGGCCTGACGCGCGCCCGCACTCCCCGCACGGCGGGGGTGCGGGCGCGCGCCGATATCGGGCTGCAACTGTCAGAGGGGGGTGGCAGGATCATCGGCGGTGATCCGACCACCTACAGGGGGCAGGGATGGGGAGCACGACGTTCGAGTGGCCGCGCGGCGCGGGGGAACGGAACACGGCGGCGCTGGAGTTGTGGCTCGCCGCACGTGGCTGGGAGGTCGACCCGACGGTGTTCATGGCCGGCGGGCTCGGCCCGGCCGTCCAGGTGCAGCCGATCGGCGGGGCGGGTCAGGACGGGGAGCCCGGGCTGCTGATCCTGCCGGGCGAGACCGTGGAGTACGCGCGGGACCGGATGCGGATCGCTCCCCGGGCCGCGGTCCCGGTCGCCTGCGGAGCGCCGTAGGACCGTCCTCCCCCGGTCAACGGGCGGGCCCGCGGGCAGGGGTTCCCCGGTCGCCCGGAGAGCGCCCGCCGGGGGCGCTCTCCGGGCGGCGGGCATCACCGCGGCCTTCATGGCCCCCGGCGATGCGCGCCCACTGCTCCGACGACCGCCGGGCCGGACTCAGTACGTGACGACGATCCGGCGTGCCGGGCCGTCCACCCGGATGCGGCCTCCGACCGGGATCACGACCTGCGGGTCGGTGTGGCCGAAGTCGACGTCGAACACCGCCATGGTGTCGGGGGCGTACTGGCGCAGGGCCCGGAGGACGGCCTCGCGCTGTTGCCGGCGGAACTCGGCCTTCGCCCCGGCATCGAGCCGGTTCTCGAACGACCAGCTCTTCGCCCTGCCCATGAGCAGCGCGGGGAACTGCCGCAGCAGCCCGCGTTCGCCCATGCCGCGCAGGATCCGGTAGACCTCTTCGGCAGCCGGCATTTCCTCGGAGGTCTCCAGGAACAGCACGTTGCCGGCGTAGGCGTCGACCGGCCCCGCCACGCGGTCGGCCATCAGCAGCCAGGAGATGATCTCCAGGTTGCCGCCCCAGCTGATGCCGTCGACGACCCGGTCGGCGTTGTGCCAGGACCAGCCGTCGGCGGGTTCCATGGGGGGCTCGGATGCGAACGTCTGCGGGTCGTCCCAGGGCCTGTCGGTGTCCCCGCAGGCGCTCGCCGCGGTGAGTTCGTACGCGCCCGAGGTGAACAGCGCGGCCCGGAGGGAGTCGGCGGTCGACGGGTGCATCGCGCCGGGCCGTCCCAACCCGACCATGACCGAACCGCCGTGGTAGCCGACGATGCCCAAGCCCCGCAGGAACAGCAACAGGTTGGTGTTGTCGCTGTAGCCGAAGAACGGCTTGGGGTTGGCGCGCAGGAGGTCGCGGTCGAGGTGGGGAAGGACGGTGATCTGGTCGTCGCCGCCGATGCTGGCGATCACCGCCTTGATGTCGGGGTCCGCGAAGGCCGCGTGGATGTCCGCGGCGCGCGCCTCGGGCGTCGCACCCATCGTCCGGGTCGTCGGGTATTCCACCGCCTTCAGTCCGAAGTCGTCCCGGAGCCTGCTCAGCCCCAACTCGTAGGGGCGCGGGAACAGGCCGGGGAGGCCGGAAGAGGGTGAAATCACGGCGACCTGGTCACCGGGGCGGGGCTTCGCGGGATAGCGGGGATACTCCATCCGATGATCTTAAAAGTCGGCGGCCCCGACCTCCCGTCAATTATCCGGGGCGAGCCGGCGATGGCGCCGCGGACCAGCGTGTCGGGCGTGCCCATCCGGCAATCATTCAGGCATATGATCTCGAATCGAATGCAAAATCGAGACAAATGAGACTGTGTCCCGCGCTGTTCGGTGGATCCCGTCGGAGAAAACTGGTCCGCCGTCAGAGCCCCGACGCATCCGACCGAGAACAGGACTCCTTCCACTGATCTGACTGTTACCCGCCAACCGACTGCGGAGGTATCACGATGTCCTGCCCCAGGACCGACTTCCGAAAGGCCCCCAAGGGCCTTCTCCCCACGTGTTGTTGCCCCAGGGCCCGCGCCATACTCTCCCTGCTGCTCCTGACGGCCGCCGTAACGACCGGCCCGGCGGCCCCGGCGCACGCCGCCGCCCCGTACGGCGCCAGAGCCGTCGCGGTGGCCGCCTCCAAACAGGGCTCGCCGTACGCCTACGGCGCCACCGGTCCCAAACGCTTCGACTGCTCGGGCCTGACCCTCTACGCCTTCAAGAAGGCGGGCAAACGGCTCCCGCGCACCGCCGAGCAGCAGTACGAGCACACCGTCCACATTCCCGAGGCCGATCGCGCGGCCGGGGACCTGGTCTTCTTCCCCAGCGGCGCGACCATGACCCACGTCGGGATCTACGCCGGCGACGACCGCATCTGGCACGCTCCACGTCCCGGCACCCGGGTGCGCCTGGAGCGGATCTGGAGCACAGCGGTCCGTTACGGGCGGGCCACCTGATCGGGCACCCGGCCGGTCCGGGCCCCTCGGTCCAGGTCCCCCGCCGCGACGGCGGCCGGACCCGGGTCCGCGGGCAGCCTGCGCACCGCCCACATGCTCGGGGCGAGCAGCAGCACCAGGCTCGTCAGGACCATCAGTACGGCACTCCAGAGAAGGACGGATTCCGTACCGAGGGAGGTCGCCGCAGCGCCCACGACGAGGTAGCCCAGCGGCACGGACATGAGCTCACCGACCGAATTGAAGGAGCTGACCCGCCCGAGCACCTCCGACGGGAGCTGTTCCTGCACGGCGGTGTTCCAACACACGATCGCGATGTCGAGGCCGATGCCCGCCATGACGCTCGCCCCGGCCAGCACCGCCAGCGGCGCGCCCCAGGCGAGTGCGAGGAAGGGAAGCGCCAGGGGCAGGTTGGCGCATACACACACGACCATGATCCTGGACGGCTTCCATTTGAGTGAAACGATTCCACCCAGGAGCAGGCCCGCCGCGAATGCCCCCTGGACGATTCCCCAGGAAGCGGCACCCAGATGACTGTTCTGGGCCATCACCGGACCGAGGAGCTGATAGCCGCCGAGCCAGAGGGCGACGACCACGGTGCCGGACAACGTATAGGACCAGATCCAGGAGAGACGGGAGAACTCTTTCCAGCCGTCCTTGAAGTCGCGGAAGACTGAGGCCGTGGTCTTGGCGGGTCCGGACACGCCAAGACGGCTGCAGAGGAAGGCCGCGACCGCGAAACTGGCGGCGTCCCAGCCCAGGGTCAGTTCCGGTCCGACGAAGGCGACGAGGACGCCGCCGACCGCCGGCGCGAGGACGCGGACGATGTTGATGGGCAACCGCATCAGCGCGTTCGCCTGCTGCAGCTCGCCGGGCTCGACGAGCTGCGGCAGCACACTGTTCATGGCGGGCTGGGTCAGTGCCGACGCACAGCCCGCCAGTGCCGCGAACAGGGCGATCCGCCCGGTGGTGGCCGTTCCCGTCGCCACGAGCAGTGCGACGCAGCCCTGGGTGGCCGCAGGCAGCACATTGCCGATGACGATGACGCGTTGGCGGGAGAACCGGTCCGCGATCACTCCTCCGACGAGGAGCAGGACGAGCTGCGGGGCGGTGTTGGCGGCGAGGACGATCGCCAGGGACGCCGGGCTGCTGTCGAATCCGAACACGGCGAAGGCCAGGGCCACGGGGGCCATCGCCGTTCCGCTCATCGAGGTCAGACGCGCCAGGAGGAATAATCTGAACGGCTTGTGCCGCAGTGTGGAGAGGGATCCGTGTCGAACCATTCGAGGGACACTAACCTGCCCCTGCGCAGGTGGCGGAGCCGGGAGGGGGCGGGCGCCTTAGAGCGATTCGCCGGGCCTCAGATAGCGGTAGCCGTGCGAAGTCTCCTCACCGAGCCAGCCGTTGACGCTGCTGAGACCGCGGTCGTTGATCTGCGCGTCGTGAATGGCGAACGCCCGCCGCGGCCCCACGGCCTTGACGAAATCGATCACCTCCGCCATTTTCAGCCACGACCCCTGCGCCGGCACGAGCAGCGTCTCGATCCCTTGCTCGGGCACGTGCAGCGAGTCTCCCGGGTGGTACACCGCGTCGTCGACGACGTACCCGAGGTTCGCGCAGTCGGGTTGCCCGCCGTAGATGAAGGCATGGCGGCCACCGACCGCCCGTATGTGGAAGCCCGCGGCGGTGAACTCCGCACCGGAGGACACTCCGATGACGTCCAGCTGCGGAATGTCCGCCTCGGCGGGGGCGTAGACCGGTACGCCGAGCCCCGCCAGACGCAGTACGTCGACGTGGTCGACGTGCTCGTGGGTCACCAGCACGGCGTCCGCCCCGGCCAGGGCGGCCGGTTCGCTCCACGTACCGGGATCGATGACGAGAACCCGGTCGTCCTGCTCGATCCGCACACATGCATGGGTGTACTTCGTGATCTTCATGGCTCCGGACCGTACCGTGCGGGACCCGCCACGGCCCCGTCATTTCCGGATCGTGTCGGGACCCGGCCACGCGTTTTCACGTGCTGGTCAGCGCAGTTGCCGGAAGAAGGCGCGGATGTCCCCCACCAGCAGCTCGGGCACCTCCATGGCGGGGAAGTGGCCGCCCCGGTCGTACGAGGTCCAGCGGACGATGGAGTCGGTGCGCGCGGCGACGTGGCGCAGCGGGATGAAGTTGTCCCGGGGGAAGTCGGCCAGTGCGGTCGGGGTCCGCGACACCTCGGGCGGCCGGCCGGCGTACGCGGCGTGGGCCCGCTCGTAGTAGAGGCGGGCCGCGCTGCCGGCCGTTCCGGTGAGCCAGTAAAGCGTCACGTTGGTCAGCATCTGGTCCCGGTCGACCGGGCACGCGGGGTCGCTCCACTCGGTGAACTTCTCCGCGATCCAGGCGAGCAGACCGACCGGCGAGTCGTTGAGCCCGTACGCGAGGGTCTGCGGCCGGGTCGCCTGGATGTCGGCGTACCCCTGTCGCTCGCGCGCCCAGATCCGGTACCGCTCCCAGGAGGCCAGCGTCCGCTCACGTTCGGCGGGGGACAGTGCGGCCAGCTCTTGGGGCCGGGGTTCGGCGGTGGCCCCGCCGCCGGGCAGCAGGTTCAGGTGCACTCCGATCACGTGGTCCGGCCGGATCAGCCCGAGTTCCCGCGAGATCGCGGCGCCCCAGTCGCCGCCCTGCACCCCGTACGACCGGTGGCCGAGGCGGTCCATCAGCACGCCGAAGGCCCGGGCCACCCGTTTGAACTCCCAGCCCGTGTCGGTCGTGGGTCCCGAGAGGCCGAAGCCGGGGATGCTCGGCAGCACCAGGTGGAAGGCGTCCGCCGGGTCGCCGCCGTGCGCCCGGGGATCCGTGAGCGGGCCCACGACGCGCTGGAACTCCACCGGTGAGCCCGGCCAGCCGTGGGTCATCAGCAGCACGGTCGCGTCCGGCTCGGGCGAGCGGAGGTGTGCGAAGTGCACCTGCGCGCCGTCGATGACCGTGGTGAACTGCGGCCACTCGTTCAGCCGGGCCTCGGCCGCCCGCCAGTCGTACTCCTCGCGCCAGTAGTCGACCAGCTCCCGCATCGGGGCGAGCGGCATCCCGTACGCCCGGCCGACCCCGGGCAGCTCGTCGGGCCACCGCACCCGGCCCAGCCGCTCGCGCAGGTCGTCCAGCTCCCCCTGACCCACATCGATCCGGAACCGGTGCAACCGCTCGTCAAGATCACTCATGCCGCGCATGCTAAGGGTCACCTGCGGGAGGGAATCTCGAGGGAGGCGGGACCGGACGGGGTTTCAAGGGCCTCATAGCGGCCACACGCGCAGGAGGAACGCGACTACGACGGAAGGATCGCTCCCATGACGACGATGGTCCTGCTGATCGCGCCGATGGCGTTGGCCCTGCTGCTCGTCCACCGCAGGGGCGGACACCGTGCCCGGCACCGGGCGAGCCGTTTCTGACGAGCGTCTCGGCCCGTCCGGTCCGGCGTCACACGAGAGCGCGAGCGAGGTGAACGCGGTGTCCATGCGTGCCAAGGGTTGGGCCACTTCCTTCCCCGTCCACCGAGGCGTGCGCGAGGCCCGCCGGTGGACCGCGGAACGCCTGGACTCCCTCCAGTGGACGACGGACGCCCCCGACACCGCGCACTCCGTCCTGCTGACGGTGTCGGAGCTCGTCACCAACGCGCACATCCACGCCCGCAGCGGCGCCGGGCTGGTCCTCACCTGGGACGGCCGGTGCCTGCACGTCAGTGTTGCCGACGCGGACCCGCAGCTGCCGGCCCCGCGCGCCCCCTCACGCGGGGCGACCTCCGGGCGGGGACTCGCCATCATCGACGCCCTCGCCGATGCCTGGGACGCCCATTCCTTCCACGGCGGCAAGACGATCACCGCGTGTTTCCGTCCCCGGATGACACCCGCCCCGCACGTCGACGAAGCACCCGACGCGTGACGGCCCGGCGGTTCGTCGGGCTACGGCTCGGTGGGGCGGGGGGCGGGGGGCGGGGGCGGTACCGGGGCACGGCCCTGTGCCGCCCCCCGTGCCGCGCTCGGGCCCGTTCCGTACGCTGGCTGCATGCGTACGCGCCCCACTCTGAGCTGGACCCCCACCGGGGACCTACGGCCGGGCACCACGGATCCGGAGCCGGTCGCCGACGCGCTGAGGACCGGAGGCGTGCTGGTGCTCAGCGGGGCGGGCCTTTCCACGGAGTCGGGCATCCCCGACTACCGTGGCGAGGCCGGCAGCCTGCGCCGGCACACCCCGATGACCTACCAGGAATTCACCACGAGCATCCACGCCCGGCGCCGCTACTGGGCGCGCAGCCACCTGGGCTGGCACACCTTCGGCCGTGCCCGGCCCAATGCCGGGCACCGGGCCGTGGCCGCCTTCGGGCAGCACGGTCTGCTCTCGGCGGTGATCACGCAGAACGTCGACGGCCTGCACCAGGCCGCCGGCAGCAAGGACGTGGTGGAACTCCATGGAGGTCTGAACCGGGTCGTCTGCCTTTCCTGCGGCGCCTTCAGCACGCGCCAGGAGCTCGCCCAGCGGCTGGAAGGGGCCAATGCGGGCTTCGCGCCCGCGTCAGCCCGGCTGAATCCGGACGGTGACGCGGACCTCACCGACGAACAGGTCGGAGACTTCACCGTCATGCCCTGCGCGGAGTGCGGCGGCATCCTCAAACCGAACGTGGTGTTCTTCGGCGAAAACGTTCCCCCGCACCGGGTCGAGCACTGCCGCGAACTGGTCGATGCGGCGACCTCGCTCCTGGTCCTGGGATCCTCGCTCACGGTGATGTCCGGACTCCGGTTCGTCCGCCAAGCAGCCCAGGCGGGAAAACCCGTACTGATCGTCAACAGGGATCCGACCCGGGGCGACCGGCACGCCGCCGCCCGCGTCGCGCTCCCCCTGGGGGCGACCCTCGCCGCCCTCGCCGACGGACTGGACGTCCCCGTCGACGGCCGGACGGCGGACTGAACCGGTGAGCTGCCCGGACCGAGCACCGACGAGGGCAGCCGGGAGGGGCCCGGACTCGACGAGTCCGGGCCCCTCCCCCCTCGCGGGTCAGACGAACGGGCCGCCGAACGGACCGGCGGGACCGTAGTAGAAGGCCAACTGCTCGCGGTAGCCCGCGTCGCCGAGGTGCTCGTCCCGGTGGAACTCCGGGGATCCCTTGATCTGTTCCTTGGTGCGCTCCACGTGGATCGTCCGCTCCTCCGGGTCGATCGAAATCACGGTGGCGGCCGGCAGGAGCACTTCCCTCCCGAAGATCCACACCCCTGTGTCGACGACCAGGTAGGCGTCACCGACCTCGTCGGAGTGCTTGTCGACCTTGCCGATGCTTCCGTCGACCGCCTCGACCTTGTAGCCGGTGAGATCGGTACCGGCCAGGTGGCCCGACGTCGACTTGTAACTCCACGCATGCTCGGTCACGTGAGAACAACTCCTCCGGTTCGAGTGAAAGGATCGACCAACCTCTTGAACGGCGTCTGCCCCGGCTTTCCCGTTGTGAACGCACGCTTCCCCCTCGGCCCGGCCCACCGGCGGACGATCCTGCGGAAGGGGCCGCTCATGATCCGGCCCCCACGGGGAACACGGCGGTCACCGAACGAAAGGGGCATGGACATGCTCGGCATCACCGCCGCAGTGCTGTTCTTCGTCGCGTTCCTGATCAACGCCGCCACCATCAGCACGAACGAAGTGTTCAGCTCCACCAACTTCACGCTGCTCGGCCTCGCCGCTCTCGCGCTCCACGTCGCCGGCGTCGGCCACGGGTGGGCGGCCCGCGGGCGGGGCCGGGGCCGGGGCCGGAGGAGCTGACCCCATGACACGGAGGGGAAACAGGAGCGGGGTCCCGCGGAGCGGCGCGACGCTCGGGCGCGATCTGGTGCTCGCCGTGGGGCTGGCCGGGGCCGTCATGGGCGGCCTGGCCGCCTTCGTCAGGGCCACCTCGGCGGCCGGGACACGGCTGCCGGCCCTACCGGTGGTCGCGGCGGTGGTGCTGCTGATCGGCGTGGCGTTCGCCGCGTGGAGCGCGTCCCCCGTGAGGCGCCGCTCCCCGGCACCGCCCGACCCGGGCGCGTACTCCGCGACGGGCGTGCGGCCCGCGACGGAACTGCCGGATGTCGGAGCCGAGGCGCTCGACCATGCCGCGGTCGATGCCGACGGCTTTGAACACACCATCGCCGCTCTCTGCGTACGCGACGGCTGCACCCCGGTGGAGGTGGTGGGCGGCGCGGGTGATCTGGGCGCCGACGTGATCGCCACGACCCCGGACGGGCTGCGCGTCGTCGTGCAGTGCAAGCACTATGCCGAGGACAACCGGGTCGGCTCGCAGGACCTGCAGCGTTTCGGCGGGACCTGCTTCGCCGTCCACGACGCCGATGTCGCGATCGTCGTCACGACGAGTCAGTTCACGGCGCCCGCCCTCGAGTACGCCGCGGCGTGCGGAATCGTCTGTGTCGACGGCGAGGCCTTGGCCGCCTGGACCGAGCCGGGCGTACGGCCGCCGCCGTGGGCGTCCGACACGACCTGCTCCGGCCTGACCGCAGCGCCCGGCGGCCGGGCGCTGCGGTGAGTCTCCGACTTCGGGCGCCCTCGGGTCGGGCATGCTCGCTCATGGTCCTCCGGCCGTGGGGCGCATCCGGCTGAGCGACGCCACCGGGTGGGATGCTCGAAGCCTCCGGGCGCGGGTGCGGGTGCGGAGGTGGTGAACGGTCGACCAACCGCCGGACTCCCCGGCGCCCCCACCACTGCACGCCCGTCCCGAACCGCCGGTTGACGCCCTCGAACCTCCGGGCGTCACCGCACCGCCCCGAGCGGCCCGCGCGTGACGTCAGTTCCCGTCCGCGCGGTGGGCCATCAGCAGTTCGAGCCCGTCCAGGATCCGGCTCAGCCCGAACTCCAGGGCCTGGTCCCGCCCGCCGTGCGCCGCTGCCGAGGCCAGCGCCGCCCCGAGTGCGGGGAACCGTTCCCCGTGCTCGCGCATCACCTCGCCCAGCACCGCCGCGAGCTGGGCGTCCGGGCCGGCCGCCCCGGACCCGGGTCCCGCGCCTGCGGCCCGCTCTTGCTCGGCGATGCCGCGTACGTGTCCGGCGAGCAGCACCACCGCGTCCATCGCCTCGGCCCCGGTCAGTCCGCACCCGTCCAGCGCGGCGAGCGCCCGCTCCATCCACTCCAGCTCCCGCGGGCCCATGACCCGTACGCCGACGGTCGCTTCCACCAGCCACGGGTGGAGCCGAAGGCCCTCCAGCAGCCCCCGAGCCCACTCTTCGAGCCGCTGGCGCCACGGGCCGCCCGGCGACTGCGCCGCCGCGGGCAGCGCGCCCTCCACCATCAGCGCGACCAGTTCGGCCTTGCCCGGCACGTACCGGTACAGGGCCATCTTGGTAACGGCCAGCTCCGCGGCCACCCGCTGCATCGACGCGCCGCCCAGGCCCTCCGCGTCGGCGATCTCGATACCGGCCCGGGCGATCCCCTCCAGCGTGAGCCCCCGCTTCGGTCCGCGCGCGGGCCCGGCCGGCGGCGGCCCCCACAACAACCGCACGGCCGGGCCCCATTGATCGCTCGTCATCGCCCTCACCTTGCGCTCGCCCCAAAACTGCGTCTACCGTACACGGTATCGAATCAGTGTCCGACGGACACAGTTAATCCTCAGGCCAGGAGTCCTCCATGACCGCATCGTTCGCGCGGGCCGACCGCCCGCGCCCCGCCGCCCGCACCGTCCTCATCTCGGGCGCCGGCATCGCGGGCCCGGCCCTCGCCCACCGGCTCGCCCACCACGGCCTGCGGCCCACCGTCGTCGAGGTCGCCCCCGCCCTGCGCCCGGGCGGCCAGGCCGTCGACTTCCGTGGCGGGACCCAGCTCGACGTCCTGCGGCAGATGGGGATCTTCGACGCGCTCCACCGCGTCCGGACCGGCGGCAGCCCGATGACCTTCGTCGACGCCGGCGGCCGCACGCTCCTGCGCCTGCCCGCCGAGTTCGCGGGCGGCGACATCGAGGTCCTGCGCGGCGACCTCTCCCGGATCCTCTACGAGGCCTCGCTCGCCGCCGGCGCCGAGTACGCCTTCGGGGACTCCCTCACCTCCCTGACCGAAACGGCCACCGGCGTCGACGTCACCTTCCGCCACGCCCCGCCCCGCACCTTCGACCTCGTCATCGGCGCCGACGGCCTCCACTCCAACGTCCGGCGCCTCGCCTTCGGCCCGGATGCCGATCACGTCACCCACCTCGGCCACTACGCCGCCACCTGGAGCCTGCCCCACCACTCGGGCCTGGGCCTGGACCTGCGGCCGGGCGCCGGCTCCATCGGCCACAACACCCCCGGGCGCCTCGCCAGTGTCGCCGTGGACCACACCGACCCCGCCCGGGCCCGCGCGCTCTTCGTCTTCGCCTCCCCCGAGCTCGCGTACGACCGCCATGACCCCGAGGCCCACAAACGCCTCCTGCGCCGGGCGTTCGCGGGCCTGCCCTGGAAGGTGAACCGCCTCCTCGACTCCCTCGACACGGCCGACGACCTCTACTTCGACTCGATCAGCCGCGCCGACGCCCCCGCCTGGTCCGCCGGCCGGATCGCCCTCCTCGGTGACGCCGCCTGCGGCGCGACGATCGGCGGGATGGGCACCGGTACCGCGGTCCTGGGCGCGTACGTCCTGGCCGGCGAACTCTCCCGCTCGCCCGGGGACCATCGGGCCGCCTTCACCCGCTACGAATCCCTACTGCGCACCTACGCCCAGGACCGCCAGAAGGGCGGGGACCGCACGGGCCGCTTCCTCGCCCCCGCCTCGAAATGGGGCCTGCACCTGCGCAACACCATGCTCAGCAGACCCCGCATCCTCGCCTGGATGCTCAACGCGGCGAAGGACGCCACCGCACTCGCGCTCCCGGACTATCCGGAGCGACCGGTCAACTTCCCTTCGAGGCAAGCTGATTGACCTCCGAGCGGGCTCGCCACCGAAAAAGAATCACGCAAAGAACCACACAACTCCCCGAACCGCTCCCCGCCGCCGCAAGAAAGTACCTGCCGACTGGTTTCCATTCGCGCGGCCCGACTAGATTGACGGGACACCGCGGCGAACACCGCTCGGGCAGTGATCAAGGGGACGAGCAGAACGTGGCGAGGGCCAGACAGGGGCGGGCCGAGATCACCCGCCAAGCCATACTCAACGGCGCGGCGACCGCCTTCGACCTCAGCGGGTTCGAGGGCACCAGCCTCAGCGACGTCGTCAAGCACGCCGGAGTCACCAAGGGCGCCCTCTACTTCCACTTCCCGTCCAAGGAAGCCCTCGCCCGCACCCTGATGGACGAGCAGTTCCAGGTCTCCGAGCACGTCCCCGCCATCCAGAACCCGGGCCTGCAGACCGTCATCGACCTCACCCACCAGATGGCCCACGGCCTGCGCACCGACGTCCGCATCCGGGCCGGCATCCGTCTGGTCATCGAGTTCGGCTCCTTCTCCCACCCCGACCCGACCCCCTACGACGCCTGGATCGACACCTGCCGCAGCTGCCTGACCCCCGCTCAGCAGCGCGGTGACATACACCCGTCGCTCGACGTCCGGGACCTCTCGACCCTGCTGGTAGGAGCCTTCACCGGCATCCAGGTCACCTCGCACGTCCGCACCCGCCGCGAAGACCTCCACACGCGCGTCACCGACCTGTGGAAATTCCTCCTCCCCGCGATCGTCCCCCCGCAACACCTCACCCGCTTCCACCCCACGGGCACGCCGGAGGCGGCCCCGCCCGCCCCCACCCACTGACGCAGGACGGCCCCGCACACGCCGTGGCGATCCACGGGGGTGCTCGCCACGGCGTGCCCGAGACCGCCCTGCCCCGAACGAACGGAACCGAACCGGCCCTAGGGCCGGGAGCCCTTCAAGACGTACGCCTGCTTGGACGCACAGGTCCAGATCACCGGCAGGACCCGGTTCTGCGCGTCCAGCGCGGCTCCGCCGACCCGGTCGTCGTCGGTGACGGCGAACGCGGCGGTGAACAGGGACGGACCCAGCCCCGGCAGGACGCGCATCGGCCCCTTGCCGGTCCAGTACTGCGCCCGGGCCGGCGGGCTGTCCGGCGGGGGCGGCGACGGGTACCTGAACTCGGCCAGGCCGACCGCGACTCCGGTGTTCGGGCTGATCGCGTCAAACGTTCCGCCGATCGCTCCGGGCGCCCAAGGTGCGTACACCGCAGGGCCGTCGGGTCGGTTCCACACCACGGCGTACTCCGCGCTGTCGGGCCCGCTGCCCCGCCGCGCGTAGCCGACGATCCGGCCCGAGTCGTCGATCCCCCGGGTGACGTGCTGGTCCCCCGTGTCGTCGAAGGGCGCCAGCACCACGGGCGTCGAGTCCGGGTACGCGGGCCAGTAGAGCCCCGGGACGGCTTGGAACTGGCGGCCGGGGCGCCGTTCCAGCTCCCAGGCGTTGCCCGATACCTGCCCGGCGTTGTTGAGGCCGGACATCTGGGAGAGCATGTAACCGGCGGGCCGGGGCAGTTCGCGGCGCGGCCTGCCGTGCGACCACTCCACGCCGATGATCCGGTTCTGGGCGGCGTCCCAGAGGCTGCCGATGATGACGCCGCGGTCGTTGACCCCGCTCGCCTCGTCCCCGCCGGGCAGTACGGTGATGGCGGCGTCGCCGTGCCGGTAGCTGAACGCCAGGCTGCCGTCGCGGGTGGTCACCTGCCCGACCATGAGGCCGGACCGGTTGACGTCCTTGACCCGGCCCGTGCTGGAGCCCTCGGGCACCGGGACCGCGTACACCTGTTCCCCGATCCAGTACACCGGCTTCATGCCGGACATGCCGACCGCCAGGCGCGAGTGCCCCGGTGCGATGGCCGAGACCTGGGTGTGGCGCACCCAGGGGCTCGGATGCGGATCGTCGGTGGCGGGCAGCTTCTGCAGGACCTGGATGGACGGCGTGCAGGATGCGGCCGTTGACCCCGCGGCCGCCTGCGCGGGAGCCGTCATGCCGAGGGCGGCGAGGAAACTGCCCGCCACGGCGAAGCCCGTACGCCTCGTACGTCCTGGGCCCCTCGTGTTCCTGGTGCGTCGCGTTCTCGTCGCCATGGATCCCCCCGGATCACGTCACGTGGAAAGCCGAACCGCAGGGAGACATCCTTGCCCCGCCGGACCGGGATGAACAGCGACGATCCGGACAAGCGGCACGTCACTTCCGGACCTGCCCACGCGATCCGGAGCCGCCGGGCCCGGCTCAGGCGCCGGCCGGGGCGAGGGAGTCGACGTCCTCCATGAAGCTCAGCATCCGCGCGTTGACCAGGTCGGGGTGGTCGATCTGCGGTCCGTGGCCGGTCGCGGCGACGATCTCGGCGCGAGCGCCGGGTATCAGGCGCGGTACGCGTTCCAGCTGGCGCTTGGGGTGGACGAGCAGGCTGCGCTTGCCCAGGACGAGGTAGAGGGGGGTGCGGATGGAGCGCAGCGCGTCCTCGGCCAGCGGCAGGGGCGCCGGGCGCCGGATCCGGAAGGCCCGGGCACCCAGCTGGACCCACTTGCGCAGCTCGGGCACGACGATGACCGGCTGCTCAAGCCAGGCGGCGAGGCGCGGGCGCAGCGCCTTGGGCGCGAAGCTGGCGAAGAGGCTGACGAAGACCCAGGCGAAGAAGCGCAGGCCCACCTTCTCCAGGCCGCCCGGGTCGAGGAGCGTGACGGAGGCGAGTCGACCGCTCCGGCGGTGCGCCTGGTTGAGCACGAGCCAGCCCCCGTAGGAGGAGCCGACGAGGTGTACGCGGTCGAGGCCCAGTCCCTCCAGCGCCTCGTCGAGCCACTGGGCCGCGCGCTCGGGCTGCCACATGGGTTCGCGGTGGATGCTGCGGCCGGCGTCACCGGGGGTGTCGAGCGCGTAGACGGGGCGTTCGGCGCTGAGCGCGGGGGTGTTGGGGTACCACATGGCCGAGGAGTAGCCGGCGCCGTGGATCAGAACGACCGGAGTACGGGACTCCGCGGCCGGGTCGTCGGGGCCGTAGCGGTAGACGTGCGTGGTGCCGAAGCTGGTCTCGACTTCCGTCTCGTAGCGGGCGGGTGCACCCATCGCGTAGAGCGCGTCGCCCGCGGCGAAGTACCGGTCGCGCAGCTCGTCGCTCACGTAGCGGCCGACGTCGCGGCGCGGACGGGTTCGGGTGGGGTTCTCAGGCACGGGGCACCTCCGGTTCTTCGAAGATCCATTCTTCGTAATACGAACGTACCATAAAGATGGTACAGCGGTACCATGAAAGGGTCCGGGCGGTCCGGACCGCGAACGCGAGCGCACACGGACGGGCGGAGACAGGACATGCCGAAGCGCGTGGACCACGAGGAACGGCGGGCCCAGATCGCCGAGGCGCTCATCCGGGTGGCCGGGCGGCGCGGACTGCACGCCGTCGGCATGCGCGACGTCGCAGCAGAGGCGGGGGTGTCGCTGCGACTCGTGCAGTACTACTTCGAGACCAAGGAGAAGCTGCTCTTCTACGGACTCCAGCACCTCACGGACCGCTTCACCGCACGCGTGGGCGAGCGCCTGCGCGCCGTCGGCCCGAACCCGGGCCCCCGCGCGACCATCGAGGCACTGCTCCTGGCCTCCCTCCCCACCGACGAGGAGGGCCGCACCTTCCACCTCCTCTACAGCTCGTACTCGATCCTGTCCGTGACCGACGAGGCGCTCGCCGCCCAGCCGTTCATCGACAACCCCGACGCCGCGGAGAACGCCGTCGCCGGCCTGCTCCGGCAGGCTCAGGAGAGCGGCGCAGCCGACCCGGGCGTCGACGCGCGCACGGAGGCGATCAGCCTGCTCGCCATGACGGCGACCATGGGCACCAGCATCCTGGTGGGCCAACGGGGGCCCGAGTCGGCCGTCGCGGTGCTCCACCACCACCTCGACCGGATCTTCACCACCACCTGACCCCGACCGGCCGCGGCCCGCCCCGGCGAGTTCCAGGACTGTTCACCCCTACGTGACCCGCGCCTTCCCGGAGCCGCCGGACACGGCCGGTCGAATGGTGGACCGAGAGGTCTGGACCATTGAAGTCGCGCCAAACCGTGGCGCATTGACTCCGGTGCCACACTCTCGCAACAACTGGTCTATACCTTTGGTATTAGGATGGGCCACCTGAAACGGGTACATGCACGGCCGTGGGGGGCTTTATGACCTTTCATCATCTTCCGCAACCACCATCCGACGAAGAACTCTTCTGGTATTTCGGTCCGCAGCGCCGCTGGGTCCTCGTGAGTACCTCGCTCGCCTTCGTGTTCACGGCGGCGACCATGTTCACCTTCGCCCTGCGGACACCGGCCCTATGGGCGTTCCTCGCCGTCCTCGGGCTCAACCTCGTCGCCCTCGCCCTGTCCAGCGTCAACAGCCTGCGCCAGCGCCGGCTCACCCGGCAGTCGCACGAGGTGCTCGTCCACGCCTGGCAGCCCGCGAGCCTGCCGGACGTCGATCTGTACCTGCCCACCTGCGGCGAGCCGCTCGACGTCCTGGGCAACGCCTACCGCGCGGTTGCGGCCGTCGACTGGCCCGGCGCGCTGACCGTCTGGGTCCTGGACGACGCCGACCGGCCCGAAGTCGCTGCGCTGGCCGCCTCGTACGGCTACGAGTACGTCGTACGGCCCGACCGGGGGCACCTGAAGAAGGCCGGCAACCTCAACCACGCGCTCACCCTGAGCAGCGCCGAGTTCATCGCGATCCTGGACGCGGACTTCGCCCCGCGGCCGGACTTCCTGCGCCACCTCGTGCCCTACCTGGCCGACCCGGCCGTCGGCATCGTGCAGAGCCCGCAGTGCTTCGACACCGACGAGAACATGGGGTGGATCCAGCGGGCCGCCGGCTCCGCGCAGGAGTGGTTCTTCCGCTGGATCCAGCCGTCCCGGGACGCGAGCGACGCCGCCATCTGCTGCGGCAGCAACGCCGTGTACCGGCGCAGCGCGATCGACCTGGCCGGCGGCTTCGCCCGGCTCGACCACAGCGAGGACCTGTACACCGGGCTCGCCCTGCACGAGCAGGGGTTCCGCACCCTGTACGTACCGGTGCTGGTCGCCAAGGGCACCTCGCCCGACCGGGTCACTTCCTTCGTCAACCAGCAGTACCGGTGGGCGATGGGCAACCTCCACCTGCTCGGCACGCCCGTGCTGCGGCGGATGGGCGCGCCCTGGCGGATGCGGCTGTGCTTCTACGAGGGCATCGTCGGCTATCTGACCACCGCCGTGAACACCTTCGCTGCGCCGTTGCCGCCGCTGGTGATGATGTTCTGGTTCCCGGACCAGATCCGGCCCTGGCACGTACTGCCCCTGCTCGCCCCGCTGTGGCTGTGGCACGTGTTGCTGCCGCGGATCAGCCGTACCCGCTGGCGGGTGGAGGTCATCCGGGCGAACGTCCTGACCAGCGTGGCCGCCGCGACCGCGTTCGTGCACACGCTGCGGGGGCGGACCGCCGCCTGGGTGCCCACCGGCGCGCGGAGTACGGGAGCTCCGGGCGGGATGGCCCGCCGGGTGGTGACCGTCTCGCTCGTCTGGCTCGTCCTCTCCAACGGCGCCGCGGCCATCGGCCTCGCGCTGGCCGTGGCCCGGGGCGGCTGGGAGCCCAACTGGGGGCTGCTCCTCTACCTCCTGGTGCAGTGCCAGATCAACGTCCCGCTGATCCGGGACCTGGTGGCCGAGCTGTACCCGGAGGCGGGGCCGGTGCGCGCCCGGGTGCGTGCCGCGCTGCGCCCGCGCGGCGGCGTGCTGCCGCGCCGCTGGCCCGAGACCGTCGCCGCTTCCGCGGTCCTCCTCCTGACCGGACTGCTGGCTTCGGGGTGGGTCGACCCGATGCTCCCCTGGCTGAGTTGAAAGGCACCGTCCGCATGTCCTTCCTCGTGACACCCGGCCGGCGCAGGCCCCGCGGGAGCGTCGCTCCCGGGGCCGCAGAGATGCCGTCCGGATCCCGCTCGGGCAACGAGTCCGGGCCGAGCCCGCACCGGTCCGCCTTCCGGCCCGACATCGAGGGTCTGCGCGCGGTCGCCGTCCTCGCGGTGCTGGCCTTCCATGCCGGCATTCCCGGGGCGACCGGTGGCTTCGTCGGCGTGGACGTCTTCTTCGTCATCTCCGGCTACCTCATCACCGGCCTGCTGGTCCGGGAGGCGATCACCACCGGCCGGATCCACCTCGGTGACTTCTTCTCCCGGCGGGCCCGTCGGCTGCTGCCCTCCGCCGCCGTGGTGCTCGCCGTGGTGGCCGTCGCCGGCGCCTGGTTGACCGTACCGCTGCGCCGCACCGACATGGAGCACGACGTCGTCGCGGCGGCCCTGTCCTTCGCCAACTGGCGGTTCGTGGCGCAGCAGACCGACTACCTCGCCGCCGGGCACGACCAGAGCCCGCTGCTGCACTTCTGGTCCCTCGCCGTCGAGGAACAGTTCTACCTGTTCTGGGCCCCGCTGCTGGCGGTGCTGGTGCTGAGCGCGGCCCGGGCGGTCCGCCGGGGCCGGGCGGTCCGGCTCCTCGTGGTGCTGGCCGCCGCCCCGCTCACCCTGGCCTCGTTCGCGCTGGCGGTGTTCTGGACCGAGCACTCCGTATCGCTCGCGTACCTCGGAACTGCCTCGCGGGTCTGGCAGTTCGGTGTCGGGGCGCTGCTCGCCCTGCTGCCCTGGCACCTGATGCGCGGTCCGCGCCCGTTGCGGCTGCTGTGCGGCTGGGCCGGGGCCGCGGCGATCGGCTGGTGCGTCGTGTCGTACGACGCCGGGACCCCGTACCCGGGCTACGCGGCGCTCGTACCGACCCTGGCCACCGCCGCCGTGATCCTCGCCGCGATACCCGGCCGGGGCGAACGGCACGCGCAAGGGCCGTGGGACGTGGGGCGGCTGCTGGCGGGACGGGCGCCCCGGGCCGTCGGGCGGCTCTCCTACACCCTGTACCTGTGGCACTGGCCGGTGCTGGTCCTCGCCGAGGCCAGGCTCGGCACGCTCGGCTGGGCCGCGAAGACCGCGCTGACACTGGCGGCCGTACTGCCCGCCCTCGCCACCATGCGCTGGGTGGAGCAGCCGCTGCGCCGCAGCCGCACGGTCTCCGAACTCCCCCGCCGCGGACTGTCGGTGGGCGTGTCGGCGATCGTGCTGCCGGTGGCCCTCGCGCTGGTGGTGGGTACGACGACCCTGCGCGTGCTGGGTCCGGCCGGCCCGGTCGACACCCGGGGGTTGCCCCCGGGCGCCGCCTCGGGCCCCACCCTGCTCGCCCGCACGGCCGGTGCGCCGCTCGCCGACGGACCGGTGGTGCCCAGTCCCGCCCAGGCACGGGGGGACTTCCCGCCGGACGGGGCCTGCGAGGTCGCCCCGGCCGAGACGCGCAGCCCCGACTGCCTGTTCGGCGCGGTGGACAGCCCGGACCGGATCGTGCTGCTCGGGGACTCGCACGCGGGGCAGTGGTTCTCCCCGATGCTCGCGCTGGCCGCCGAACGGGGCTGGGCGCTGCAGGAGTTGGTGAAGCAGGGGTGCCCGCTGCCGGAACTGACGGTGGACAGCCCGCAGCTCGGGCGTGCCTACCGGGAGTGCGACACCTGGCGGGCGGACTCCCTGGAGCGGCTGCGGCAGCAGCCCAAGCCGCGCCTGATCGTGATCTCTTCGCTCAACCGGTACACCGCCGACGCAGAGCTGCTGGCCGAGGCCTGGGAGAAGACGCTGACGCCGCTCCGGGCCCTGGGGGCGCCGATCGTCTACGTCGAGGACACGCCCGTACCCGGCCGGGACATCCCGGCGTGTGTGTCCGGCAGTCCGGGATCGCCGGCCGACTGCGCGTTCAGCCGCGCGGACGCCCAGCTGCCGGATCCGCTGGCGCAGCGGATCGCGTCCGGAGCCCTGCCCGGCGTACGGAGCGTCGGCGTGAACCAGGTCCTGTGCCCGGGCGACGGGCCGACCTGCCCGGCCGTGCTCGACCGGATCCTGCTCTACCGGGACGACGCCCACCTAACCAACGCGGCGGCCGTGGTCCTGACCGACCGGCTGGAACGGCTGCTCGCGGAGGCCGGGTTGCTGCCCGCAACGGGTGGAGCGACACCGGGGACGGCGCCGGGAGCGGACGGGTGGACGCGGCTGCTGCGCGACGACTTCGACGGCCCGGCGGGTACCCCTCCGTCCGCCGCCGACTGGATCCACGACATCGGCACCTGCTACCCGGGCTGCCCCGCGCCGCAATGGGGCACCGGCGAGATCGAGACCATGACCGACTCGACCGACAACGTCCGCCTCGACGGGAAGGGCGCGCTGGAGATCGTGCCCACCCGCAAGGACGGGCGGTGGAGTTCGGGGCGGATCGAGACGCGGCGCTCCGACTTCGCGCCCCCGCCCGGCGGGGTCCTGCGGATCGAGGCGTCGATCGCCCTGCCGGACGTGACCGGGGAGAAGGCGGCGGGATACTGGCCGGCCTTCTGGACCCTGGGGGCGCCGCTGCGCGACGGGTACACGGGGTGGCCGGGCGTCGGGGAGCTCGACGTCATGGAGTCCGTGAACGGGCGGGACACCGTCTTCGCCACGATGCACTGCGGTGTCCTGGAAGGGGGTCCGTGCCGGGAGCCCGCCGGCCTGACCTCCGGTCCGCAGCCGTGCGCCGGCTGCCGTACGGCGTTCCATTCGTACGCCGTCGAGGTCGACCTCGCGCCCGGCGCGCAGGAGGTGCGCTGGTACCTGGACGGGCGCGCGCACCACCGGGTGACCGCCGACCGGATGGACCCCGCGACGTGGCAGGCGGCCGTGGACCACGGACTGTTCCTGATCCTCAACGTGGCGATCGGTGGCAACCTGCCGCTCGCCGACGGCGCGAGCGCAGGTCCGGCCACCGAGCCGGGCCGTGCGATGCGGGTGGACCACGTCACCGTCTCCACCCGGGAGCGGACCGCGTAGACGCGTCGGGGTACAGACCTGTGGAGGGGGGAGCGCCTCGCTCCGGTCCGGTTGACGGTCCGTGAGCGGGGCGCGCTCCACGGGAGACCCGGAGCACGCCCGGCGCCTGCGCGGCACAGGTCGGATGTGGGATCAGAACGCGAAGACGGAGTTCCCGCCCAGGGTCGCGGACATCACGCAGGTGTTGGAGAAGGTGTGCTTCCAGGCGACACGGCTGCCCTTCCACACGCCGTCGGCGGTGACGGTGACCGGGGCGTAGTGCATCGGGCAGGCGCGGTCCGGGTTCGGTGAAGCCAGCAGACGGTCCAGCGCTCCGCCGGTGGAGTTGAGGGCGGCGCAGGCGGCCTGCGGGTCCGGGTGGGTGCCCTGCGCGGTCGGGGCGCAGCTGAGGGTGGAGGCCCGGAGGATGGTGGAGGTGGCTACGTCGTCGCCCTGCGCGACGGTGAACACCAGGGCGGACGGGGCGTACAGGCTGGAGGGCTGGGCGGCTGCCATGCCAGTGGTGCCGACCAGACAAAGGAGCGTGGCGGCGGAGGCAGCTGCGATGCGGTGGCGCACGACAAAACTCTCTTTCGATTCAAAGGTTGAACGCGATATTTGGTTTCGATATCGCGCCGTTGCGGGTTCAGACTGTCTGACGTGAAGCCAAGTCGCACATCCACCACCGATTTACGGACATGGCGTCCGCATATCGGCAAGCGAATGGCCGTTCGGGCTGCTCACGGGCATCCCGTCCACTCCACCACCACACCCCGACCCCGGTCACGCCGCCCGCGACGTGCGGCCCCACCCCTCTCCGACCTGCTGCCGGCCGCGCACGGTTCACCCGACGGCCACTCAGCTTGACCGAATGTGCACGCTCGAACACCCAGAGCGTCGCAGTCCGGCGAACCAACTCGACGACATCTCGGAAAAGTTAGGTAAGCCTTGCCTAAAAATGCCTTACGATGCCGGCATGAAGAAGATCATCCGCGTGCTGACGGCGGTGGCGACCGGCCTGGTCCTCGCCGCGCCCGGCACACTCGTCACGCCGGCCGCGGCCGCGTCCGCCCCGGCCGGCGTCTCCAGACTCGAACTCCCGCGCCCCACCGGCGGCTTCGCCGTGGGACGCGACACCCTCCACCTGGTGGACCGGGAGCGCAAGGACCCCTGGGTTCCCACGGCCGATCGGGAATTACTCCTGTCGCTCTACTACCCGGCGCTCGCGAACACCGGAAGTCCGGCTCCCTACATGAGCGCTCCCGAGGCCAAGGCACTGCTGACCGACCGGGGGCAACTGGGTGAGTACGTCACCCCCGAACGCGTCGCGGCCACCCGCACGAACGCGCGGACGGACGCGCTGCCCCGGCCCGCCGCGAACCGCTACCCCCTGATCGTGCTCTCCCCCGGCTTCACCATGCCCCGTTCCTCGCTGACCACCCTGGCGGAGGAGCTCGCCAGTCGCGGGTACGTCGTCGCGGCGGTGGACCACGCCTACGAGTCGGACGGCACCGTCTTCCCCGGCGGCCGGATACTCACCTGCAAGGCGTGCGAGCAGGTGTTCCCCGACGGGTCGCTGCACCGGGTCTCCGACGGCCGGGCCCGTGACGTCCCGTTCGTCCTGGACCGGTTGACCGGCCCGCACCCGGCGTGGCGGTACTCCTGGCTGATCGACCCCCGGCACATCGGCATGGCCGGGCATTCGATCGGCGGTGCGGCCGCATCGGCCACCATGGCCGTCGACCCGCGCGTGGACGCCGGGGTCAACATGGACGGCACCTTCTTCACGCCCGTACCCCAGACCGGGCTCGGCGGGCGCCCCTTCCTGATGCTCGCCGGTGACCCCGCCCTGCTGTCGCCCGACTTCCCCGACACCTCCTGGGAGGACACCTGGCCCCGGCTGAACGGCTGGAAGCGCTGGCTGACCGTCACGGGGGCGGGACATCCCGGTTTCACCGACTGGCCCGTACTGGGTGACCAGGTCGGGTACCCGCACCCGGAGACACCGCTGTCGGGCACCCGCTCCCAGCAGATCACCCGGGCGTACGTCGGCGACTTCTTCGACCTGCACCTGCGCGGGAAGCCGGCGCCGCGCCTGGACGGTCCGACGGCGGCCGACCCTGAAGTCGTGTTCCACCGCAGCTGACGCCCTGTGCGGGGGCGCCCGCCCGCCCCGGCGGGCGCCCCCGCACCCGCACCGTTCTGAGTCGAACCGTCCAACCGTACAACCGAGTTGAACCGAGTTGAACCGAGTCGAACCGAGGAGTCCACGCGCATGTCGAACACCTCCGAGGGCGGCGGCGCCGCCCATGCCTGAGCGGGGTGGCCATGACCCTGCTGACCCCCCTCTACGGCCGTGCCCACGCGGCCGAGCTCCTCCCGGGCACGGCGTTCCGCGACCCGGCCGCCGCCTCCGTACTGGCCTCGACCGGATACCGCGCGCCCGAGGTCCTGACCGACCGGAGCAATGCGCTCGGCTCCGTCCACCGGGCCATCGTCTTCGACGAGTTGACCGCCGCCTTCTGTCGGGAACACCCCGACGCGGTGGTCGTCTCGGTGGGCATCGGTCTCGACACCCGCGCCGAGCGGCTCGCGGGCGCCTTGCCGGCCTCCGTCACCTGGCTCGGCGTCGACGTGCCCGAGGTCGTGCGGTTGCGGGCGGAACTGCTGCCCGGGGACCACTCCCGCGTGTTCGCCGCCTCGGTCACCGAGCCCGGCTGGGCGGATCAGCTGCTGCCCCTCGTCGGGGAGCGGCGCAACGTACTGGTCCTGGCCGAGGGCGTCCTGATGTACCTGGACCCGGCCGGCCTGAAGGCCTTCCTGACCTCCTGCCGGTCCGCCTTCCCCGCCGCCGAGCTGGTGGCGGACTTCTTCCACCCGAAGGTCGCGCTCAGCGGCCGGCATCCCATCGTCAAGGCGACGGGGGCGCAGTTCCGCTCCGGCGCCCGGGGCGGCCGCGGGCTCGCCGCCGTGGCACCCGGCTGGGAGTGGATCGGTGACCACCGGGTGATGGAACGCATCAGCATCGGCCACCGTGCGGCCGCGGGCCTCTTCCGTCTGCTGGCGCTCGGCGCCCCGGCCTACTCCGCGGCCCGGCTGCGCGCCACGAGCTAGTGCCGTCTCAGGCAACGTTTGCCCTGTCGACGACGGCGCGTAGGCGTCGGTCGTCGGCGTGGCGGTTTCGCCAGATGATGTAGCGGCGGTTCATGCTGCCCTGTTCTTTGTGGTCGGCGTGGTCTGTGCCGTCGAGGGTGAAGTAGCGCAAGGCCGTGAACTGGGCCTCGATGCGGTTGAGCCAGGAGCTGTTGGTCGGGGTGTAGGCGATCTCGACGTTGTTCGCCGTAGCCCAGGTGCCGACCCGCTGACCCCTCTTCGTGGTCAAGTGCGGGGAGAAGTTGTCACTGACGATCGCGATCCGGACCTCTCGCGGGTAGAGCGTCCGCAGGTAGCGGCAGAACTCCAGGAACTGTGT